>JAFSNB010000044.1 GCA_017447625.1 Bacteroidaceae bacterium
AAACTAGTTTCATACTTCGTATGACTTTTTCTCGTCATGGCAATGCTAAAACAAGTTTTGCATTGCTCATTTGACTTAACGAAAAAGTTCAGAGTTTTTCTATTGCTGAGCGTCGAAAGTGATGCCTTTGCGGATTTTGGACAACATCTGCGGGGTGATGCTGAAGGTCTATGCTGTTATTGCTGAATTTTTGTTCCATCGTAAGTGATTGTTAATTTCGGCTACAAAGGTACAAAAAGATTCCGAGACAAAAGCAGGCGATTGAGAAAAATATGGCTGAGAGTGACGGGAAAAGGTCATGGAAAATAGTTAAACTGACTTAATAATCTCATTTTTCAGCCTTAAACAGTATTGATATATAAAGAAAATCTACACAAACAAATAGCGCACCGACATGAATTCTAATGACCGATTTGGGTTTAAAGACGAGCGTCCAGAGTTGTGTCTTGGGTTTATGGCGCAGATGTAGATTACGCCCATAAAGGGCAAAAACAGTGTGTTTTAGTGCTTTTGCCCCTTCGGGGGCGAACATCCCACAGTTACCTTGTGACGATATTGTCATTGCCAAGGAACTGCTGCCAGAAGTCTGCGGAATTGCCATGGTCGAAGGCACCTCCGCCGCACCACGGAGCTACCATGAGCCATAGGGCTCCGTCCCGTTGCATGTTCTCCCATGAGGGCACGCTGTTACACTCCGGCAATGCGGTCATCTTGTTGGGGTGTGCCTGGCGTAGCTTCCTGAAGTCGGAAGCCTGCGACTGGTGGGTTGTGTTGTTCTTCGGATATCCGTCACGGGCAATGATGTCCACATATTTATCGCCAGGATACCAGTTGTCATCGCCCACTTCCGACGTCCACACCCAGATGAGGTTGTGGATGCCCGCTTTGCTAAAGTAGTTGAACATATAGCGATAGAGCTGTTTGTATGCTTCGCCGTCTTCTGCCCCCCACCAGAACCAGCGTCCCGACGCTTCATGCAATGGTCGCCAGATGATGGGTAAGCCTTGATTCTGATAGTAGAGAAGCAGGCTTGCTACGCCTTCCAGCTTACGACAGAATATCTTATTCTCAAGCGTTCCTTCGGTGGCACACCGTGATGGCAGTATGCGGCATGGCTTGTCGCCATTTATGTAGAAACCCTGCTTGCCGTCCTTCTGATCAGCAGAAGCATCGAGCGGCATGTGTATGTGCCACATGAACGAGACGATGCCTCCTTCATCGTGCCACTGCTTGGCGGTAGCGGTACGGTAGTTAATCCACGGCTGGTCAAAGTGCTGGAAGTCGAATACGTTTACCTTCGGGTATTTGCCGCAGGCTTCTTTGATACGATTGGCATCGTTGGTGTTGTAATTCCATTCAGCCTGACAACCCGACAAGACCTTCTTGCCCCATACTTCATCACGCAGGTAGCGGTAGAGCTCACGAGTTTCCTCGTTGGCCTCAGGGTCAACAGGATTCTCATCTATTTGTGCGCTGGCAGAGAGCACCAAAACCATCAGCACAAGGTTACATAGCAATTTCTTCATAGTATTTCTTTCTGAACAATTATCTGAAATAATTAGTGTCCAATATATTGGACACTAATGAATTGCGAAGTGAAATATTATATTGCAATTATCTGCGTTTATATATGATATATTCAGAGCTCAAGATTCAGTTGATGCCTCGGGCTTGATAGATGATGTCGCGGGCAGAGTTGATTTGTTTCATCTTCTCTTCGGCGGCGCGGCGTACGTCTTCGCCAAGCTGGGCAACGCGGTCGGGGTGGTTGCGCTTCACCTGCTCCTTGTAGGCACGTTTGACCTCTTCGTCGGTGGCGTCGGGGCTTACTTCCAGCACTTTATAGGCATCGTCGAGCGAGGTACTGCCGAGTCCCATCATGGAGTTCAGGTCGGCATCGGAGAGACCGAGCAGGCGGGTGATGTCCCGCAGGGCTTCGGTCTCTGTCTGATGCAGGTTTCCGTCGGCCTTGGCTATTGAGACGAGGAAGGCGAGGAGCTGCAGGCGCTGACTTTCGGGCAGAACCATACGCAGTTGGCCGCAGCAGTCGGCGATAGTCTGACGGTAGGCTCCCGGCTGCTGCTGGTCTGTATCGCGCTGTTTGTCGAAGAGTTGGCGCAGGATTGCTTCGCCGTCGCCTACGGCTTCTGAACCGAAGTTCTGGCGCAGAAACTGTCGCATAACCTCCATCTCCGAGTGCATTATGCGCCCGTCGGCTTTGATGATATATGCGGCAAGGGTGAGCAGGGCAAAAAGGAAGCCGTTGCGTGTGCCGGCTTCGGTGGTCTGTCGGTTGCCTGCGAAGGCATCGTGTATCGAACCGTAGTTATCGCCGTTGTAACTTCCGTACATCGGGTCAATGCCGTTGCCTTCCATGCTGTCATAGATGGCACCGAAGACAAAACCGGCAAGAGCTCCCAACGGGCCGCCCGAAAGCAGCCCGAAGAAAGCTCCTATCCATTTAGCTTTTCCCATGTTTTTTTGTTTATAATCCGCGACCGTGGCAGTTTTTGAATTTCTTGCCTGAACCGCATGGACACGGGTCGTTGCGGCCGGGCAGTTTCTCGGCAGTGAACGGAGTGCGCTGCTGCGGCTCACGGGTGTCCTGCTGTGCGGCTGCGCGCTGGGCGGGGTCGGCGAGGTCGCTGCGGCTCTCGGTGTATTGCTGACGCGGGCGGCGCGGCTGTTCGGCTTCGGCGTTGGCAATGGCTGTCTGCTCGGGAATAGAGCCGCGCATGAGGATACTGATGGTCTGGTTATTTATGCGGTTCACCATCTTGTCGAAGAGCTGCACGGATTCGAGCTTGAAGATAAGCAACGGGTCTTTCTGCTCGTATGAGGCGTTCTGCACGCTGTGTTTCAGCTCGTCCAGCTCGCGCAGGTTCTCTTTCCAGGCTTCGTCGATGACGTGAAGCATGATGGCTTTCTCGAAGGCGGTGACGAGGATGCGGCCCTCGGTCTCGCATGTCTGGCGCAGGGTGACGCCGTTGCCGATGTTATACACGCGGCGGCCATCAACTATGGGCACCATGACGGGGCGCTCGGCCCACTCCTGACCGTGTTCGCCCTCGTAGATGGGCTTGAAGACACGGTAGGCCTCGGATGCGATGAGAGATGTCTTCTGTTTGAAGCGGTCGAGTACGGCCTGATAAGCTTTCTCTGCCAGGTCGTTGCGTTTCATGTCGATGAACTCCTGCTCGGTGAAGGGAACTTCCATCGCCATGATTTCGATGAACTGTTCCTTGCAGCCCTGGTAGTCGTTGTTCTCGATGATGTTGCAGACGCGGTCGTAGAGCATGTCGGCGATGTCCATGCCGAGACGTTCGCCCATAAGGGCGTGACGGCGCTTCTCGTAGATGACGGTGCGCTGCTTGTTCATCACATCGTCGTATTCCAGCAGGCGCTTACGCACACCGAAGTGGTTCTCCTCGACTTTCTTCTGTGCGCGCTCGATACTGTTGTTAATCATCGGGTGTTCAATCATCTCGCCGTCCTCGAAACCGAGACGGTCCATAACTTTGGCTATACGCTCGGAGGCGAACAGACGCATGAGCTTATCCTCCAAGGAGACGAAGAAGACGGAGCTGCCCGGGTCGCCCTGACGACCGGAACGTCCGCGGAGCTGGCGATCGACGCGGCGGCTCTCGTGGCGCTCGGTGCCGATGATGGCCAAACCGCCTGCCTCGCGCACTTCGGGCGAAAGCTTGATGTCAGTACCACGACCGGCCATGTTGGTGGCAATGGTGACGGCTCCGAGCCCGTTGGTCGATTGTCCGGCGAGAGCCACGATGTCTGCCTCCTTCTGGTGCAGTTTGGCGTTGAGAACCTGATGAGGAATCTTACGCAGAGAGAGCATACGTGAGAGCAGCTCGGATATCTCCACGGATGTCGTACCTACGAGCACGGGTCGGCCGCTGTTGCGCATAGCCTCGATCTCGGCGATTACGGCATTGTACTTCTCGCGCTGTGTCTTATAGACGCGGTCGTTCATGTCCTTGCGTATGACGGGGCGGTTGGTCGGGATCTCGACGACATCAAGTTTGTAGATATCCCAGAACTCACCGGCCTCGGTGATGGCGGTACCTGTCATTCCGGCCAGCTTGTGGTACATGCGGAAGTAGTTCTGCAGGGTGATGGTGGCGAAGGTCTGTGTGGCGGCCTGCACCTTCACGTGCTCCTTGGCCTCCACGGCCTGATGCAAGCCGTCGCTCCAGCGGCGTCCTTCCATCACGCGGCCCGTCTGTTCGTCCACAATCTTCACCTCGCCGTCAACGATGATGTATTCCTCGTTGAGGTTGAACATAGCGTAGGCTTTGAGCAGCTGCTGAATGGTGTGTACGCGCTCGCTCTTGATGGCGTAGTCGGTGTAGAGCTTGTCCTTCTGCTGCACGCGCTCTTCGTCGCTAATGCTCTTATCGGCTTCGAGGGCGCTCATCTGACCCACGATGTCGGGGAGGATGAAGAGGTCCTTGTCGTTCACCTGCCCGGCCAGCCAGTCGTTACCTTTGTCGGTGAGGTCGGCGCTGTTAATCTTCTCGTCGATGACGAAGAAGAGTGGCTCCACGGCCTCGGGCATACGCTTGTTGTTGTTCTCCATGTATATCTCCTCGGTGGCGAGCATTCCGCTCTTTATGCCGGGTTCGGAGAGGTATTTGATGAGCGGCTTGTTCTTGGGCAGAGCCTTGTACGAGCGGAAGAGGGCAAGGAAACCGGCTTCGGTCTTCTCTTTGTCGTTCTGCTCCGTTCCCTCGGTGATGAGTTTCTTGGCCTCTGCCAGATACTGTGTTGCCAGCTGTTTCTGAACGCCAACGAGACGCTCGACGAGCGGCTGGTATTCCTCGAAGAGCTGGTCGTCACCCTTAGGCACGGGACCGGAGATAATGAGCGGCGTACGTGCGTCGTCGATAAGCACGGAGTCAACCTCATCGACGATGGCGTAGTTGTGGGCGCGTTGCACTAGGTCCTCGGGCGAGGTGGCCATGTTGTCACGCAGATAGTCGAAGCCGAACTCGTTGTTCGTTCCGAAGGTGATGTCTGCCTGATAAGCGCGGCGGCGGGCTTCGCTGTTGGGCTGGTGCTTGTCGATGCAATCTACGGCGAGACCGTGGAACATATAAAGCGGGCCCATCCATTCGGAGTCACGCTTGGCCAGATAGTCGTTGACGGTCACGACATGTACGCCGTTGCCAGTCAGGGCGTTGAGGAACACGGGCAGAGTGGCCACGAGGGTCTTACCTTCACCCGTTGCCATCTCGGCAATCTTACCCTGATGCAGTACGGTGCCGCCGAAGAGCTGCACGTCATAGTGAATCATGTTCCACTCGGTCTCGTTACCGCCGGCTACCCAGTGGTTGTGGTAGATGGCTTTGTCGCCCTCGATATCCACGAAGTCGTGGTGAGCGGCCAGTTCGCGGTCGAAATCGGTGGCGGTGACCTCGATGTCGGGGTTGTTGGTGAAGCGCTCGGCGGTGCTCTTCATGATGGCGAAGGCCACGGGACGAATCTCGTCCAGCACCTTCTCGAACACCTCCAGCTTGTCTTTCTCCAGTTGGTCTATCTGCTTGAAGATGGGAGCGCGGTCCTGAATGTCGGTCTCTTCGATTTTGGCACGCAGCTCGGCCACCTGTTTGCTGATAGGTTCGCCGGCCTCCTGAATCTTAGCCTGCAATTCCTTGGTGCGGGCGCGCAGCTCGTCGTTGGAGAGGGCCTGAATCTCGGGATAGATGGCTTTGACCTGTTCCACGAGCGGCTGTATCTGTTTCATATCGCGGTCACTCTTGTTTCCGAAGAGCTTGCGAATCAATTTAAAGAAATCCATTATTAAAGTTTATAGTTTAAAGTTTATAGTTTAAAGACAGTTTAAGAAGTTTAAGAGTTTAAGGGGTTTAAGGGGTGGCTCGGCGTAATAACGGTATAACGGTATAACGTAATAACGTAAAAGATTAAGCCGCCCAATGTTCAATGTTCAATGATCAATGTTCAATGATCAAAGGCGCGTCGGTGGAGCCGTTGGGGGCGCGGATGCGGAGGCACTGGGCAACAGTGGGAGCGATTACTGTGGTCACGACGGGTGTGGTGAGTCGCTCGGGGCTGATGCCGGGGCCGAAGAAGAACAGGGGATAAGAGCAGTAGGGCTCGCCCCCGTTGATTATCTCTGTTGATTGTTGTGTGGCTATCTTCCAACCTGGGTGGACATCAACGATGATGTCTCCGCAGGTGACGGCATTCCAGCTGTTGCGCACGCGGTCGAGACCCTTCTCCCAGTTGCCTGCCTTCAGGCGGAGGGTGGTATAGACCTCGCGCACGCCGCTCATCTGAACCAGAAACTCCTCGCAGCGTGCCAGCACGTCGGCGAAGCGCAGGTTCTTCTGCTCTATGATTCGGTGGTTCAGGAATATCTGGGCATCGCGGGTGGCTTCCACATACTGCTCCTGCCCATAGATCGCTCCGAGGTACATATTGAGCAGCATGGAGGCTTTGTTCATGTCGAACGTGCCGGTGGGTATCTTGTGGGCGGTGTAGTCGATTGCGGCCACCTCGCTGTCGGCATATCCGGTGGAGGAAAGCACGAAGAGCGCTTTACCGGCTCCCACGTATTTCTCGACCGAGGCAATCAGCTTGGCCAGAGAGCGGTCCAGACGGGCGTAGGCATCCTGCATCTCTGCCGGGCTCTGCGAAGCGCTGGCGTGGTTGTAGTTGCCTGCGTAGTAGCCTATGTTAAGCATATCGGGCACGTAGTCGCGTCCGATGCCTGTGCTTGCCAGACACTGTTCCACGAGATGGTTCACTTCCTCGTTTACCAGCGGTGATGTCTTCAGCTCGCGGTAGCGTCTGTCTCCCTCGAATTTATGCTTGAAGAGTTTTGTCTGCTCCTCGCTGGCGCTGTGGAAATAGTGGAAACTGGACACAGCCCCCTGATAGAGGGGTGTCCACTGCATCTTCTTTATACGCGTCGCGAGCGTGTTCGCGCGTTCATAAACAGATACCCAATGGGGATAATCGCCATAATAGCTCGTGCTGCTCCACGCTCCTGTCTGGTCGTTCAGCCAGAAGGCTCCGTCGGCGTTATGTCCGGCCATGAGCACGGCCATGTCGCGCTCGGGGCAGATGCTGTAGATTATGGAGTTGCCGCCGGTGGCTATCTCAAGCTCGTCGGAAAGAGAGGAGGTAAGCAGGTTGGCGGGCGATGTGCGGTCTTGTGTCTGGATTCCGGCGAATCGTGAGTCATTGACACAGAACACCGGCTGGAGAGTCTTGCGGCTGAGCCATGTGAGTCCCGTTATGCCGTTGTCGTAGGGGACAGTCCCGGTGACTAATGAGGCGGCAGCCGAAGCGCGGTCGGGCTTGCGGAAGGCTGGCGCGGCATCGGTGTAATAGCGCGCTTCGGAGAGCAGACGTTTCAGTCCGCCTTCGCCGTAGAGCGGTGCGAACGCTTCCAGATAGTCGGTGCGCAGCTGATCCACGAGAATGTTGACGACCAGGCGCGGCACAGCCGGCGTCTGGGCATCGACGCTCATCAAGGCCATCAGGCAGAGAAATGACGTGAGGAAACGCGACTTATTCATTGGCGCTTGCGGTATATGTTCAGATGACTCACGGCTCGCGTAAGCATCACAAATGCAATGGGATAGATGATAAAACTATAATGCTGGCGCATAAGCGGAGCCGTCAGCAGGAAAAGGAGCAGGGCCGCTGCAGTCGCATAGTGATAGGCGCAGGAGGTGTGACGGCGGTCGTACATCACCACGAACGGCAAGGCTATCAGCGGAAGTGGGTTCAGCACGATAATCTGCCAGTTGGATGCTACGCCTGGGTGTGCCGACCAGCAGACAAGAATCGTGACCACGATTCCGCCCAGCCCCTGCAGCGACATCAGTACGATATCGGCCGGCCACCAGATACTGCCGCGTTTGCGCTCCCAGAGAGCCAGTGCTATGGCTGCCAGAATGCCAATGATACTGACGGCGAGGGGGGAGACGGGAAACGACGGGTTCTCGTCGGCGTATGCCTTGGCTGCGGCCTCGTTCTCCTTCAAGAGTATATTCGTTTCGGAAACCAGAGGGCGGTAAGTGCCTCGCAGGGCTATCATAGCTCCGGCTGCATCCTGCATCAGATAGATAGGTGAGAACTGGGCGTCCCGCTGCGTTATGGCTGTGTCCATAGCGGCTCCGAGCAGGAGGTCGTTGCTCTCGCGAGCCCACGGATGTCCCTCGGTGAACTCGTGCAGAACCGTGCGGAAAGAGCCTGTCTTAGTACGGATGGGATAGACCACAGCTCCGTCTATGTTCTCCTCGATGATGTCGCGCACCTTCGTGGTGCAGTTGTTCGTCAGGAAGTTATAGCGATAGACTCGGTTCTCGCGCTGGCAGTTGCGGCGCAGCGCGTTCACCAGACATTCTGCCTCGTAGGGCTTCAGGTTCAGAACCTGCTCGGTGATGGAGGAGCCGCGGTACTGGTATTCCTCGTAGAACCAGGGGTAGGGGATAGGTGCCACCATGTAATCGGTCTCTCCGAGAACGAACCGCCATACGAAATGCGGTGCGTTGAAATCGAACACGCCGTAGTTATATACGTAATCGGTATGCTGCTGAGTGCTTCTGACACGCAGTCCTGTGTGGCCGTACAGCTCATAAACCTGCGAACCGGGCGAGCAGGTGAGGAGCGACACGACCAGGGTAGAGTCAGTGACTAACGGCTGGGCCGCGAACACCGTTACAGCCGTCACCAGCCCCAGAAGCAAAGTCAGAAATTTCTTCATAATTGTGTAAAATCGGGCGCAAAGGTACAAAAAAGCTGAGAGAGGAGAGCGCAATCGGCTAAGTTTTTTCGGAAAAAGAGCCCTAAAATGGTTAAAACGTCTTTATTTACGTGAGATTCCAATAAATATTTGTACTTTTGCACCCGAAATGAATATAATAATCGACATCGGCAACACTCGCACCAAACTGGCTGTATTCGACCAAGACTCTCTGGTAGAAGCAGAAGCCGTTGAAGGAAGCCCGCTTAAATCCATAGAAGCACTCGCTGCACGTCTCCCGATCGAGGCGGGCATAGTGAGCAGTGTGGCGGAGGTGGCGGGTGATGTCGTGGCTGCTCTTGCGGAGCTGCCCTTTGCTGTGTTGCCTTTCACGCCGGCGACTCCCGTGCCCATAGCCAACGGCTATCACACGCCGACGACCCTCGGTTCAGACCGTCTGGCAGCAGCTGTCGGCGCGGCCTGGCTCTATCGGGGCAGCGATGTGCTGGTTGTGGATGCCGGCTCGTGTGTGACCTTCGACGTGGTGGATTCCACAGGAAGATACGTGGGCGGCAACATAGCGCCAGGGATAAACATGCGTCTGGTTGCTATGCATGAGCACACCAGCCGTCTGCCTCTGGTCGGAACATCCGGCGACACGCCTGCTATAGGCTACGACACGGAAACAGCCCTCAGAGCCGGAGCCGTCGTAGGCCTTCAGCATGAGATCGAGGGATATGTGAGTTCGCTGAGCCGGACTTCAGACAACCTCAAAGTAGTGCTCACGGGCGGCGACTGCGAGAGCCTGCATCCGGACGTGGCAGTACCGGTATATATAGAACATAATCTGGTGGCATACGGTCTGAACCGCGTGCTGCTTTACAATAAGAATTTGGCATAACGAACAATGAACAGACATAAATGCCTACTGGCAATCCTATTTGCCGCAATCACTTTCACTTCGGCTGTTGCCCAGACCGGCGGCACCAACACCTCATATTCGCGTTTCGGACTCGGACTGATGTCGGACCAGTCGCAGGGATTCAACCGCTCCATGGGCGGCGTGGCCCAGGGCTTGCGCTCCGGAATCCGCGTGAATATGCAGAATCCTGCCAGTTATTCGGCCATAGACTCCCTGACATTTATCTTTGATGTCGGAATGTCGTTGCAACGTGCCTTTATGTCACAGGGCAATGTCAGACAGCGTGTGAACAACACCTCGTTCGACTATGTGAACATGGGTTTCCGTCTGGCACCGCATCTCGGAATGAGCATCGGATTCGTGCCTTATTCAGCCATCGGCTACTCGTTTACTAATGAACGCAAGGTAACTACAGATGCCTACACTCAGCAGAACGTAACCCAAACCATGACCCACAGCGGCGACGGCGGTCTGAATGAGATGTACGCAGGTGTGGGTTGGGAGCCTTTCAAGGGACTGAGCATAGGTGCGAACATAGGATATGTGTGGGGTAATCTGGATCACTACATGGTTCAGAGCTTCTCGGAGAACGGAACCGCGAACAGCAACTACAACTCTCTGAGCAACGCCTATATGAGCAACATCAAGACTTGGAAGCTCGATGTGGGTCTGCAGTACAACGCCAAAATCGGTGAGGAAGACCACCTGAATATCGGCTTCACAGCTGGCATCGGACACAAGATCCACAGTCCTGCCAACATGCTCCGATATATGGTAAACGGTGACACCATCACCCGTTCGGTGAAAAATGCTTTTCAGTTGCCCATGACTTATAGTGCCGGTGTCGCCTGGGGACATGCAGACCGCCTCACCGTGGCTTTGGACTACACCTACGAGGGCTGGGCTTCGTGCGTCACGCCGAGAATCATCGAGGGGCAGACGAGCACAGATGTCAGATATGAGGTGGGGACGGGCGACTACAAGAACCGCCACCGCATAAACGCCGGACTGGAGTATTGCCCGTCGCGTTACCACCGCAGCTACGGCAAGCGCATCAACTACCGCTTCGGTGTCTTTTATGCCTCGCCCAACCTGATGATTAACGGGCAGTCAGGCCCCAAGGAGTTCGGCATCACCGCCGGTTTGGGCCTCCCGATTATGAATGTGATAAACCGCTCGTCGCAGGTGAACTTCGGTATCCAGTGGGTTCATCGCTCCCCGAGCGTCAGTTCTATGATTACAGAGAACTATTTCCGCATAAATATAGGTCTGACCTTTAGCGAGTCTTGGTTTATGAAATGGAAATTCCAGTAAGATGAAACGTCAGACAGTCCTTTTCCTGTTCATAATCCACCTCTCTATTGCCTTCCTCTTCTCCTGCTCTCAGGCGCAGGAGCATTTAGCACCGGCCGTTGACCCCAACGACTCGCTGCCCTTTATGACCTCTCACGGCATATCCAACCTCATCTCGGACTCGGGCATAATCAGTTATAAGATTGTGGCAGAAGACTGGGATATATATACCTCAGAACCCCAGCGATGGACCTTCCTCAAGGGACTGTTTATGGAGAAGTTCGACTCAACCTTCCATGTAGAATGGCACGTGCAGAGCGACACCGCCTATTGCCATGAGAACCGCACTTGGGAGCTGCGCGGACGGGTCGTTATCCTCAACCGCGAGGGTACGTTGTTCCGCTCGGAAGAGTTCTACTGGGATATGGACGCGCATCTGATCTGGTCGGACCTCTTCGTGCGCATCACCACCCCGGAGCGCGAAATAGAGGGTACGCGCTTCCGCTCAAACGAGGAAATGACAGACTGGCACTTCGACAACGCCGCCGGTGCCTTCCCCATGAGCGACACGCAAAACGAGCAGACAGACACCCTGCGCCGGCCGCAGACCGGCAAGGCCAAGACTGCGCCTCCAGGACACTTTGTTAATTGACGGGCCGATTTAAAATATAAAAATGACTACAATAATAATAGAAATCATCATTGTGCTGCTTTTCTCGGGCTTCTTCTCAGGAATGGAGATTGCCTTTGTGTCCAGCAGCAAGCTCAGGTTCGAGATGGATCGGGCCGAGAGCGTCTGGGGCTCGCGTCTGGTCTCGGTCTTTTATGCCCATCCGAACAGTTTCATCTCGTCAATTCTTGTGGGTAACAACATCTCTCTGGTTATCTATGGCATACTGATGGCTAAGCTGTTGGACGTGGTTCTGCTCACCCCGATAGGACTAACCGGCGAGGCCAACGACTGGTTGCGACTGCTAATTCAGACGCTGATTTCCACACTTGTCGTATTGGTAACAGGGGAGTTCCTCCCGAAGACCATCTTCAAGATTTCGCCAAACCGCACCCTCACGTTCTTTGCCCCGCTCGCATACCTGTTTTATATTCTGCTCTATCCAATAGCCAAGTTCACCAGCGGCCTCTCGAAACTGCTGCTGAGGATATTCGGACTAAAGGTGGCCCCCACAGACAGCGAGCAGGCGTTCAAGAAGGTTGATCTGGACTATCTCATTCAGTCGAGTATCGACCATACAGAGAACGAGGAGGACATAACAGATGAAGTCAAGATTTTCCAGAACGCTCTGGATTTCAGCAGCTGCAAGGTGCGCGACTGCATAGTGCCCCGTACGGAGATTGTGGCTGTGGATATAAAAGATACGTTGGCGCACCTCCAGACCCTGTTTGTGGAGAGCGGATGCTCGAAGATTATTGTCTATGAGGAGGACATCGACCACATTCTGGGCTATATCCACTCGTCAGAGATGTTCCGGCTGAAGCCGGATACGCCTTGGAGAGACCACATCCGCGACGTGGTTATTGTGCCTGAAACTATGGTCGCAAAGAAACTTATGCAGATGCTTATGCAACAGAAGAAATCGCTCGCGGTCGTGGTTGACGAATTCGGTGGCACAAGCGGTATCTGCACCCTCGAGGACTTGGTTGAGGAGATATTCGGAGATATTGAGGACGAGCACGACCAGACCGACTATGTGGCGCGCCAGCTTCCCGACGGTGAATACGAGATCTCGGCACGCCTGGAGATAGAGAAGGCCAATGAACTCCTCGGACTCGACCTGCCGGAGAGCGACGACTATCTCACCGTGGGCGGTCTGATTCTTCATGAGTTCCAGAGCTTCCCGAAACTGAACGAGGTGGTGAAGATAGGACATTTTGAGTTCAAGATAATAAAGAAAACGAATACAAAAATCGAGCTGGTTCGTCTGCATGTCAATGACAGCTGATTTCTGACACACTAAAGACCCAAAAAGAGACAAAAAACGCACTTCGGAGGGCAATAATTGAGGCAAACAGGCCACTTTTTGCTAAACTTTAGCCCCTTTGGGGCAATTTTCGGGCGAAAGTGGCGGCAGTTTCATAAATAATCCGTACCTTCGTGCGCTTTTAGCGTAAATACAGAGACAAATATAATTAAAATCATAAAAAACAACATGGCAACATTACAGAAAATCAGAAGCAAAGGCGCACTCCTGCTCATTGTGGTGGGTCTGGCCTTGTTTGCCTTTATCGCCGAGGAAGCTGTTCGCTCACTTTCCTCTTCACAGAACGAAAGCCGTCAGCGCATCGGTAAGGTTTATGGCAAGACCATCAACATTCAGGAGTTCAACGACATGGTTGACGAATATGTCAACGTGGTTAAGTTCTCTTCCGGTCAGGACAACCTGACAGAGCAGCAGATGCAGCAGATCCGCGACGAGGTGTGGGATACATTCGTGCAGACCCAGCTCCTCGAGCATGAGGCCGAAGAGCTTGGCCTTCAGGTTACCGACGCAGAAATGCAGGACATTATCACCACGGGCCAGAACCCGATGCTGCGTCAGACTCCGTTCGTGAACCAGCAGACCGGCACCTTCGACGTGCAGACCCTGCAGAAGTTCCTCACCGACTACAAGGCTATGCAGGCACAGCCCAACCAGCCCGCCGAGGCCGTGAACTACTACCGTCAGCTCTATGCTTACTGGCAGTTTGTGGAGCGCAACATCCGCAATCAGGTGCTCGCTCAGAAGTTCAACGCCCTGCTTGGTCACGCTTTCATCGCAAACAACGTGCAGGTGGAGCGTAACCTCGAGGCTAAGGCCGATGAGAAGGAGGCTTTTGTTGTTGCCGTTCCTTACAGCAGCATCAAGGATGACGAAATCCAGGTTGACGACAAGGAAATCACCGCCAAGTACAATGAACTGAAGGAGGCCTTCCGCATGATGCAGGGCGTTCGTGACCTGAAGTATGTTGATGTTCCGGTTAAGGCAAGCAAGGCCGACCGCGAGCAGCTCAGTGCTGAGATGGCTGAAATCGCAGCTCAGATGGCTACCGGCGAGGACATCGCCAGCATAGTTCGCAAGAGCGGCAGCACCGTTGCCTACAGCGCCGTTCCTGTACGTAAGGCTGCTCTGCCTTCTGACATCGCCCGCGAGCTCGACTCTATGGCAGTCGGCGCACAGAAGGGCCCGTATGTTAACACCGCAGACAACAGTCAGAACATTATCCGCCTCATGGCAAAGGTTTCTCTGCCCGATAGTATCCAGATCCGTCAGATTGGTGTAGCTGGTGTCGATGAGGCTGCTAAGAAGACTGCCGACAGCATCGTAGTTGCTCTCGCAGCAGGTGCTCCCTTCGACTCCATAGCAAAGAAGTATAACCAGGCAGGTGCAGAGCAGTGGATTACCTCTAAGGACTACGAGCGTTCTGCTCTGGACGAGAACAATGTGAAGCTTATTCGTGCCATCAACGCTCAGGCTGCCGGTACAACCCAGCAGGTGACTCTTTCTAACGGTATCCTCATCGTGAATGTTCTTGACCGTAAGGGTGCTGTGGATAAATACGACGTAGCTGTCGTGAAGCGTCCTATCGAGTTCTCCAACGAGACCTTCAACAAGACTTACAACGACTTCGCTCAGTTCGTTGCCACCAACAAGACCATCGAAGACATCGAGGCCAACGCCGTGAAGAGCGGTTATATGGTTCAGCAGCAGCCGGGCATCCCCGCCAACATCCACAATATCGCAGGTATCGCATCCACTCGTGAGGCTCTGCGCTGGCTCTTCAGTGACGACCGCGAGGTAGGTGAGGTCAGCGATGTCTATACCTGTGGAAACAACGACCATCTGATGATTGTTATGCTTAGTGGCATCCACGAGGGTATGTATCGTGACCTGGAGACCGTGAAAGATTATCTCCAGTCGGAGGTTATCCGCGACAAGAAAGCCGGCAAGATTATGACCAGTATGGCTTCAGCTTCCAACTTGGCTGCTGCCGCTAAGATTGCTGGTGCTCTGCCAATGGACACCGTTCGTCACATCACCTTCAACGCTCCCGTATTCGTCCAGTCTGTAGGTGCCAGCGAGCCTGCTCTTGCAGGTGCTGTCGCCAAGACAGCCAAGGGCGGTTTCGTGGCTGGTGTCAAGGGTAACGCCGCTGTCTATGCTCTGCAGGTGACTGCCGAGAACAAGAAGGCTGCCCAGGCAGACGACGCTGCAAAGAAGGCAGAACAGTCTCAGATTTCCTCTCAGGCTATGCAGGCTGCTAACCGCTACATGCAGGAGCTTTATCTGAGAGCTGACGTTAAGGACAACCGTCATCTCTTCTACTAATCCGATATCGTTCGTCCTTATATATTATTAATAAGGTACGCGCGCGTAGATAACGCCCCGTTGACAAATGTCGGCGGGGCTTTTTCTTAAAAAACGTAAATCATAAGGCCGAAAAGATACAACTTATCAAAATTCCCATTATCTTTGTGCCTAAATTTAAAATACCGACATAGAATAACTAACCTAAAAGATGAATACTCAACTGATTCTGAAACGTCCCGTCCACGTCTCTCACGAGAATCGTCTGGAGAAAGAGGCTGTACGCCGAGTACTCACATTCGAGCGCTTCTGCCGCGACAACGCACTTTGGGAAGCAATGCGCACTTGTTATATTGACGAGTCTTATGTACACACTTCTTGGTTCCACGGCTCCGGACCGGACTTCATCGAAGCTCTGTCCAAGAACCCGTCGCGCGCACCGCATCACATCCACTCCATACTTGTGTGGACACATGGAAACCGCTCCGTGGCTATCATGGAAACCACGCTGGAGCAGCGTCACAACATCAATGAGGTGCCCGTGGATCTCGTTATGGACGTGCAGATACTCTATCGTCTCGTGCGTTTGAACGGTGAGTGGTATGTGGCTGGATGGACCACCATCTACGAGAAGGATAACCTTATCCCCGCATATCCGACAGATCGCATCAACCTGCATCCCTCAGATTTCGCACACTACCGTCAGGCTTGTCAGTGTCACGCATACATTCAGGACATCGACGGCGCAGTATGTTATCAGGATCAGCCCGGTCAGGATCGTCCCGAGACCGTTGACAAACTCTACGAAGAGGCCGATAAATGGCTCCTTCACGGATAAAGCTCAAATAGAATTTGTTAAAGCCAGAAGAAGACCCACATGGGTCTTCTTCTTTTGGCTTATGGGTTTTATGGGTCTAATGTGCCTTATATGTTTTCTCGTATTTGGGGGCTTACTCCCAGTCTAATAGAAACTACTCCCCTCCCTTCCGGGAGGGGCAGGGGGGAGAGTCTGTTTTTTATTTCTTTGATTCTTCGTTCCGCCACAGCCCGCCCCATATCATAAACCCGCTGCATCTCAGCTGGGTCGTGGCTTATGTGGCCTATCGGCAGCGCACTCTCAGGTCGAATCACGATTGTGTGGCCTTGAAGTTCGGCCTCGCGGACATATTCGGTCTGAGCGTTGTACATCTCGTGGCGGTGGGCAGCGGCTTCTATGAAACGCGGGTATTTCCGCAGACCGGACAGTCGCATCGCTGGCACGAACTTGTTGGGGCGCTTCACATAGCCTTCGGGCTGAGTCAGAACAACTACGTTGCGCTCATAACCCGCTTCCTGAAAGAACTTCAGAGGAATACTGTCAGCTATACCTCCGTCCAACAGCACATGGCCCCCCAACTCAACCGGGCGAGAGCACAGGGGCATGGAAGCGGAAGCTCGAATCCAGTCGAATGTCTCGTCACCCCCTTCGTTCAGCTGCTTATAAACGGCCTCTCCTGTGTTCAGGTCGGTGCAGACCACGTAGAACGCAGTCGGATTCTTCTCAAAAGCCTCATTATCAAATATGTCGTACTTATTTGGAACTACATGATATGCGAATTTGGCGTTGAAAAGGTCGCCCGTAGTCAACAGTGACCACAGACTGCAATATCTCCTATCGCGTGCAAACCTCTGATTATACCTCAGAGCGCGACCCGCCTGCCTGCTTTTGTAGTTGCAGCCGAATGCAGCTCCGGCGGACACTCCCACGATG
This sequence comes from Bacteroidaceae bacterium, assembly GCA_017447625.1. Lineage (GTDB taxonomy): Bacteria > Bacteroidota > Bacteroidia > Bacteroidales > Bacteroidaceae > Physcousia. The sequence goes on from JAFSNB010000044.1 coordinate 17,004, forward strand.
CCGTCGAACTCCACGCCAGCCTCCATCAGCACGTCCATCACTCCCACACTGAACAACCCGCGCATCGCGCCCCCTTCAAGTACAAGTCCTGTCTTCATTTCTTTTCCATTACCACTGCAAAGGTATGCAATAATCTTTATTTCACAAGCCGATTTAGACTTTTTTATATAAAAGTAAAGCCTCTCACCGATAATGGAATGAGGCTTTTAAATAGAGCTATTCTGTAATTTCTAGACTTTGCTACCAGGTGAAGAATAGTTCAGGCATCAACTCACGAAAAGACAAAAATAGTTCAAAAAAGGATAGGATTTGAGATATACCCTTAAAAAAATGCGTTATATTGTATAATATTCGCTTGGAAAAGTTCTAGGGAAGTACAAAGCGTTGCAACACTGCAACGCTTTCAATTGACAGTTGACAATTGACAGAAGATTCGACCATGGACATTTCATCTGTTCATGGTGTATTATGCTTTAGACCTTGGAGTATAATGGTTTTGACCATGATGTACAATTAAAAAGCCCTTGGTGGGTAATTAAATTCTCGACGTGGATTCTTGGATTCTCGGCCTGGATTTAATAATCCACGGCGTGGATTATTAAATTCGTGGCTTGGACTTATTTCCCTGCGGCCCTTGGAATAAGTCTCATTGGCCCCTCGTTTACGGCACAAAGATACGAAATAAATCTGAATTTTGCAAATTTGAGGCTTACAATAATCTTTATTACACAAGCCGATTTACACTTTTTTTTAACTAGAAAAGCCTCTCTCCAACAATGGAAAGAGGCTTTGTAATAGAGTTATCTTGTGATTTCAGGAATTGGTTACCAGACGAAGAATAGGTTTCCTCCGATAGTATTGAACACTGGCGAAGTTGTCCATCGAGAATGCTGGAAGCCAAACTGAAAACCAACATGGCGACCAGCAACTCCGAATCCAAAATTCAAGTGGCCGCCGAAGTTGTAGTTACTGCTTTCATAGGAATACACTTTAGTTCCACCTGAATATCCTTCCTTTTCCATTCCGGGACCAAATGCGCAGGGACTGATTTGAGCTCCCAAATACATATACCATATGGCTTTTCTTGATCTCGGATTAAAGTTCAGACGGATACGTGCTGAAAGGTTGGCTATGTCAAGATAAGTCGTAGTTACTTCTTCCATACGGCTATAATAGGAAGAGCCACTATTATTATAGTATTCGGCTCCTGTCCCTGACACATATATACCTACACCGAATTCTGCAGTCCATCGAGGCGTTTGGCTACGGCCTAATCCTGTTGTGATAATAAACGCTCCACCAACGGTATAGCCAGGAGACCTCATTTCCAAATCGTTTTTGGTTTCAAATACACTGGCACCACCTCCTACAGAGAAGCCTAATTTGGTTCTTTTATAGGTTACGTCACCAGAGCTCGTGTCGCCGTAGAAAGCACTAGCGTCATATCCACCCCCTTCTTTGCCATTGTCCTGTGCAGAAGCGGAAACGGAACATGCTATGGCGATTAACAGAGATAGAAATATCTTTTTCATTGCTCTCTACATTAGAGGTTGAAGCTCATACGCCAGATGTTGTAGCTGGAGTTCTCGTTGGCACGTGAAGAGATAAAGTAGATGTACTTACCGTCTCTTGACCATACGGGACACATATCAGTCATGGGGTGATAAGTCAGCTGAGTCAGCTGTGAGCCGTCTGTGCGAACTGCAAAGATGTCGAGGTTCTGCTGGTGTGAGATGTTAGAAGCAGAGTTGCCGACAACGAGCAGCCATTTGCCATCGGGAGAAAGGGTGGGGGAGGTGAAGCTGCGGTTCACATCACTGAGCAGGAGGCTCTCCTGTCCCTTAACGAAATCTACAAGCCAAATCTCTGATTTGCCTACAGATGCGTTGCGAACACAGTAGAAAGCATTGTTGTTTCCAGGAACCGGGCAAGCATTGTAACCGCGGGCACATGAGGACAGAGTGCCGTCTTTCAGATTGAGAGACCAGATAGAGGGACCGTAAGTGCTATTGTAGCGGGTGAAGAACAAGATGTTACCATCATCCGAAAGTGCTGGATAAGAGTCATCAACATTTCCGTTGGTGTGCTGAGACATCACGGTACCCTGATCGGCGCTTACAGAACTGATGTAATAGTTCGGCCTGTTGGCGTCGGCGAAATAAATCTTGTTGTCCTTACCCCAGCAGAAACCACCTACTACGTTGCGGAAAGTACGCTGAGTGCTGACACCCATTGAACCTGCGCTACGAATAACGACGTTGTCCTGACCGTTGTTGCGTGTAAGATAAGCCAGCTTTGTGCCATCGGGAGAAATGGCGAGGTTTGTGGGGGCATACCAAGTGAGTGCTGCTGCGCGACACCAACCGCGAAGGCTATTGGTAAATGTCTTGTTCTTGTTTTCCACCTCTGTCATCTTGTTTGTAGAGCCAGCAATTACGCTACCTGCGGCCTCATCAGTAATTTTAACGAGGTTCAGACCGCTCTCTTCAGGGCTGAAAGTGTTGAGATACAGCTGTTTGGTGACTTTGGGGCCACAAGATACTAATACCATTGCAGTAGCCGCCATAGAAATAAATTTGATTGACTTTTTCATGTTCTTGTTTTTTTAATGTTTATGATTTAGTTTGATTCTCTTTACTCTTTTCCGGATTCTTCAACGGTTACCGCTTTAGTGCCTCGGGGTGCATCTTTGCTGGATTCACTGATTACAGTTCCAATGGCACCTCCAGCTGCTTTTGAAGCTCCGTTGGATGATGCACAGTTAAGTGCAGCAATTACAAAAACAGAAAATACTGCAATAGAGGCAGTTACTTTAAAAAAGTTCTTCATTTTCTTGCTATTTTATATTGTGAAAGTATTGTTGTGTTTATTCTTTGCCCGAATCGTCTCCAGCTACTGTTTGGGTCTTAGCAGTTTTGGAATAGGCCTCATTATAGGCACTTTTATTGGAGGCGCAACTAAGTGCTGCAACCACAAATGCTGCAAACACCGCTACTGATGCAATTACTTTAATATCGGTTTTCATGATTTATTTGTTTTATTGTTATAAATGCAATCGTTGCTAAAATATAGAACAAGACATCGGCCCAGTCTCCAGAACCAAAGATGATGTGTTTGGCTTGCAAACCTTCAGAGGCGATGGCTATTACTGGCATTGACCACAGGAAAATATTACGCAGTAAACCGCGTTCTTCTCCCCATATACTGTCTATCAGCAGCATATATGCCAATAGCCAAAGGCCGTCAGGCAGACTATAGCGAAACCACTCTGGTACGCTCAGCCCGGCTAGCATCTCACGCCAGGAATAAAGCCAACTGGGTAAGGTCTTGCTTGGCCATAAACTGAACATGTAAAGGTCTGTGGATCGTAGGCTAGCATAGATGCCGCTCCCAATGAAGAACAGCATCAGTCCTGCTAACATACTTGTCACACGTCCGTTTAACAAGTTTGGTTGCCTCGAGTGCATAAGCCGAAATCTGTTTATTTATGTTTATTTTGCGGCAAAAGTACATAAAAATTGCATACGTTGTGTTACCCCCCCCTTAAAGATTGTTAAAGAGGGTAAAAAATAGAAAGAAGAAGGCTCTTTCTTAATCCCTTGGGAAAATTATCCGATGAGAAAGATGGCGGGAATGTGGCTGAGGTCGGGAAGCGACAGACGCTTCCATTCAGCAATGGTGTGGGTGTGAATCCACTCGTCGGGGGTGGTTATGCCGGCTGCTATGCAGAGACGGGTCTGCGGACGGCAGACGGAGAGAATTGCCTCGAAAAGCTTTTGGTTTCGGTAGGGAGTCTCTATGAAAAGCTGCGTCTGATGCTCTGCTATAGCTCTGCTCTCCAATTGCTTAAGCCTCTTCTGTCGTTCTGCAGGGTCTATGGGCAAGTAGCCGTTGAAGGCGAAACTCTGACCGCTCAGTCCCGAAGACATAACTGCCATAATCATTGATGAGGGACCTACTAAGGGCACAACGCGGAAGCCGCGATGCTGTGCTATTGCCACCACATCCGCTCCCGGATCGGCTACGGCTGGGCAACCGGCTTCAGAGATTACTCCAACAGGAAGGCCTTGCTCCAAAGGACGGAGGTAAGATGCATACTTGTTCTCATCTGCGTGTTTGCCCATAGGGTAGAAGGTGCTACCGTCTATGTCAAAAGTGGGATCCATACGGCGAAGGAATCGTCGGGCGGTGCGTACCTCTTCCACTATAAAATGACGTATCTGACTGACTATCTCACGATTATAGGCTGGAAGTACTTGCTCGTGAGGCGTGTCGCCGAGAGTGACGGGAATAAGGTACAGGGCTGGATCCATAGGCCAAGTATTTATACGTCCAAAAACCGTCTTTAGTCCTTCATACGTAGCAGTTCTAGAATGCTCGTCTTGGGATGCTCTTTCATATAAGCATCCACTTTTGCCAGTTCCGGACTGATGTCAATGTCCTTGTCACGTTGATGGTAAGAGGGGACGTGGTCACGTGGGGGTATGCCGAGAATATGAGCCACGACCCAATGTACGCGGGCGATGTACTGCGGTACAGACGAACCGATTTTTGGTGAGACCAGCGAGACGTATGTGTAGAGGAGATAGAACGTAAGTGCGTCTGCCACAATGTTTTCACGTGTCATAGATTCCCGCTGGTTCGCATGAAAGTACTCTTGATAAGGGGGATAGTCGGCACCGAGATACTTATCGAGGCTTATGCCTATGAGTGTGTCGCCAACAACTATGCTCTGTCTGAGACAGGAGACTTGGGCGTACACGTGAGGAATCGGGAAGTTAGGATCTTCTTTCTTCATACGCTCAAAAGCCTGAGTCAGATCAGTCTCAATGTCACTCATGTCAGCATACTGGCGATGGACCTCTTCCAAGAGAAGCTGTACTGTGGAGTCAAGATAGAAATAACGCAGGCGCTGCTCTACATCTGCCTCCTCCACATGTCCGATGTTCAACACGTCCTCTATTAGTAACTTTGTCTGCTGGGGGTATTGGGTGTTCATTTTCTGCAACGCAGAATAGCTGCCGAGAGACACATACTCGTCCAGAACGCGGTCGAATCTGTCCACACGCACCTCTTCCTTTATATGTCCGTCGTGACAACCCCAGACGAAGGCCGCCAGAAGGAGAGCAAAGAGAGGAAAAAGATGCCGTGTGCGCATGACAATCGTATTGTTTTGTTAAATCCGCTGCAAAATTAACACTAATTTACCAAACTACCAAAAATTATGCTAAGAAAAGTAAATGTTTTCAGCATCAGATAAGCAACAAAGGAAAAAAAATGGCGAAATAAGGCAAAAAAAAAGCCTCACGTGAGTGAGGCAATAACCTTTTATTGTTCGGTCAGAACTTCGCTAAGCGATTAATTACTGAGCAACAACAGCGCTGTCAGCAACAACGGTGTCAGCAACAACAGTGTCAACAACCTCCTCAGCGGTGGTGTCCTCGCAGAGAGTGTCACAACCCTCAGCGTTGTTAGCTGTCTGGTTACCGCAAGATGCGAAAGTCATAGCGAGAACTGCTACGAACATAAATGCTACCTTTTTCATTTTCTTTTGCTTTTTTTAATCTGTAAAACAACTATGCGTTTCAAAAACGATGCAAAGGTACGGACTTTTTGAATACGTTGTATCTCCCAAAGGCACTTTTTTTAAAACTTTTTTTAGCCCATTTTTACAAACCTCTGTAAATCAGCAGTATAGATTTTTGCCTCAAAATGGCTATTTCAGGCTCTCGTCACAAAAATGCCCTTTTTTGGCATTTATTAGCGAAAAAAACATTACCTTTGCAGCACCATAAGAATATCCATTATAACATATATATGTACGCGCGTGAGCAACATTTCTCCTTTTAGCGGTAAGTTGGCCGCCTATTTCACTCTCGGTTGCAAACTAAACTTTGCAGAGACGAGCACCATTGGGCAACAGCTCAAGGCTGCCGGTGTGCGTACTGCGCGTGCGGGTGAGAAGGCAGACATCTGTGTGGTGAACACCTGTAGCGTCACTGAGGTAGCCGACCACAAGTGCCGTCAGGCCATTCACCGCCTAGTGCGCCAGCATCCCGGTGCTTTTGTCGTGGTTACGGGGTGCTATGCACAGTTGAAGCCTGAGCAGGTGGCAGATATCGAGGGGGTGGATCTTGTTCTTGGAGCAAATGAGAAAGGCGATATCCTGAGATTCCTTGAAGAGCGACTGCCGCTTTTGGAAGATGAGCGTCTGGCTTTGGCTCACGATCACCACACAGTCCGCCCCCGCGACATCACAAGTTTTATGCCATCGTGCTCGCGTGGCGAACGGACTCGCTTCTTCCTGAAGGTTCAGGACGGATGCGACTACTATTGCACCTATTGCACTATACCTTTCGCTCGTGGCCGCAGTCGTAACGGCACAATCGAGTCGCTTGTGGCTCAGGCAGAGAAGGCCGCAGCAGAGGGAGGCAAGGAGATAGTAATAACCGGAGTGAATATAGGAGATTTCGGGCGCACAACGAATGAGCAGTTTATCGACCTCCTGCGAGCTCTCGATAGGGTAGAGGGTATCGAGCGTTACCGCATATCCAGTATTGAGCCCAACCTGCTGACAGATGAGATAATAGAGTTCTGCTCCCGAAGTCGTGCTTTTATGCCACATTTCCATATACCGCTGCAGAGCGGCTCAGATGAGGTGTTGCGCCTGATGCATCGTCGTTACGATACAGCCCTGTTCCGACAGAAGGTGGAGCGTGTATTAACTCTTATGCCGGATGCCTTTATTGGCGTAGATGTCATAGTCGGAACACGGGGCGAGACACCGGATGCCTTTGATGAGTCGGCACGTTTCATAGAGAGTCTGCCTGTGGCCCAGCTTCATGTGTTCAGTTATTCCGAGCGTCCGGGTACGGCTGCCTTGCGGATTCCGGGCCCTGTGAGCCCGGAAGAGAAACACGAACGCAGTGCACGCCTACTTGCAATCTCCGAAGATAAGACGCGTGCCTTTTATGAACGTTTCATCGGTTCAGAGCGCTCGGTTCTTCTGGAAAGGGGCAAGCGTCCAGGCTTACTTAGCGGCCACACCGATAATTACATCCGGGTTGAGTGCGAAGTCAGTGATATCCTGCGTGACAACACCCTGCACACCCTCCGCCTCGGCTCATGGAACGAAAAACAAGATGCCCTCACAGGGATAATACAATGAGAATGAAGACAGCGATAGTTATATTGAATTGGAATGGCGAGGCTATGTTGCGTCGCTTCCTGCCAAGCGTAGTTGCGAACAGCAGCGATGCTATGGTGGTTGTGGCGGACAACGGCAGTACTGATGAGTCCCGCGCACTTGTGAGCAGCGACTTCCCCAGCGTCGTTTGGTTACAGTTGGACAAGAACTACGGCTTTGCCGAAGGTTATAACCGAGCCTTTAAGATGTTAGATGAATACTGCGCTGCTGCCTCTCCGAACATACCATTGCCGACATATTACCTGCTGCTAAACAGTGATGTAGAGACACCTGCCGGATGGCTCAGCCAGTTAGAGAGCTATATGGAGACCAACAACGATGTGGCAGCCTGTCAGCCAAAATTGCTTTGCGAGTGGCAGCGCACTCATTTTGAATATGCAGGAGCCGCAGGCGGATTCCTCGATGTTTTTGGCTATCCCTTCTGTCGGGGTCGTATGTTCGCTTCGGTTGAAGCAGATGAGGGACAATATGACACCGTTGCCGACATTTTCTGGGCTACGGGTGCGGCTCTTATGATCCGTCGCGAAATATTCTGGCAAGTGGGAGGGTTGGATGGACGCTTCTTTGCTCATCAGGAGGAGATAGATCTCTGTTGGAGGCTTCGGGCACGCGGCCATCGTATAGTATGCGTTCCTCAGAGTGCGGTCTATCACGTAGGCGGCGGCACCCTTCCGAAGGAAAACCCGCGTAAGACATTCCTGAATTTCCGCAATAACCTTCTTTTGTTATATAAGAATCTTCCTGAAAATCAGCTCCGTCCCGTAATGCGTTGGCGCTGGTGGTTAGATGCCCTGGCCTCTGTCTCTTTCTTGGCCAAAGGCGAATGGAAGAGCTTCTGCGCTGTGTGGAAGGCTCGTCGTGCTTATCGTAAGATGCGTCCGGATTTCGAATCCGACCGCGCCGCCAATCTCTCCCTGACCACAGATCCTATCCCAATAGGTTTATACCAAGGCTCTCTCCTCGCAGACTATTACATAAAAGGCCGGCGCAAATGGAGCGAGCTGTTTAGCCATTGAACATTGACCATTGACCATTGAACTGGTTGGGGCGCTATAATAGGAGAATGCCGGCCAGTGCGCATAAGAGTAGCACACGAATTGGGTTCATCTTGTAGAGCTGGCATGCAATAAGGGTGAAGATGAAGATGGACACGCTGATCCAGAATTGCCATGGACAATCAGACGGCGTGGAAAAGTTCTCTGGTGTGAGGAGTAGCAGGCAGGCAGCGGCCAAGAGGCCGACAACAGCCGGACGCAGGCCGGCAAAAACGTGCTCTACGATGGGGTGGGTCTTATAGCGCATTAGGAACTTACTTATTATCAGCATAAGCACAAATGACGGGAAGACCACGGCAAAGGTCGCTGTGGCGGATCCGAGTATTCCCATCCAATGGCTGTATCCGGCGTTTACCACGGCCTGATAACCCACGTATGTGGCAGAGTTAATACCGATAGGGCCGGGGGTCATCTGCGATATAGCGACGATATCAGTGAATTCGCCCATCGTTAGCCAGTGATAATGGGTAACGACCTCAGTCTGGATCATGGATAACATAGCATATCCGCCTCCGAATCCGAAGAGGCCAATGAGGAAGAAAGTTATGAATAGATAAAGGAAAATCATGATGTCTCTGTTGGTCGTAGGAATTTGCCGTAGAGGAAGCCTCCGAATCCGGCTGCAAATATTATGAATACGGGGTTGACACCGAACATCCAGATGAGAAAGGCTCCGAGCACGGGAATCCACAGGTTGGTCCATGTGATGTGAGCCGACTGTGCCATCTTGAATGTAGGAGCGGCGATAAGTGCAACAACGCACGGGCGTATGCCCCGGAAGGCCCGGGCCACCCACTCGTTATCGCGGAACTGATAGAAGAAGAGCGCGATGGCGAGAATTATCAGGAAGGACGGTAATATACATCCCAGAGCGCTCATGAAAGCTCCCCATGTGCCGCGCATCTTATTGCCTATGAATATGCTGATGTTTACGGCGAAAATACCAGGACAGCTCTGAGCCACAGCTATCAGGTCAAGCAGTTCCTCACGCTCGATCCAATGATTGCGGTCCACAACCTCCGCCTCAATCAGGGGGATCATGGCATATCCCCCTCCGATAGTGAAGAGGCCGATGTGGAAGAAGGTTTTAAATAATGCAAACATTATTTTAATGTATAATGTTTAATGTAAAATGTATTACTTTTTACCTTCGCACCAAACCCTTGCGTTTACGAAGGCCTCAATCCACGGCGTTACTTCGTCCATACGGCGGTCGGATGGATAGCAGGCGCACTGCCAGGGGAAGAACGCACGCTCTAAGTGCGGCATCATGGCTAAGTGACGACCGTCGGGACTGCAGATACCAGCCACGCTGTAGTCTGAGCCGTTGGGGTTGCCAGGATATTCATCGTAAGTGTACTTCGCGATAATGTTGTAACTATCCTCAGCTTCTGGCAGAGAGAACTTACCCTCGCCATGAGCCACCCACACGCCGAGTCGATAGCCGCTCAGACTGCCGAACATGACGCTGCGGTTGGTGGGGATTGTGAGGCCGAGGAAAGCAGACTCAAACTTGTGGCTGTCATTGTGCAGCATCTTGGCACCAGCCTTGCTTTGGATCAGATTCAGCTCTACCATCAACTGGCAACCGTTGCAAATGCCGAGTGAGAGGGTGTCGGGACGTGCATAAAAGCGGTCAAGTGCAGCTTTGGCCTTCGGGTTATACAGGAAGGCTCCGGCCCAACCCTTTGCGCTTCCCAATACATCGCTGTTTGAGAAGCCGCCGCAGAATACAATCATCTGGATGTCATCAAGAGTCTCGCGTCCACTGATGAGGTCCGTCATCATCACATCCTTCACCTCAAAACCGGCAAGCCACAAGGCGTATGCCATTTCGCGCTCGCCGTTGGTGCCTTTCTCACGGATAATGGCAGCTCGCGGCCCATTCTTGTGCAAGGCGGTTTTCCCGTCTTGACCTTCCTCTTTCCAGCGGTCTGGATTCAGCCCGTACTGGGCGAACGTTCCTGTGAATGAGGGCGCAAAGCGCATCTCAAGCGGCTGCTGCTTATAGTTCTCAAAGCGAGCCTTTGCACACCCGTTCATGCTCTGGCGGCGATCGAGCAGATATGAACTGCTATACCAAACGTCGCGCAGATAGTCAATACCGAAGAGATAGTCTGCGCCGTCCTTCGTAACCTGGATTACACGCTCGTCTGAAGGTGAGCCAAGACGCACGTAACCGACACCGGCTTCATCCAGAATATGCTGGAACTCCTTGCGGTCTTTGTCTGCTACCTGAACGACAACGGCCGGGTTTTCAGCGAACAGAGCCTTCACGATATCTGCATCCTTGAAGGAATCGAGACTGATTTCCAGTCCGCCTTCGGTGTTTGCGAAACACATCTCCAAAAGGCAGGTGATGAGACCGCCTGCGCTGACGTCATGGCCTGCAAGGATGAGGCCGCGGTTGATAAGTTCCTGAATGGCATTGAAGGCATCGCGGAAATATTCGGGATTCTCAACGGTCGGAACGTCGGAACCCACCTGCCCAAGACTCTGGGAGAATGCGCTTCCGCCGAGACGCAGGGGACAGAACGAGAAGTCGATGTGATAAAGTGTGCTCTTTGGCTCTGCAGCCAAGACCGGACTGACCACTTTGCGGATGTCCGACACCTCACCACCACTGCTCACGATTACCGTTCCCGGGCTGATAACGCGGGAACCGTCGGGGTATTTCTGTGTCATACTGAGGCTGTCCTTGCCGGTCGGCACATTGATTTGCAGTTCGCAGCAGAAGTCGGAGAGGGCCTGAACAGCCTCGTAGAGTCGGGCGTCTTCTCCCTCCTTACTGCGGCAAGGCCACATCCAGTTGGCGCTGAGGCTCACACTGTCCAGTCCTTCAGTCAGCGGAGCCCAAACGATATTGGTGAGGGACTCGGCTACAGATAAAACGCTTCCGGCGGCTGGGTCGGCGAGACCTGCCTGAGGAGCATGTCCGATGGCTGTGGCGATTCCGTGGCGTCCGCGATAGTCCAGAGCCACCACGCCGCAGTCAGACAGCGGCAACTGCAGCTCGCCCAGACATTGTTGACGTGCCACCTTTCCAGTCACAGAACGGTCCACCTTGTTCGTCAACCAGTCCTTGCAGGCCACAGCCTCCAGTTGGAGCACACGCGCTGCATATTCATTGACTTTGGCCACGTCATACTCTACATTATTATATACACGCGCGCGTGTAGAGTCTGTCATCACAGTCTTGGGAGAGTGACCAAACATCTGCGCCACGTCGAGGTCGAAGGGCCGAACGCCGTCTGCCTGCTGGAAAGCGAAGTGAGCGTCACCGGTAGTCTCACCGACCACATACATAGGAGCACGCTCACGTTCTGCTATACGGCGTACATGGTCTAGATGCTCCTCCTGAATTAGCAGTCCCATACGCTCCTGGCTTTCGTTGGCAATAATCTCCTTGGCTGAAAGGGTAGGGTCGCCGATAGGCAGCTGGCTCATGTCGATGAGACCGCCACACTCTTCAACCAGCTCGCTCAGACAGTTTACGTGGCCGGCTGAGCCGTGGTCGTGAATACTGACTATCGGATTCACCTCTTCCTCGCACAAAGCGCGGACGAGGTTGTTGGCACGTTTCTGCATCTCTGGGTTGGCACGTTGCACGGCGTTCAGTTCGATGCCGCTGCTGTAGCGACCTGTATCTACGCTTGACACGGACCCGCCGCCAAGACCAATGCGGTAATTGTCGCCGCCTACCACAACAATTTTGTTACCAGCCTGCGGCGTGCCTTTCAGACAGTCGCGGCGGGTGCCGTAGCCTACGCCGCCTGCCAGCATTATGACTTTGTCATAGCCGTAGAACTCATCGTTCTCTTTGTGCTCAAAGGTTAGCACAGAACCACAGATCAGGGGCTGGCCAAACTTGTTTCCAAAATCGGAAGCTCCGTTTGAGGCTTTGATGAGAATCTGCTCCGGTGTCTGGTACAGCCATTTACGGACGGGCAGAATCTGCTCCCACTCGCGTTCCTCGTCTGTGCGCGGATAGGAGGTCATATAGACAGCTGTTCCAGCTATGGGCCATGAGCCTACACCGCCTCCCATTCGGTCGCGGATTTCACCTCCGGTGCCGGTAGATGCTCCGTTGAAAGGCTCGACTGTGGTGGGGAAATTATGAGTCTCTGCCTTGATGCTTATCACGCTCTCTATGTTGCGGATAATGAAGTAGTCGCTGGTTGAATGGTCTGCTGGCGCGAACTGCTCTACAACCGGTCCTTCGGCAAAGGCAACATTATCCTTGTACGCACTGATGATGTGGTGAGGATTCTCCTGTGTCGTTTTCTTGATGAGGGCGAAGAGCGACGAGGGCTTCTCCACTCCGTCAATGATAAAGGAACCTCCGAATATCTTGTGGCGGCAATGTTCAGAGTTTATCTGTGCGAAACCAAACACCTCAGAGTCTGTCAGGCGTCGTCCGAGCTGTTTCTCCACTCCGTGGAGATATTCAATCTCTGCCGGTGAGAGAGCCAGACCCTCGGCCTCGTTGTATGTCTCCAAGTCCTCTATCTGCTGAATGGGTGCAGGCTTGATGTTCACCGTGAAGATCTCCTGGTTCAGGCCATTATACATACGCTGCAGCATCGGGTCGTGGTCTGCGTCAGCTGAATTTACGGGAAAATACTCCTCAATACGTGCGATACCGCTGAGTCCCATGTTCTGGGTAATCTCCACGGCGTTTGTGCTCCACGGAGTTATCATTTCCCTGCGCGGTCCGATGAAGTATCCGCTTAGAGTGTCTTCGGAACAGAGCGTTGCTCCGCCGAACAGCCAGCAGAGCGCCTCTATATCGGCTTTGTTGAGTGTCTTATCAGCCTTTACGGCGATGAAAGAATCTTGTGGTGTGTGAAAGAATTGAACGGCCATAGTTATGCATTCTTTTGATTTTGGCGCAAAAGTACTCATTTTTTCTTAAAGACACATAAAAAGGGCACGCAAAATGCGTGCCCTCGTGTTATTTGTTGAGCTAAAGTGTGTTTTACCATGTAACGCTCATGCCAAGTGACAATTGTGCCTGACTGCTAAGCGGGATCATCTGCTTGCTGCATTTGCCCATGATGTGGTCCATTGCGATGAAGAAGTTGAAGCCTTTCGGGTGGAAGTTGATAATCCAGCCGAAGTCCGCTCCGAAGGAACCGATACCGAAGTTTATGCCGCCATCCAACCACTTCAGCGGAGCTACGTTGGCGCTGAAACGCTCCTCGTTCCAGCTGTATGCACCCTGGATGCGTGTGGAAGAGAGGAAACCGAAGCGCAGAGGCTTGTACTGCGGCAGAGCGTATTCAGCACCGAAGTTCATCGTAGCACCGAGTCCTTTGGTCTTGCCTCCGAGATTGCCCATGTCGTTCAGACGGTACAGGTCAGTAAGATCATCGACCATCTGGTTTTTCTGATCCTCAAAAGCAACGCCGGGACCGTCGTTGACCTGGACGTTGGAGAAGCCGTAGAAATCAAACGGGGTGCCGTTGTTCTGAGCTACTACATTGTTCTTCCATCTGATGAAACCGAGGTCGAGGAATGCGAGGCTTAACTTGAGGCCGGGGACGATGTCCTTGAAGTCGTATTCTGCACCGAGATCGAATGCCATGCCAGCGCCGTTTATCGGGGAGAAAGAGTAATTATCATCTACGCCGGTAACGGTCTCGTATGTAGCGGGCTGATTGTTAGCGGTCTTGAGGCCTTCGTACTCCTTGACTTCAGTCTTCCAAGCCCAGTTCTTCAGGTTGGCTTCAACTGTGGCATTACCAGAAGCAGTCCAGTGTCCGGGGTCGGCGATGTTGAGCTGCAATTCCTTTAGTGCTGCGTCGAACTGTCCGGAACCGAACAGAATCTTGAGTTTAGCACCCACACGCCAGTGGTCGTCAATGTTGCGGCTGTGTCCGAAAGCCAGCTCAGCCCAAGCCTGTGCGCGGGCATCCACGTTTCCTACAGAGTAATTCTGGTTCTGGAGGTTCTTGGTCATGTCGAAGAGCTCGTACGGGACGTTAAGTCCTACAAACGTGCGGGCATTCAGGGCTACAGTGTTGTATCCGCCCCATGCCTTGAAACCGCCACCGAGAATCTGGATACCGATGTCCTCGCGTATTTTGTTATTCTTTTTCAGTCCCTTCTCTACATCGCTCCACTGAACGTCCGGGTGAAGGTATGTGGCGAGTTTGCCTGCGCTATTTGTGAAGAAGACGTTCTCCAGACCGAAGTTACCGTGTGAAGTAAGGTTAAAGTTGCCAAGAGCAGGTATGGACACGTAATTGTATTCGCCTCCGAATGCGGGATTCAGAGTGTGGCGCATCGTGTTGCCCTCTATGAAATATGAACTATTGGAACGCTGTGCGAATACCGCAGTTGTGAGGGCGAGTGCGGAGGCGGCCAATGTCAGTCTTATATTAGTTCTCATATCAGAGTCGTTGTTTGATTCGTTAATAATAGAGATAAGGGTCGCCTATAGATTATTCGTCCTTGATTGTCACACCGTCAACGATGCTTAAGCGAATATTGTCGAGCCTGAGATAGGACTTCGTGCGAAGAGCGTTGAACTCATGCTCGCTTGGCTCACCCGTCAGGTCAGCGCGGTAGCGGAGACCGTCAAGATTCTTGAGCGAACCGTCTGTGGCTGTGATTCTTATGCGGACATTGGCATCCAGAGCGTTAGCAGGAATCTCAAGTCCAGCCGTCTGCCAGTTGGTATCGTCGTGGTTCTTGTAGCTCACGGTAATGCCGTTTACGGGATTGCCGAAGGCATCGAGTGGGGTAGCGGTGAGTTTCAGAGCGAGAGGCACATTCGATGTGGCAACAGCCGTGAATTCCAAAGTGTTGATATCGATGTCCTTCAGGTCGTCTGCGATATCCCAACCGGTATCCTCGTCCTTATAGACAATCTTGAATCCCTCGCCGAAGGTGAGCGGGTTAAACACCTTGTAAGAGAATTCGACATCGTAGTCGTTGTTGATGGAAACGTCGTCGCAGTTAGGCAGGTTGACAATGAGCTTTTCGCTGCCGTTCTTGCCTTTGATTCCGATCAAATCAGGAACTCGCTTAATCAGATCACCGATATTCTCGACCTGAATCTTGTCGCGGTAAGTGAGGTGTCTGTATTCGGCAGGCCAATCGATGTCAGTAGTATCCTTTGCGATACAGAGCAAGAGGGTGTCTCTACTAGCACCGTCATATTCTATGTTATCGATGGATATTACCACATCCTGGTTGTTCTCATCCTTCATGTTCACCTTTGTTTGTCCGACCTTCTTGTAAGGAATCATCTGGATGTCGGTGGTGATGGCGGTTTCCAGAGAAGTGAATAGCTTCAGGAACACCTGCGGATTTCTGAGATTCAGGGTTACTTCGTCGTCCTCAAGGAAGTCAGGCAGGTCGTTCAACTCGATGTCGTCAATCTTCTCAACCTCGTGGCGGAGGGCTCCGCTGAAGGCGTTGACCACGAAGTCCTTGTTGAAGTCGTTAGGGCCGTAGATGTGGATTGAGGGGAGCAACATTGCGATAGCCTCATCGTAATTGCCATCGCTCAAAGCCTGCATCTTCTGGCCAATCAGGGCTGCAGTACCTATTGGGTCGGTTATGAGCTCTGCTTGATATTTATTTTCGAGAGCAGCCTGATAGCGTGTTGCTAACTTATCGCCGTTGATGTCACTCTCATAAACGCGGGCATAACCGTGCAGCTGGATATTGCCTTCCAAGTTGGCGTGCTTCTGGCCCTGAAGGTTCCTGAAGAAGTGAACATCTGTCGTATCTGCCAGTGTGGCACCGTCTATTGTCAGAGTCAGAACGAGCGGTTCACCCGATGGGTCATAGCCCTCAATGTCTTTCTTGTCGCAGATAATGATTTTTCCATTGTATGCGTCAGAAACATCGATGTTTTTGCCTTGATAAGTGCATTTCTGCACGTCAAAGCCCTTGGGCAGAGTCACATTGAGGTCGTCGAAGTGCAGCTTCTTAATGATGTCTATGTTTCCCTGTTCGTTGGAAAGGGTGATGCTCAAAGTATAGACAACGGGGTCGATGCCGATGTGCTTGATATTCTGTACATCATCATTAATAGGATCTGTTGTTGATGTGGTGATGTCGTACGTGGCATCGTTCTGGATGTTGTACTGGAAGATGGCCTCAGAATCGCCTACTTGCGGGGCTTTGCGCTGTCCTTTAACATTTCCACCGGTGGCCAGAAGCATGTCTGCCTCGATGGCGTCAGGAGTCGGGCTCTTGATGGTGATGTCTTCGATGTTGATCGTTGTCGGATCAGCCGAGCCTTCGACATCGAGATAATAGATGGAGTCTCCGGGGATGCTGGAGTTGGGGTCGGCGATCTTCTTGATAGGACCGTCAGCTGCCAGGTCGAAAAGATTACCGAGATAGATACTATCAGTGGAGCTGTCGGGGAGAGTAAGTGTGCCAGAACCGAGATGCATCGTGCCATCGATGTCGTTGAGGTCATACTTGCTGTCTGTGCAGGCTGTCAGGGCGGATGCCCCCATAAGCACCAGACCGCAGCGTTTTAATAGTTCTTTTCTCATAATAATAATATTTAAGTATTAGCGTTTTCTTCAGAACTCAATCTCTCCGATATTGATATCGCGCTCCTCTTCCGGGCGCGGCGGAGTGGGACCTTGTTCCTTGTAGATGAACTGCATGACATCTGCCAAACTCTCGGTGAACTTGTCGAAGTCCTCGGGATAGACAAATATCTTATGCTTCTCGTAGTTGAAATTGGGCGTCTCAATGTCACCCGTGGGCACTTTCTTGCTTTCTGTAAGCGCCAGATACATGTCGCCGCGTGAGTTCTTTTTTACATCAATATAATAGATGCGTTTTCCTGCTTTAACTACCCGTGTGTAGAGGATGTCCTCTTTTTGTCCACCGGTCGATTGTTTGTTAATCATTGTCGTGATAATAATGTTGAATGTTGATTTATTTGGGTCAAAAGTAGGAATTGTTAGTCATTCAGCCAAAAAAAATATTAAAAAAGTGGCAAAATTCCTGTTTTTTTGTTACAAATCACTACTTTTGCGCCGTTTTACAGATACATCGTTCTATTTTATACTATGATTAATCGCGAATTGATTCGTTTGAAAGCCGTCCAAGTATCCTACTCTTTTTACGTGGGAGGACGTTACAATCTGGAGGCTGCTGAGAAAGAACTGTTTCTCAGCCTTTCCAAGTCTTATGATCTTTATAATTATCTCTTGCTTTTGATGATTGAGGTCAACCGAATCGCCGAACGCACATACGACACCGCCGTAAGCCGATACCAGAGGCTTAACGAGGGTGAAGAGCCAAATCCCAAATTCATTCAGAACAAATTCCTGGCGCAGCTTGAGGCCAACAACCAGCTGCATGAGGTCGTCGAAAACCAGAAACTCACGTGGGCTGATGATGAGGATTTCCTGCGTCGTCTCTACCGTCAGGTAACAGAGTGCGAACCGTATAAGGAATATATGGCGAATCCAGCGGACTCGACCTATCAGGAGGATCGCGAACTGTGGCGTCAGATCTACCGTCAGGTCTTCGTAGACAACGAAGAGCTGGACTCTCTGCTTGAAGAGAAGGGAATTTATTGGAACGACGACCGTTTCATTATAGACACATTCATCCTGAAGACTCTCAACCGTTTTGAGCAGAAGAACGGCTCCCGTCAGCCGCTCCTGCCTGAATTCAAGGACGAAGAGGATCGGGAGTTCGCCCGCAAACTACTCCGTTCGTCGTTGCTCGGTGCAGAGACCTACCGTACCACGATTACACAGTTCCTCCGGGGCTGGGAACTTGACCGTCTGGCTATAATGGATGTGATAATCCTTCAGACGGCATTGGCAGAGATAATGAATTTCCCGAACATCCCCGTCAGCGTTAGCATTAACGAGTATGTGAACATCGCAAAGATGTACTCCACGCCCCAGAGCGGCCGCTATATCAACGGCTTGCTGGATAACATCGCACGCCAGTTCATGGCCGACGGGCGCCTCCATAAGTCAATGGGTGGGAAAGAAGAGAAACAGGAATAACGAAAAATTTTAAATAAAATCAAATGAAAACATTAATTACATTATTGGCCGCCCAAGGCGATGGGGGCATGGGCATGATTATCATGCTTATTGTTATGTTCGCCATCATGTACTTCTTTATGATTCGTCCTCAACAGAAGAAACAAAAGGAAATCCAGAACTTCCGCAATTCCATTGAGCGCGGACAGCAGGTCGTGACCGCAGGCGGTCTCTATGGCACCGTTAAGGACATTGATGATGTGAACAACATCCTCGTGATTGAAGTCGCAAACGGCGTCCGCGTCCGTGTCGATCGCAATTCTGTCTTCGGCACAGCCCAGGCTGCCGATCAGGCTGCTGCCACAAAGGGTGACAACTATAGCAAATAAACAACGGCCACGCAATAACGGATTCTGACACGATGGACCGCGTGCAATGGCAACGGGTGGGCGAGGCGCTGAAGCGAATGATGCTAAGCGACCGCAGCCGGGAACTGATGATTTTCGGCATCTTCCTTCTTGTCTCTACCGGCTTCTGGTATATCCAGACCTTGGATGAGACTTATGAGTTGGAGGTGCAGTTCCCGCTGAAGCTCAAGAATGTACCCAAGGGGGTGATTATCACCTCCGATTTGCCGTCGTCGCTGCGCGTCGTCCTGCGAGACAAAGGCACAACTCTGGTGCGTTACTATCGCTTCAATGCCCCGCCGACTCTTTTCGTCGATTTCTCTCAACGGCATAACGACGCTCTCACGGGGTCGGACGAGATTTCTCTGAGCGAGGCCCAGAAGATGGTGTCGCACTATCTGCAGCCTTCGACTTCGATCGTCAGCATCCATGCGGATTCGTTGGAATATTATTACAACCGAGGACTCAAGCGCCGCCTGCCTGTCTGCATAGCAGGCACCGTGAAGACGGCCCGCCAATATTATCTTACAGAGGTGGTGTGCCGCCCCGACTGCGTCACCGTCTGGGCCCCTCAGCAGGTGCTCGACACGATGACTGCCGCATACACAGAACCGTTGGATATCAGCGGGCTCGCTCATCATGAGACACGCACCCTCGCCCTCGCTTCGGTACGTGGCGCCAAGTTCGAACCGTCCGCGGTGCAGTTCGTTGCCAACGTGGATCTCTACACTGAGAAGACCCTGGAGGTGCCAATTATCGGCATCAACTTCCCGGCAGACCGCGATCTGCGCACCTTCCCGGCCAAGGTGTCTCTGACATTCAAGGTCGGGACAAAGATGTACAAACAGATCAAAGAGAAAGACTTTGTTCTGGCTGTGACATACGAGGATCTGCTCAGTAACCCGGGCAACGGGCGCTTCCGCCCGCATCTGCGCTCTATACCGGACGGCGTGTCTCAGGTGCGATTCACGCCGGAAGAGGTTGAATATCTCATTGAGCAGGTAGAGGAGGGCGAAGAATGATGGTGCGCATCGGTCTGACAGGAGGAATCGGAGCGGGCAAGAGCTATGTGGCATCGCTAATCCACAGCCATTTCGGTATTCCGGTCTATGACTGCGACTCCTCAGCCAAGCGCCTCATGGCAGAATCCACTGAAGTCCGTGGCGCGTTGGAGCAGCTTCTGGGTAAGCCCGTATGCAAACCCGACGGAACGCTCGACCGTCAGCTGTTGGCCAGTTATGTCTTTGGAAACAAAGAGGCGGCACGAAGCATCGAGAAGATCGTTCACCCCGCAGTAAAAGCCGATTTCCAGGAGTGGACAACTCAGCTTGCCCAACAGCCGGCACCGCCGCGTGCTGTTCTGATAGAGAGTGCAATCCTCATAGAGGCCGGCTTTACTGATGTCGCCGACAAAGTGATTGTGGTGGAAGCGCCGATGGAACTGCGCATCGCCCGAGTCATGAAGCGCGACGGCTGCACCGAGCAGCAAGTGGGTGAACGCATTGCGCGCCAGATGTCGGACTCCGACCGCCGCAACGCCGCCGACGCCATCATCATAAACGACGGAAGAAACCTCATCAGCCAACTGCAGGCTGCTATCAATTAACGCAACTAATTATACAAATTATACTAATTAAACAAAAATAATATCTACAACAACGGATTACGCGGATTTAACGGATTATAAAGTAAAACACGAATTATCACGAATGACCCACGAATTATCATGAATAATAATTATATGGTAAATTAATGGGAAACTTATGGTAATTATATGTGAAAAAACAAAGGCACCGCGCCAGCTGAATTCGTACAATTCGAATAAAAATCAAAATCTGTGCGCAGCCTATTTTCGTAAAATTCGTAAAATTCGTTGAGTAAAAACAAGCATCGCTATGTTAGAAAAGATTCTCGCCGTTTCAGGCAAACCAGGCCTTTACCAATTAGTGAGCCGTTCAAACCGTAGTCTTATCGTGGAGACCGTAGGCGCAGACAAACGTCGTATGCCGATATTCTCCACAGACAAAGTAATCTCTTTGGCTGATATCGCCATGTACACCGATGAGGAAGAGGTGCCTCTCTGCGACGTGCTCACTTCACTCAAGGAGAAAGAAAAAGGTCAGCCTTGCTCGATTGATATCAAGAAGGCTGACAAGAAAGAGTTGTTTGACTTCTTTGCAGAGATTCTTCCCAACTTCGACCGCGACCGCGTCTATCCTTCAGACGTGAAGAAACTGCTGCAATGGTACGATATCCTCATCGCAGCCGGTCTCGATGACTTCTCCAATCCGAAGAAGGAGCCTCAGGAAGAGGAGGCTTAATCTGATTGAACATTGAACATTGACCATTGAACATTTTAGGTTAGCACCGCGCAGCCTTAATGTTCAATGTTCATTGTTCAATGTTCAATGTTCAATGATCAATGTTCAATGTTCAATGATCAATGATCAATGGGGCCTATTTATACTTCCCCAGCGTTATCTGACTGATAGTCAGAGGCAGATAAATCATGTCATAGCCGTTTTCTGTGAGGTTCTCCTCATAGAAGAGGGCTATGCTTTTGTCTTTCTGCTCTATCATGGTCGAGTAGGCCGAGGTGGTGTTACACAGTTGTATTCCTTTGGTCCATTCAGCGGCGAAGGCCCGGGGCGTGTAAATACCGTTTGGCAGAATCTCCTTATACCAGATGCCGACGTCCGTACGTTTGTCTCCGAAGGGGAGCGACTGAAGCATCAGTTTCACACGGCGGTTGGTGACAGGCTCAGTGGCATCTACCAGCATTATCTCTCCGTTGCATGAGGTAGCTCCGGTCTTTATTCCGCCCGGTATGTCATGCGACGCCACACATGAGCCCCATGTCCCGTTCTCCTTGTCGTTCTTGAAGTCCGAGAAACGGTAAATGTTGAAATAGCGTCCATACCATTTGCGTGAGGACAGAACGACGTCTCCGTTCGGCAGCTCCTCGCACTTGGGTTCGTCGCCTCCTACACACGGGCTCGAAGCCACATCCAACGAACCGCCGCCAAGTACATTCCAAGTCTGTCCGAAATCGTCGCTGTAAATCACGTAGTTGCAGGCTTTCCGTTCGGGGCCAGTCATCGTGAGCACAGAGCAGTAGAGACGATAGTATTTGTTCTTCTTCACCAGCCGGCTCTGGCAGATGCGTCCCGACCCGATGAACATAGTGTGGGTGTTGGGGAACATGGTGTAGAAGACGTCCGTCACGTCCGTGGGCTTAGTCCAGCTCTTGCCGCCGTTTTCTGAATACCAGCGAGCCACACGGTTGGGGTTCTCGCGCGTACCTTTAAAATATATAACGTTGCCGGTGACACTCATGCACAAGACGCGGTTGCTCGTTCTGTCTGCCACCATAGCCACGTCTCCGTAGCCGCAGTCGTACGCTCCCTCGATGCCGCTGCCTCTGGCCACAACGGTGTCGGGACTCCATGTGCGCCCGTTGTCCTTGCTGGTGCGGGCCACGATGTCAATCTTGCCGAATCCGATGTCGAAGCCGCAATAGCGGCGGTCGCACAGAGCCAGCAGATTCCCCTTCTTCGTGGTGGCGATAGCGGGGATACGGTAGGGCACGTGGTATTTGTCGTACGTCTTAAACAGACATTGTTTGGTGCCGTCTGTCACCTGCGCCTTTGCCGGAGTCAGACAGGCGAAAAGTGCTAATATAAAAAACAGTCGTTTCATAGGTGTAAATCGTGTTAGTTAGCTTTTATTCGCAACAAAGGTATTTACTTTAGGCGGACGTGCAAAATAAATGCGGATAAAAAGCTTTCTATGTGCAAATATGCTTTCAAAAGTAATGGTTATCGGCAAACAATGTTAAATTGGGCGTTTTATTTAAGCCTAAATGTTGTGTTATCTCCTTCCTTATTCTTACCTTTGCACTGTCAAAAGCCGCAAGGCGCATAGAAACGACACAAACATGAGGCGAACTACCATTTGGATAATAAGCATAATAATCGGAATCTCGTTCTTCGGATTACTGTTCCTGCAGATGCGAATCATCAATGCGATGGTGAAGATGCGCAAGGAGCAGTTCGACGAGACCGTGTTCCACGCGTTGGATCAGACGAGCCGCGATCTGGAGCGCAACGAGACCTTCCGCTATTTGGAGACTGTTGCCGTACAGGCTGGTTTCAATGGGGATAACTTGGACGAGACCGCCGTGGAGCGCTCCCTGACATTGGGTGACAGCATAGGCTTCAACGGCAACTCGTCTTTCCAGATAAAGACACAAAACCGTCACCCGTCCACGACACCGAAGGTTCTCACCCTGCGCCCGTCCGCTTCGTCGAACTCCATCGACGCTGCAAACCACCGTTTCCAGCAGTTCGTGAAAAACGCCTATCTCTATCAGCGCGGCGTGTTGGACGAGGTCATCTTCTCCATCCTCTACAGCGCCAGCGACAAGGATTTTGCCGACCGCATCGACTTCCGTGTACTCAACACCAACCTGCGAAGCGAACTGGAATCCGGCGGCATAAATCTGGATTACCACTTCACCGTGCTCGACTCCGAGGGGCGCGAGGTCTATCGCTGCTCCGACTACGACCCCGAGGGCTCCGACTATTCCTACACCCAGACCCTGTTCCGCAATGACCCGTCGCAGAAGATGGGTGTGCTGCGCGTCCATTTCCCGCAGATGAACCGCTACATCTTGGGTGTTGCCCGCATGATGATTCCGACCATGGTGTTCACCATCATGCTTTTCATCACCTTCTGCCTGACCGTCTGGCTCATCTTCCGCCAGAAACGCGACACAGAGATGAAGAACGACTTCATTAATAATATGACGCACGAGTTCAAGACTCCTATAGCCTCCATCTCCCTGGCCGCACAGATGCTGAGCGACCAGTCGGTGAAGAAGACAGACAGCATGATTGAGAATCTCTGCCGCGTCATCGTGAACGAGACCAAGCGTATGCGTCTGCAGGTGGAGAAGGTGCTGCAGATGAGCCTCTACGATGCGGGCAACATACGGTTCAACGAGCAGGAGCTGGATGCGAACGCCATCATCGACGATGTGGTCAGTACCTTCCGCCTGAAGGTGAGCCAGAGTGGCGGACACCTCACATCTCAGCTCGATGCCGAGGACCCGATAATCTACGCCGACGAGATGCACTTCACCAACGTGATCTTCAACCTGATGGACAATGCATACAAGTATCGCAGCGAGGACGAACCCTTAGAGTTGCATGTCACCACAGCCAATCACGCCAACCACCTGCAGATCACCATCCAGGACAACGGCATTGGAATCCGCAAGGACGACCTCAGCCGCATCTTCGACCGCTTCTATCGTGTGCACACAGGCAACAAACACGACGTCAAGGGCTTCGGCCTCGGCCTCGCATACGTGAAGAAAATGGTAGATCTCATGCATGGCACAATCAAGGCCGACTCCGCCCCGGGCCACGGCACCCGCTTCATCATCACCCTCCCGACCTACGGGTAGGGGCGGACTCTCCCCCCTGCCCCTCCCTAAAGGGAGGGGAGTGGTTAGATAACCAGAAAAGATATTCAAAGAGTTGATAATTATGAATAACGATAAGACATCCAGTCAAATAGTAACCGCTCCCTCCCTCACAGGGAGGGCGGGGGGAGAGTCCTAAACACTAAAATAAATTCACCACTCGCCCTCATTTCGCTCCCTCCCTACAGGGAGGGCGGGGGGGAGAGTCCTAAACTTAACTACTATGTCACAGCAAGAAGAAAAAAATCTGAAGATCCTCCTCTGCGAGGACGACGAATCATTAGGAATGCTCCTGCGCGAGTACCTGCAGGCTAAAGGCTACGATGCCGACCTCTGCCCCGACGGCGAAGCCGGATACAAGGCTTTCCTGAAGAACAACTACGACATGTGCGTGCTCGACGTCATGATGCCGAAGATGGACGGCTTCGCTCTGGCTGAGGAAATCCGTCAGGCCAACAGCGACATCCCCATCATCTTCCTCACTGCCAAGAACCTGAAGGAAGACATCTTTGCCGGCTTCCAGATCGGAGCAGACGACTACATCACCAAGCCCTTCTCCATGGAGGAACTCACCCTGCGCATGGAGGCCATCCTGCGCCGTGTCCGCGGCAAGCAGCACCGCGATGTTGCCATCTATCACATCGGTGAATTCACGTTCGACACCAAGCGTCAGATCCTGGCACGCGGCGACGTGCAGGTAAAACTCACAACCAAAGAGAGCGAGCTGCTCATCCTCTTGTGTCAGCACGCCAACGACGTCCTGCAGCGCGAGCTCGCACTCAAGACCATCTGGATCGACGACAACTACTTCAACGCCCGCTCAATGGATGTGTATATCACCAAACTGCGCAAGCACCTGAAGAGCGACCCGTCAATCGAGATCAATAATGTACACGGAAAAGGCTACCGCCTCATCGCCCACATGGAGGAAGAATAAGCGGCATATCTCCATTTATATTCCTTTATCTTCTTAAAGAAACAGAAAAAGGGAGGGGGAGCTTACTCGGCTCCCTCTTCGTCGTATGCCGGTTTTTTGTAGTTTACGTAGATGTGGCCGCAGATGCCGCCAATCATACACAGGATGGCAATAAACTGTACCCAGTTGTAGTCAACCCATCCAACAAGGTAGCTCAGCATAAGAAGCAAGGCACCGAAGATGGTGGCCATAATACCATAGTAGAGTCTCATAGTCTATATGTTTTTGTCTGTTGTTTGCTCTTTTCGTCCGCAAAATAAACGAAAAAGGCCGATACAAGGAAATGAAATGGCAAAAAAATGCATATATTACCCCTTTTTTCTTCCGTTTTAGCAGAAAAAGCACCATAAACCTTTGCCATTTCATGAAAATAGACTACCTTTGCGCCCGCTTTTAGCACAACAATCAATTATTAACAACAAAAATTAAAAAATGAACCAGTACGAAACCGTTTTCATTTTAACTCCCGTTTTGTCTGATGATCAGATGAAGGAAGCGGTCGAGAAGTTCAAGGGCATCCTCACCAAGGGTGGGGCAGAGATCCTGAACGAAGAGCTGTGGGGCATGAAGAAGCTTGCATACCCCATACAGAAAAAATCCACAGGCTTCTATGTGTTGGTTGAGTTCAAGGCCGAGCCCGAACTCATCGCCAAGCTTGACACACAGTACCGTCGCGACGAGCGCATCCTGCGCCACATCATCGTTAAGATGGAGAAGTACGCCGCACAGTATGCAGAAAAGAGACGTAACAAATTAGCAAAGAAGGAGGACTAAATCATGGCAAATTCTGAAATACGTTACCTCACACCCCCAACGGTTGACACCAAGAAGAAGAAATACTGCCGCTTCAAGAAGCTCGGCATCAAGTACATCGACTACAAGGATCCCGAGTTCCTGAAGAAGTTCCTCAACGAGCAGGGTAAGATTCTGCCCCGCCGCATCACCGGCACTTCACTCAAGTACCAGCGCCGCGTCGCTCAGGCTGTGAAGCGTGCACGTCACCTCGCACTCCTGCCCTTCGTAACCGATTTGATGAAATAACCAATAGGAGGAATAAGCACTATGGAAATAATTCTGAAAGAAGACGTGATCGGCTTGGGTTACAAGTACGACATTGTGAATGTTAAGTCCGGCTACGGACGCAACTATCTTATTCCTTCTGGCAAGGCTGTCATCGCTTCTGAGAGCGCCAAGAAGCAGCTCGCCGAGATGATTAAGCAGAAGGCCCTCAAGCTCGCCAAGATCAAGGCTGACGCTGAGGCTGTTGCCGCTAAGCTCGAAGGCGTTGCCCTCACTGTTACCGCTAAGGTCAGCAGCACCGGCACAATCTTCGGCAGCGTGAACAACATCCAGATCGCCAACGAACTGGCTAAGCTCGGCTTCGAGATCGACCGCAAGCTCATCACCATCAAGGACGTTAAGACCGTTGGTGAGCACACCGCTACCGTTCGTCTCCACAAGGAGGTATCTGTCACCATCCCCGTAACGGTGATTGGCGACGCTCCCGTGGCTGCTCCCGCAGAGGAGCCCGCTCCCGCACCCGCAGCTGAGGCTGAGCCCGAAGTTGAGGAACCCGAAGCAGACGAGCCCGAAGCCGCTGAAGAGGCATAAGACACTCATACTCCAAGGCGTGAATCCAAATCCACGCCTCCCAATAAAACTCCACGCCCGGAATACAGGCGTGGAGTTCTTTTTATAGGCGGCCTTCTCTTTGTCGTTATACCGTTATACCGTTATTACGTTATTACGCCGGGCCGCCCAATGTTCAATGGTCAATGTTCAATGTTCAATGTTCAATGTTCAATGGTCAATGTTCAATGTTCAATGTTCAATGTTCAATTAATTAATCTTAAATTCTGTGCCCAAATTCCGCGCGTGTACATAATAATACATATATTTGTCCCACAATTGTTTACCTATAAAAACTAACGTGACTATGTTACACATCCACGAAGAGGCGGCACGCTGCCTGTTGTGCAATGACGCACCCTGCACCAAAGCGTGTGCTAAAGGCGACCCCGCACGAGCCATACGTGCAATCAGGTTCAACAACGAAAAGAATGTGTGGCGATGGCTCGAAGGCTGCACCAACGCCGACCTCGAGCGCGCAGAGCAGGCCTGCATACACTACGACCGCCCCATACGCATCCGCGAACTCCTCCGTTCCGTCAGCTCCGCCCCCTCCGCCGCTTCGCCCCCCTCACTCGGCATCTCCTTCTGCGGCATACCCTGCGAGAACCCCTTCTTCCTCGCTTCCTCCGCCATCTGCACCAACTACGACATGGTGTCACGCGCACTCGAGGCAGGGTGGGGTGGAGTCTTCTACAAGACCATCTGTATGCAGGAAATACGCGAGGTCTCACCGCGCTTCGATGCAGTCAAGGAAGCCGACGGCCCCACCTTCTACGGCTTCCGCAACATGGAGCAGCTGTCCGAGAATCCCTATCAGATGGATTTCGACATCCTGCGCCGCCTGAAACAGAACTACCCCACGAAAGTTATCATCGCCTCCATCATGGGACAGTTCGAAGAAGAGTGGATCGAGCTGGCCAAGATGGCTGAGGCAGCGGGCTGCGACGCCGTGGAGCTCAACTTCTCCTGTCCGCAGATGCGTCTCGCCGGCATGGGCAGCGACATAGGGCAGAACCCCGAGCTGGTGACCTTCTACACCACCTACGTGAAACGTAACGTGAAAATTCCCGTAATCCCCAAGATGACGCCCAACATCACCCACATGTCACCCCCCGCCATGGGAGCTTTCTTCGCGGGAGCCGACGCCATATCCGCCATCAACACCATCAAGAGCATCACCATGTCCGACGATGCCGCCGTCAGCAACAAACAGACCATTTCCGGCTATTCCGGACGCGCCGTGAAGCCCATAGCCTTGCGATTCATCTATGAGATGACCTCCAACGCCATCATCAAGAACGTGCAGTACAGCGGAGTCGGAGGCATAGAGACGTGGCGCGATGCCCTGGACTTCATTCAGCTGGGCTGCCGCAATGTGCAGGTCTGCACAGCCGTCATGCAGTATGGCTATCGCATCATCGAGGACCTCGTCATGGGCCTCCAGACCTATATGCAGGAGCGTGGCGTGGCTCGTGTCGAGGACATGGTAGGTGAGGAGCTGCCCAATTTCGTCCTTCCCAGCAATCTCGACCGTGACACCATGGTCTTCCCCAAGATAGACCGCGACCGTTGCATGGGCTGTGGACGCTGCTACATCTCATGCATGGACGGCGGCCACCAGGCCATCACCTTCGACAGCGACACCTGCAAGCCCCGCATCGTCGGCACCAAGTGTGTCGGCTGCCATCTCTGCCGCCTCGTCTGTCCCACCGGCGCCATCGGCCTTGCCAAACGCATCAACAAAGAAAAGAAAAAGGCCGAATAAGCGTATAAATAATGTTAAAAAGGGACTGCTCGTGCAGTCCTTTTTTGGTTTCCTTATCTATTATAGCAAAAACAATCATAATTTTGCAGACAAGAATAATGAAACAGACTAACTTTATGAAGAAGATTACCCTCTTGGCTTGTACTCTTCTGATAGCCATTTCAGCTTGGGCTGATGAACTACCGGTTAATCATATCGAGCTGACAGATGCGGAGCGGCAACTGGTAAAGAGCAACAATGTATTTGCCTTCAACCTGTTCCGCAAAGCACGCGGCGATAAGAACAGCATTATGTCGCCGCTTAGCATCACCTATGCTTTGGGTATGTTGAACAACGGAGCCGCCGGCCAGACACAGCAGGAAATCTGTGATGTGCTGGGCTTCGGCGATGCAGGGGCCGACGGCATAAACCAGTTCTGCCGCAAGTTACTCACCAAGGCTCCCACTCTCGATCAGGAGACCACTGCCGAGATAGCCAATACCATCTATGTGAACAAGAGCACGGGCTACGAACTGCAACAGGGCTTCATAGACAAAGCCAAAGAGTTCTATGACGCTAAGCCTGAGGCTCTTGAATTCTTTGATGAGGAGCGGACGGTGGAGATTATCAACGACTGGGGCAACGAGCATACCCATGGTATGATTCCGAAGGTTCTCGATATTCTTCTGTAGCGCCGTTCGCGCACAGGAGACCGCGGGTCGTGTTCACACCGTCATCATCAGTGGGGGCATGAACAAACTGATGAACTATGAGCGATACTTGAACGACTGTGCTTTCCTCTATCGCACACTGCTTCACGACTACCATTTCCAGAAACAGGACATAACCCTTTTGATAAGTGATGGTGGTGAGCCTGGCCGCGATATGCTTTTGGCTGATGGCAGCGGTTTCGTTTCCTCGTCCGCCGACCTCGATGGTGACGGTGAGCGCGATGTGTGGCTGCCTGCCACGCTGCCACAAGTGGAGGCTTCACTTACAGAATTGGCAGCAAGCCTAACCCCGAACGACCGTCTCTTACTCTTCATCGTAGATCACGGAGGCCGCGATGAAACTCTGCAGTCGTATGCGTGTATGTGGGGCGGCGAACGCCTTTACAGCAGCCGTCTGGCTCAGTTGCTCGAAGCCTTTCATGTGGAATCAATGGGCATCTGTTCGCAAGCTGCCCTATGGCTCTGAAGGTATGAACAGTGAGATAGACACCGTGACCCACCACCGTATGCCGCTCACCGTAGCTCTCAGCGCACGCTTCCGCGTCACGCCGCGCTGGTGGCTTGATACTAGTATCCGTTACACTTTGCTCGCTTCGCAGACACGCATTGGCAACACCTATCTCTTCCAGAAACAGCAGCAGCGCATACACTACCTGGGGCTTTCCGTCGGCGTAGGCTGTGAGTTGTGGCACAGTAATCGCTGGAGTTTCTATGCCGCTGCCTCCCTCGCCTGCGATTTCCCCTTGCGTTCCTCCATAGAGACCACCTATTGGCAAGGCACTCTCCTGATAGATTCTGAGAGAAGCAGCCTCTCGGCTCGCGCTCAGTGGTCTTTAGGTCTTGGCCTCGGTCTTCAATACAGCCTCACGCCTGCCGTTGGCTTCTTCTTCGAGCCAACCCTCCAATATAACTTCCGTACTTCCGATGGAATCAACACTTGGCGTACAGCCCATCCTCTGTCACCCATCCTCCCCTTGGGCCTCCGGATAACCTTCTAAGATTAGTTTCAGAAGTAGTTAAGCAGCCAGTGGTTTTAGGAAAGGTTAAAAAATAGTATAATTGCTTGTGGGTTCAAGATTTTTACCTACCTTTGCAGCGTGAAAATCATTAGAATGTAATGTTTACCGACACAAGACTCATTAACCGTTTGAACAAGGCTCATCACACGCTGGGCCTTGGGATAACAACCAGCCACACCTTACAAGGCTATCGTGAGACGGCTGTGTCATGAATCTGAGACAGCCGTCTCAGATTCAGGTGACGGCCGTCTCATAATCATGACACGGCTGTCTCAGATTCAGGTGACGGCCGTCTCAGATTAAACAGACCCTAGGAGAACAGCTCGTCCCTACCGTGGGAAACCCTCGTAAGCCCGCAGGGAAATGGTTGCAACCCCGTATATACAGGGCTTTTTGGCCGCAGAGAGCATCTCACAGGCCCGCTGGCAACTTACAAAAAGCCCGCAGACATCAAAAAAACGGTGTTCAGGCACTCAACTATAGGGTCATAATCCCGTGTATGGCCTTCACATTTGAACCCCAAAGAAACTATAAGGCGGACAAAAACTGGGATGCATGCTCATAGGATTATGTAAAAATATAATCACAAATACTATTACTGTCAAAATATAACAGAATAAGTCAAAACAAATTAAACCTAAACGATAATATTATGGCTATTCAGTATCGTATTCAACTGACTCCTACTCCCAAGGGGAGCAAGAAGCAACAACGTGCACACATTCGTCCCGTGACCACTGGCATTACAGGTACCTACCAGGTGTGCGAGCAGATTTCGTATAAGTGTACCCTCACGAATCCCGACATCGTGGCTGTCCTCACCGCCCTGAGCGAGGTGCTTCAGTCGGAATTGGCGCAGAACCACTCTGTCCATTTGGATGGTCTGGGCACCTTCAGCCTCAGTCTGAAGGGAGAGGTCGTGAAAGACGAGAGTCGTAAGCGGCTGCAGGTGAAGGATCCGCACGTGAGGTCCGTCCTCTTCAATCCCGAGCGTCATCTGGTGGATTCGTTCAGCCGCGAGCCCTTCGCCGAAGGACTTTACCTCCCGAATAAACCCATTGACGATGCCTTTGTGCAAGAAAAACTGACAGAACACTTCTCCCAGTACAGCACTCTGCGCTACAGCGAACTGCGTCACCTCCTCGTCCTCAACGAATACGACACCCGCAACCTCCTGAAGCGCCTCGTCGAGAACGGCTCCCTGAAACGCGAGGGCAAGGGCGGCGCCACCGTCTATGTCCCCACCCCCGGCCATTTCAATTAAAATCGGTGACTATCGCAGCAAATAATTACTCTGTAACTAAGAAGATTTCACAAGTTTCAAAGTTTATCTCCCAACTGCCACCGTCGGCAGACTCCCAATGGTACTTTGCGGCCATGCGATCCCACCAACTATTGAACTTGGTGCCAGTTTCGCCTAAATCTTTCACAAGCTTCTCATATAAATCTGCATTGTCAGCGGTCAGAATCTTTGCGAGTTCGTTCAATCCATTGCGACGTTCGAACAAGGTCTGAATCTCTGTACGCTCTTCTGGCGTCACCTGCCCTACAAGTTTCTTTGTCATTGCCATTCGTCTCTTTTATCAAACGGGTCTAAATAATCTAATTCATTTATATCCTCCTGTTCAGAAAGTAAAGAACCAAGCTTGCGGATGTTATGCAACAAGTCACGGCTTGCGTTTCGTTCCAAATGTGCCAATACGCACTGCTCATGCGAAGGCGTGTTCACCTCGAGCGTAGCCTTTCGGTTCAGCCATATACACCGTTTGCATTGAAATGCATCGCAATGGCGACAGATTGGGGCACATTCCAGCTTGTAGAGTTGTTTGTTCCTAATTTCAAGCCCTTGCTCAAGGTCGCCGATACTGTCTCCCTTATCCTCATAATAGAAAGCTGGACACACATAGAACTTGCCATTAGGAGCCAGTGTGATGTTTGTATCGCCTGCCCCGCAGTTGTTCATTTCCTTCAGCATCATGCGGTCGGTGAGAAGATTCAGTTGAGGGCTTTTCCTGTCTATATATACACGTTCAACTTGTTCTCTAAGGGCATCAAGGATTCCTTTGTATTCTTTAAAGTCATCATTATTAAAGGTGTTCACGTTTGTGATTATGATGTTGATTCGCTTTGCCTGTGCAATAATGCCATTCAGTAACTGGTGCTTTTGGAAAAAAACTTCTTTTGTGGTTCTTACCACGATAGGAACATTGGCATTAGCCTTTGAGAAATCCCAATTCTCAACTACGCAAACATCAGAATCTTCGCTATTCCTTTTAATATTGAAATGATCAATACTATCAATGACGCTATAGTACTCTTTGGGCAAAGGACTGTCGGGGAAAACAAACTGAATCATCAAATTCTCCATCATGGCAAAACGGATTCCAGCCTTTAGCATATCGATGCTCATAAGTCGTTGTTTCTTTTCTGCCTCATAATGACAAAAAGAAACGGCACTATCATCCAATAATATATTCAGATATTGCAACATCCTTTTAGCAAATAAATGGTTTTACTTTGTATCTGTTCTTTTCAAACTCATCACGCGTTCCTTCCAGTTCAAGTTTACGATATAACTTGTTCCAATAGTAATTATTAGCACGGACACGAGCTTTGTGCATTTTGCAGATTGCTGTAGAGCGTTGATATATAGTGTTGGTATCTGCGGCATCATAATTTTCGCCCTGACACCAGGCACAGCCACTTGCCACTTCGCAGTCAATGCACTTTTGCGGCGACTGTGCAGTGCGATTAAGGGTAAGGAATGGACGGAGTTTGTTCTTATCAATGCCGTCCTTAACGTTTCCAATAATTATCGGTCTTTTTGAACGGAGGGAGTAGGCTGCGAACCGTGTGCATGGGTAAAAGTTACCTGCCGCATCAACAGCAATCATCATACCTGCTCCGCACCAGTTTCCGTTATCCGTTAGAGGTTTCCCTATTTCTTCAGAATAGAAAGAGCACTCAAAGTGTTTATACAAGTCGTTATCAATTATTTCGTCAGCCAACTCGACAAGCTGCTTTTCGAAAAGCTTGTCATCACCCTCTTTCCAAACATCCTCAAACACACAATTGATATGAACTGCGTGAATTCCCAAATCATAAAGATGCAATACGCTTTCCTTGATATATGGGATGTCATCACTACTAATTGTAACTTTCGTTCCTTCGTTAGGAAATTGCTTTTGCCATAAGGGAATATTTTTTACGACATCATCATATGATCCCTTACCATTCCTGTGTATTCTGTTAAGGTCATGTTTCCGCTTAGTCCCATCTATGGTTATACCAATACTTAGATGAGAAAGGTTTTCTTCTATGAATTTCTGGATTTTGCTTTCGTGATAATTGAGACCATTGGTAGAGAAATTAAATCTGTAGTTGTTGAACCATTTGTGATTCCTTCTATACAACTCAAATTTTATATAATTACATATTTGCCTAATGAGGTCTATTTCCAAAAAAGGCTCTCCTCCAATAAAATCCCAAACGACACCTGCCTCTCGGAAGTTACGCTTCTCGTCTAAAAGATAGTCTATTGCTTGCTTTGCTATCTCGAAGGACATTCGCTCTTTCGAATTTTTCCCCACGAGATAGCAATATTTACAAGCTAATTGACAATCTTTAGTTACAATGAAAGTAATATTCTTGTAACGGATAAGATTATCAGATTCCATGTTCTATTATTTACTACCAAAATCTCAACCACCCCCCATAGATGGTATAGAACCGTAGTTTTACAATTGACCCATATTGAGCCTTGAGCAAGTTGTTTTGCAACTGTTGGTACACCCTGCTGAGCAACTGGCATCGCAAGAATTCTTGCATCCTGTTATACAACTATCCGAACAACTGTAAACGCAATCGCTGCAATCATCTTTTTTACAGGAAGACAATAGAGTTGGCCCCAGTATTGTCATACCTAAAATTGGCAAAACGCCTTTTGCTGCTTTCTTGAAGAATTCTCTTCTTGAACAAATGTTTTCCGATTTTTCCGTCATAACTATAATTGTTAAAGTGCTACTTTATATTGTTTAGATACCATCGCAGTCTTTTCCTTGTCTTTTCCTTTGCAAAAATAAGTATAAAGTTTCATTCCACCATCATCTCATACAAAAAAAGTGCAAATTTTTATGTGATTTTGCATAAATGTGGTCATGGTTGCTCTGAATCAGACGAATTTTCATAATCTTGCTATTGAATAACGGCCATAACCTATCCTTTACGCTTAAATTGAAAAGCACAGCCTCGTTACTTGTTACATTCAGCATTACCATTATGAAGCCTGGGCGAGCGTGTGAACCAGCGTGTCCAGATTCTTTGCAACTGCCAACATCTCATTGAATGACTTGGGATGGACGGAGTTATGGCTTTGCTTGCAGTATGCTTCCCAAGACCATGATGTGAGTGGCTTTGCATAGACACCCTGATAAACCCTGCTCAGTAGCTTGACACTAATGGGAATACGGAGCTCCTTGATTTTCAGCGATTCTATAAAGCGCTTGAATCCGGTGTATTGTTTGTCTGCAATCAAATCCACATCTACTGCCACACGCATCACTGCCACCCAGTGGGTCTTATGCTTGAACAGCAGTTTGCCGTTGCCGTCGCGCATCTCCATAAGTGTGACGAGTCCGGCGTTGAACATTTCACGTGTCACTCTGGGGCCGTCTCCGCCGTTATTGCCTAATAGTTCCATCATGGCTGCTATCAGCATGTCAATCAGGTCTGCAACGTCAAAATCTCCGCTTATCATTCTCAGATAGGCAAGCATGGCTCCCATAGCGGCCAAATCCCGCCTTTTTATCATCTCACGTACAATCTGCTCCAAGGCACTTCCCGTTCTCATCAATATCCGTAGAAGAGGAGACGGTTTGGTGCATAGCACCATTTTGCGAACAACTTCAAAACTGAAGACTATAGGCTTCCTGATGATGCCCGTTTTCTTTACAATCAACGGCTGGAAGTAGCTTAGCGCCCTTGCTGTGAAGGAATTTTCATGAGGGTTATAAACGTCGTGTCGTCTTGTGTCTCTTTTGAAGAAACTTCCAAATTGTACTGTTCTTTCCTTTTCGACTATGCGAACAGTCGAGCCTTCATCCTCATAGCTCATAATCCTCATAGCCATGCCTTGTGAATAGCCTCTAGTCAGCGTTCTTTTCCTCGAGTTTTTGGGTCTGTTTATTGCCATGGCGAATGTCCTTTTGTGTTTGATGGCACAAAGATACGTCTTTTCTTCGATGTGTACTTCAGATTCTCCCTTTTTTGAGACGAAGAGTCTCTTTTTTTGTCAAAAGCCCTGTAATTCGGGACTTTTATCTGCTTTTGCAATCGAAAACTATAGACCGTTGGAATAACGATATTGCAACTAACCCGAATCAGAATTCATCAACGATTTCCGGCGATGTGGTGTAAGAAGATGGTGCAGATAATTTAGTGAAATATGTGTGGGAATAAGCTTTTCTGCAAAAAATGCTCCCGAAGTGCGTTAATCCGAGATTTTTTGCATACCTTTGCCACATCTTAGATGAATTCGCTTGTCTTGATTTGCAGCACTTAGGTCAAGCGAACCATCAGACAGGACACCTTTCAGGGCAATCTCGTGCGTCTCTGGAACTGAGGAAGAATGTTTAACTAAAGTGCTGTGATAGTTAGGAATGAAAAAGATTATCTTATGCGGACTGTTGTCCTTACTGACTCCGGTAATGGCGCATGCAGCCCCTGCTGAAAACGGCATTATCGTGTATGCCGAAGGGCAACAAACATGCTATCTCTTCAAACAAATGCCCACTGTGACTTACAAGTCTGAGGGCAAAGATGTCTTCGCTTTACTCTCCGTAGAAGGCCAGGAAACACCCGTCGTGTCGCTGAAGCTGGAAGGTGACAGCAAACTTGTCATTGAGTACGGCGAAGTAGATGAAACGGGTATCACCACCGTCTCGACTAAAAAGCAGGACGGCAAGAATGGCAAATACATCGTCTGCGGACGCCTTGTCATTGTTAAAGACGGCAAGCTCTACAACAGCGATGGCACTGTAGTAAAATAAGTAAATAAGAAATAGATAAAACATTATAAAAGTCATGAAAAAGATATTTACTCTTTCGTTCGCACTGATGCTCTGTCTTGGTTTGAATGCACAAGTCATTAAAATCTACAAGGGCTCCACGCTCGTTAAGACCTTCAACTCCACCGAGGCCGACAGAGTCGTTTTTGAACCTGCTATCCCTGTGCAGTCCATTGTGCTGAGCCAGACGACAGCCACCGTGAACCAAGGAACAACCCTCAAACTCACTGCCACCGTGCTGCCCGAGGACGCCACCATTCCCACACTTGCATGGTCTTCCAGCGATCCTCAGGTAGCAACCGTCAATGACGGCGTGGTCACAGGTATAAAAGCTGGCGAAGCAATCATCACCTGCGAAGCACAGGACGGCAGTGGCACGAATGCTACCTGCACCATCACCGTAGAGGACAAAGGCATGAATCTATGTGTCGGTTTTTATGAGACGATTCCGGGCTATTCCGTCAAGGACCTGACAATCACCTACAACGGAGGAGAATACTCAGCTGCAGATAATGTCTTTCTTTTTGATCAGTCGAAGGTCTGGAACTTCGGAAAGCTTACCAATTTTGCTTCGGCACAGGGGCATGAGTCTGGTGATGCTTTCATAGCCCGTTCTGCGACGAATGCGACGCGTACGGATTTCATGGTGATATCGTCGGAAACGAAATTTGGAGACCTCTCTCTTGTCGCCTCCTACACGCTGACTGCTGAAGACGGAAGTGGCGAAATCATCAAAGTTGAAGGTGCTCATGTCATGGTTCCTGGAAATATGGTGGAATACAAGTCCGGTTGCAACTGTTATCTCTTGTTCAAAATAATCGATAGAACGACTGATTATTTCGAGGATCCGAAACCGAAGGATATGTTCCCCATGGCTTATGAATTGATTTATCAGGAAATTGCCGGTGACGGTGGACAGTCAACAAGGTAAATAGTTCCTCGCACATAAGTCCGTTGGCACTTCCATATAGGTGCATACCTCAACGGACTATTTTGTTGAATATTATAAATGTATGGCGCAAAAAAACGTGGGCAGCACCGAATGATGCTGCCCACTGGCTAAATGGTTGGAAGTCTCGGAGGATTAATCGCCATCCTCGTCGTCATCAGGCTCTGGTTTCGGTTTGCGGCCCACAACACTGTAGATGGATTCGCGACGGCCTTCCAGAGCGCTGTCGCGATCAGATTTCTGAGCAACCATCGTATAAGAGACGGCCTTCAGATTCTCTGTCAATTGGGTGCCTGCCTGGAAACGAGCGCTAACCCCTTTGATGCCGGACTCGATGTCCTCAAGGTACTTGGTGGGAGTGCAACGAATGGTGGGGTAGAGCTTGCCCAACGTGCCGAGTTCTACACGGTGTCCTTCGCAAAGGTGACGCATGGAGATATCGACGAGAGCGTCAATGACGGCCTTCACGTCGGGGCGGGTTACTGTCGTGGCGGTAGAGATCTCCACGGACAACATGTCGATGGTGTACGCTTCCTTTTCGACGATGTGAGCTGCCACCTTCTTTTCGCCGGTGCGAATGTTGGTGGTGATGTGCGGTGCGTACTGCACAGGGTGTTTAGTGGAATAGTTTTTCATAATAGAAAAGGGTTGTGGTCTCTCCTCCTTCTCCTCTCCCGCGGCAGATTGGAGGCGGGAGGATTGGCCGGGTAAGTGGTTTTGTTAATGATCTCGGTGAAAAAGCTCGAACTTTTCGACAGCAAAGGTCATAATAAAACCGATACGCTGCAAAGAATAAAAAGAAGTTCCACCCTGTTTTCTACCAAATAGGCAGTAAGGGTGGAACGTTTGACCTATAAAAAGGGTGGGCTTTTAGTCTCGCTACAACGCAACGGACTGCCAGTTGCTGATATTGCGCTCCTCACTGGAGAAACTGATGCCAATCTTTGTGATTGGACGTCCGTCAAGACGGTACTTTTCAGCGTAGCCCTTGCGATCAATCTGTTCCAGGGCTTCCTGCGGAGTGCCGTCATATTTCAGTTCCATAACGTAAATACCCTTTGGCATGAGCAGCACTATGTCTGCACGCCCTTTGGCAGACGGGTCTTCGGCGCGAACATCAGCTCCGAAAGCCACGAGTAGGGTGTATAGTAGTGAATGGTAATAGTGTTCGTTCTTGTTGTACTGCTGCAAATGATAAGGCACGCCTGCAAAGAACGTCTTAATTGCTTCGATGAAGGTGGGAAGGTCGTTGTGGCGACTGAACTGTTTGTAAGCTCCAAAGAGGTTGCTTTTGTTTTCATCAGAGCCTCCCACAGCTGCAACATGGCGGTAAAGGCACTCAGCGAAGCCGCGACGAACCTCCTGATTGGGTATGCCGAGAGTATAGTCGTCAAATTCCTTGTCGTAGTCCTTTATGGTTAAATAACCACTTTGGTAAAGCACGGGAAGAGGGTCATCGAAACTCTCCAACGGCAGATCAAAAGCCGAAGCAGAACATTCTCGTCCTTCCAATGTGGCAAGGTCAAGTGCCGGCATTTGGGACAGCATCTCAAAGAGGGCGCTGCTTGTGCCTCGGTCGAACCAATAGGATGTTATGTCCTTTGACTGCAAGGCATTGACCAGACTGAAAGGGTTATATATATCAGACATTATTTTGCTGAAGTGGTAGCCGTCGTACATACGTTTCAGCTCTGCAAGCTGTTCGTCGTAGCTCAGTCCTGTGGCTTCACCAAGCATTTCTATATCTTGTCGTAACGCCGTTGTCAGTTCGTCCTCGCTGATGCCGCAAAGGCTTTCGTATGCTCGCTGCATGGAAATGTTGTTCAGGTTGTTGAGCTTGGAGAAAATGCCCATCTGCGAGAACTTGGATATGCCTGTGATGAAGACGAACTGAACATGGTCGTCCTCAGCTTTCAGCGGGCCAAAGACGTTCTGAAACCGCTGGCGCGCCAATTTGACTTTCTCTTTGTCGCCCAAAGAATGAAGAATGAAGTTGTCGTATTCATCGACGAGTACAACAACGCGCTTACCGGTTTGCTCGTGCAGGCGGCGTAGAAGATTCACCATGCGGATGTTGGTACCTTTCACCTCGGGCGTAATACCGTATTTACGCTCGTAGCTCTCCAGCGTCGTATCAATCAACTCGTCAAGCTGCTCTATGGTTACGAGGTCGCCCGCGCTGAAGTCGAACCGCAGCACCGGGTACTTCTCCCACTTCCAGTCGGTCGTGGCGATGAACAGTTGTGGCTGCTCAATGCCCTGCTCGGTGGTAAAGGCCTCGAACAGTTCGCGGCGGCCCTCGAAAACGGCTGCCAACGTAGAGACGAGCAATGACTTGCCGAAACGGCGCGGACGGCTAAGAAAATAAGGCTTACCCTCGGTTATCATCTTATAGATAAGCGGGGTCTTGTCGATGTAGATGTATCCGTCCTCACGGATACTTTCGAAGCTCTGTATGCCTACCGGGTATTTACGTTTTTTTGCCATATCTCTCAGCCTTATTAGAATTAGAATCAAAAAAGGGTGGGCTTTTAGTCGCGTGTACGCTGGAAGGTGATTTCGTAGAAGCAGGGATAGACACCTGAGGAGGCTTTCTGTGTGCCTTCGGAGTGGGGGACGATGAGGCGCACCTTGGCGATGCGGTCGTCTGCCTCAAGCTGGCGGCCGATGCGGATGTAGGGGAAGGGTACGAGCCAGCCGTTGGGAACGCTGGTGTTACCGTAGGTCTGGTACATGGCGCCGCCGCCGTTTGCTGTGCTGAAAGCGGCAGAGTAGAGGCCGTAGCGGTTGCTGACCTCCATGATGTCGGGGTTGGTGTGCCAGTAGAAGACATCGTTGCGCGACTGAATGGAGTCGGACAGGATGTTGTATTCGAGATAACGGGCAATGACGCGGGCGGTCTGGCCTACTTCGAGACGATCGCCGACGCCCTCGCGCACTATCTGCATGTAGATGCCACTCTTGGCAAAGAGCACGTACTCGTTGCGCGAGAGGTCCGTGACGCTGTCCTGCGCCTCGAAGGTCTCCTCGCTGATGGCATTGATCTTACCGACATGGAGCACGGTGTCCATTCCGTCGTTGGAGATGATGTAGGTGTCGCTGCCGAGGAAGTTGTTGATGGCTTTAACCTCGCGCTCTTTCTGTTCGGCGTAGGTCTCATCTTTCTTGCAGGCGGTTAGTGCTATGCCGCACGCAATGATGGCTAAAAAAATTGTTCTTGCTTTCATAATCGGGTGCAAAGGTAAGGCAAAAGGCTCGTTTGGCCAAATAAATGGCCGTTTTTTGACGATTCTTTACTCCTTGAGCAGCGGCAGGTACTTCTGAACGGCCCGTTTCGTGAGTTCGAGGGCATCGTCCATTGAGCCCCAGAACTCGCCGCCGGCCGCGTTTTTGTGGCCTCCGCCGTTGAAGAATTCGGCTGCCATCTCGTTGCAGGGGAAGTCATCGACACTGCGCAGTGAGAAGCGGATGCAGGGGTTCTCGGTGTCCTCGCGCAGGAAGATGCTTAGTTTGGTGCCGAGTATCTGCAGCGGCATATTCACGAGCCCCTCGGTGTCGCCGTTGAGGATGCCGAAACGACGGCGTTCGGCATTGGTGAGGGTCATTATGGTGGTGTGGGCTTTCTTCCAGACATTGAGCTTCACGTAGAGCATATAACCCATGAATTTCATGCGGTTCTGGCTGTAGGTGAAGAAGATGTTGCGGTAGATCTTGTCTTTGTCTATGCCGTAGGATAGCAGGATGCTTATGAGCTGGTAGATCTCGGGGCGGTTGCTGGCGTAGGTGAACGCGCCGGTGTCTGTCATCATGCCGGTGTAGAGGCTCACAGCTTCGTTGTGGGTGAGGGACCCACGGGGTGGGTCTATCTCTAACAGAAGTCTCAGCAGTACCTCGCAGGTGGATGAGAGTTCGGGGTGGGAGATGACGAGGTCGGCGATGTCCGGCTCCGGGTCGAGATGGTGGTCTATCATGATGCAGCGGACGGCTCCAGGCTGGCCTCCGCCTACGGGGAGGAGGGGGCGGATGACGTCGCCGAGTGTCCACATACGTCGCAGCTCGCCGTGGTCGCACATGATGACGAGGTCGGCCTGCTCTACGATGGGGCGCACCTCTGCCTCGTGCTTGTCGTAGATGAGTATGTCTTCGGCACCTGGCACCCACTTCAGGAAATCGGGGAAGATATTAGGCGCGATGACGTGGACGCTGGCCGGATAGCGGCGGCGTATCCACGACGCGAGGGCCGTGGTGGACCCTATGGCATCTCCGTCGGGCCCACGGTGGCAGGTGATGATGATGTGCTGAGCGGAGGAGAGGAGGGAGAGGAAAGAGGGGGCGGACATAAAATAATTTACGATTAAACGATTAAACGATTATTCGACTATTCGATTTAGCGCTCCCTACTTCACCTCACTCCACTCCGGCGGGGTGACGCCGAGGAGGTTCTTGACGAAGAAGTCGTAACGCTTGTGCTCGCCGTAGCGCTCGCCCATGGTGTGGTGGACGCCGGGAAGGACGACCAACTCGAAGTCTTTGTTGGCTTTGATGAGAGCGTTAACCACCTGCATAGTGGAAGCGGGATCGACATTGTCGTCAAGCTCGCCGACTACGAGCATCAGCTTGCCCTGCAGCTTATGGGCGTTCTCCACGTTGGAGCACTCCACGTAGGAGGAGTCTATGGGATAGCCCATCCACTGCTCGTTCCACCAGATCTTGTCCATGCGGTTGTCGTGGCAGCCGCAACTGCTGTAGGCGGCTTTGTAGAAGTCGCCGTGGAGGAGGACGGCGGTGGTGCTCTCCTGACCGCCAGCAGAGGCGCCGAAGATGCCCATGCGCCCGATATCCATGTAGGGATAGCGCGCGGCGGCTGCTTTCAGCCAGGCTATGCGGTCGGGGAAGCCAGCGTCCTTGAGGTTCTTATAGCATACCTCTTCGAACGCTTTGCCGCGGTGAGAGGTACTCATGCCGTCCAGCTGCACCACGATGAAGCCCAGCTCTGCCAGCGGCGTCATATTCCAGTTGAAGGAGCTGAAAGTCTTGGGTGCATAGGCGTCGCCCGGGCCGGAATAGATGTATTCTATCACGGGATAACGTTTCGCGGGGTCGAAGTTAGACGGACGGTAGATGACGCCGTAAATGGGTGTCTTGCCGTCGCGACCGGGGGCCACGAAAGGCTCGGGGGCTGTCCAGCCGGCAGCCTGCAGCTCGCTGATGTCGGAGGTGCCGAGGGTGCGGAGAGGCTTAGAAGCTGTGGCGGAACGGAGCACGGTGGTCGGAGCCTGGGTGGGGGTGGAGTAGGTGTCTATGAGATAGGTGAAGTCCTTGTTGTACTGGGCTGAGTGGTTGGCGCGCTCGGGGGTGAGGTCGGTGAGGCCGGTGCCGTCGAGACGTATGCTGTAGTAGTGGATGTTGTACGGGTCTTCGTCTTTGTTCATGCCGCAGGCGGAGAAGAGGATAATGCCTTTCTCCTCATCTACATGTTGCACGCGGCGCACTACCCACTGGCCTTTGGTCACCTGAACGGCTCCCAGCGGGTCGCCCTGCCAGGTGGAGATATACGTCGGCTTCTGGCCCTTGGATTTCTTGGCCTTCGCTTTCTTATCTTTGGCATCGTCAGTGTAAGAGCAGTCGTAGAGGTAGAGGTGGGCGTAGCCGTCGCGTTCGGACATCCAGAGGATGCGTCCGTCCTCGAAGTCGTGGCGGAAGTGGTATGCCGAGTAGTTCACATAGGTGGAGAAACGCTCCTCGATGAGGGTGGTCAGTGAGGCGGTGGCAGAGGTGCCTGCGGGAACAGCCATCTCATAGACGCGGTAGAGCTTGTGACCCCGCTGGTTGTACTCGAAACGGACGGCGCGGCTGTCCTTGCGCCACTCGGGGGCGGAGAGGTCGTACTGGTTGGCGATGAGGTCGGGTGCAGGCGTTACGGCCTTGCAGGTGGCTACCTCAACGATTACGGGTGTCTTCTGCATGAGCTCGTCGCCGGGCTTGGCATACTCCTGCTTGTGCAGGATGGGCTGGAGCTGGTCTGCGGGCGAGGACTCCACATAATAGACATAGCGCTTATCGATGGGGCGGATGCGGCAGGCAGCTACGTAGCGGCCGTCGGGACTCCAGCGGATATAGGATGAATAGTAGTGGCTGAGGGTGCCGTCGGAGGTGAGGGGACGGGCCTCGGAGCCGTCGGGCTTGGCCACATAGATGTTATCGTTGCGGACGAAAGCCACGAGCGAGCTGTCGGGGCTGAGAATCGGGTCGGCGCCGCGCTCGTCGTCGGTCTCCATCCAGTGGCGCTGGTGCTGGCGTTTGTTGGTGAAGCGGCGTGGCTCACGCTCCCAGGGACCACGGCGACGGCGCTCCTCGCGAACGGTGTCTGAGGGGTCGTCAATGGACACGGTGCCGTCGGCTCGGACGCTTCCGTGGTGTGCCTGCCCGTCGATGCGGTAGGTGAACTGCTCGCTGCCGTGCCAACGCACTTCCTCGGCATTGCCCTTCACCTTATCGAAGGAATAGGCCTTCTGCAGGGAGTAGGCTCGGCGATAGTCGTCCAGAGTGCCTTGGGCAAAGGACAGGGTGGGGAGGAAAGAGAAGAGAAGGAAAAGACCCACCCCCGGCCCCTCCCGTGAAGGGAGGGGGGAGGCTGCGCGTAGATTGGATAATATAGATTTAAACATGAAAGTAATTTACGATTTTACGATTTACTATTTACGATTTATTTACGATTGAGCTAATTTACGATTTATTTACAATTGAGTTATTTTACTATTTACTCTGCATCCCCCTCCGGGGGATTATAGGGGGCCTTATTTCATTAGAAGGTTGGCGGGAGTTGCATCTTGTTTGATAATTCGGGCAAACTCCTGGGGGGAAATGGTGACAGGCCCGGACATGAACTCGGGGATGTTGTAGGAGCGGAGGAACTCGCGGTGGAACTGCGGGTTGCGCTGCGGCAGCTCAAACGGTTTGGTGAAAGTGCC
The DNA here is from genome assembly GCA_017447625.1 of Bacteroidaceae bacterium. Lineage (GTDB taxonomy): Bacteria > Bacteroidota > Bacteroidia > Bacteroidales > Bacteroidaceae > Physcousia. The sequence continues at coordinate 61,234 of JAFSNB010000044.1, forward strand.
GTCGCTGCGGAAATAGGTGATGAAGGGTCTTGTGAAGTTGCCATCCACGCGGCGTGATGAGAAGATAACCCATCGCCCGTTGCTGCTCCAGGAGTGGTAGCTATCCACATCCAGTGAGTTTATTTCGCTGATGTAGCGGATATATGCAGGCATCGGAATGTTCTCAGCTGCGGCGATGGTGGCACTGTCACGAATTGTGCCTTCGTGAGCACGAAGCCTCTCCCCCGACCCCTCCCCTGTTAGGGAGGGGAGTTGGCTGCGCGATGAAGCTCCTGATACTCCGTCAGGTTTGGCTTGGGCTGTAGCGCCAGTGACTCCGTCAGGCTTGGCGGCTGCACGTTGTGAGGCTCCGGACACGCCGTCGGGATTCTGTGTGACGGCTCTGCCGGTCTTGGCTATCGGGGCAGGTGCATCGCCGAAGGGAAGGGCGGTGAGATCCATCAGACAGAGGTCGGCATCGGTGTGCCAGATATGGAAGACCCCGTAATGGCCTTCGGTGAACATGAGCCAACGGCCGTCGGGACTTATGCGGGGCAGGGTGACGCTGCGGTTGCGGGCTATGGCATCATAGACGAGCTGCGGCTCGCCGAACGACTGCGACGCCTCGTCAAAGGCCATGCGGTAGAGGTTGTACTGCACGTCCTTGTAGTTCTTGATAAGTTCGAAGTCGAGATTCACCGTGTCGCGGCGCTCCCAGTGGGCACTCACATAATAGATGTATTGGCCATCGGGACTCCAGAACGGGAAACAGTCCAGATTGGTCGTGTCGCGTGTGATAGGCGTTACCTCGTTGGTCTCCAGATTGTAGAATATCAGGTTGGACTTGGTGTCCTGAACCTCAATCTTTTCGGGAGCACGGGTGTGGAAACTCTGGCCTGTAGAGTTCGTGGAATAGACTATCCACGGGCGCTTCGGGTGCCAGGTGGGATAGACTCCGGCGGACAGGGTGCTGTCGGTCTTGAGATTCACCTTGCGCAGGTCGCCGTCGTAGGCGATTACGGTGCCGCCGAGATACTGGCGCACGTGGAACTGCAGGCGGTTGGGGTTGTACCACTGGGTGTGGTGGCAGTTGATGCACTGGCCGTCCTTCTCGTCAGAGTTTATCATGTTACCGTAGATGAGGCTCTCGTCGAATGTCTCCAAACAGCGCTGGTTCAGCGTGAGGTCCTCGTAAGTGACGTAAGACGGCGAGATCAGACGATAGGAGATGTAGGGGTCTATACTGTCTGAAGCCACGGTGTAGCTGAAGGGCTTCATGCGCTGCCATCCCTTTTTGTTATTTACGAACACCTCAACCTCAATCTTCCCCCCGGCTTCATCAAGAGCTTTTTTCTTAATGTCGCGCCACTGACGCTCGGAGGGGCATACATCGTTGCCGCCAAAGGTCCACTCGTTGTTGCCCGCAGAAAGGCGGGTGACGTAGTCGGTGGCTTCGTCATCGATATGGAAGGTGAGCGGTGCGATGTTCACCGGAATTGTTATGTCGGCGTAGTCGGGATATATGTGTGCCGCCAGTCCACTCTCCGTGTAATGCTCTGGTACAGAGGGAGAAGAGCATGAGACGAGGAGAAGCAAAAACAAAACAAGGAGAAAGGACCCAACGGACTCTCCCCCCGCCCTCCCTGTTAGGGAGGGAGCGGTTACTATTTGACTGGATAAAGCTTCCTTTTTCATCATTAATTTCTTTTTTATATAGTTGACCTATCTGCCCCTGCCAGTCTCCCCTCCCTGACGGGAGGGGTAGGGGGTGGGTCTTAGTTTGTCTTTTGATTTCGGACGAGGAAATAGAAATAGAAGAAGGTGTCACCGAACATCGGGGCGAAAGCAACAGCTTTCTGCTCTTCGCTCATGTTGCCGCACTGGGCGTTGAACTGCATGAAGCGGTCGTAGGTGTCGCGGATGCTCTGGTCAAAGGGCATGTGGCTGATATCCACCTTGTTCTCCAGATGTCCGTAGAGGTAGGCGGCCTCCTGATAGTAGCGCGGCATGTGCACCTCGGGGTTTAGTGTGGCATACTTCATGAAGCGGGGCCAGAAGAGGTCGATGTCCTTCATGATGAGAGCGCAGAGCAGGGTCATCTCCTGGAACATCTTGTCGTCGCCGTTGCCCTTGGCAAAGGTGTTGAGCAAGTACATTTCCACCAGCGTGTTATCGCCGTCCAAACGGTCGGGATAGGTCATCAGGTGCATGATGGGAAGGAACTCCTCTGTGTCGCGCTCGGACAGGATTGGTTTGCCGGCTTTGATGGCGGCTTCCACTTTCTCCAGATCCAACGCGTCGTGGTTATTGAGCAGAGCTGCATAGTGGTCTGCCCACTCTGCCCCGAACGTGGTTTTACGGATGAGGTTCAGGTATTTGCGGGCCACCTCCCACTCATGATTGAGAAGTGAGTTGCGGGCCATGAACTTCAACAGCTCAAGCTTCCACCCGAATTCGACTCCGTCTTCCATACACCAGCGGTAGCAGAAATTCTCCTTGCCATAATGGTAGTAGATCTGCTTTCCGCCCACTTGTGTCATGTGCAGCTGCCACGGGGCGTTCTGCTTCTCGGCACCTTCGGGGTAGAGGAACATCTCGTCGCCGGCTCGTCCGAGACGGAACAGCGCGAGGTTCTTGAACATCACAATCTGGCGTGTGGGCTTCTTGTCTGCCGGTTCACGGGCAATCTCCAGCACACGATCCCAGTCGAGATCGTCGATGGCGTGGTTCATGGCCAGCTCCTTCTGGAAGTTCACGTCGCGGTACCAGACAGCGTTTACTCCGACTACAGCGAGGCAAATCAGGACGATAATGACGGCGGCGGGCATGTAGCTCTTGGCTCCCGAAGCAAACCGCTGGGCCAGAGCTTTGCCGTAGCGTGAGGCAAGGATAATAAGAACAAATGCCAGTATGATGGCGTAGTAGGGGAGGCGGTATATCTCGAAGGATTCGCTGCCGTAGCGCATTGACGGCATCGCGGCCACATAGACGTAGGCACGTTGCGTCATCTCAAAGATGCTCTGATAATAGATCTGCGGGATAGCGCCGATAAGCAACAGGGTGAAGGACGTTATTACCACCGGCCCTCGCCATGAGGGGGCTGGCTGTGTGCCAGGGAGAGAGGCCACGAGAGCGGTGGCTCCCAAAGCCCAGGCTCCGAAGAAAGGATATCCTGCCAGACATACAATCATCAACCAGCCGAGACGCACCCAACGGGCTGACGACGACGACAGACGGGACTCTGCGAGACGCGGCACAGCCATGCACAGAGCGGCGAAGAGCACGCCTACGGTAGGTACAAACAGATGGCCCTGCAGTTTCTGATAATAAATCCAATAGCCTGTCTGAGTGACGCAGGCGAAGAGGGCGAGCGGCACGAGGACGGTGAGCCAGAGCCACGGTCCGCGCAGACGGTATTCCCACGCCAGCAGGAGGCAGATCACGAGCCACAGGCCGCACATGATGAGTGTGCCGAGCCAAGGATAATAGAAATACTGGGTCAGGTAGCAGGCCAGCCATGAGACGGCACCGCCGGGATATTGCATCAGGGTGTTCCAATAGAGTTCCGTAGGCAGCCACAGGCTTAGTTCCTGGGCGCGCCACAGCAACTCACTCTCCCTTAACACGAGCGTGATGCCCGCCACCACCAGAATGGCCACGGGCATCAGCCAATATAGGAGCCCACCCCTAAGCCCCTCCGGTTGGGGGAGGGGGTGGGTGCTATTGCTGCTTTTCGATTTCATCAGAGACTAACAGGTTTTACGATATATGTAAAGGTGTGGTCCTCGTACTGAGGAATATACTGCTTCAGCGGCCAAGCGCCCCAACTGGTGACGCAGCCGAGACCCATCTGGAAGGCACGAACCTGAAGCACGGTGTAGTTTCGCTCGATGAGGTCACCGCTATGCATCTGGTGGGCATCCTTGCGCGGGCCGCCGTCGAGGTCGCTGATTTCGTATGGCATAGCAGAAACCTCCATGGGGCCGCAAGCCTCGAAGGTGACGCTCGGATGAGCGGCATCGCCCAACATACGCCAAGCGAAGACATCGCAGTGGTTGCCGCTCTCCTGCGGACGGACATAACCCTGCCAGTACTGCTCGCTTACGGGGCCGCTGTACTCACCAATGAAGGCGTTGTCCTTGCGGTCGCAGTAGTTCTCCACCGGTCCGCGACCGATGTAGTTCACGCGGTCGTAAGCCTTGGCCAGACGCCAGGTCATGCCCATAGCGTACATCTGCCAGCCCTGATGGTCGCCGGTCTTGATGCTTTCTGACACGATGAGCTCGCCCTTCGGGGTGAGAATGTATGTCATGATGAGGTCGGCATCCACGGCATCGCAGTGGTACTTCACCACTACCTGCTTGCTCTGGTTGTCGAGTTGGGTACATTCCATACCGGTCTTGTTCCAATGCGGGTCTTTCCATGCGGAGAAACTTCTCTGCATACCTGCGCCGTAGTCGTTGTCGGTCGGGGCGCGCCAGAAGGAGGGCTCTACGCTCTTGCGGTCTTCGAGTACGGGCTTGCCGTTGATGTCATAGTAGTCGATGTTGCCGGTCCACTTGTTCCAAGTTACGCTGACACCGTTGGCAGAGAGGGTGAGCCAAGCCTTGGCCTCGTCCTTCTGTACGGCCTGAACTGCGGTTGCAGGCTTGGCTGCTGCCATCACGTTAGCGGGGTCGGGGAAGGAGTAGGGCTTCAGCTCAAACTGGTTCTTGGCGATTACTTCGCCCTTCTTCAGAAGGCCGCGGTCGCGGGTGAGGCGGAACTGAACATCTATGGCAGCCCACTTGTAATCTGCTGCGAATTGTTTCAGTCTTGCGATATAATCGGCCGGTATGTTGTATTTGACGCGCTGCTGCGGAGCCAGTGAGATTTTGTTGGGTAAGGTGTAGCTCTCTTCTATAATCTTGTTGCCGTCTAAGGCCTTCATTGAGACAACTGCCTCTACGTCATCTAAATTGCGGAAGAAATACTCGTTGTAAATCTCTACCTCGCCGTCGAGAAGGGTCTTGCCCTCGGGAACGGTTGCCCAGATGTCCTGATAATAGTACTGCACCTCGTATGCGTGCGGATGGAGGCTGCGGTCGGAGGCGATAACGCCGTTGCAGTTGAAGTTGTGGTCGGATGCGGGATAGCGGCCGAAGTCACCGCCATAAGCCATAATCTCCTTACCTGTGACGCGGCTCTTGGCACGCATACCCTGATCTACGAAGTCCCAGATAAAGCCGCCCTGGTACTTGGGATATTTACGGATTATGCGCCAGTACTCGTTGAAACCGCCCATGGAGTTACCCATAGCGTGGGCGTATTCGCACTGGATGAGGGGGCGTGGGTTGTTGTTCTGGGAATATTTCTCACAGCCGTCATAACCATAATACATGGGGCAGAAGATGTCGGTCTTGCCGTTCTGTCCGGCCTGTTCGTACTGAACGGGACGTGAGGTGTCTATCTTCTTGACTGCATCGTAGGCGTCCTCGAAGTTCTTGCCGTAGCCGGCTTCGTTGCCGAGGCTCCAGAAGATTACGCAGGGGTGGTTCTTTTGCACCTGAACATTGTGCTGGTTGCGCTCGATATGTGCTTTGTTGTAGATGGGGTTCTTGGCCAAAGTGCGGTCGCCATAGCCCATGCCGTGGCTCTCGATGTTTGTCTCAGCAACGACGTAAAGGCCGTACTGGTCGCAGAGGTCGTACCAGCGCGGGTCGTCGGAGTAGTGGCAGGTACGCACGGCGTTCATGTTCAGCTGCTTCATGATTGTGATGTCCTGAATCATGCGCTCCACACTTACGATATAACCTCCATCGGGGTCAAGCTCGTGGCGGTCGGCGCCCTTGATGAGGATAGGCTGGCCGTTGACAAGTACCTGTGCATCCTTTATTTCAATGCTGCGGAAGCCTACGCGCTGGGTCGTTGTCTCAACGACGTTCCCTTTCTTGTCTTTCAGAGTGAACAGAGCGGTGTAAAGGTTGGGGATTTCAGCCGACCATGCCTTGACGGAGGGAACGGTGATGGTGGCAACAGCAGAACCGTTACCCACACTAACGGACGTATTGCCGGCAGGGCGGCCTGCGGGGTCGGTGAGGGCAAGCTCCACTGTGTAGCCCTTGGCTGCGGGAGCCTTGATGTCAACCTTCAGTTCGCCGTCCTTGTAGTTGTTGATAACGTTCTGATGTACGAAGAGATCCTGGATGTGAGCTTTCGGACGGGCGTAGAGATATACCTCGCGGGCGATGCCGGTGAAGCGCCAGAAGTCCTGGTCCTCAAGATATGAACCGTCGCACCAGCGCATTACGCGCATAGCTATGAGGTTCTCCTTGCCGGCAGTCAGGTATTTGGTGAGGTTGAACTCGGCCTCCATCTTTGAGTCCTCGCTGTAGCCCACCTCTTTGCCGTTGACCCACACCTGCAGGTTTGAGGTGGCTGAGCCGACGTGCATATAGATGTCCTGGCCTTTCCACGAGGCTGGAACCGTGATGGTCTTGCGGTAGCTTCCGGTGTAGTTGTTGCGCTCCTCGACGAGGGGAGGGTTGGAGTCAAACTGAGTATCCCAGGAATAACCAACATTCTTGTAAATCTTATCGCCATAGCCTTCGAACTCGAAGAGACCGGGAACGGGAAAATCGACCCATTTGGAGTCATCGAACTTCGGCAGGAAGAAGTCGGCCGGAGCCTCGTTGTGGTTCTTCACGAAGTTGAAGCGCCACATACCTTCGAGAGAGAGGTAGCGCTGGCTTGCCTTCTTGTCATTGCGAACGGCCAGCTCAGCCGACTCGTAAGCGAAGAACGAGGAGCGCGGAGCCTCGGTGTTTACGCGGGTGATGTTGGGGTTGAGCCACGGCTCCTTCTGGTTCTGGGCGTGGACGGAGAGTTGCGACAGGGCCGCAACACACAGTACGAGGATTTGCTTTTTCATAAGGCTTATTTTGATTGATTGTTTCGTCTAAAGCGCGTTTATCAGCGCGAATTTAGGGATAAATGCGGATATGACCAAACATTTCAGCTTTTTTGTGCAAAAACAAAGACTTTTTAGCCTTTTATTCCAAATCCTGAAACCGATTTGGGATAACAAAAAGAAGGAAGAGAGCTTCAAGCCCTCTTCCTTTCGTCAAATTAACTTCGTTGATTGCACTCTCGAATATTCGTGTAATTCGTGCAATTCGTGGTTCTTAATCAGTGGCGCACGGGTTTCGGCAGATACCAGTTGGACTCTGTCTGGAGACGTGTGCGCAGAGCTGCATCGGGTGTGGCGAAGCTGCTCTTGCGGGATGCCACGCGGCGAGCGAGGAAGTCGTTGTCGCCACGGTGGCGTGCCATACGCATGAGGTCGAAGAAGCGGTTGCCTTCGATGGCGGTCTCCAAAGCCATTTCGTCGCAGATGAGGTCCTCGATGGCGTTGATAACCTTTGCTTCGTTTGCCTCGTCATAGATGGCTTCCTTCGTCATTGCGGCATCGCCCTCGTAGGTCGTCAGCATCTTGTTGATCTGGTTCACGTAGTTGAACGTGGTACGGGAGTCATCGTATGAGATGCCGCCGCAACCGCGCCAGTGGACACCGTTGGTTACGTAGTTACTTCCAGAGGAAGTCGGGTAGCCGCTTATGCTGTAATTGTATTCAGAAGAGTTAATCATGACACGAATCTGTCTGTCCGATCCGTTGAAATACTCGGTCATGAACTGCAGATAGGGACGTGACTTAGCCTTTGTCATCTCTTGCAGGCTGATATAGTTACATACTGTAGAACCGAGGTCCAGAGTCTGCCAGTTGGAGTATGTGGCAGGCTTGAACTGCACGGCAGCCACAGCTTCCAGGGAGTCTGTGAAGATGCTGTCTGACAGTAACTGCTGAACAAGAGCTGTAGCTGAGGTTGCTATTATGTGATGATCTACAGTGTCTGTGTAGTCATAATAGTAGTGGGCAGCTGTGTTTACGTATTTGCTGGAATCTGTGGGAACCCAGTTGCTGTTCCTCACCATACCGCTCTTCAAAATGCCGAAGGCATAGCCAGGGAAGCCGGCACGGTTGATGGCTTCAGCAAAGCGCAGCCATACAGTGGCCTTACGATAGATTACCGGGAAGGTGGTGGAGTAGGAGCTGTGAGGATTCTGCTTGGAGACAAACTTCACAGAAGCTCCGTCCTCGTCGGTATAGCTCGGAACTGCAATATGGAAGCGGGCATCGCCAGCACCCTCGATGATTCGGATAGAGTCCTGCAAGGGGTTGTTCTGGGTTCCGATGTAAATCTCATAGTCCTGAGATGCACTCAGATTCTCGTAGTACTTGGAGGCAGCGAGCTCATGTTCGTAATTCAGTCGGAAGCGGATGTCTGCGTTCGTTGAAGAAGCAGTATCAGGACCGACAGTCTCCACTGTTCCAGTGGGCGTGAAGCCGAACAGTTCGTTTACACCGCGTTGTACCGTTCCCCACAGCTTATTCTTAGATGAAGGGATAACGGTGATAACTTCGGTGGCATTTGTCACCTCATTCTTACTATTGAACGTTCCAAGCCAGTTATCTAGGTCAAAATATTCAATAGATTCGTCCCTGCGGTCACGCATGGCTAAGCAACTGGTCATAAATGGCATTGGGCCGCCCACCTCGCTGTTAAGGTAGTCATAGTAGAACTGTGCAGCGCGTTCGCAGCTTGCCTGAGAACCTTCGAGAAGGAAGATATCACCCAGGACCAGATTTGCGGGGAAGATGCACTGGGTGGCGTGACAGATTATCGGGGTGAGGCCGTAGTTGCCATAGTTCATGGTCTCTACGTTGCGCAGACCAATGAGCTGGGTGACGATGTCCTTGTCCTTCAGGTTAGAGACATTCACGGTGGCTCCGTCGTTCGCCCAATAGTTGTCAATCTGAGCCGTGGAGGTCATGGGCTCGGTGAAGTAAGGCACCTCGCCGTAGATCTGCACAAGCTGGAGATAAACCCAAGCGCGGATGGCACATACCTGAGCGTATTCTTTCTTCATCACCTGATTCTTGCGCCCATCTACACGTGCGGTGTCGCAGCGCTGGATGAAGGCATTGCAGGAGTTTATGATGTGATAGAAGTCAGCCATGCGCAGATAGCGGTTTGAACCGTCGGCGTTGCTGGCCTGGTCGAATTCGAGGATTGAGTGGATAGAGTCTGAGATGAACTCTGTGCCATCTACGAGGTCGCCGCGGCACTCACCGAGAATCACATATCGCTCGCCTATGTTCTGGAGGCTTTTGATTATGCCCCAGTAGCCGTAGAGTGTGTCTCCGACAACAGCGTCGATGTCAGCGTGACGCTCGTTGTTTGCCTCAAGCATGTCCTCGCAGGATGAGAATCCGATGCTCAGGGCGAGGGCAATCAACAGAGAAGATATTATATTCTTTTTCATCGTTATAGCAAATTAGAGGTTGATGGAAACGCCGAAATTGATGCTGCGACCTACAGAGAACATACCGGTGTCGATGCCCTGATACAGGGTGCTGTTGCGTGACGATGTCTCGGGGTCTGTGCCGTAGTACTTAGTGAGAGTGAACAGATTGTTGCCTTCTGCCCAGACGCGCAGACCCTGGATAGCGTCGTTGCGAACGGGGATAGTGTAAGTGAGGCGAACATTCTTCAGTTTCAGATAAGAGCCGTCCTCAATCCAGCGGTCGGAGAAGCGCTCGTTGTTACGCCAGTCCTCGCTTTCGTTATACATAGCTCTGGGGATGTTGGTCTGCTGGCCTTCATAAGTCCAACGGTTCTGCATTGCCGTGGTCTGGTTGTAGGTCGTGGCACCGCTCTCGATGATGGAACGCTGATAGTTATAAACATCGTTGCCAAGTGAATACTTGAATGTGGCATCAAGACGCAGGTTCTTGAAGGTGAGGCTTGTGAAGATGTTACCGAAGAGGGTGGGGTTGGGGTTGCCAATCACAACCTTGTCGTTGTCATCGATAATGCCGTCGTTGTTCTGGTCCACGAAGCATACATCACCAGCCTGGAAGTTGCGATACGGCTCTTCCTTAAGTCCGGTCGGATATTTCAGGTAACCCAGAGCTCCGGCTGACTGTGCGGTAGCGTCGTCTTTCAGCACGCCGTTGGTCTGCCAACCGTAGAATGAGCCTGCAGCGTAACCGACAGCGGTGAGGATGTTGTCCTTGCCGTAGATGCTGCTGGTGTAACCGTTGATAGTCTCGTTGCCATTGGCTGTCTTAACGGTGAACTGGTTGGTTGAAGGCAGCTTTGTGATCTCATTCTTGTAGTGACCCATGGTTGCGCCGAGTTCCCACTTCCAGTTCTTGCTGCTGATGAGGGCTGCGTTAATACGAGCCTCGAAACCGGTGTTCTTCAGTTCGCCGTCGTTGGTCCAGTACTTGCCAAGACCGGAGATATAATCCAGATCCTTCAGCGTGAGCAGGTTCTTGGTGCGGTTCGTGAAGAAGTCGAAGCCTGCGGTGAGGCGGTTCTTGAAGAATGCACCTTCGATGGCGATGTTGAAGCGAGTCGTGGTCTCCCACTGGATAGAGGTGTTCTCGATGTTCTTCAACACGAGACCAACGGTGTTCTCAGACACCTGCTGGCTCTCCCAGTAGGTGCGGGCTGCATAGTAGTCGATGGCGTCATTACCGCTCTGGTCGATGCCTGCAGTCAGCTTCAGGTAGTTGATGTTCTTGGCTTTGAACCAAGGCTCGGCACTCATGAGCCAGCCTGCCTGCAGTCCGGGGAATACGCCCCAGCTTACGCCGAACATCTTCATGCCGCCCTTTGTCTCCTTACCGAATCGGCTGGAGGACTCAGCTGCCAGCTGTGCCTGAATGAAATAGCGGTTCTTCAGGTTGTAGCTTGCCTGAGCGTATAGCGTCATGTCAATCCAGTTGTCCTTTGTACCACCGTAGTTGACATACTGCATATTCTTGGAGATGTTAGGCAGTTTGTCGTTCTCATTGTTATATCCGCGCATGTAGGTGTAGGAGTAGTTGTAGTTGTTATAGCGCCAGCCGCCGAAGACATCGATGGTGTGAGCGCCGTAGCTGTTACCCCATTCTATACGGAAATCGTTGTTGATGGTGGTCTCCTTGGTGAACTGTGACTTGAGCACAGATGAGATGTCGCCAAGGTCGGTGAGTGCATACATCGTAGCACCGTTGATTGGCAAGAAGTACTTCTCGTTGTTACGGTTCAGGGTGTAGGCGAAGCGGTCGCTGAGGCTGAACTGCTTTGTGATCTGATACTTCGGAGCGAAGTTGATACCAATCTGAGTCAGCTCGGCGTGGTTCTTGTTGCTTCCCTTGCCGTTCTCAATAACCCAGTAGGGGTTACGCAGAGCTTCATTAATGCCCATGGTCTTCGGGAAACGGAAGGGGTTCTGAACCCATTTGCCAGAGGCGGAAGAAGCGGCGTATTTACCTGCATAGTCATTGGAGAGCTCCAGCCTACCGGTGTTCTCGTCGTGATAGTAGGAATAGCGGTTGATGAACGGAGCCTGGATTACACCAAGAACGTTCGTTGAACCGATGTTCTGCATCTCGTAGTCTTCGCTCCAACCGTTGTCCAGCACGTTGTAGCTGGTCTGGTTGTATGCGATGTCGATGGCTGCGTACAACTTCTCGAACACCTTGATGTCGGTGTTGAAGCGGAGGTTCAGGCGGCTGAAGTCATTGCCCTTGAGGGTTGCCTTGCCGTTGGTGTAACCCAGTGAGAGCATATACATACCGATATCGTCACCGCCCTCGACGCTTACCTTGTAGTTCTGGGTCCAGGCTGTACGGTAGAGACCGTCCTGCCAGTTCTCGTTGTTGTGGAACACATCGTGGTAATAGTTCGGAGCGTCGCTGAGGAACGGGAGTGAACGGTTGATGGTAGATGGTTCTGCTTCACGCACATTGGGTATTGTTCCGGCAAAGTCTGAGAGGTAGGAGCGGTAGGCGTCGCCGTCCATCATCTTCAGAGTCTTGGGAGTCAGCTCAGCGCCTCCATAAACGCGAACGTTGATCTTGGTGGCCATGGAGTGGCCGCGCTTGGTCTTGATTATCACCACGCCGTTGGCGCCCTTGGCTCCGTAGAGAGTAGTGGCATTCTTCAATACTTCGATACTCTCAACATTCTCCGGGTCGAGACCTGCAAGAAGATTATTGAAATAACCTTCGTGAAGGCTGGTGCGGTCTTGTTCAAGATCAACCATGTTGCCGTCAATGATGAAGAGCGGCTGTGCGTTGGCATTGAGGGTGTTGACACCGCGAATGGTCAGGTAGGCTCCGATGCCCGGCATTCCGTTTCGGTTGACAGAACGGAGGTCGGCGGCCAGTTTGTTCTGCATATCTGTCTCCACCGAGATACTGCTGGTCTCATTCAGCTGGGCCTTGCGGGCAGATATGATCTGGGTGTCGTCGGTATAGAATGTGCTGAACTGGCTACTGAGCAGCGATGCATCCTGTCCAGTCTCTCCTTTGATGGAGAACTGTGTCAGGTTATAGCCTTCAGCCTCTGCAATGAGGACGTTCACGAACGTCGGTACGTTCAGCTTGTAAGTACCGTCCTCTTCTGTCAGGGTTGAATATTGCGGCTGTTGCAGAGCCTGGATACGCACACCACCCATGGGCAGTCCAGTGGCATTGTCGGTGATTATACCTGCCACAGGCTTCATGGGATATTGTTTTGTCGGCTTCTTGGCAATTCGGCGGACGGCTACTGGCTCGTCCTCTTCTACTACTTCGTCTTGAGCATAAGTTCCGCTGATGCCCAGGCCAACAAAGAGAACCAGGCATAGGCTCGTACGTGCGGCCTTGTCAAGGATGGATTTATTGAAAATCTTACTCATTGTTTCAGTCTTTTTAGGGTCACACTTTATTCTTCTTTTTTAGCCTTGAGTATGATGCGGTCGATGGAGAAAGGATGCTGGAAGCGACCACGAGGATAAATCGTGGTGTTCCTTGCCTTGGACTCGATGGTCATCACGGGATAGGAGTCCGTGATGTTACGGTAGCTGTAGGGGAATTGGAATTCACCCACCTTGATGGTATCCACTTTTTGGCCATCATACGTGACATTGTCGAAGGTCTTGGTTGCTTCGTTCGGATTTCCAGTCAGTGACATACCATTGATGTATTTGATGGAAACTCCCAGCAGGCTCTTCAGACTGTCACCGACAATACTGTCAGTATTGAGGCGGTAGAAGTCAGGCACCATTACGATACTCACTTCGTATGTGACACCGCTAAGAACTTGGGTCTTGTGTTCGGTGTCGATGAGCTTGAACTGTACTTTCGGAGCAGCAGAGCCGTTGCGGAAGTAGAGGAAATAGTCCTTTGATACAGCACCGAGCAGGCTGTCTGTGGTTAGTTTGCTGTTTGAATTGACGTAACTCACATACTCATAAGAGCCAGTGAAGAGATTCGACTGGAACACTTGTGCCATACTAACCTTCATGTCGATGTCCTTGTAACCGCCGACACCGTCCCAGAAGCCCCAGTGGTTGATGGGGTAGGCCAGACCGTTGGACATGGTCTCAGGTGTTGAGCCCTGGAAAACCCAGTTGCGCACGTCGCCGTGTACAGCACGTTCGCCCAGTTCGTTAATTAGATAGAAGGAGTCCTGACGAGTGTTGAACATACTCGGCATATCCGTCGCTGCGAGGAATGTCTCTGTGGTCCAGAAGGGAGCGCCTTTGGCACGGGGTTGCTGACGCAGGTTGAATACTAGTGACGAAGCGATTTCCATACGCTTGGATATCTCCTTCCACGTGGTGTCGCAAAGAAGCGGGTCAGCCTTTGCGCTGGTAGAAGTGAATGTGTTCTCCTTCTCCTTGTCTGCGTAGGCGGGGGAGTAGATGAACATCTTGTCGAGTTTTGCCATTGCTTCGTCCCAAGCCGCATCTGTAGGCAGAGCCATTGCCCAAAGGCTGTCTTCGCTATTCAGGTAAGCGCGGAAGCTCTTGTGCGGCATAAGCCAGTCCTCGTTTACTTCCTCATAGTCGCGATAGCTGTAAAGCTGGTTGGAACTTGCATATATACTATCAACATACGTGGGGTTTCCGTTCTCGTCGGGGAGACCCTCAGCGGACAGCGCCTCGCTGAAGTAGATAGTGTCATGCTCAATTATCCAGTCGCGAAGCCTTGTGAAGCGGTTGTCCAGACGGATGAACTGATCCAGATTGTAGCTGAAGGGAACAGAGGTGTTCAGCGTGTGCAGGATACCGTTCGTGGCAGCTATGTTGCTCGATGCGAGCGTCAGGCCCTTGTAAGCGCCGGTGGCACGGTCGAACGTTGCTTTCTTGCCGTTGATGGAGTAGAGCTCCTCTTCGCCGGAACCGGTCTTCGCATAGCGGAAGTTCACGATATGGTTGCCTGCATACTTCAGGAATGCATAATAGGTCTTTGCAGGATCTGCCAGATCTGTTAACGCAGTTGTCAGGTCATCATTAGTGAAAGCCGTGTTGGTGGGAGCAAAGACAGTGTAAATCTGTCCGCTTCCGTTCAGGGCATCCATCAGAGTGAATGTGGTCCCGTCGGCCTTCTTTAATGTGTGGCTCTCGTCCTTGAAACAGGGCGTTGCTCTGAGCAGTTGCGCGAAGTTGGACAACTCGCTTCGGGAGTTGATCTGCTCCCACAGCGTCTGTGTCGCGTTGCCGCCTTCTGCGCCGCTCGTGTCCACGTCGAAATGGTCATCGGCACATGATGCAGCCCCCAGACACAGGGCTCCTGCCATCATGCTTGCGCAGACGAATTTATATATTTTTTGTGTTACCATAATAGTAGCTTTTTATAAGTGTTACCAAATGTCTTCGCTCTCTTTGGGGTTGTCGTAAACCTCCTTGGCGCAGTATTCCATGTAGTCAAGGATATGTTCCTTTTCCTTGTCTTTCAGCACGGACTTGAACTTGATGTAATAGGTCTTGTCCGCTTCCATCCAAGAGCTGACGATGATGCGTCGGTTGATAGCTTCTTGGTCACGGCCCGGGTTTCCCTTCACAATGTAATGTATCGGGGCCTTCATAAAGCCGTTGTTACGCATCGTCTTGTCGTTCTCCGTGATGGCCTCTACGTCGTAGTCCAGATCGGAGTCCTTGACCCATCCTACGATGGAGGGTTGTGTACTTCCGTCTCCCAATTTGCGGTAGAGACCGCCTAAGCGCATGTCGAAAGGAATGCCGGCAGCCGGCAGGTTGTTGCGGTCGGAGCCCCAATATACCTGACACATACCACGGAGATTAGAGTCACTCTGTACAGATAGGCGCAGCTCATAGTGGCCATCTACGGGTACGGGCGGGAGTCGCATCGTGAACTCGTACTGTCCCTTGATGTTGAACTCGTCACCCTGCCAGTTCATCCAGTCGGATGTGGTGGCAGCCAGATAATAGAAGCGGGTTCCTTCCTCAAGCCACATATCATTGAAATACTGATAGTTGGTCGGGAATCCACGATATTCACCGTTCAGTTCAGGATATGCCTTGGTGGGACGGCGCAGGTCGTTATTCATCAGCTCTGGCAACATCGAGGCTACCTCAAAGCGGATGCGCTGGTTCTGCAGCTGCAGGGCAACGTTCTCGGTATAGGCCAGAACCTTGTCGATGGCATAGATGATGCCGTTGACAGGTGTCACATTATCATCTCCCGTAGGATCCTGCACCAGAATACCTTCGTTGCTTTCCTCGTCCAATCGCTTCGAGCCACGCATAGGCTTCATAGCGCCAGTCTCATGGTAACGCATAGGATTGCTACGGGCATCCTCCAACTTGTTGTACAGTTCGGGGAAGCGGTTAAGGTAGATACCGTTGCTCTCAACACTTTCATAAGTCTTGAGGAGACGACGCTTACCCATTGTGGTATAGAACTCTTCTGTAGCTGTACCTAACTTCTTAATCTCGTTATTGGTCTTGGTCACACCTACTTCGTTCCAGTGAACAACAAGCATTCTGCGACTTAGACGTTCCGGCAGGATGTGATAAGTGACAAACTGGTTGAGGATATTGTTTTCACTTCTGTAGTTGTCATCCTGAGTTGCTTTGGGATAAAGCTCCTGATCAATCAGGTACTGCTTGACATCTTCAACCGTAATCTCGCTAATCTCCTTTTTCAACTTCAACACTCTTGCCCATACTTCGTCCTTCTCTGCAAACAGGGTGAAACCGTATTTGCGGGTACTGCCCGGGAAGCCGGACTGAGTGTTGGTCTTGAAATCTCCAATGTTCTCAATTTCTCCTCTCAGGTACTTAGTCTCATAGACATCGTCCCTGATGGCACTCAAGGTGTCAGCAAGGCCGCAGGCCAGAATGAGCTTGGACATAACGGTGAAGCTGCTGCCGCCCTCGTTTGCCCAAGTGTAGATGAAGTCTGTGAGAGTCTGGTTGCTCGGAGCAATAACCTGAGTCATAGCGTGAACGTAGCCGTTGATAGCCTCGATGTCACGGTGTTTCATGCTTATCGGGAACTCACCGTTGATGTAGATACTGTCGGGGTTTACCTTACCGCGTAAGACACTCAGTCGGCGGTCGTTCATGTTCGAGTATTCAATATCTTCCGCTTTGTCCGAAGTTCCGTTGAAACTTGAAGTGGGGAAGGACATTACATCACCGCCATCGATTATACTGTTATATACAATAACCTTACGGATGGAGTCGAGAGTGACGTTATTGTCGTCTTTCGGGAAACCGTCCCATGAGGCGCTGCTGATAATGCCCTTACGCTGCAGACTGTCCAGATAGAGATGGATAGCTTCGTTGGTGGGGGCAAAGCAGGTGAAATGGCCGCGAGCGGACAGTAACTGTGCGACTGTGGATTCGGAAATCTGGCTGATAGGCACGAGATACAGAAGAGCCGTGTATTCACTGTATAGGGAATCGTTTTTCTCCAGATAGCTCAGTATGGTCTCTTCAGTCATCGTGTATCGGTTGGACATATCGATATCCTCAGTACATGCGACAAGCATCGTAGCTGCTGCCACTGCGGACAGCACTACGGCACGGATGTTATTCAGGAATTTATATGATTTCATGTTTCGATACCTTTAAGATTATTATTTCTCACGATCCCATACCGGGTTCTGCGGAATAAGATAGTTGTTGGCTTTGAGTTCCATGTAATGGATTGGGCTGTAGAGACCGTAGCGGTTCTTGATGCGGTTCTTGAGCGTGGATTCCATGCTCTGGTAAGTGTTGGCAATGAAAGTACCAACCATAGTCTGCACGCCGGTGGCTCCGTCCATGTACTGCGGCTCGCGCGGGTCGGGGTTTATACCACCGCCGATACGCTCGGCATAGCGCACAAGGTCGAACCAGCGCTTGCCTTCGCCAAGCAACTCTATCTGACGCTCGTTCATGACGAGTTTGATGTAGTCTTCGCGCTTAGTGCCGGTGCTGGCGGCAGCAACTTCATTGACTGTGGAGCGCTTGTGAATGGCATTTACGATGGCCTTGCACTTGTTGTTGTTTGCGGAACCGCCAAGAACAGCGTAGGCCTCTGCCTGCATCAGCATGACATCCGTGAGTCGGTAGAAGATGAAGTTGTTGTAGCTGTAATAGTTGGCATCTAAGGCATAGACACTACTGCTCTGAACATCGTAGGAGAATTCAGGTCTGTAATACTTCACACATGCAGGTGAGTTGTTCAGGTCAACCTTGCCTCTGGTGGAAGCTGTAGAAGAAACATTGAATGTTGCAGAATACCATGTGCGGCTATCCTGCTTCATGTTTGTCTCATTGTCGTTATAAATCTTCTTGATAGCGTTGTTGCTTACCAAGAGCTGACTTGCAGTGTTGTCTGTACCCCAGAAGCTTGAAAGAACTTTGTTCTCGCGCTTGTCTGTTGTATTGAACTGCAGCTCGAAGATGCTCTCGCTGCTGTTGCCAGTGCCGAAGATCTCGTCATAGGAGTTCACCGTAATTATTGAAGCCTTGTTGGTGTAGTCGGCTGTGAGGTCTTCGTTGGCAATCAGATTACAGTTCTGGATTCCGAAGCTCTTGCTCAGGTCGTAGTCATCGGTCTTGGAAACCATTGAACCGAAGGAGGTAGAAGAGAAACTCTCCTGATTGGCCAGAGCGTCGATAGAAGCCTGGCTGTATTCAATCACCTTCTGGGCATCGGCTTCCCACCACTTCATAGCTGCGACTGCTGTGTCCTGGCTGACAAGGATACTGTCAGCGTTACGACCCTCGCGCAGGGCGCTGCGCCAGAGATACATATCGGCAAGAAGAGCATAAATAGCGGTGTTGGTAATCAGGCCTTTGGTGTCTGACGTATTTGCAAAACGGTTTCGAGCCTGTCCCTTTACGGATTCTACATCATTAATTAATGTATCCAGAACATCGAGCTGCAATGAGTAATCGAAGTAACGAACCTCTTTGTCTGAGTTCACGACTTCGGTGGAGTAGGGAATGTCTTTGAACGCACGGAGCAGATAGAAGTAGTTGAGTGCACGCAGGGCCGTAATCTCAGCCTTAATCTGGTTCCACTCGGTGCGGGTGAACTGTGCATCGTTTTCCAGAACTTCCTCTCCGTGAGCCAGCACCTTGTTACAGTAATTGATGGTTGTATAGACACCTCCCCAGTCGTACTGACTCATCGTGGAGTCCAACTGTGCATAGATAATCTTTGTATAGATGTTTCTTATATCAATTTTGTCGGTAAGGGCCATGTTCTGTTCGTAGGAGTCTGAGCGTAGGTCGCCCCAGATGATGAATTTTTCGAGAGTGTTGGCCATCTGGGTGTAGGCGGCATAGCGCACACCGTCCAGGTCGTTCCTGTCCTCCCAGAAATCCTCTTCCACCACCTTGTTCTGTGGGTAGATGGTCAACCAGTCGTCACATGACGAGACGCTGAGAACCATGAGAGCCGCAAGGGCTATGTGGGATATATATTTAATCTTGTTCATGACGCTAAATGTTTAGAATCCAAGGTTTACGCTGCAAGTGAAGGAACGGGCTGGCGGAGTCTTGTTGGAGTCGCGGGCTACGCCGTAGGTGCCTGCACTGACTTCAGGATCGACGCCGGTGTATTTGGTCCAGCACCAGATGTTGTTCACAGATGCGAAGAACTTCAGCTGGCGGATACCCACCTTCTTCAGGATCTTCGGATCGATGTCGTATGACAGCTGGATGTACTGCAGACGCAGGTAGTTGCCATTTTCCACATAGCGGTCTGAAGCGAGGCTGTTATAGCTGCTGAAACCGGTGTTGGAGTTAAGAGCGCGAGGGATAACGTCCTCGAACTGAGAACCGTTTCCGTTCTTGCGCCAACGCCATGTGGTAGCAAAACTCTGGTTGTTGTTGCTCGTCATCTGCTCGTTCTGCAAGCGGGCAATGTTCACAATCTGGTGACCCAAACGGAAGTTGAAACCGGTGGTCAGTTGCAGGCGGTCGTATTTCAGCGTGAAACCGAAACCACCATAGCACTTAGGATTGGAGTTGCCGAGATAAACTACGTCGTAGCGGTCAATCTGTCCGTCGTGGTTGATGTCCTCATAAATGGCATCACCGCCCTGGAACTTGTATTTGCTTGACTCGTTGTAGCAGTAGTACATCGGGAGAGGGTTGCCCTGCTTGTCTGTGAGCATATTGCCGTTGGCATCGTATGCGATAGGACAGGTGCCGTTCTCGCCTCGTCTGAGGGCGGCGGCAGCTGTGTTGATCGGGTTGCCGGCAGCGTCGTAGCCATTGCCGGTATCTGCATAACCGTAAGCGGCGATGGATGCTGTGGTGTAGCCATTGTGGTCGTAGTCGTAGGCATAGACACCTTTGTAGCGCAGGCCGTAGATGGAACCAAGAGCGTTGTGCAACTGGATTCGTGTGATGTAGTCTGCATTTTTAGGCTGCCAGGTGTCGGAGGAGTTGAAGCCCTCAAGTACGAGTGCCGGCATCTCCTCAACCTCATTGAAGTTCTGAGATACGTTACCGCGTACTTTCATGCTGAACTTACCTGCCTTAGCGAACCATCCGGTACCGATGTTCAACTCCCAACCCTTGTTGCGCATTACGCCGCAGTTGGAGTATGCCAGATTGGAGTAGCCGTTTGCTGCGGGGATGCGGTAGTTGCCCATCACGAGGTCTGTGGATTTGTTGTTATACAACTCAAACTCTGCAGTGAGCAGGTCGTCGAGGAAACCTACATTGAAACCGAGGTTAAAGGCTTCTTTCTTCTCACGGCGCAGGTCGAGTAGTGAGAGGTTTTCCGGTATGATTATGGTGTGCCCATTGTAATAATTTCCACTTGTGCCGTATTTGTTATATTGGTTTCCGCTGCCATTAGTGTAGCCATTGATACCCCAACTGAATCGTACGGAAAGCATTGAGAGCCAGCTCTTGGACCAGTCCATGAACTTCTCGTCGATTATGTTCCAGCGTGCGCCGAACGATGGTGACAGGAAGAACTTCTGGCCTTTGGCATAACCGGTGGAGCCGTCAGCACGTAATGTGGCATCAATGCTATACTTACTCTTATATGAGTAGTGGGCCTGTGTGAAAAATGACGTTGAACGCCAGTCGGAATTGGAGGCGCCTGCGGCTGTAAGCAGAGCCACGACGGTCGGGTCTGTGATGTCGGTAGGCACGTTCCAGAGGCCGGTGTTCTGGCTGCTGGAGCTACCGCTTCTCATTTCCCAACGTACCAAGGCTGATACGGAGTGGTCGTCATTCTTGAATTTGGGATAGAAGCGCAGATCGTGGCGTGTGGTGAACTCCAGACTCTTGTACTCGTCGTTGCTCACCTGGTTACGCTCGTTACTATGGTTCGCCTTATCCCACTTGCGCGGGTTGTCGCCGCCCCAGCGCCAGTCCATCGTGCGGAGCTCGGCGGGGCAGAAGCGGTCGTCACTGGTGTTGTTGATGTTTAGCTGTACGTCGCCGACATAGTTCAACTGTGTGTGATCGCCGTCCTTGCCGAGGAACTTGTACTCGATAGAGAACTGCGGGGTCAGGCTGTACTGGTATCTCTTCCACCAGGCCTGATATGCACGGGCTACGGGGTTGCCGTTGTCGAACATATCACGCAACTGCCAACTGGTCTTCGTACCGTCGTTTACACCTTGAGTGGCGGTCTGTGCATCGTCGTTGGCTGTGGCGAGCGGGAGCATGTTGAAGTAGTTGCCTGTGGGGTTGTTCTGAGCGTCGTACTCATAGATGCTCATATTCGGCATTGCCTTATATGCGCGTCCGAGAATATCGTTACCGTAGTTTTTCCAGTTGGTGGTGAACGTCATGTTGATGTTTGACTCGAACTTGATACGGTCACTCACCCAGTAGTCGAGGGCTGTCGTTGTGGTGAAGCGCTTGAGCTTCTGTGCAATAATAGAGCCCTTGGCGTGGTCAAAACCGGCAGAGATACGGAATGTAGCCTTCTCACCACCACCGCTCAGAGTAACATAATATTTATGTGTACCGCCAAATTGTGTAACGGCATCGACCCAGTCGGTGTTCTTGGTGTAGTGGTTGTAAATGTAGGGGTATTCTGTGCGGTAGTCCAACTCATGAATGCTCGTTGGTCTCTGCTGAGGATTGAAGTAGGATTCCTTCATCATCATGGTGTAGCCATCACCGTCCAGCATCTTGTAGCCGGAGGGCTGCCACTGTCCCTGGAACTTATAAGAGAAGGTCACGTTGGTGGGACCGCGATGACCGCGTTTCAGCTTGATTTCTATAACACCGTTGGCACCCTTATCACCCCACTTGGCTGCGGTGGAAGCGTCCTTCAGCACGGTAATACTCTCGATGTCTTCGGGGTTCACATTCAGCAGGGTAGAGAACTGTTCCTCGTTGTCCATATCCTCGATGTTCATGGTCTGCGCGTCTTCCGGCAGTTCGAAGATGTGGTCGTTCACGACAATCAACGGCTGCTTGTTCGCGCCGAACGTAGATGTACCGCGCAGGCGCATCTGCGTACCTGAACCGAGGTTACCAGAAGTGTTCACGATGTCGAGACCTGCCACCTGACCTTGAAGGGCCTGGTCAACAGACTCGAATGCCATACCTTCCATTTCACTCATGGAGAAGGTCTGTGTGGCACCGGACATCTCTCGGACGGGAATCTGGAGACCACCGCTCTGCTGCTTCTTTTTGGCAACAATTTTTACCTCTTTCATCACCTTGGTATTCTCGGCAAGAGTAATCTTTATGGAGTTGCGATTACCGATTTTCTGAGACCAAGGGCGATAGCCCATGAAGGTGACACTCAGGGTGTTGTTGGGATCCTTGATAGCCATTGTGAAGTTACCGTTCATATCAGTAACAGTGGCACTCACGATACGATTGTTTTTGTCAATCTCCTTGACGCTGGCACCAATGACCACGTCAATGTCATCCGACACTGTTCCAGATATGCGACGCTGCTGTGCGCTGACATTGGTCGCCATGAGGCAAACTGTCCAGAGGAGGATGAATTTCATAAGCTTATTCATAGTTCTTCTGTTTTTCGGATGGTTAGTAACGTTTCTGCATTGACTGCTTCAGCATCATTCGCGCCTGTTCGTCCCTTGCACCTCTGTAGATGGGGTAGCGCTTCAGATAACGCTTACAATCGTGCATGTTGCTGAAGTCCGGCATTTTATCGGTATGTTTCAGCGTGCCGTTAATGAGGTGAACGACAGCGAAGCTGGAACCCTGGATTGTGATACCGTTCATGGAAAGCTGGTCTTTGGGGCTCTTAGCCTTACCGTCCTTTACGCATCGTACGTCACGAGCCATAAGGTTCTTGTAGCTGTCATTGACGTCAAATTGCGGTGAGGTAAGATTCCCGGCTGCGTTCTTCATGTCGTCGCGTACTTTCAATGCAGTACCTGCACCTTCAGCCACGCGCTCTACATGCACTTTCACGAACACACCCAGACTGTCGTCATAACTTGATGTGACGTAGTCTGTCTCGTCTTTCGCGGTCTTGTCGGCGAACACGGAGTTGTCGAGGAAGTGAACACGGATAAAGTTGTTCAGATAAGTAATCTTAGTCTGCAGACGCAGGCTGTCTTTAGCGGTGAGGTGTGCCACGTTGTCGGAGTCCTTCAGACTTTCGTAGTCATCGATGATACTCTCCCAAGTGGGCAGGCCGTTTGCGATGGCAGCTTGAATAGCCGCATTATCGGGAGCAAACAGCGTGTAGTTGTAGTTGTTGAAGAACTGAACGTTCTGATCTACGCCACCATCGTCAACGAAGGTCTTGTATTTCTTGAGCAGGCTCTTCTTTTGTGTGTCGGCAAGCTTGTCATCTACCAGTCCGCAACCAACGATAACCTCTTCGCTGTACTGTGTGAGATCAAAGAACTCACGGAACGGGTTTGCGTAAGACGTGTCTTCTGTGAGTATGCCATAGACGCTCGTCGTTGCAGGGATAATAGGCGCATCGTCAAGGACGTATGTGCGACCGTTGTCCAGATTGTGAGTGTTGGAAGCAAGCACGCTTACTTCGCTGGCACCACGCATCTCAGAACCCGGGGTCAAAGTACCTTGATTGATCTTGCGCTCATTTTCCAACTGGAAGCCACCCTGTACACGGATGATCGTGTTGTTGGCATCTCGTGTCACCTTGATAGCTGAACCGTTCTTCGTGAGATAGAACTCGTCCTCGCTGTCGATGGGGTTGGTGCCGTCGTGCACGATAGTGTGGCTTTCCAGAATGTCCTTCAGACGATTGACGACGTCATCGTCCTCTGCTTTTTCATTTGCATAGGCAGTTCCGCGAACACCCGTTGTCTTGTCGTAACGGTACAGGCGATAGGTGATGGGGAACTTAGAGTCATCCTTTATCTTCTCGTCATAGGCCAAGGCCAGCACAGCCGGCTTCTGACTTGCCATACTTACGGGGTCGTAGTAATACTGCATGGCCTCGTCGCTCGGCAGGAACAGGGTGAATCTGGACTTCATAGCCTTAAGGTAGGCATAGTAGTTCAGTTTCATGTAATCACCCGTCTCAGAGCTGCCGTTATAAATAGCGTACTGGAGCACCAGATTGGTCTTACTGATGTGAGCCGGTGCAGCGACAGAGGTGTAGTCTGCCGGGCCATATACCTTCTTCATTATATATATAGCACCGTTGCTGGCCAGCAGGCAGGTGTCTATCATGTCGATGTCGCTGGTCGAGAACATGTCTTCCTGAGCGTCATTGCGCAGTTTGTACATCTTTGAGGGAACGCTCTCTGCGAATGAATTGAACATGATGACATTGAGGAGTGACTGCAACTGCTTGTGAGGGATAGCGTCAATCTTCTCATAAAGAGGCTTAAAGTCCTTGGTCTCAAGCATGTTGTCAGGAAGAACAGCTCCTGGGTTAGCAGCGTAAGTCTTGACAAGTTGCCAGCCGCCGCCGCCTTCCTTGAAGTACTCTACAAGAGTCTCGTCGTCAGGAACGAACATCGCTGCCATGTCAGGACGTGCGTCTGCCTCCTCGTCGTAGAACTCGTTCCAACCCGGGTCGAATGCGAGGTAAGTATCCGGACCCAGACCGCCTTCCTTCGGCGTGGAAAGGACTGAGCGATGACCAGCACCGAGTTTAGCGATATACTTCTTTGTGAAGATGGAGTCGTTGAATTCAGGATGCAGGGTCTTGTAGTCGCGTGTTGCGGCTGCATTGTAGGCCGGGAAGGAGAAGCGGTCTATCATGTGGCTGAAGATATTGGTGCGACCGTTGGTACGCAGCACTTCTGCCATGTTGGGCAAGGGCTTGATGACTTTCTCCGTGACGTTCACATATCCGTTCTCGCAGACTCCGTCCTTCTCCTGAAGCAGAGCGTCGTAGATATGTACGTCGCTGGTTCTGCGGTCGCGGCCCATGAAGATACGGAAGTCTTCGTCCGTGATGCCGTGGTTGGACATGTGCTCCTGAGTGAAGTGAAGCATCATGCTGAGGGTGGAGTCGTTCACCAGATAAATGCCGGGGTGAGAGCCTCCCTCGCGGAAACGACGCCAGAAGTTGGTCTCCTCGTCGTTGGTGGTGTAAGGCACCTCGGCTGCCGGCAGATACATGATGGAGTCTGTCAGCACGACATCGGTGTAGCGGCGCATGTACTGTCCGCGTACTGGTGGGTTGGTACCGTTACCGTCACTGCTGGCCAGATTTTCCATTACGATGGCGTTGTTAAGCATACTGGTGTGAATCAGCAGCTTCTTCTGTGCCAGCGACAGGTTTCTCAGGCTGGTTGCGTTGTGCCAGGGATCGCTTGCTGGCAAAGTCGCGTTGTGACGGAAGAAAGCTTCCCAGGCAGAGTCGTTAGCAGCGAACACGGTCTTTGAACCGGTTCGGCTAAGCACTTCCTGTAGCTTTCTTGACAGCGTCGAGTTCACATCGGAGTCGGAGAGCAATTCAAGATACGTGTTGAAATTGCCTCGTTCTTGCAGACTCTGATAGACGCTTGAGTTGAGCCACGTGGGTTTCTCATCGTCGAGGACATAATCGTCCTTACACGACCAGTTTAGCCCACACATAGCCAACAGACACACCACAAGTGTGGCGTTTCTGCCATTTCTGCTAAAATGGTTTCTCATACACATTGAAAATGAATTTATTAATGATTGCTTTTGTTCGGTTGAGAATACGTTTTATGCCCTCTAAAGGGCGGTTTTCAGGGTTAGTTACGGCATAATTTTAGTTAAAAACTCCCCAAAATTAAGGCTTTTTTCACTTCAATCTGTTATTGTCCAGCCTTAATTCTCTCGCGTTAAGTTTATTTAACTTATGGAGCCAAAAACATACATAGGCTCAAATACAAATTGATGCTGGTCAAAGTGCTATTTGACCAGCATCAATTCATGCTTTGACCAGCATCAAATCAAACTTAGGCCTATGTCTGTTGAAGACTGCCCTAAGGTCCGTCAACGAATCATTACCTTTACGGTGTGACTGCCATTTGTAACCATGTAAATGCCAGTCGGGAGGCTCTTGCCAACAGCCACCTGAGTACCGCTGGCTGTGTATATGCGGGCGTTAATGTCAGAGGGTAGGATGGAGCGCCCGACAACGCGTACGTTGAATGGCTTGTCCAGCGTTACGGGACGGATTGCATCTTCAGCATCCGGGTCGTCGCTGATAGCGAACCAGCCTATGACGTCTCCATCAACGTCAGCTGTGTTTGTTCCCGTTGCATATCTTACACTGGGATCCATCTGGCGGCTTACTCTCATTCCGTTCTGATACTCAATGTTGTTGCCTGCTGCGTCAGGTACTTTCTTGGTTATATTGCTGTATTTGCGGAAAATGCAGCTGTAATCAAGGTTGTGAGTCTGAGGTCCGGCGATGATATACGGATTGAGAAGATTAAGAGTATCGCCCTTAGCATCGAAGAAGGTAATCAGTTGGCCGCGTGTGTTTGTTTCACCGCCTACAAGCACGTCGCCGAAGCCTGCGTTAAGCACTTTCTTGTAACCTTCCAGTTTTGCCTGGCCAGGAGTAATGGCAATATAGCGGATGTACATTGTGCGGACACTCACTGTGTTGGCGCTCTGAGCCTGAAGCTTAACCTTGAAGCCGGTGTTCGTGACGTCATATACCTGTGTGGTGACGACGGGACCGTTGGTGCTGCTGCCCTGATTCTGAGCAAGAACAATCGGGATAACTCCTTCGTCAAACGGTTGGTTGAACACCACTTCCACTTCATCCTTCATCATGGTCTCTGTGGAACCTTCTTTGTGGTAGGTTCCGACTTCTGCTTTCATATTGCCCCAGGTGTAGTTGCCCGGCTGCATTACGATGAAGTCACTGCTCTCAACACGACTGATTTCGTTGTTGGTTACCCCATAAGCCCAAGGACGGTAAATGAACTTGAAGTTGTCCGAACCAACTGTCATCACTTGGGTAGCGAAGGCTGCATTTTGGTTAGCACGTGTCGGAAGACCCATAATGATATATGGTTTGTTTTCCTGAGAGGGGAAGGACACCGTAACGGCCTGGTCGTTGCTCACCTGAATACGTCCGTACATTATGTCTCCTATATTGTAGGAACCTCCGACTGTTACACTCTCGATATTGGAACTGAGCCATTTCTTGGGCGCGTCATATCCGATGCAACGGACACGATAGGAATAGAGACCCGGTTCAGAGATGGAATCTACGTATTCATAATCCTCTTTGTCGCTGGCCCCCCATGAATCCAAGGCTATCCAAGCACCTGTACTGCCCATACGACGCTGAAGTACAAGGGTGTCTGTCAATTCGCCAGACACATTCTTGAATGTGATGGTGTTGATGCCTTTTTTGAGGTTGTTGGTTACGGTGAGAATGGTCGGTTCAGTGTAAGGTGGAGATTTCGGAATGTAGTTACCGTAGTTGGTGTAGCCAGGGCCGTTGGTTCTCATCGTGGCGAAGTACTCTCCGGCGGGTGTGAGCTGGCCGTCGCGCAGTAACTTCGAGCAGTTGGCCTCGCCGTTCCAGTAGAAGTAGCGTTCACAGGCGTTATTGCTGTTCAGGTTGTTAAGTATGCTGCTGACCACTTCCTTGTTGCGTTGCAGGTCGGCGGCTGTCGGATTGTCGCGGCTTGAAGCTTCGCCAAAGATACCGTTGTTACCCCACGACGAGCCCCAAACCCATTCGGTAATCCATACAGGGCGATTGAACTTCTGCGCCCAGTTGTTCACGTTGCTCGTAAACGATCCTGAGTTCCAATATCCGTGCAGATCGATGATGTCGCAACGCCAGCCGCGATTGTCGATCTCTGTGAGGAAGTCGGCTA
This sequence comes from Bacteroidaceae bacterium, assembly GCA_017447625.1. Taxonomy (GTDB): domain Bacteria; phylum Bacteroidota; class Bacteroidia; order Bacteroidales; family Bacteroidaceae; genus Physcousia. The sequence continues at coordinate 88,803 of JAFSNB010000044.1, forward strand.
GGAAGCCCGTTGCGTTCCCGTAGTCGCTGCCGTCCCACGATGAAGGCGTGCAGAGGCGCATGCCGGTGGCCATCATATTCTCCCAGTTGTTTAGGATCTGCTCCATAGTCCACGTCCCGTGGTCGGCCTCGTTGCGAGGCTCGTTGTTGGCTTTCATATGTGGCGAGTAGGATGCGCGTCCGCACTCGGCGGGCGAGGGCCACGACTCATCAATGTGATGTGGCACACATTCCACGTCGGGCAACATATTGCCGCCGGGACCCCATCCGAATGTAGATTGGGCGTTGAGCTTGGCGAGACCTTCTGCATTCATGTCGGAGACGCCTACCTTGCTTGTGTTGTACCACTTGAAGATGCGATAGGAAGTGATTCGGCTTGCCATGAGAGGCGGCAGTGTCATATTGAGGTCGGCATCGGCTGCAATGAAGCAACGACTATAACCCCTTCCGGCTTTCTGCAACGCGAATGTAACCATATAGCCTCGTTTCAGCTTGAAGCTGCGTATGCGGTTGTTCCAAGCGCTCGGGATGTCTTTCATATATCCATTCCCGTTGTGGCCTTCGGTGAGTGTGTTGTAGCTCTCGCCCTCAAAGTCGTCGCCGTCAAAGACAGTCAGCGGGCGGAATGAGCTGCCGCCGTATGGCAGAATGATGCTGCCTCGGTCGTATATCCTAACTTGGCAGTTCACATCGTCCACTGCTGCTTCACCGTTGATTGTGATGTGTTCCAGCAGGGTCAGGGCTACCGAGGGGCGAACCTTGTCAAGGATCAGTACAGCGTGCTCTGTATTGGTGATATCGACTTTACCATTATCTGCGAAAGGCGTTGTGCCGGTGATGTGATAGTCAACATCGGTGCTCAGAGTGACGGTGGAAGTCACTTGGGTCGTGGTCTCCTTTGTGTTGGCTGCAGAGATACTGAGCGTAAAGGCTATGGCTGCCGCAGCCGTCAGTAGCAAGCGTTTAGGTGTTGTCATAGTCGTATTGTGTTTTTGGGTGTTTGTTATGGGGCTTATGTGCCTGTAGGTCTTACTTGGTGTTGGGGAAAGCTTTGAGCAGACGCTGCTTCTCCTTCTCGGTGATGGCCATCACTGTTCCGTGACGCGGAGTGAAGGCACCCTTAGTCTCGGTGTTCTGTACAGCCTTGAAGGTCTTGAGGTCGGTGCTCTTGCAGAACTGATAATGACCGTTTACGTAGCAGTCGTACATCAGCACCCAAGTGCCATCGAAGAGGCGGAATACGCCGCTGCCCTCAACAGCCTCGCGGGTGTCCTGACAGAAGCCGGGCTGCAGTTCCCAAGTGGAACCGTCGTAGAAGTCGCGGGCGATAAACTGACGGATGCCTTTCTCGCGCTTGCCCTCGGTCTTGAAGAAGATGTGCAGGAGCCCCTCGTCATCACGGACGATGTCGGTGTCAATGCTGGCATACTTCATGTCAAAAAGGAGCTGGGGCGTGCCGACAAGGTCGGTGAAGTCCTTGTTAGCATAGCACCAATAGACCTTGTCGTATGGGATTGTGCCGTCGTTGGTAAGCAGAGAGAAATAAACGATGTAACGCTTGGTGCGGGTGTCATAGATAGTCTGAGGGGCCCACACGCGGGTAACGTTGGCAAAGTTTGTGCCGGCATACTTCTCGGGGAAATGAACGGTGCTGGTCTTCCATTTCACCATGTCCTTGGAGCGCATCAGTACAAGGCCGCGGTTGCTGGCCCATCCAAGACTTGACTTCATGTCAGTCACAACCATGTAGAAATATCCGTCCTCGCCGCGCAGGATGTGCGGGTCACGGACGCAGCCTGTGCGGGCAATGTCAGCAGATGCGATTACGGGTTTGCCGTCGTTGAGCGGGGTGTAGTTCCATCCGTCCTCGGAGAGGGCATAGCAAATCTGCTCCTGCTCTGGAGCGTTGCCTGTGAAATAGGTAAAGAGGTAGGCCGTCATTTCTTTCTTGGCCTGGAGGCTTGCAGCGGACATAAAGATAGCCGCAATCAGCATTAGGGTACGTGTCTTCATATTGCTTAGTTTTATTTTGTTAGTTCAGGGTTATTGGTTGATTCTGTTTTCAAAGGTAGTAAGATATTTTGTCACGGGCTGCAAATTGCCGTTTATATTAAGACTGTTTAACTCTTAAAAGGTTTATTCGGGGTCTTGAATGGGCTCCTCAGGCAAATCTGCCGGCACATCGGGCGTTTCAACCGTTCCTTCTTCGTCTTCTGGCAGCTCTTCGGAGTCGACGATCAGACTGTCACCTGCAAGTGAGTCATTCGGAGCGGAGTAATAACCCGCACATTCCCAAGCCGAACGCTCTATGGGGTCTTTGGGGGCTGTGAACTTGCCGCCGTATTTCTGGAAGCGTTTGTCGGCGAGAAGTTTTGCCACGAAATGTCCAAAGACTGGCAACGCGGTGCGGCTTCCCTGACCCAGTTCGCCTGTTCGGAAATGGATGCTGCGGTATTCTCCTCCGACCCAGGCTCCTGCTACGAGATTCGGGGTCACACCTACGAACCATGCATCAGAGTGGTTGTTTGAAGTTCCGGTCTTGCCGCCGAATTCTGATACGGCGAGCACGGGGTGGATATACTCCCAAAGGGCAGCCGTAGTGCCTCCTCGTTCAAGCAGACCGGCACGCAGCATTTGCTGCATGAGATATGCAGAGCGGTAGGGTAGGGCCTGTGTCTCGGAGAGTTTGGCTTCGTAAAGCACATGCCCGTCTTTATCCTCGATGCGTCGGACCATAATCGGCATATTGTATTTACCATCTGCGATTACCGTACAATAGGCATTGACGAGTTCAGCCAGATTGACATCGCTTGAGCCGAGACTCAATGACGGAGTGGCACGCAGAGGTGACTGTATGCCCATAGCGTGAGCGGTACGGGCCACATTCTCTATACCCACCTCGTAGCCGAGTTTCACAGCCACGGAGTTAATGCTTTGGGCAAACGCGCTTTTCAGCGGCATATTGGCCCCGGTGAAATAGCCGTTGGCGTTGTGCGGTGCCCAGATGGTAGGTTTGCCCTTAATCGTATCTGGATAGGCCTTCCATTCATCTACCCGCCGGTCGCAGGGCGTGAGTCCCTGGTTCATGGCTTCGGCATAAACGAAGAGCTTGAATGTGGAGCCGGGCTGACGCATAGCCGTCACCTTGTCATATTTCCAGAAGTCGAAGTCTATATCTCCCACCCACGCCTTGACTTCACGGTTGTGCGGATCCATGGCCACAAATCCGCAATGCATGAAACTGACCATATATCTTATGGAGTCAAGGGTGGATATCTCGCGTTCCACAGGGCCGTCGTATGTAAAGAGCTTCACGGGGTGTGGAAGGTTCAGATAGTAGTCGATGCTGTCCGGATGGTCATCGTAGCGACGAGCCAGATACCTGTAGTATGAGGTGCGACGAGCCATGTCCTCAATAAATCCCTCAATCTCCTGATGGTGTTCGTCCTGCCAGGGATTCCGTCCGCGCCAATGGTTGTCGAAGCGCGACTGAACGAGACGCATCTGCTTGAGTACAGACTCTTCGGCATATTTCTGGATGCGGGTGTCTATTGTGGTGTAAATCTTCAACCCATCGGCATAAAGGTCGATTCGGTTAGCGGAGTCCGTTCCGCTTACTAGCCCTTTGTCGCAAAGCATCATAATATAGTCCTGAAGGGCACGTCGGAAATAAGGGGCCTGACCGTCATAATTGCTTTCCTCCACATAGTCAACGCAAGTCACAGGAATTGCTTTTATGGAATCAAGCTGTTTCTGGGTGGCAATCTTACCGTTTATAATCAAGCCGTCGTGTTCAAAGAGACTTTGCAGGACGGTGTTGCGCCGGGCCAGCGCGTTGTCAGGATGGAGTCGGGGATTGTAGGTTGATGTCGCCTTGAGAAGTCCGACCAGCGTTGCGGCCTGTTCGTATGTGAGAAGGTCTGGCGTTGTGCCGAAATAGGTGCGTGCTGCTGTCTTGATGCCGAAAGAGTTGCTGCCGAAATCTACGGTGTTGAAGTACATGGTCAGTATGTCCTCCTTCGAATAGATCATTTCCAGCTTAACAGCCACAATCCATTCCTTGGCTTTCATCACCAAAAGCTTAACTCCGGGAATATGACCGCAAAGGCCCGTGGAATATTGGGTGCGTACGCGGAACAGGTTCTTAGCCAGCTGTTGTGTGATGGTGGAACCTCCGCGTGCGTGTCCGAGGAACATATCCTTTACAGCGGAGAGCAGCCCGCGGAAGTCAATGCCGCGATGCTGATAGAAGCGCTCGTCCTCGGTGGACACCAACGTACGAACGAGCTTGTCGCTGATTTCCTCGTATGTGACTGGCGTGCGGTTCTGATTGAAGTAGCGCCCGATGAGTACGCTGTCTGCGCTGTATATCTCGCTGGCTTCGTTTGTGGCAGGGTTCTTTATGTCCGCGAAACCGGGTGACTTACCAAAGAGATAGAGGAAGTTGACATCAATAGCTCCGAAGAAGAGAAGGATGCCAATCACAAACGTGAGTAGCCATACGACGAGCCGCTTGTACCAAGGGCCGCTATAGCATCTCTTGAAAGCTTTCCACGCTTTGCGGATATTTTGTTTGATAGCTTGAAGTATCATGGTTTGTTAGTTTTATGGTGCAAAGGTAAGTCAAGGTTGACTTTCTGCCAAATTTTGTCGGATAAAAGTTAGTATTTTGTCCGTTTCTTCCGGCTGAAACCATTGAATTTCGTTGTCGCGCATCCACCAAGTCATCTGTTTCTTGGCATAAACGCGTGTGTTTTTCTTCAGCCGTTCTACGGCGAAGGGCAGAGCCCACTCTCCGTCCAACACCTTGAACATCTCCTTGTAGCCAACGGTGTTAAGAGCGTTGGAGTCGCGATAGGGTAGCAGACGGCGGGCTTCGTCAAGCAGGCCAGCTTCAATCATTAGTTCCACGCGGCGGTTGATGCGCTCGAATAATTCCTGGCGCTCACGCCGCAAGCCGATTTTGATGATGTTGAAAGGGCGGGGCTTTGACGCTTGTGTGCGGAAAGAGGAATAGGGACGGCCGCTCTGATGGCATATCTCCAGGGCGTGGATGATGCGCTGGGTGTTCTTGCGGTCTGCTATGGCGTAATAATCAGGGTCGAGAAGGCGCAGCTCTTCAGTCAGTCGCTCCAGACCTTCGTCCTGCAGTCGTTGGCGCATCCATGTGCGTACTTCGTCGCTGACGGTGGGTATATCGTCAATCCCTTTCGTCACCGCGTCGATATAAAGCATGGAGCCGCCGCTAAGGAGCATAGTGTCTCGCGAGGAAAACTCGCGAGCACAGTCTCCGACGGCGTTTGCGCTGTTTTTGCCGTTTAATAAAGAAAGGACGTCAGATTCGAAGCGGGCGGCGGAATAATAATCGTTCAGGCTAAGCGTTCCGACGAAATAATGGCGTACTTCGCGTAGCTGGGCTTCAGTTGGGGCTGCCGTCCCGATAACCATGTCACGGTATATCTGGCGCGAATCAGCGTTAATGATTTCGCAGCCGAGTGCCTTAGCCAGCGTGATGGCAACGTCGGTCTTGCCAACGCCCGTGGGTCCAACTAAGACGATGAGGTTTTTCATTACTCCTCGCTAATCTCAAATCCTTCGAGGTCCAGTTCGTCGTCATTGAAGCCGTCGAAGTCCTCCTCGCGTTCATCGTCCTCCTCGTCGCTGAAGCTTCCGAGGGCAGAGGCGTTCAACTGCGCCAAGAGAGAGTCAACAGAAGGCATAGCCTCTTCTTCCACGAGAGCCGGGGGCTCTCCGCTGCGGTGGCGGCAGGTGCCTTCATCGGCGTGTTGTCCATAGGAGATGTTGCTCACTTCCATAATAAGATGGCGGCCTGCTTCGTGGTCAAAGTCGTAGATGAGCCTTTGTCCCTCATCCTCCAACAACTCTGAGAGGCGTATTTCATCCATACTGTCATGCTCGTAATCGCCAGTTTCCGGAATAATGTGCTCCGGATGCCAGCGGTCGTCGCATACATAGAATAATGCAGGCTGAGGGACGGGAACGCCAGGCCAGCATGTCTCGCGAATCAGACGGTTAAGATCTGCAAAGGTGTCGTCTCCGTCAATCTGAAGTTTCAGGACGAAGTCTTCAATTTCTTTGCTTGCAACGGTAAATGATAGTAGCATGTCAGTCAGTTTAGTTTTACAGGCGACAGAAGCCGCGGTTCTTGGAAGCCTCCACGAATTCCAGAACGTATTTGATTTCTGGAGTCTCGGGCAGCTCTTTCTTTATGGTGTCAACTGCATCGTTTAGCGTCAGTCCGGCATTGAAGATTATGCGGTATGCCTCGTGGATAGTGTTGATGACGTCACGCTCGAATCCGCGTCGGCGCAGACCTACGATGTTGATGCCACAATAGGCAGCCGGCTCGCGGGCGCAGATGCTGTAGGGGACGATGTTCTGACTGGAGCGTGTGCCTCCGCCTACCATAGTGTAGCCACCGATGCGGCAGAACTGGTGAATGAGCACGGCGGCACTCAGTATGGCGTGGTCGTCAATGATAACCTCGCCAGCCAGTTTCGTGGAGTTGCCTATGATGATGTCGTTACCTACAATCACGTCATGAGCTATGTGACACCCTTCCATCAATAGGTTTCCGCTTCCCACCACGGTCTGGCCTTTCGCAGCAGTACCCCTGTTGATAGTTACGTTCTCGCGTATCTTGTTGTTGTCACCAATAATGGCCAGTGACTCCTCGCCGCGGAACTTGAGGTCTTGTGGTATAGCACCTATGACGGCTCCGGGGAAAAAGATGTTGCCGTTGCCTATGCGTGAACCGTAGAGTACGGTAACGCTATTCATCAGAACGTTGTCATTGCCGATTTCAACGTTTCTGTCTATATAGCAGAAGGGGCCAATCTCTACGTTCTCGCCAATCTTGGCTTCCGGATGTATATATGCTAAGGGACTTATCATTTTTAGTGTAAAGTTTAAGGTTTAAAGTTTAAAGTTCTTCTTATCTCGCGCGCGAACTTATTATTAATAGTGTGGCCGGGACGGGTGGCTACGATGCGCCCTTTGATGGGGCGTCCTATGAGCGCCATGTCGCCGATAATGTCCAGCAGCTTATGGCGGGCAGGCTCGTTCTCCCACACCAGCGGACGTGTGTTAAGGTAACCCAGTTCGGTGGCATCGTGGTGGGGTGCTCCTATGCGGTCGGCTAGGTGATCCAGCTCTTCCTGTGTCTTCTGATTCTCATAGATTACGATGGCGTTGTCCAAGTCTCCGCCTTTGATGAGACCTGCCATCAGCAGCATCTCCACCTCGCGGACAAAGACGAATGTACGTGCAGGGGCAATCTCACGCTCGAAGTCATCCATGCTGTCGAGCGTGGCTGTCTGGTTGTTGAGCACCTTGGACGGGAAAGCTATCGTGGCGCTGACGCAGAACTTGTCGTCAGGAAGAATTGTGATTTCGGAACCGGTCTTCTCATCGTGTACCTCAATCTTTCGGTCTATGAGTAAGAAATCCTTTTCGGCTTCTTGTTCTACGATGCCGACCTTGCGTATCTGTTCCACGTACAGCTCTGCCGAACCGTCCAGAATGGGAACCTCCGGTCCATTGACTTCTATGTGGCAGTTATCGATACCGAGGGCGAAGAGAGCGGCCAGCGCGTGTTCCACGGTGGAGCAGCGAGCCTCGCCGTTAGCCAGAACGGTCCCACGCTGGGTGTCAACGACATTTTCTGCCAGAGCCTCGATTATGGGCTTTCCGGGCAGGTCTATGCGTTGAATCTTATATCCGTAGTTTTCTTTGGCGGGCTTGAAGGTGACTGTGAGGTTTAGGCCCGTGTGAAGGCCCTTGCCTGTCAGAGTGAAGCTGTCGCCTAAGGTCTGTTGTTTCTGCATGATATTATTGATTTGAGGAGGTTTTAAGTTCGTCTATAGTCTTCTGCATTTCGCGAACCTGACGGTCGATGTCGGGCAGACGTTTCAGCGTGGTCATGCAACGTAGCCACAGTCTGGATTCTATGGCTGGCATACCGATTATGGTCTGTCCGGGCTGACGAATGGTGCCAGTGATGCCGGCTTGAGCGCCTACTGTGGTGTGGTCTGCAATGCTGAGATGTCCGGCCACGCCAACCTGTCCGGTGAGCGTACACCACTCGCCGACGATAGTACTGCCAGCCAGTCCAACCTGACCGCATAGCACGGTGTGGCTCTTTACTTCCGAGTTGTGTCCCACCTGCACCAAGTTGTCAATCTTCACGTCACTGTGGATAATGGTCTGACCCATTACGGCGCGGTCGATGCAGGCGTTGGCACCAATCTCCACATCGTCTTCCAGCACGGTGATACCGATTTGCGGAATCTTCTCGTAGCCTGCGTCGGTCTTTGTAAAACCGAAGCCGTCGGCTCCGATTACGCATCCAGAGTGCAGGATGCAGCGGTTGCCCACAATACAGTCGTGATAGATGGTGCAGTTGGCATACAGGATGCAGTCTCTGCCCACCCGGACGTTGTCTTCAATAGTGGCGTGAGCATGCAACTGAGTGCGGTCTCCGACTACGGCTCCCTCACCGACGTATGCAAACGGGGCGATATACACGTCCTTGCCGATTTTTGCAGTAGGTGCCACGTAAGCCTGCGGCGAAACGCCTGTGGGCCGCTGCTTCATCTGCTCATAGAAGGTGAGAAGCTTGCCCAAAGCCTCACGTGGGGCTTCGACACGAATCAGGGTCGGGTTACAGGGCTGTGTAAGCTGCAGAGCGGTCGGAACCAAGACCACGCTGGCTTCTGTGGTATAAAGGAAGTGCTCGTATTTGGGGTCATAGAGGAACGTGAGAGCGCCGGGAACGCCTTCTTCGATTTTTGAGAAGGTGCTCACCTTAGCTTCTGGATTTCCCTCTATCTGTCCGCCTATGAGGGCGGCTATTTGTTGTGCTGTAAACTCCATGTAAATAGTCTGCTTATAATTGCGGGCGCAAAAGTACAACAATTATTTGATATAGCCGCGCTTTTAACCTTCCAACCCTTTAACCTTTTAACTTTTTAACCTTCTAACCTTTTAACTCTTTACCCTTTTAACCTTTTAACCTAATAATCTCTTCCATCTGCTGCTGAACCTCCTTTGCCTTCTCCCCGGCAACCTCTGCGAAGCGTTCCGTGGAATCTGCATAGATGATGGCGCGGCTGCTGTTCACGATGAGGCCGCAATGGTCGTTCCAGCCGTATTTGCATACCTCTTCGAGGCTGCCGCCCTGAGCTCCAATGCCAGGAACAAGAAGGAAATGGTCGGGAGCCAGACGGCGTATGTCGGCGAAGGCCGAGCCTTGTGTGGCACCGACTACGTACATCAATTGATTTGACGATTTAACGATTTCACCATTTGACGATTTTGTCCATTGCTGACTGCGTGTTATGACCCGTTCAAACAGACGTTCTTGAGGGGCGAGGAGTTGGGTTTGAAAATCCCCGCTTCCCTTGTTGCTGGTAAGTGCGAGCAGGATAACCCATTTGCCCTCATAGCCGAGGAAGGGGGTCACAGAGTCCTCGCCCATATACGGAGCCACGGTTACGGCATCTACGTCCATCTCCTCGAAGAACGTGCGGGCATAGAGTTTTGAGGTGTTGCCGATGTCGCCGCGCTTAGCGTCTGCGATGATAAACTGGTCAGGGTAATTCTCGCGGATATACTTCACCGTCTTCTCAAATGCAATCCAGCCTTTCACTCCGTGTGCCTCGTAGAAAGCAAGATTGGGCTTGTATGCGATGCAATATGGCGCCGTAGCGTCTATAATTGCCTTGTTAAACTCGAAGATCGCATCGAAGCCCTCTTCGCGCTCTGCACGTTCAACCAAAAACTGCGGCACCTTCTTCAGGTCGGTGTCTAGTCCTACGCACAGAAAACTCTGTTTCCTCTTAATATTCTCAAATAATTGTTCGCGTGTCATAGTCGATAATATTTTAAATTCTGAGTTTGAAGTATAGATTTATGGCGATTGACGAATCTATATTAGAGGGCGTGAATGCTCATTCCGACGTTATCTATCAAGAGTCAGTTCGTTTCCGCGGGTAAGCATATAGCCGGTGATGTTTAACTTCGGTTCGGAGACGCCGGGGACGCGTTCGCCTTTATCATAGACCGCTTCCCCGTAGAGGTTGAATTGCTGGAGGTAGAAGAGGTTTGTGGAGGATTTGGTGGGCAGGTGGACGGGTTCCTTCATGCGTTTGTTCAGCATCTTCAGTAATCTGAGGTTGACGATAACGGTGTCGGTTGCGGATTCGCTATTGGCTTGTTTTACTGGAACTTCAAAAGTATTTTGACTAAGGTCTATGGTGTAGTCGTAGCAAACGACGTCCTCATACAACTCCGTGTAGCCCTCGGGGATGTGGAGGTGGGTGAAGTTTGCGGAACCATAGAGGTCGTTAATAGCGACGTTGACAACGCTGTCGCCTGTCTCGCGGATGTATTCCTTGAAGTAGATGATCTCCTGTTTCTGCGTCACCAATGGTTCGATGGTTGCGGAACTGAAGGTGCTTTCGAGGTAGCTGAGCTTGGAACTGATGCGGTTCTGCTCCTCTTGTGGCAACGACTTCATCATGGCATCGAAGCGGTCTGCATCCAGCGGCAGTCCTGTCGCTTTAGCCTGGTTGAGCGCGTGTTCCACTTGATTGAAGAGTGTATGTCGCGTGAAGCTTGTGTAGTTAATAGGCAGGGCTGAAGTCACGAGGAAGAAGGCTGCGAAGGAGATGGGTATCCAAAGGATGCGGCGTGCATGATTGATGAAGAGAACGAGACAGACCACGTAGAACCAGATGTTCAGCGTCGCGAGATAGAGGCGTGCGATGGTGATGCCGTAGTCTGAGAAGCGGCGTATGATGCCCACGGTCATGAGCAGTAGGAGCGGCGTCAGGATGAGCGGCAACCAGCGAGCTACTGCATGGTCGAAAGGTCGGTTCTCGGCGTGACGGGTAGGGTAGAGGCCGAATTCAATACCGATGAGGCCCACCATTGAGGCGATGACGAGCCATGACACCTGTCCGTTTGGCAGTTCCCAACGCACAAGAATCTGGATGGCATAGAAAAACAGCACCACAAGATACAAAGCTTCTAACGGCAAGAACAGATAGCGGAAGACGCCTGCGAGAAAGCCGGAATACAGCGGTTCGCTGTCGTGTTTCTTCTCATCACCAGGGATGCGCCCGAGGAACAGCAACGCGGGCAGATAGCCTCCGAAGAGGACACCTGTGACTGCATACCATTTCCATCCAATATTAACATGGAACAGCCAATCCATGGAACTGATTAACAGACTGAGGCCGCCCCAGAGAACCAACCCTACGAGACAGCAGGTGATAAAATACGTGATGAGGCGTAGTGCAAAGTTCCACGAAGGAATGTCATTGCGTTCGCGGACAAAGGAGAGAAAGAATATCGTCAGCGTTAGTGCCAGAATGGCAGAGGCGTGCATGAGGAAAGTCTCGTAGCCGTCTCCTCCATGTCCGAAGTTGATGTCGTAGAGGTAGATAGCGTCGACGAGTAGGATAATATATGATATGGCATGAACAATCCAGTCCTTATGCGTCCAAGTGTTCTCTTCGCTCCACAGATTGAGTGAGAGTGACAGTACGAAGCCGACAGAGAGAAAATAGACGATGGCGCCCACGAGTTGGTCAGCCTTAGGTTCGGCCAGTATGACAAATATGGCATACGCCGCCAGCGCTGTCGCGAATGCGGCTGGGGCTGGGAAGCGCTGGAAGCAAGTGCGTGCTGCACGCGAGAGTATTCCTACTATATTCATAAGCCAGAGGTCACTTAAACCAAGTCAATCTTTGTGAGTTGTTTACAACGCACTCTCTTTAAGTCGTTCAGCATTCTCAGCTACGATGAGGCGGTCGATACACTCCTGAATGTCGCCGTCCATGAAGGCGGCGAGGTTATAAATGGTGTAACCGATGCGGTGGTCAGTGATTCGTCCCTGCGGATAATTGTATGTGCGAATCTTGGCGGAGCGGTCGCCCGTGGATACCATAGTTTTGCGGCGTGATGCGATGTCATCGATGTATTTCTGGTGCTCCTTGTCGTAAATGAAGGTACGCAGACGGGCCAGAGCACGCTCTTTATTCTTCGGCTGGTCGCGCGTCTCCGTACATTCGATGAGGATTTCCTCCACCTCGCCCGTGTTCGGGTTCTTCCACATATAACGGGCGCGGACACCCGACTCCACTTTGTTCACGTTTTGTCCGCCAGCTCCCTGACTGCGGAAAGTGTCCCACTTGATGGCGCCCTCGTTGATCTCCACGTCGAACTCCTCGGCCTCGGGCAGTACGGCTACGGTTGCCGCTGAGGTGTGCACGCGGCCCTGCGTTTCCGTTACCGGCACACGTTGCACGCGGTGAACGCCGCTCTCATATTTAAGCGTGCCATAGACCTTCTCGCCAGTTACGGAAAAGATTATCTCCTTGTAGCCGCCTGCGGCTCCTTCTGTGAAACTGCTGACTGCAATCTTCCAGCCTTTGGTCTCGCAGTATTTGGAGTACATGCGGAACAGGTCGCCTGCGAAGAGGGCTGCCTCGTCACCGCCTGTGCCGCCTCGGATTTCCATGATGACGTTCTTGTCGTCCTCCGGATCGGCGGGGATAAGCAAGAGCTTTATCTCCTCCTCTAACTGCGGCACACGCTCCTGAGCGGCAGCCAGTTCCTCGCGTGCCATCTCCTTTATCTCGGGGTCGTCCTCGGCTGCGAGCATCTCTTTTGCCTCATCGATGGTATTGAGTGTCTGCACATATTCGGCGCGTTTCTTGACTATCGCGCCGAGATCCTTGTATTCCTTTGTCAGGCGCACATATCGCTTCTGGTCTGCGATTACGGCGGGGTCGGTGATGAGTGTCCCCACCTCTTCATATCGGGCAATGAGGCCCTCTAATCTATTTAATAGTTCGTTCATGTTATTTTGACTTCATGCTTAGACTTATCCTGTTGCGGCGCAAATCCACTTCCATCACGCGCACTTGGACGTGTTGGCGCAGGTGAACCACTTCGTTCGGGTCGCGGACGAAACGGTCGGCCAGTTGGGATACGTGAACGAGGCCGTCCTGATGGACACCTACATCTACAAAGGCTCCGAAGGCTGTGATGTTAGTCACGATTCCTGGCAAAAGCATCCCCGGGCGGAGGTCGGATATCTCCTTCACACTCTCATCGAAGGCGAAGGTCTCAAGCTGCTGGCGCGGGTCGCGTCCGGGCTTCTCCAGCTCTGCCATTATGTCGGTTAGGGTAGGCATTCCGACCTCGTCGGTAACATATTTCTTTAGTTCGATGCTCTGCCGGCGTTTGGGGTCTGCCATAAGCTCGCTCACGGAACATCCGGCGTCGGCTGCCATCTTGGACACTATGGAGTAGCTCTCCGGGTGAACAGCACTGTTGTCCAGCGGGTTCTTGGCATCAGGAATGCGCAGGAAACCGGCACATTGCTGGTAAGCCGAAGGACCGAGGCGCGTCACCTTAAGCAGTTGGGTGCGGGCGGTGAAAGGGCCGTGCTCCGTGCGGTAATCCACTATGTTCTGTGCCAGTGTCGGGCCGAGACCGCTCACGTAAGTAAGCAGGTGGCGCGAGGCCGTATTCACGTTTACGCCCACGCTGTTTACGCAGCTCTCCACCGTCTGGTCGAGGGCGTGTTTCAGCTTGCCCTGATCCACATCGTGCTGGTACTGTCCAACGCCTATGCTCTTCGGGTCAATCTTCACCAGCTCTGCCAGCGGGTCCATCAGTCGGCGGCCAATGCTCACCGCGCCGCGCACGGTGACATCCTCGTCGGGGAACTCCTCGCGGGCCGTCTTCGAGGCTGAATAGATGCTGGCGCCGTCCTCGCTCACCACGAACACTTCCACTCCGGAGGCTTTCATCGTTTCAAGCGTGAGGCGAATAAACGATTCCGTCTCGCGGCTGGCTGTTCCGTTGCCTATGGCTATTGCCTCTACGCGGTATTTCTTAATCATATTGATGATTGCCTCCATCGCGTCAGCAGGCTTCCGTACGGGAGGGTGGGGGAAGATGGCTTCGTGGTGAAGGAGAGAGCCCTGGGCATCCAAACACACCACCTTGCAACCGGTGCGGAAACCAGGATCGACTCCCATCACACGCTTCTGCCCCAGAGGAGCCTCTAAAAGCAATTGACGCAGGTTAGTGGCGAAGACGCGGATTGCCTCCTCGTCTGCTTTTTCCTTGCTTAGGGCGGCGAACTCCGTCTCAATAGACGGCATAAGCAGACGTTTGTATCCGTCGGCCACAGCCTCTGCCACCAGGTCGGAGCAAGCTCCTCGACCGTGGACGTATGCCCTCTGCAGACGTTCGGTGTTGGCTTCATCGTCGCTCTCGATTCTCACTCGCAGCACGCCCTCGGCTTCGCCGCGCCTCATGGCCAGCAGACGGTGTGAGGTGCAGCGGCGCAAGGGCTCGCTCCAGTCGAAATAATCCTTGAACTTCTGAGCCTCGTCCGTATCGGCTTTCGCTTTTACCACACGGCTCGTTATCATAGCATCGCGACGGAAGGCATTGCGGACGGCCTGACGCGAACGCTCGTCCTCGCGCACCGTCTCGGCAATTATGTCCTGAGCTCCTTGCAGAGCCTCTTCTGCGCTCGTTACCTCGCCTTTCACATAGGCTTCGGCCGCTTTCGCGGGATTCGCCTCCCTTTGCAACATTAGCAACGAGGCCAAAGGCTCAAGTCCCCGCTCACGGGCCACCTGAGCGCGTGTCCTCCGTTTGGGCTTGTAAGGCAGATATATGTCCTCCAGCGTGGTGGCGTCCCAGCAGTCGTTGATGCGCGCCTCCAGCTCTGGAGTAATGTTCCCCTGCTCGCTTATGGTACTGAGGATGGTCTCCTTGCGCTTTACCAACGTTTTCAACTGTTCGTATTGGTCACTCACCCCTGCTACCTGAACCTCGTCCATTGAACCCGTGCGCTCTTTGCGGTAGCGGGCTATGAACGGTATTGTGGCTCCGTCGTCGAGCAGACCGATGGTGGCCTCCACATGCTTTATGTTCAGCCCAGTGGCTTGTGCTATAAGTTTGGAATATGCTGTCTCCATGTATGGGTTGTAAATGTATAAATACAACATTTCTGTGCCGTCACACACTGTGGCGGCACAGAAATGCTAAGATGCTAATGACTGATACGATTAGGAATACCAGATGGTAACATTACTTGCGGCCTCGTAAAGGCGGTCGAGGTCGTCATCATTCAGGTAATTGTCCAGTTCGTACTCTTCCTGATGGAACATTTTTCTTTTCGGTTTCATGATGAGTCCTCCTTTTATGATTAATGGTTAGACATAATAGTTTGTTCCGCCACAAATATACATACTTTTTGCCTTCCCACAAATCTTTTCCCCAAGAATATTGCCTGAAACACACTTTTTTAACATTTTCGCCGCCTTGTACTAATAATGTGTAAAAGTTCTCCCTTAACTTAGGACCTCTTCGCATGGGCTCTAAGAATCCTTCTGTTCTCGTTGTACAATACATTCGCACGGGGTTAAGAATCCATTTGTACTCGGTGTACAATCCATTTGACCATGGAGTAAAATCCCAAACCCCATGGTGCATAATAAAATCCACGGCGTGGATTATTCAATTCCTGCCCTGGATTCTATAATCCACGCCGTGGATTATTAAATTCTTGTCTTGGATCCTAATTCTCGTCTCTCCTTTAGAAACGATCTGTTACCCCTCGTTTTTAGGGTGCAAATGTACGACATTATTCTGTAATATCCAAATTTTCTGTCAAAAGTTCATTTGTATGTTGATGTTTTAGCATAAAGGAGAATTATTTGCTCAATTTGGCAGAAAAGTGCCGAAAAATTTGGCAGAATGGTAGAAAAACCGTTACTTTGTCGCCGAATTGATAATGGCAGATGTGCCGTAAACTTTTCAACAAATACAATAGAATATGAATTTGAACATGAACTTTTGGTGGTGGCGCAACTCAAGACCCAAAACGTCGTGAGAAGATAGCCGCGTACCTGTAAGTAAAAAGGATAAAGGATTCAGAGAGGCTTGTCGTTCTTGCGGCAAGTCTCTCTTTAATTTTGAGTTTTAACAAATACAATCGATATGAAAGAAAACTATTTTGTAGATGAGAATGGTTATTACGGAGAGTTCGGCGGTGCATACGTCCCTGAGATTCTCTACGCTACTGTGAGCGACTTGCAGAGCAAGTATTTGGACATCATCGAATCGGCTGAGTTCCAGCAAGAGTACCGCGCCCTGTTGCGCGATTACGTAGGGCGTCCTTCGCCCCTCTATTTTGCCCGTCGCATGAGTGAGAAATACGGATGCCGCCTCTATCTGAAACGTGAGGATTTGAACCACACGGGAGCGCATAAGATAAACAACACTATCGGACAGGTGCTGATGGCAAAGATGATGGGCAAGACGCGCGTAATCGCAGAGACCGGCGCCGGACAGCACGGAGTGGCAACAGCCACAGTATGCGCTCTGATGGGAATCCATTGTGAGGTGTTCATGGGAGCAACCGATGTGGAGCGTCAGCACACTAACGTGGAGCGAATGAAGATGTTGGGGGCAGAGGTGCATCCCGTACGTACGGGCAATATGACGCTCAGCGACGCTTGTTCGGCTGCAATCAGAGACTGGTGCTGTCATCCGTCGGACACGTTCTATGTAGTTGGTTCTACGATGGGGCCGCATCCTTATCCAGACCTCGTGGCACGGATGCAGAGCGTTATATCGGAGGAGATTAAATGGCAGTTGCTGGAGAAGGAAGGGCGTGACTACCCGGATATGCTCGTGGCCTGCATCGGAGGCGGTTCGAACGCAGCAGGAACAATCTTCCACTATGCTCACGACGAACGTGTACGTATCGTGTTGGCTGAGGCAGGCGGAGATGGGTGGCAGACAGAACGCACAGCTGCCACCATACATCGCGGATCGGTAGGAATCCTGCACGGCGCGAAGATGCTGGTTATGCAGAACGACGACGGACAGATTCAGGAGGCGTTCTCTGTATCCGCAGGCTTGGATTATCCAGGCGTTGGACCTATGCATTGCAATATGGCGAAGAAAGGCCGTACAGAAGTCCTTTCTATAAACGATGATGAGGCTATACGTGCAGGTTATGAGCTGACTCGTCTCGAGGGAATAATCCCCGCCATCGAGTCGGCACATGCAATCGCAGCCCTCGGAAAACTCTCCTTCAGCCCTGAGGATGTTGTGGTGCTCACCGTCAGCGGACGAGGAGATAAGGATGTAGAGACTTATTTGAAGTATAAGTCTAAAGTACAGGATTTAAAGTGCTTAGTTTAATGTATTTAATAATTGCTGAATAAAGCTTGTTCTAAGATGATGAAGTATTCATATACAACGACGACGCGCACGGTTCTTGGCGACTTATACACCCCAGTTGGTGTGTATATGCGGTTGCGCGACCTCTATCCGCAGAGTGCGCTTATGGAGTGCAGCGATTATCACGAAGCTGCCAGCGCCCGTTCTTTCATAGGTATATCACCGATGGCTTCTGTAGCAATCGGCCACGGCGTGGCTACGGTGACTTTCCCGGACGGCAAGCGTGAGACACATGATATAAATGGCAGCTACATGGTGGCTGAAGCTATCCACTCTTTGACAGACAAAATTCAAGTCACAGGCGATGGTTCAGAGGTATGTGGGCTGTTTGGCTATACCAGTTTCAATGCCGTCCGTTATTTCGAGGGCATCAACGTCAAAGACGAGACTCAGGCACGTGACGACGCGCCCGATATTCTATATATATTGTACAAGGTTGTGCTGGTGTTCGACCATCATAACAACACGCTTACGTTGGTGAGTATCGAAAAGGACGGAGAGTCGGATCTGTCGGATGTTATGAAGGCTATGAACCGAGACAACGTACATGCTTATCCATTTCGGGCTATTGGCGATGTGCGTTCTACACTCACCGATGATGAGCATCGTGAGAATATACGTCGCGGCATACGCCACTGTCTGCGCGGCGATGTGTTCCAAATAGTCCTCTCACGCCGATTCGTCCAGAAATTCGAGGGTGATGACTTCAACCTCTATCGCGCTCTGCGCAGCATCAATCCCAGTCCTTACCTCTTTTACTTCGATTTCGGAGGCTTCCGCATCTTCGGCTCTTCGCCTGAGACCCATTGCCGCATCGAGGCCTCCCGCGCTTACATTGACCCCATTGCCGGCACAACCAAGCGCACGGGCGATGCAGAGGCCGACCGCCGCGGAGCCGAATATCTCAAGGCCGATGCCAAAGAGAATGCAGAGCATGTGATGCTCGTGGATTTGGCACGCAACGACCTGTCGAGGAACTGCCACGATGTGAAGGTGGATTATTACAAGGACATTCAATACTATTCACACGTTATACATCTTGTATCCCGTGTATCTGGTCAGTTGGATGAAGATTCCGACCCGATTCAGACATTCATTGACACCTTCCCGGCCGGCACTCTCTCCGGTGCTCCTAAGGTTCGTGCAATGCAGCTCATAAGCGAATACGAGCCACACAACCGCGGAGCCTACGGCGGCTGCATTGGTATAATCGGTTTGGACGGTAGTCTGAATCAGGCCATCACAATACGTACATTCGTGAGTCGCGGCGGCGAACTGTGGCTGCAGGCTGGCGGCGGCATAGTGGCCCGTAGCGATGTAGAGTACGAGCTTCAGGAGGTGAATAACAAACTTGGTGCTCTGCGCAAGGCGATAGAGATGGCCGAAAAGCTATAAACGCTTACGGATTAATTCTGAACAAAATATTTAGGCAATATGAAAATAGCAATCATAGATAACTACGACTCGTTCACATACAACCTGAGTCATCTGGTGAAGGAGTTTGGTGTTGACGTAACGGTGCTGCGCAACGATCAGTTCGAACTTCAGGACTTGCAACCGTTCACAAAGATTATCCTTTCGCCAGGCCCGGGAATCCCGTCTGAGGCTGGCCTGCTCTTGGATGTAATCCGCACGTATGCAGGCAAGAAACCCATTTTGGGCGTTTGCCTTGGCCATCAGGCCATTGGCGAGGTATTCGGCGCAAAACTGGAGAACCTCTCTGATGTTTTTCACGGCGTCGCCACTCCTTGTCATATCATTTCTGACGACCCTCTTTTTGGCAGTATAAATAATAAAGACATCACCGTGGGTCGTTATCACTCGTGGGTTGTGTCCAAGGAGAACTTCCCGGACTGTTTAGAGATTACGGCTGTAAGTGACGAGGGGCAGATTATGGCCATGCGCCATTGCCAGCTTAATGTCCGAGGCATTCAGTTCCATCCGGAGAGTGTGCTCACACCCGATGGCCGCCAGATGCTGTTGAATTGGTTGTATTTATAACTTCCATTTATCTTCCCTATAAATTCCTTTTAACTTCCCTTTAATATGAAAGAGATTTTAGTCAAGCTCTTGAACCACGAAGAGCTCTCCCGCGAAGAAATGAAGCAGATTCTGATAGGAATCACGCATAGCGAATATCCCAACGAGCAGATTACCGCCCTGTTGACTTGCCTGCAGATGCGAGGTGTCACAGTTGATGAACTGCTTGGTTTCCGTGACGGAATCTTGGAGACGGGCGTTCCCGCTATCCTCGACTGCGACCGCTACATAGACGTTGTCGGTACGGGCGGCGACCGCAAGAACACGTTTAATATTTCCACAACGGCGTGTTTCGTTATTGCCGGTGCTGGCTACAAGGTTGCCAAACACGGTAATTACGCCGCCACGAGCGTCAGTGGTGCCAGTAATGTGATTCAGCATCACGGCATAAAGTTTACTGACGATATAGACCGTCTGAACCGTTCGCTTAACGAGGCCGGAATCGTCTATCTGCACGCCCAGCTTTTTGCCAAGGCCATGAAGTTCGTTGGCCCGATACGCAAGGCTCTGCCCTTTCCCACAATCTTCAATCTATTAGGCCCCATCGTCAATCCGTCGCGCCCTAAGTGCCAGTTACTCGGAGTCGCTAATCTGAACCAGATGCGTCTGTACAGTAATGTCTATCAACGGCTTGGCATAGACTATGGAATCGTGAACAGTATGGACGGGTACGACGAGATATCGCTCACGGGCGACTTCAAAGTAACCACTAAAGACTATGAACGTGTGTTCTCACCGCAGGACCTGGGCTTCGATATTGCCAAACCCGAAGAGTTGGTCGGGGGTGCTACCGAAGAGGAGGCTGCACAGATATTCGACTCCGTCCTGGAGAACCGTGCCCTGCCCGCTCAGAAGAATATCGTGCTTGCCAATGCCGCTTTCGGTATCCAAGTGTTGGAACGAGGAGAGAAGGGCATTGAGGAATGCATTGAGATTGCCCGCGAGAGTATAGACAGCGGCAGCGCCCTTCGCACTTTCCACAAATTTGTAGAACTCAACAGCTGATAAAGTCCATGCAAGACATATTGCAACAGATAATATCAACAAAACGCGAGGAACTTGCTGCCTTCCGAGCTGCCTCTTCTTCAGCCTCCGGTTCTGTATGTTGCGGCAATGCCGCAACAATAACCCCGCGTCCTTCCCTCCGTGCCGCCCTTCTTGCCTCAAAGACTGGCATAATAGCTGAGTTCAAACGACGTTCACCCTCAAAGGGCTGGATAAAACAGGATGGGCGCGCAGACATTATTCCTCTCGCATATCAGCAAAACGGGGCTGCAGCCCTCTCCATCCTCACCGACACGCAGTATTTCGGTGGTAGCGACGATGACATCCGGACAGCCCGTCAGAGCGGTGTCACCCTGCCCGTCCTATACAAGAATTTTGTGATTGACGAGATTCAACTATATCAGGCCGTTTTGTGTGGCGCTTCCGCTGTGTTGCTCATTGCAGCTTGTCTCACCAGAGAAAAGTGCAAAAGCCTCTTGGATAAAGCTCATGAACTCGGCCTCGAAGTCCTTCTTGAGATGCATTCTGAGGCTGAACTTGAGTATGCTACCCTCGGTCCCGAGCTCTGCGGTATAAACAACCGCAACCTCGGTTCTTTTGTCACCAATGTGGATAACAGTTTCCGTTTGGCCGAACGCCTGCGTTCAATATGCAGCGAGGCCATCGCCACACATAAAACGGTCCTTGTCAGCGAAAGCGGCATTAGCGACCCGGCCGTAGTCCGTGAGTTAAGTGCTGCAGGTTTCAACGGCTTCCTCATCGGTGAGAACTTCATGCGCACTCCCGACCCGGGAGCCGCCCTGCGCGATTTCATAGCCCTATTATGAAAACCCTATTATGAATTATGAATTCACCATAAAGGTTTGTGGTATGCGCGATGCGGACAACATCCGTGCTGTCGAGGCATTGGGCGTAGATTGGATGGGATTCATCTTCCATCCTGCATCCCCTCGCTTTGTGGATAGCGTTCCTGCTTATTTGCCGCAGAAGGCAAAGAGGGTGGGTGTGTTCGTGAACGCAGAGCTTGACTATGTGCGCCGCATGGTGGATACCTTTGGGCTGGATATTGTTCAGTTGCACGGCAGCGAATCGCCTGCTTATCTTGCGGCTCTTAGTGACATGACCATCATAAAGGCTATAAATATCGCCACTGCAGCAGACTTCCAAAAGACAGAAGCTTATAGTGGATTGGCCGACTATTTCCTGTTCGATACCAAAGCGAAGCTGGCCGGTGGCAACGGAACTCAGTTCGACTGGGATTTACTGCAAGACTATTCCGGGCAGACTCCTTTCCTTCTCAGTGGCGGCATCGGGCCTGATGATGCTCTGCGCCTGCGCGATTTTCACCATCCTCAACTCGCTGGAATAGACCTTAACTCGCGCTTCGAACTCTCCCCAGCCCTGAAGGACACCGATATGTTACAACAATTTATAGATAAATTCAAAAAAGCCTATAGGCCCTATTAGCCTTATTATCCAAAACTCTCATAAAAATGAATAATATAGATAATCTTTTCGCCACTCGCGGCGACCGAAAACTCCTTTCTTTGTATTTCTGTGCCGGTGCACCCAAGTTGGACGGCACAGCCGATGTAATCCTTGCGATGCAGCGTCGGGGTATAGATTTCATTGAGGTCGGAATACCTTTCAGCGACCCGCTGGCCGACGGTCCCGTAATCCAGACAGCCGCCACAAAAGCCCTACACAACGGGATGAACTTGCGCACGCTTTTCTCCCAGCTTCGTGCCATCCGCGAAGAAGTGCATATCCCGTTGATTCTCATGGGGTACCTTAATCCGATCCTTCATTTCGGGATAGAGCCTTTCTGTCAGGCGTGCGCAGATAGTGGGGTGAGTGGACTGATAATCCCAGATCTTCCCTTTGGCGATTATCTCACGCAGGTGAAACCGGTGGCCGACCGCTACGGTCTGCGCGTTATTATGCTTATTACGCCCGAGACTTCAGAGGAACGCATCCGTTTCATTGATGACAACACCGACGGTTTTATCTATATGGTTAGTAGCGCAGCCATCACGGGCGCACAGCAGTCCTTTGATGATGCTAAACAGGCTTATTTCCGCCGCATTGACGCGATGAACCTCCGCAACCCGCGCATGATTGGCTTCGGCATCAGCAACGCTCAGACTCTCGCAGCAGCAAATGCCAACGCCGCCGGCGCTATCATCGGAAGCAAGTTCGTGACTCTGCTCGATGAGGCCGCCGGCGATGCAGATCTGGCGTTAGACCGCCTCTTTGAGGCTCTTACTTAGCCTTGGCGTTCTTCTCCAGGGTCCAGCCTTTGCGCTTGGACAGTTCGTTCTTTTTGCCTGTGAACATCTTGGCTGCTTTCTTGTCGCCTTTAAGCTGCCAGTCGAGCCAGGCTTTTGCCACCACGGCGAACTCGCCGCCATGAGGCTCTCCGTATGTGCCGCCGTGACCCACAGGCAGGTTGGCAGCGTAGGCCGGCACATGCTTGATACGGTGGAAATCGTCCATTCCGTTCTGGTAGGCAATATCCGGTTCACCGCCAAGGATGTAGATAATAGGTGTGTGTACGTCGCCAAGCTTCTCTTTTGGAGGCATCGGCATACCGCCCACAGCCTGATGTGCATTCTGCTGGTTGAATAGGCCGCTGTTGCAGATCATCGTTGATGTGATGCGCGGGTCGGCACAGTTGAACAACGACTGAAGTCCGCCGCAGGACATGCCTGCGATGCAGATATGTTTGAGGTCAATCTTCTGATAGTAAGGGCTGCTGGGGTCGGCATTCTGTGCGTAGGCCCAGTCTATGCTCTCAATCTGCTGCTGAGTGGAGGACATAGGTCCGTGGTACCATTCGTCTGTCATAGGAATATAACCTGTGGCGAGAACCAGATAGCCGTAAGATGCGATTTCGCTAAGGAACTTCACATGTTCGAATGGTGAGTTGTTGCAGGCTCCGTTGCCCCAGACAAGCACGGGCAACGGGTTCTTGGCGTTGAACTTGGAGAGGTCTTGCGGAGCGATTACCGTGTGCGCCTCGAATCCGTCCAGCTCCTTCATGATTGCTTTGTAGGGGCCTGTGCCGCCGTCTTCAATAACGCGTTCCTTGGGCTGTGCCGCCACCTTGGCTTCCTTCAGGAAGAAATCCGTCATTTCCTTGAACGTCTGTTCGTTGAACGTCACGGGGCCGTGCTGTCCATTGGGAACACTGATGAACTTCTCCAGTCGGTTAGCCTTCTTCAGAGCCTCGGAGAATCGTTCGCCCTGGCAATGGGGCACCACATTGTCCGCATCGCCGTGAAGCACGAGGAAGCGCGGGCAGCGTGAGTTCTGATATGTGATGGGGCTGATGAGGGCTATGAGGTCTGGATTGTCGGCTGGGGCGCCGCCGATGAGGGCCGCCTCGGGCGAGCGTTCGTCCTTTACGGTCTCACAGCGCTCCATGTGTGCCATATCCACCGGACCGAACCAGTCAACGACTGCATCCACGCGGCTGCTGAAGCCGTTGTTGCCGCCTACGGTGCCTTCGAGATCAATGCTTGTTGAACCCACGGTGCGAGTCTTCATGTCGTTGGTTACGCCGGCAAGAGAGGAGAGGTGGCCGCCGCTGGAGAAGCCTGTGATACCCACAAATGAGGTGTCCAGCTTGTATTTGGCGGCGTTGGCACGGATGAACCGGATTGCAGCCTTCACGTCATGTATCTGAGCGGGAAACTTGGCGTCGCCGCTGGAGCGGTGGTTGATGCAAACTGCGGCAAAGCCCGCATCTACCAACGGCTTGCCTACGGACATGTATGCCGCGCCTTTCATGTTGTTGGAGAACCAGGCACTGCCGTATATGACCACAACAACCTTGTATTTCTCCTGCGCCGTCTGTGGCAGATAGATGTCCAAGCGGTGAGCTTCGAGGTCGTCCCCCGCATAGTTTATGTCCCTATAAGTGGGATTTGTCTGAGGCATCCCGAATCCCTGAGCCTGCGCCGTCAGCGTCATAGCGAGACACAACAGAGAAACCCCTATTTTATGAGTCAATTTCATTGTTAAAGATTGATTTTATAGTCGTTATTTCGTTATATCTTTATAACGTAATGTCGAAACTTCGTTATACCGTTATTTCGTTATTCCGTCAAATCTTTAAATCGTCAAATCGTCAAATCATTTAATGCTCCACTCATACAATCCGCAGGACTTATCCTTCGGCTGGACCAACTCCAGCTTCATTGCCTTCGTGCGGACGGGAGTGAAGTTCACGGTGTTGGCCACACCTTTCTTGGTGCCGTAGTCGCTCGCGTTCTGGACTTCAACCCACTGGCCTCCATCGTTCATGTAATAGAGCTTCCAAGAGTCGGGCACTTTGCAGCCCTGCCAGGGTTGGTCGTCGTACCAATAAACGGTGCTGGTGCTTACGGTTGCCTCCTCCTTGAACTCGTATGCGAGCCACTCGGTTGAGTTGTTCTTTGGCCACCAATGGGTGTAGGGGATAGAGCGGTCGTTTCCGTCGGCAGGCACTAAGCGGTCGTTGATAGAGCTCAGCGCGGGCAGACGTTTTGCAGAAGCCGTCACCTTGCTCTCTGAAGCTATGCTGGGCGGCAGGGCAGGTGTGGTGGCGTTGAGGTCGATGGGAATCCACACAGCCATATTGCCGTTTCCTCGGTGTGCCCAGGCGTAGTAGGGGATAAGGGTGAGCTGTTCGTCCTGAGCCGTGAGGCGGCCGTTAGCGTCGAATTTCAGCGTCTGTGCATCCGTCTGCAACGTCTGCACCTTTGTGTCGGCTATGGTGACGCTTCCCATCTTGAACTTAGGCTCCTGATTGAGAAGCACGCTCAGCACATTGCAGGTGTTGTCCGGCCACTCGGCACAATATACCAGCGGACCACGCTCTATGGCGGCACGTCCGCGGTCGGCTGCCACACGTCCGTTGGCACGCACCAGACGCGGCTCCATGTCGAAGTGCACGCTCACCTTGTCGCCCTTCTTCCACTTGCGCTCGATGGCCACGTAACCCTTATCTGATTGACCATTGACCATTGACCATTGACCATTGATTGGTTCGCCATTTACTTTAATGGAGTAGGAGAGATGCTTTGCATCCACGTAGTTGTAGAGGTCGGAGGGTACAACCTGGTTACGCACCCAACCGGGGATACGGATCATCAGAGTCCATGTGCCGGAGGTCTGCTTCACGTTCATAGTCACGTCTCCATTCCATGGGTAGTCGGTGACCTGTTGCAGAGTCACCTTCTTGCCGCCGACCTTCACCGTGGTTTCGTTGCCTGCGAAGAGATTCACATACAGCTTCGAGCCATCCACAGCGTAGATATACTGCGGCAGCGAGGGGATAAAACGGGCGGCGTTGCTCGGGCAGCAGGCGCAGCCGAACCAGGCCTGACGCTGGTGCTGGCCCATGCTCTGCAATGGGTTGGGGTAGAAGAATCGTCCGCCATCGATGCTTATGCCGCTGATAACGCCGTTGTAGAGCGTGCGCTCCAAAGCGTCATAGTACTTCGATTCGCCGTGTAGCAGGAACAGACGGTAGTTGAGATACACCTGAGCTATGGCTGCGCACGTCTCGCAGTAGGCACTCATGTTCGGCAGTTCGTAGTTCTTGCCGAAAGCCTCGCCGCTGCTGGTCGCGCCCACGCCTCCGGTGAGATAGTATTTCTTCGAGACGATATTCTCCCAGATGCGGTCTATGGCTTCGATGTAGCCCTTGTCGCCCGTGAGCGCGGCCACATCTGCCATTCCGGCATACATGTATCCTGCGCGGACGGCGTGACCCACGGCCTCGTCCTGTTCCAGCACGGGCTTGTGGCTCTGGCTGTATTCAGTCTTTATGGTGGTGTAACCGCGCTTGTCCAAGAAGAACTTGGCCAGTTGCAGGTACTCCTTCTTGCCTGTGGCGAGATAGAGTTTTGCCAAGCCCATCTCGGCAATCTGATGGCCGGGAACCACGCAGGCCTGCCCCTCCTTGTCGCCCACTTCACGATAGACGCAGTCGGCAAAGCGGCAGGCTATGTTCAGCAGCGACTTCTTGCCTGTGGCGTTGTAGTGGGCCACGGCAGCCTCACACAGATGTCCCAAATTGTAGAACTCGTGGCTCAGATCCTCCACCTTGCTCCAGCGGGTCGGACCGGCCCATCCGTGCGGATGTTCGGGGTTCTGCGTGCGAGCCGTATAGAGGTAGCCGTCGGGCTCCTGTGCGCTGGCAATCACGGCAATCACAGAGTCACAGTATTTGTCCAGACTCTTGCCCTTGTACAGCGCTTTCGGGTAGGTCTGCAGCAGGTAGGCAGCGCCCTCAAGAGTCTTGTACGGGTCGGTGTCATCGAACGAATAGCCCATGACGCCATCCACCTTGAACACCTTCTGCGGATCTTTCAGGTGTTCGGCGGCGTTGCTGAAGTTCGTATATCGCCTCTCGCTCTCGCATTTGCTGAAAGCCAGGGGAATAGTGACTTCGCGACTGGCTTCGAGCCTCTGTCCCCAGAATGTTCCGGGAGTCACCTTAACGGCTGTGAAAGGCACAGGAGTAATCGGGTAGCCCGCGTTCTCGCTCTGTGCCGCAACATTCGTGGCGGGCAGCGTGGCGCACACCCCCACCGTAAGTGTAAGCAATAGATTTTTCATTCTCTTTCCTTTTTTGTGATTGATTTCGAGGGCAAAGATACAAAAAGTTTTCCATCATTGGATGTTTTCCCCACATTTTTTATAGTTCTTTGGATTATTATGTGTATCTTTGTGGCCGAAATCAACACGTTTGTTCTTCACATGAATCCCAGACATAAATTTAAACCGCAAATCTCAGCACTCTGTCTTTTGCTCCTCGCCGTCCTTTTCGTGGCGTGCGAGGCGGACACAGTCCCCTTTAATCTCCCACCAACCCTTACGGTCAGCGAAGCTACTGACATTTATCGCAAGGGGGCGACCATCAGCGGCACATACACAAAAGCGAACGAAAATGTCGGCGTTGAGACCTTCGGCCTCCTCTATGCCACAAATTCTCTGCTCGGAGATGCAGATACAATTTTCGCAACACCAGACCAGAAACGATGGGGCGAATACACAATTAAACTATCTAACCTTACACCTTCAACCACATACTATTATGCAACGTTTACGACAAGCGGAAATAGTATTGTAAATAGCGATATTAAGCAGTTCAGAACAGCGGACAATTCGGCCCCCCAATTAGGCGAATTAACAATAAGTGATGTAACAGGCTATAGCTTCGAGGTGTCTTCTGAATTACTTGACGACGGTGGTAGTGATATTTCCCTTCGAGGATTCCTTATTCGCAAGGCTCCGACAGATATTACAGATTTGAATATCCAAGATACCCAATTCAATCTTGGTGATGATGTCAAAGACTTCTCAACCACAATCACAGGATTAGAAGAGAATACACGCTATGCTGTTAGAGCTTATGCTGTCTCTTCAGCTGGCCTTGGATATGGTGAGATAAGATATGTTGTTACAGGGCAAGTGTATATACCAGCTCTAACAGCGGTGTCAGCCAACATTACAGATAAGGCTGGTGAGTTGAATGTTTCATCCAGCGTAACCAATACTGAATTGCCGATATTAGAACGTGGATTCGTATATAGCACAGAAAGTTCAGAACCAACAATAAACAATAACAAAGTCGTTGCGACAGGCTCAAATACTTCTTTTTCAGCAACCTTGAAAGGCCTCCCTTCGGATGTTCCTGTTTATATTCGTGCCTATGCTTACACGACTGATGTAGTAGGATATAGCGAGACATATACATACGTAGCATCAGAATGGGTAGTGCTTCCTGAAGTTTCTGGTATAACCGCATCTAGCCATGGTGAAGATAAAGATGACCAATTACGTGTTTCTGCTGAAATAATTAGGCAAGGTTCTTATTCTATAATTGATGGTGGATTTGTTTTTAGTACGGAAAGCTCAGAACCAGTTGTAGGCAAAAATCAGTATATGAATTTAACACTCCATTCAAACGTGTCCTTTAGTACTACCATTAGTGGTCTTTTACAAGACCGCACTAACTACATACGTGCATACGTCCACACATCTGCTGGTTATTTCTATGGTGATGTCTTTGAATATAGACAATCAGATTGGCCTGTTCTTACTACATTGGATGCTACGAACGTATGGGAGAATACGGCCCGACTTAATGCAACGCTGGAAAGACGATATAGTAGTATTGAGGAGTGCGGTTTCCTTGGGAGTCCTACTAATTCCGCCCCGTCGTTTTCTGACAGTATCATAATCGCCAATGCCGCAGCTAACGCTTTATCTGCATACCTTGATGAGCTGACACCAGACACCAAATACTATTATCGTCCCTTTGTTCGCCACGCTAAAGGAGTCACATACGGAGTCACATCTTCCTTCACCACAACAAGAGTAAAAGTAGAACACGAGACCTATGACGAAGATAATGTGATAAGGTAGCAAGCCGCTCATATCTCTGTTTATGTCCTCAACATTAACCGATTATTTAATATGAACAAACAATCATTCACTATAAATTTTTCATGTTTCATTTATTTGTTAGTGAGTTTCGCATTAGCTGCAATATTGTCTGCTTGCAATGAGGAGAGTGTCTCAAAAACAGAGACTCAACAAGCGCATACCGTACAGATGTTTTTTGCCTCTGAACCGCCTTCTTATGGTGATGACGGCTCCAATGCCAAAGCAACACGTGCCGCTACTTCGGATTGGCCAGATGGGTCGAGGCTCTATTTAATAATCACTGACTTTAGCGGAGCAACAGGTTCTGCCGTTTACGATGCCAATACAGAAGAATGGACATTGACCGTCAGCCGCACGCTGAAAGAGGATGTTGAGGGTAGATGTGAAGTATGGTATTTCGATAACGCTGCTTCAGCAGATGCAACCTCTGCCACTCTCTCTCCAACGACAGCGATATTTCATACAGACTCAGCCACCTATTATTACCATAATGATATTGTGCATCTACGAGCTGTTCTACAACCGACTGAAGCTCGATTACGATTTCAGGGAACGCCAGGAACGGTACTGAGCATTTGGGATTGGCCACATTATAGCGACTTCATTCTTACTACTTCATTTTGGTCACCGTTCACAAACGCTCCAGCAGATGAGGAAATAAAACTGACGGTAGGTGATGACGGCTACACTCCTTATATTTATACTCATAATCACGCGACTAATACGGTGGTTGTTTCATCTGGTGAGACACACTATAATTATAATCCGAACAACACAAACACCATACCCTTTAATATTAATGTCGAAATAGCGGGGGCTTCTTTCTATCGACGAGTCCCCGATGCTTTAGTCCGGCCTGGATGCAGTAATGTTACGGAGGTTCCTCATGAGACCTTAGTGGAAGAGGGCAACTGGAGTCATAGTCCGATAGAGCGTACTTTTACACTAAGTGGCAATGGTAAAACCGTGACGTTTAAGATGATTAAGGTAGAGCCAGACACTTTTCAGATGGGAAGTGCTGGTGATAATGATAGAGTCACCCCTGTTCATAGTGTGACTCTTACTAAAGAGTATTATATTTGTGAAACTGAGGTTACACAGGCTTTGTGGTATGCTGTTATGGGACAGTCTCCTATATCGGGTGCCAGTCAATGGAGCAGCTCATATGGCCTCAGTGACGATAGGCCAGCTTATTTTATTAACTATGAGGATTGTCAGAGTTTCCTTTCTGCTCTTAACAACAAACTGTCCTCTCAACTTGAAAGTGAAGAACGCTTTCGCTTTCCGACGGAGGCAGAGTGGGAGTTTGCAGCTAAGGGTGGCAATATGAGTGAGGGCTATATTTATTCTGGTAGTAACACTCTTAGCGATGTTGCCATATTAAAAGCTTCATCTTCGGCACTTGCATCTTCTTATTCTGCACCCGTGAAGAATATGGCCCCCAATGAAATAGGCTTGTATGACATGAGTGGCAATGTATATGAATGGTGTTATGATTGGTATAGTCAGTATATTAATGATGCGTTGATAGATCCCCAAGGCCCAATGTCTGGAACAGATCGCGTACGACGTGGTGGTTATTATAAGGGTAAGGAAAGTGAGTGTTGTGTTGCAGAACGTGGATATTATTCTCCATCTAACCGTAGTGCCTATAATGGTTTACGTCTCTGTCTTGGTGAAGAAATAGCTCCGATTTCAGTATATCCTTCTTCTTTATCATTAGCGTCCGATGCTTCTTCACGTATGCTTTCTATTTCAGCAAATGGAGATATTACCTACGATAGTTCTGCTTCATGGCTAACTATAACGCCCAGCAGTGATAATATTGCAAACTTAATTGTGTCAGCCACTGCTAATACAAGCACATCGGACCGTTCCGCAACAATTACACTTTCTGTAGGCTCATTCTCAAAAACTGTTATCGTGACTCAAGGCCATCCTTTGGAGAACCGCACATTCACAGTCAGTGGCAATGGCAAGACTGTGACTTTCACAATGAAGCCTGTCGAGGGTGGCATATTCATGATGGGGCAAGAAGGTCCGTTTGATATTTCAACTACCGATTATTCCAGTTCTAAACTAACTTCTGTCAAAAACTACTATATGGGTGAGACCGAGGTAACACAAGCTCTTTGGTATGCCGTAATGGGAAAGTCGCCGACTTTAGACGGAGGAAGATGGGATTCAACCAATGGCCTTGATGATAATAAACCAGCTTATTATATAGGTTTTAATGACTGTGTGTCATTTATTTCTGCATTGAATAGTAAGTTAGCTACTCAATTGAATAGTGGCGAGTATTTCCGTTTACCTTCGGAATCGGAGTGGGAGTTTGCGGCTAAAGGAGGAAATAGAAGTAATGGGTATTTGTATTCAGGTGGCAACTCTATTGAAGATGTAGCTTGCTATGCGGCTAATAGCTTTGCATTAGGTGCATCAGATGCGAACTATGGCACTCATATCGTAAAAACTAAGGCAGCTAACGAACTCGGATTATATGACATGAGTGGAAATGTCTGGGAATGGTGTAGTAATAAACTCCGGGGTGGTAGTTGGAGCGATGGCGAATCCTCCTGTCGGGTAAGTTAGTCGCAACGACAATTCTTCGTATTATCCTCTACGTAACTACGGTCTCCGTCTCTGCCTCAGTGCTCCGAAAGAAGAATAAAATGTGGCTCACGGCTTAACTAGTTGACAAATGACAGTTGATAATTGACATTTATTCGCCTGCGCTCAACAGTACGTGACAGTTGGCATAAGCAAGAGTTCAAAAGTTCAATGGTTTAAGAAGTTCAAGAGGATTCATCCACTTTTCTGCAATTTATTTGGCAGTTATGATTAAAGTCATTACTTTTGCGGCGTGAATACAGACTTTTTGGACATTGGTTTTATAAAATCAGAATAAACAGATGGAAGAAATTACCAAAGAAATGGCTCTAAGACGTTTCAGACTGCAACGGCACGCAAACGCGAATGTCTTCGCCGTTTGGAGCAGAGGATGAAGGAAAAATACGAAGCACAGACTGGGCTTCCAGCAAACTATTTCTTTGCAATGTGATGGAAGAATTAAAAGTGCTAAAAAAGGGGCAAAAGTGAAAAAATAGAGAAAATTATTCCGCCGTTAAAGAGCATTTTTACCTCTTCGCGGCGGAATAATTTTAAGGGTGATGCTATATAATTTATTTTGCGAAAAAATCTACCGAATGTACCGAAAATCTGTTTAAGGCTTTGATTATCAAAAGCTACGTCTGCGGTAGATTCGCCTAAAAATGTACCGCAAATGTACCGCAAATGTACCGCAAATGTACCGCAAATGTGCCGCAGATGTGCCGAATTTGTATCGAAAGTGACTGAAAAATGCAGCGGTGGTACAAGACATGAGGCTGACGATAGGTTTAAACCCCAATCGGTCATTAGACCAACATTTCCTTTGGGGGATTATTATTGATCTTTATTTATGCCATCTCAGCATTTCTTTCGGCATCTTTTCTACATTAACCTCTCGCCGTAGCCCGCTACGCCTTCGATGTAAATGCAGATAATCTGCTCGAAACAAATACTAACCTGACATAAATTCTAATGACCGATTGGGGTTGAACGAGGCCTAACAGCTGTTGGGCCAAGGTGAAATAGCCGCTCTTTCTGGGGCTGTTCATCGTGAGACGGCCGTGTCACGAATCTGAGACGGCCGTCTCAGATTCAGGTGACGGCCGTCTCAGGTTCATGACACGGCTGTCTCAGATTCAGGTGACGGCCGTCTCAGGTTCATGACACGGCTGTCTCAGATTCAGGTGACGGCCGTCTCAGATTAAAAAGGCAATTCATAATGCATAATTCATAATGCATAATTTAGCTGCGCGGGGCCTCTGTGTTCTCTGTTATCTCAGTGTCCTCTGTGTTCCCAAAGGGAGTTTAACTTCCGAAGTTTTATTATTAATCGTTAATCGGATTGGTGGTGTGGAATAAAAGCATTACCTTTGCGCGCGTTTTGAAAAAGGATAGATAGATTTTGAGTACATTTGAAGAACTGGGCGTGAGCGAGCTTAGCACATTCGTAGGCCGTCCACATATCCCTCTCGCTGCCGCTCTTGGAGGCGCGGTACTTGCCGTCGCGAGCCACCACTTCATAAGGGCCGGCCATTTTGTAGTTGCGCAAGTCATTCTGCGCAATGACTGGCAAAATGATAAAAGATAAAAAAGAAATGAACAAAAAGAATCTGCGCATAGGAGTGTTATTCATTTGTTGAGGTGATTCTTATCCAATCTATATCCAGCCAGCCGCGACTGTCCTTGCGGTCAATGCAGGCGGCTACGAAACCGAGCTTGGCACCAATCCATTTGCCCTGTCGCATCCGGAAAGGTTCGCCGCCGGATTTGAACTGAGACTGAGCCAACTCCGGCCCGGCAGAGCCGAGACCTGCATCACTCTGCTCTAGCTTACCTGCAGACTTGAAATGATTGCCGTCAAGGCTGTAATAAAAGTTGACAATGCCGTCCTTCACGGTGAGTCGGAGGAATAGGTCGAGATATATGGCAGGTGAGTATGGAATGGAGTCGAGGTCAGATGGTTGCAAAGCAGCGACGGTTTGCCGTTTTTCTGCTTGTCCTTCGTCTGCATTTATACAGGTGTGACGCTGAAGCAGAAACCCATCGCCATCGCGACGGATAATGAGAGCAGAGTAATCGCGTCCCATCATCACCAAACCGGCATACTGTCCGTCCTCTTTTGCGGCGAAGCGCACTTTGGCTGTAGCTGTAAAACGTGGTGCGGTGGGCTTTTGTAAGAGTAAGTTGGGGATGTCCCAAAGGCTGCGGAAGTCGGACGGTAGGTCCATAGTGTAAAGGCGATAAATGCCCGCGGCAGATGGTTGGCCGTAGAACTGATGGTAGTTAGCGTGCCACTGCCATTGCAGCCCTAAACCATCGGAAAACTCATCATTTTCCTGAGGATTAACCATTATTTTGCTTGAGCTCTTCGGCTTCAAATAACGCGTGTAAGGCTCTCCGTTTTTTCCCATCATCGGCCATCCTCCAGACCAATCTACAGGCTGGAGACATACAACCCGCCCGTAGGCACCTTTGTCGTTGAAGTGAAGGAACCAGTCCTCACCAAAGGCCGTATGAACCCACGCTCCCTGATGCGGGCCATTGATATCGGTGTTGCCCTGCCACATCACGCGCCGCCACTCGTATGGACCAAAGGGCGAACGTGAGCGCATGGCAAGCTGCCAGCCCATTTCCACACCTCCGGCGGGACACATAAGCCAATACCAACCATCGCGCTTGTAGAACTTCGGCCCTTCGGCGGTGTGGTTTTCCTGCCCGCCATCGAACGCTATGCGAGGCTGTGAGATGGCACGGCTGCCGTCGGCACTCAGTTCCCTGACAGAGAGCACAGAGTTGAAGCCTGCCCGCGAGTTGGCCCAGGCATTCACCAGAAAGCAACGTCCGTCCTCGTCCCACAGCGGACACGGATCAATCATACCCTTGCCAGCAATCACGCATATTGGTTCAGACCATTCTCCCCCTATTTGAGAAAGAGTTTTTGGGAGTCTCCTCTTAACCATAAAGATACCCTGGTCCGGATCGCCCCAATAGATGTATAAAGAGTCGTTGTGATGACGAATCGAAGGAGCCCATACGCCCTTGCCGTGTTGAGGATTGTCAAACAAAGATTTCGGTTCCAGCTCTTGCAAAGCATGCCCGACAATCTCCCAATTCACCAAGTCTTTGGAATGTAGGATTGGCAATCCCGGCACGCAGTTGAACGATGATGCGGTCAAATAATAGTCCTCACCCACAGCGCACACATCGGGGTCGCTGTAGTCTGCGTAAAGAACCGGGTTTGTATAGGTTCCGTCACCATTATCAGGTGACCAGACCGCAGACTTGTATTGAGCACCTACATACAACGGGTACAATGTCACCAAAAGCAAACAGAATTTGAACTTGCTCATAGCCAATCGTGCATTAACGGAAAGCTACCTTATGAGCATTCACAATATACACACCCTTTGGAAGCGCGGATGAGTTAGAACTGACACGGCGTCCCTGCAGGTCATACACCACGTCAGTCCCATTCCACATTCTTGATACTTCATTTGTCACCTGCGGAGCATAGACTCCGTCTAGTTGATTAATGCGCAGCAGTTCGAAGGGCAGGGCATTAAGCTTGTTGGATGCTGAGATATTGACAGTTCCGTCAGCGTTGACATCCCAGAACTTGTAGGCCGAGACGGTAGAACCAGTACGCAATGCCACTCGCTGACTCCCATGAGCCTGCTGAATAAAGAAAGGGTAGTAGGCAGTGACAGCCATTTTGCCCGAGGTGGTCAGATACATGTTGTTCTCAGACGTCTGGCTCACCAACGTGTACCTTGGGCGGTTGTCATGTCCGATATTCCACAGCTGTTTTTTGTTGTCCTCTTGACGCGGCTCAAAGGTGGCTAGTTGGTTCATCTCATGTGCTGTAAAGTATGTGTCAGTGTCAATGTGGCGGATCAGGTACAGCCCCGAGTCGATAGCTGCAGCCTCGTCGTCAGGAACAAAAACATCGAAAGTGATGGTGTGTTCTTGTCCTCGCAGGGAGAAAGTGGCAGTGCAGGTCGTTGAGGTTTCTACGTTCTCTAAGATATGTGTAGCGCCTGTTGTGCCATCGTTCCACGATACATTAGCGGGGCGCACAGCCGAAGGCAACGTCAAGCCCAGCGTGACCATCTCTCCGGCATCTGTCACAGCCTGTGTCGTGCCAGCCATAGCCTCGCCGGTTCCTACGCTTACGTACGGTTGAGCGGGTATCATGTGAACGTTAAAGGTCATTGTCGTGATGGCACCGCCCTGGTTCTTGAACTCCACGGTGTACTCAGTGTCGGATACTACTGATTTAGTGATGGATTCTGTGGTAGCGCCTGTGCTCCATTTGTATGTTCCCCAACCTCGTGATGGCTGCACGCCCAATGTCACATTTTTGCCATAAAGTACTTCGACGGTTGTGGACTCGGTAGTCTCGCCTCCTGCCACTGTTACCTTTGGCGTAAGTTCATCCGCCAGACAATCGCCGGCTGCAGCGATGAAGAATGGCAACTGACTCTCCACGCCTTGCGCATTGGTGTAGGTGACACGATAGATGTAGCTCCGATCCGACGACACTGTGATCTCGCGTGATGATTCGCCAGTGTTCCAGGACCACTTGCCAGTGTCTTCCTCGCCCTCAGGTAACTGCGGCTGTAGGGTGATTCTCTGTCCAGCGGGCACAGTAGTGTTGTTGTTGATAGCGAAGGTGTTTACAAGCCCACCCAGCTCGTTGTGCTTGAGTGTAGAACCAACAATCATCTTGCGTGTCCGCTCCTGCGACAAGCTGGGGATGAGATTGGTGTTCAGCGTGCCGCTGTAGGTCATCTGCGGCTGCAGTTCCGTTGGACGCTTTTCTGCTGGGCAGAGCTGCTCATCGCGCGTGTTCATCAGCACGGAGAAGCCCAAATGGTCATAGCCACCACTGGTAGAGCCAGCGCCGCCACCATCGATTCCCATATTCGCGTATGCTTGCTCAGAAAAAGGCATCTGAACCCCCTTCACGCCCTCATAAATGCCGATGACGGTGCCCCAGTAGGGACGCGTATGTGCCCCCATGGCGGGTTCTGTCATTGTCCAAGCACGCGAGTCTGAGTAGAAATAACCGCTTGAGCCATAGATATAATTCACCCATGGCAACTCTTCTACACTCAGAGACTGGGCAGCCAGATACTCTATGCCGGCCGCCAGACGGTGGTCCATATAGGCAAAGAGGTCGTCGCCCTGATTCCAGCCCACCTTGGCCACGTCAATTGCCACACCGAGGGACATCGATGAGTGGCCGGCATCACGACCGCTCTCGTTAAGCTGCCCCAACTTCCCGTAGGTGCCTGTTTCCAGCTCGCTCTCATAGGTTGTCACAACTAAGTTTCCCAAGAACTCCGTAAGACCGTCGTTCTTTATGGGAACCTCAGTGCGCGGATCCTTGAACGTGCCGCATTGGTCGTATTTGAAAAAGGACATACCTTGATTGTAGATAAATACATCGTCGCACAGCACACCGATACTGACGATGCACAGAGCGTTGCACAAGCCCCAATTACTCCAGTAGTGACCTGGCGCCTGCCACCACTTGCCAGAATTCTCCCAAGTGCCGTTACGCCCACGAAGAAATCCCAATGCCGAAGGATACCATACATTAAGCATCCATCGCTGGAACTGTGCGAATTCCTCGCGGCTCCAGCCATTATAGTCGCGCATCAGTTCGGCTGCCTGGGCAAACTCGTAACCATACAAACCGGCAGCCAGTGCATAGTTTGAGTCGCCGCCGATGCCTTTTGTAGTGTTCGCCCAAGCCATAAGAATCCGCACCGCAGCCTTCGCGTTCGCCGTCGTACCTGCAATTTTCCATCGTAGAGCGTTTTGGTAAGCCATTGCCGCACCGCGCGCTGCGTTCATATAGTTTTCACCATTGCCTCCGCCACGCACGATAATCTCTGTCGGGAATGTCTGAACGCCCGACTGAGAGTACTCTGATGTCAGGAGTTTCTGCCAAGCTTGCTTCACCTTCGTATTGCCAGCTTCCAGTTGAGCTTTGATACGGTCGAAGTCAGCCTGCGTGTGAAGCCCCCCCGGATGCACAAAGCCTCGGTTCGTGTCATAATTCTCGTTCTGGGCGCTCACTGCCAAGCTCCAGCAGGTAAGCAACGCCACCATGAAATACTTTGTTTTCATTGCTTAATATAATTGTTTGTTGTTTTGCTCTGCAAAGATAGTGAATTTTGTGTTATACAGGACACATCATACGTCTAAAAACACATACCTTAAACGTATTAAACGATAAAATGTACGAAAATACCCCCTAAATGATGTTTTTTTGGACGAAAATGACACTTCTTTATATATTTGCCTGACCTTTGTGCCACAAAATATTAATGAAATGAAGACAAAGGGAAAAGCTCTCACGATAGAAAAACATAGATTGAGCAACGCGAATCTCTTATTAATCGTTAATCGGATTGGTGGTGTGGAATAAAAGCATTACCTTTGCGCGCGTTTTTAAAAAGGATAGATAGATTTTGAGTACATTTGAAGAACTGGGCGTGAGCGAGCCTGTACGCCGCGCCATTGAGGAGATGGGTTTTGAGAACCCTATGCCTGTGCAGGAAGAGGTAATCCCTTATCTTTTGGGAACGAGAAATGATGTTATTGCTTTGGCACAGACGGGTACGGGCAAGACGGCCGCCTTCGGCATACCCATTCTGCAACGCATAGACACCGCGAGCAACGAGACACAGGCGCTGATTCTCAGCCCCACACGCGAGCTGTGCCTGCAGATTGCAGATGATTTGCGCGATTTCAGCAAGTATCTGGAGGGAATCCACATCGAGGCTGTTTATGGCGGCGCATCAATAACCCAGCAGATTCACGCTCTGAAGAAGGGTGTGCATATTATAGTGGCCACTCCGGGACGCCTCATCGACTTGATGAACCGCGACGTGGCTCATTTGGACAAGGTTACGAACGTGGTGCTGGACGAGGCTGACGAGATGCTTAACATGGGCTTCTCGGAGAGCATAGATGCCATATTGGAGGGGGTGCCCGAAGAGCGCAACACGCTGCTTTTCTCCGCGACCATGAGCCGCGAGATAGAGCGGATAGCTCAGGGTTACCTGCACGACTACAAGGAGATTGTGGTGGGCAGTCGCAACGAAGGAGCCGAGAACGTGAATCACGTCTATTATATGGTGAACGCGAAGGACAAGTATCTGGCCCTGAAGCGTATAGTGGATTTCTATCCGAAGATATTCGCCATAATCTTCTGCCGCACCCGTACCGAGACGCAGGAGGTGGCAGACAAACTGATTCGTGACGGCTATAACGCCGAGGCTCTGCACGGCGAGCTGGTGCAGGGGCAGCGCGACATAACGATGCAGAAGTTCCGCCAGCACGTGACTCAGCTGCTCGTGGCTACTGATGTAGCGGCACGCGGACTGGATGTTGATGATCTGACGCACGTGATAAACTACGGTCTGCCCGATGAGATAGAGAGCTATATCCACCGCTCGGGTCGCACGGGCCGCGCCGGAAAAAAGGGCACGAGCATCTCTATAATCCACAGCCGCGAGACGCGCAAGCTGAAAGCCATAGAGAAGGAACTCGGCAAGGAGTTCGTCGAGGGCGTTATCCCCGCAGCCGAGGAGATCTGCAAGAAACAGCTCTTCAAGGTAATGGATCACATTGTGAAGATTGATGTTGAAGAGGAGCAGATAGCTCCGTTTATGACGGAAATAAACCGATACTTCGAGTTTATCGACAAAGATGAACTCATTAAGAAGATTGTCTCTATGGAGTTCGGTAAGTTCTTGGCTTACTATGCCGACGCTCCGGAAATAGAGACTGTTAAGAAGGAAAGAAGTAAAAGAGAAAAGAGACAGAATGAGGGCAAAGGGAAAAGCGGCGAGCCTCGTGCAACGGAGGCCGGTTTCCGCCGCCTCTTTATCAATGTCGGCAAGATGGATGGGATGTACCCGTCTGAGTTGATGAAGTTCCTCAACCGCCACGTGAAGGGACAGTTCGAGGTGGGTCACATAGACCTCCTGCCCCGATTCGCCTATTTCGAGGTGCCAGAGGCTGAGGCCAAGATGGTGATGCAGGCTCTGGACGGTGTGAAGCTGCGCGGTCGGGATATAAGATGTAATGAGGCAGATGAAAGCCCCTCTCTCCGCTCCCCCCGTGGGGGGGAGAACCTCGCTGCCGCTCGTGAGCTGCGCGGAGGTAAAGCCGCTAAAGGGGAGAGTGGCCGCAAGGCCGCTAAGGGCGAGCGCGGAGGCCGCGAAGAAGGCGGACGAAAGTCTGTTAAGGGCGAGCGCGGAGGCCGCAAGAATTCCAGCGGAGTTGTAAGCCCCGGCGAAAAGCGCGGCAGACGGAGCGGGCGTGCTGACAGATTTGTTCAGGAGGAGCCGCAGCCGCGCCGTGGCCGTAAGTTCAAGAAAGAAGACTGGCTGAAATTCCTTAAGAAATAAAGGGGGCGTTTCAATGTAGAATGTAAAATGTAAATGTAAGCCCCGCGCAGCCAATTATGCATTATGCATTAAGCATTATGAATTACTCCAAGGACGAACTGCTAAGTCGAATACGTGAGGGCCGCAAGCTCAATACGAGTGAGCAACTGCGCCTGACTGTGTTGCTGAGTGTGCCGGCTATACTGGCGCAGGCGGCCAGTATCCTCATGTTCTACATCGATGATGCTATGGTCGGTTCGCTTGGTGCGCTCGCTTCAGCTTCAATAGGACTGGTGGCAACTACGATGTGGCTCTACTGGAGCATTATCTCGTGTGTAAGTATGGGCTTCTCCGTACAGGTGGCTCATCTTATCGGAGCTAACAGGTTGGAGGATGCGCGTAATGTGTTCCGCCAGGGAATAGTCACAGCCGCCATTGTCTGTCTGACGGTTATGGCCGTTTGTGCGCTGATAGCCTTCCCGCTGCCTTATTGGTTAGGGGGAGGGGAGGATATAGCGCCGCAGGCATCGGTATATTTCCTCATATTCATTCTCGGCACGCCGTTTGCGATGTTTCATCTGCTTGGGTCGGGTATGCTGAGATGTGCGGGAGACATGAAGACCCCGTCGTTTGCCAGCGTTTTGATGTGTATCCTGGATGTGGGCTTCAACTTCATAGCCATTTTCCCCACGCGGGTTATATCCGTGTTCGGCCTATCGCTTACTATGCCAGGCCTGGGCTTGGGAGTGGCGGGGGCAGCTGTAGGTACGGTGCTAGCGGAGGCAGTCGTGGCGTCTTACGTGATGTGGTTCGCCGTAGTCCGCCACCGCGAATTGCGTCTGTTGGGCGAGAAGGGACGTTTCCGTCCCGAATTGCTTGTGCTCCGTAAGGCTTCCGATATAGCTATGCCAGTGCTGTTTCAGCGGGTGCTTATGAATGCGGCCCAGATAACAATCACCATAATCGTGGCTCCGTTGGGAGCTATCGCCATAGCAGCCAACGCTTTGGGTATCACGGCCGAGAGCCTCTGCTATATGCCCGGCTACGGTATAGGCGAGGCCGCCACGACGTTGGTAGGCCAGAGTTACGGGGCCAAACGCCACGGTCTCACAGAACGTTTCGCGTGGATGACAACCCTGTTTGGCATCGGAGTGATGACGCTGATGGGAGCCGTGATGTATGTGGCTGCGCCGCTGATGATGGCAACGCTGACTCCCGACGCCGCCGTACGTGCACTCGGCACAGAATGTTTGCGCATTGAGGCTTGGGCCGAGCCGATGTTTGCCGCATCTATAGTAGCCATGAGTGTGTTCATCGGAATCGGAGACACCCGTAAGCCCGCCCTTATGAATCTCCTGTCCATGTGGTTCGTGCGTGTCACGCTGGCAGCTCTGCTCGCTCCGCGCTATGGCTTGCAAGGCGTCTGGGTAGCGATGGCCATTGAACTGACATTCAGAGGAATAATATTTCTGATAAGGTTAAAGACCCACCCCCAAACCCCTCCCGTCAGGGAGGGGAGGAGCTAGCGCGATGCCTAATAAATCCCATAGGCCCAATAGACCCATTAAGCCCAATTATGAATTATGAATTAAGCATTATGAATTTAATAAAGGATAAGAGCTTCGGCGGCGAACGTCCGCTGTTTGGCATCAGGGACACGCGCCTTGAGAACGTGACAATAACCGAAGGAGAGAGCGGCGTGAAGTGCTGCCAGAACATCGAGGCCTACGGCTGCCGCTTCATCGGAAAGTATCCGTTGTGGCACGTGGATGGCAGTCTCATTACGAACTGCTATTTCGAGGTGGGCTCGCGCTCAGCCATCTGGTATAGTAACGACATGAAGATGCGCGACTGCACTATAGACGGGCCGAAGTTCTTCCGCGAGATGAACGGTCTCAGCGTGGAGAACGTCTCCATAACCGATGCCGACGAGACGTTCTGGCGTGTTAAGGGATTGCGTGTCCGCAACCTGAAACTCCATGACGGCACTTATCCCTTTATGTTCTGCGAGGACATAGATGTCGATGGGCTGGATAGCGACTCGAAGTATGTGTTCCAGTATGTCCGCAACGCCGTAATCCGCAACGCTCGCATCGTAACCAAAGACGCTTTCTGGGAGACGGAGAATGTAACGATATACGACTCCGTTCTTGATGGCGAATATCTCGGCTGGCACTCCAAGAACCTGCGTCTTGTGCGTTGTCATATCACGGGTGAACAGCCTCTTTGCTACGTTCAGGGCCTTGTCCTTGAGGACTGCACCTTTGGCGAGGACTGCGACCGAATGTTCGAGGACACAGACCTCGAGGCTACTATCATTGGTCACGTCACGAACATCAAGAACCCGCGCACCGGCCATATACGCCTCGGCTCGCTCGGCTCGCTGACGATAGATGAACACATAAAACAGCCCGCAAACTGTATAATAACGAAGACTCTCCCCCCTGCCCCTCCCTGCGAGGGAGGGGAGTAGTTAGAGGACAAGGGAAGATGCTAAATGTAAAATGTAGAATGTGAAAATATGGATAAAGAGAATACACTAGGAGAGTCCGCTTTTGATATTTTAATTCAGAGGCGAGGCTCTGGCTCTGTGAAATATGACGAAGCGCCGGCAGATGATGTTATCCCGATGTGGGTGGCGGATATGGACTTTGAGGCGGCGCCATGTATCGTAGAGGCGCTGCGTCGGCGTGTCGAGCATGGCGTGTTCGGATATCCGTATATCTTCCCCTCATATTACGAGAGTGTAATCTCATGGTTCAAGCGCCGTTACGACTGGCATATAGAGCGTGAGTGGATTCAATATACTATTGGTGTAGTGCCGGCAATGTCGGCTGTAATCAAAGCTCTGACAAAGCCCGGCGACGGAGTAATCCTGTTCTCGCCCGTATATAACCTCTTCTTCACATCTATCCGCAACAACAAGTGCGAGACTGTCGATATACCCCTGCTTAGGGTGGATAAGTCCCCTACGGAGTTCACCTACGCTATAGATTTCGAGGCATTTGAGCAGGCTTGCGCACGACCAGAGGTGACTATGTTGCTCTTCTGCAGCCATCACAACCCGGCCGGACGGGTCTGGCGGCGCGACGAACTGCAGCGTGTCTATGACATCTGCCGCAGGAACGGCGTTGTCATCGTATCAGACGAAATTCATTGCGAACTGACG
The DNA here is from genome assembly GCA_017447625.1 of Bacteroidaceae bacterium. Taxonomy (GTDB): domain Bacteria; phylum Bacteroidota; class Bacteroidia; order Bacteroidales; family Bacteroidaceae; genus Physcousia. The sequence goes on from JAFSNB010000044.1 coordinate 131,780, forward strand.
ATGCCCGGAAACCAGTTCACACCAATGGCCACAATAGCACCCGACGCTTCGGAGTATGTGGTAACCTGCAATTCACCATCGAAGAGCTTCAATATAGCAGGTCTGCAGATGGCAAATATAATCACGTCCAACGCCGAGTGGCGTAAACGGATTGACCGCGCGCTGAATGACAACGAGGTGTGTGACGTGAATGTCTTTGGTCCTGTGGCTGTTGAGGCCGCCTACAGCAAGGAGGGCGAGCTGTGGCTAACGGAACTGAACGACTATCTGTCCCGAAACTATCAGGCTTTGCGAGCCTACTTTGCCGAACATCTGCCAACGCTCCCGATAGCCACTTTGGAAGGAACCTATCTCGTGTGGGTGGATGTGTCCGCCCTCTTGAAACGCCAAAATAAAGGCCAACAGCCAACAACCGGCGGCCAATTCACAGCCACAGACTTGGAACACAAGCTGTTGCGTGACCACCGCGTGTGGGTGAACGGCAGCGAGATGTACGGGGCCGAGGGCTTTATCCGCATAAATATCGCTATGCCACACGAACGGATGATGGAAGGTCTGAAACGTATAGTAGAAGGTTTAGCACAATACTGAGTGGGTTTGGCACGACTTTTGCAAGAAATCTGTAGGAGACCTACGGGCTCTTTTGCAAAAGAAAGTCTAACACATTAATTAATATTTAACCATGCAAAAAGGTAATATTGGAGTAACAACCGAGAACATATTCCCGGTAATCAAGAAATTCCTCTATAGTGATCACGAGATATTCATCCGCGAGATAGTAAGTAACGCCGTAGATGCCACTCAGAAGCTGAAGACTCTGGCTGGCAAGGGCGACTTCAAGGGAGAGATGGGTGAACTGAAGGTGACTGTCAGTATCGATAAAGAGGCAGGCACGATTACCGTCAGCGACCGCGGTATCGGTATGTCGGCCGAGGAGATTGACAAGTATATCAACCAGATAGCTTTCAGCGGCGCCAACGACTTTTTGGATAAATACAAGGAGGATGCCAACGCAATAATCGGCCATTTCGGTCTTGGCTTCTATTCCGCATTCATGGTGTCCAAGCGAGTGGATATCATCACTAAGAGCTATCAGGATGTGCCCGCTATGAAGTGGAGCTGCGACGGCAGTCCGGAGTTCACGCTCGAAGAGACCGACCGCGCCGACCGAGGCACCGACATCGTGATGTATATCGATGATGACTGCAAGGAATTCCTGGAGAAGGACAAGCTCGAGGGCCTGTTGAAGAAGTATTGCCACTTCCTGCCTGTTCCTGTGGTCTTTGGAAAGAAACAGGAGTGGAAGGACGGCGAGATGCGCGACACAGAGGAGGATAATCAGGTGAACGACACGACTCCCATCTGGACGCGCAAGCCCAGCGACCTGACGGACGAGGACTACAAGACCTTCTACCGTTCGCTCTATCCGATGGCAGACGAACCTCTGTTCTGGATTCACCTGAATGTGGATTTCCCCTTCCACCTTACTGGCGTCCTCTATTTCCCGAAGATCAAGCAGAACATAGATCTGCAGCGTAATAAGATTCAGTTGTATTGCAACCAGGTGTTCGTCACCGACCAGGTGGAAGGCATCGTGCCCGACTTCCTCACTCTGTTGCACGGCGTCATTGACTCGCCGGATATTCCGCTGAATGTCAGCCGTTCGTATCTGCAGAGCGACTCTAACGTGAAGAAGATTGCCGGTTATATCACCAAGAAAGTGTCCGATCGTCTGGCTTCCATCTTTAAGAACGACCGTGAGGACTTCGAGAAGAAATGGGATGACATCAAGATATTCATAGATTACGGTATGCTTACCGATGAGGACTTCTATGAGAAGGCCAAGGCTTACGCTCTGGTGAAGGACACCGAGGGTAAGTACTTCACGATGGACGAATACACCGAGTCCATCAAGGAAAAGCAGACCAACAAGGACGACCAGCTTATCTATCTCTATGCCAACGATGTAGAAGCACAGTACAGCTATATAGATGCTGCTAAGGCCAAGGGCTACAGCGTGATGGTGATGGACGGCCAGCTCGACACCCCGCTAATTTCCATGTTGGAGCGTAAGCTGGAGAAGAGCTCGTTTGCCCGCATTGACTCTGACACCATAGACCGTCTCATTCAGAAGGAAGAGACGAAGCGTGAACTCTTGGAGGCTGAGAAGGCTGACAAATTGTCAGCTATCTTCCAGAGCATGGTACCGCGCACGGACAAGACTGAGTATCATGTGGAGGCTCAGGCTCTTGGCGAGGAGGCTCTGCCGGTTATGATAACCCAGAGCGAGTATATGCGCCGAATGAAAGACATGGCACGCATACAGCCCGGTATGTCCTTCTATGGCGAGATGCCGGATATGTTCACTATCGTGCTAAACACCGATAGCACACTAATCCGTGACATCCTCTCTGACAGCGAAGAGAAGACTACCGAAGCCCTCAAGCCCATTGAGGCCGAGCTGAAAGGTCTGCATGCACGTCAGTCGGTACTGCGTAAGGAGCAGGAAGGCAAGAAGGCCGACGAGATCAGTCAGGCAGAGAAGGACGACCTGAAGCAATGCGGTGACGACATCACAGCCCAGCAGCAGAAGAAGAACGACGTGTTGGCCGAGTACGCCCGTGGTAATGAGCGCGTGTCGCAGCTCATCGATCTGGCCCTGCTCCAGAACGGGATGCTGAAGGGCGAGGCTCTGACCCGCTTCGTGCGCCGTTCTGTCTCCCTGATGTAAGGACGGGCATTTCAATGTGGAATGTAGAATGTAAAATGGAACCCAATATACAGAAAATAGTAAACGGAAGTCTCGAAGAAGCCGGACGCCTGTTGAGCAAAAGCGTTGAGCCTGAGCATCTGCTGCTTGCCATAATCCGTCAGGAGGACGAGCAGGTGCTGCAGGTCTTGAAGCTTGCAGGCGTGGATTTGCTTGAGATTAAGTTCAATCTTGACAAGCGAGTAGTCGGATTCACCTTGGAGACGACTGAGCTTCAGTTGAGTGACGCCAGCAACCGCGTGTTGCGGCTGATGGACTTGGAGGCGCGGGCTATGAATTCTGCCCCTGAAGCCATCCATCTTCTGCTTGCGATGTTGCGAGATCACAATAACGGAGTCTTCGAGGTTCTGTCAGAGTTTGGAGTCGATTACGAATCTGTGGCGACGATGGTGGGTCAGTTCATAGATCCGCAGGACGGCCGTTCGGATGCAGACGATGAGGACGATGAGGACGAAGAGGATGATGACCAGGACGAAGACGACGAGTGGGGAGACGAAACGCACAATGAGGAGCGTAGGCCGAAACCGGCTTTCGTTCCTTCGGCAAAGCCCGTCTCACGAGGCACCGGCGGCGGAAAGAAGTCTGACACTCCGGCCTTGGACCGTTTTGGCACCGACCTCACAGCAGCTGCTGCTCAGGGTCTGTTGGACCCTGTAGTCGGGCGCGAACGTGAGATAGAGCGTGTCGCTCAGATTTTGTGCCGCCGCAAGAAGAACAATCCGATACTGATCGGTATGCCGGGTGTGGGCAAGAGTGCCATTGTTGAAGGCTTGGCTACCCGCATCGTGCATCGCAAGGTGGCCCGTCTGCTTTTCGACCGTCGGGTCATAGTGCTTGATATGGCTGCCGTGGTTGCCGGAACGAAGTACCGCGGACAGTTCGAGGAGCGTCTGCAACATATTATACAGGAGTTGCGTGACCACCCCGAGATAATCCTCTTCATAGATGAAATCCACACCCTTATAGGTGCGGGATCGGCTGCGGGGACTATGGATGCAGCCAACATCCTCAAACCTGCTCTGGCAAGGGGTGAGGTACAATGTATCGGCGCTACGACTCTGGATGAGTTCCGCAAGAGCATAGAGAAGGACGGAGCGCTTGACCGCCGCTTCCAGAAAGTCATCGTGGAGCCAACCACAGTCGAGGAAACCATACAGATACTCCAGAATATAAAGGACCGCTACGAGGCACACCACAACGTAACCTATACGGACAAAGCCATCGAAGCCTGTGTTCGCCTGACTGAGCGTTATGTCACAGACCGCTGTCTTCCGGACAAGGCTATCGACGTAATGGACGAAGCCGGCAGTCGCAGTCATCTGAAGAACGTCCCCATCAGCGTTGAGATAGAGAACAAGGAAGAACTGTGCAGCCAGCTTGCACGCCTGAAGGAAGAGGCTGTGCAGACACAGAACTTCGAGCTCGCTATGGTCTATCGCGACCAGCTGAAGAACGAGGAGGAGCGTCTTGAGATGATGAAGAAGGACTGGGAAGCCACACTCTCCGACCAGCGTGAGGTGATTGACGAGACAGAGATTGCAGAAGTGGTCTCGATGATGACCGGAATCCCTGTACAGAGGGTGGGAGAGAGCGAGAATGAGAAGCTCCGCCATCTGGCCGACTCGCTCAAGGAAAGCGTGGTTGGACAGGATGACGCTGTGGCGCAGTTGGTAGGTGCCATACAGCGTAGCCGCGTTGGACTGAAAGACCCGAATAAGCCCATAGGAACGTTTATGTTCCTCGGCCCGACGGGTGTCGGAAAGACCTATCTGACCAAACGGCTCGCTGTGGAACTGTTCGGCAGCGAAGATGCCCTAATCCGAGTTGATATGAGCGAGTATATGGAGAAACACACCGTGAGCCGAATGGTCGGTGCTCCCCCGGGATATGTCGGCTACGAAGAAGGTGGGCAACTGACTGAAAGAGTGAGGCGTAAGCCCTACAGCATAGTGCTGCTTGACGAAATAGAGAAGGCCCACAGCGACATTTTCAATGTCCTGCTTCAGGTTATGGACGAAGGCCGCATGACTGACGGTAACGGCACTACGGTGGATTTCAAGAATACCATCATAATCATGACGAGCAACAGCGGCACACGCCAGCTCAAGGAGTTCGGACAGGGCGTGGGCTTTACCACTCATGACGTGACCAACCGCGAATACAGCCGCAGCATCATACGAAAAAGTCTGCAACGTCAGTTCTCGCCTGAGTTCCTGAACCGCCTTGATGACATAATCTTCTTCGATCAGCTCTCACCGGAAAGCATACTTAAGATTGTTGATGTTGAGCTGAAGCCGCTCGTGAAGCGCATTTCGGACATGGGATATGGCCTTGAACTTACAGATGCCGCCCGCCAGTGGCTGGCAAAGAAAGGCTATGATGTCCAGTATGGAGCACGCCCCCTGAAACGTCTTCTCCAAACCAGCATAGAGAATGCCATATGCCAGATGATTTTGGACGGAAAAATTGCCGAGGGAGCCACTATAAAGGTCGACGCGACCGCTCCAGATGCCAAAGAAATGACATTTACTGCCGCTTGAAACGGGTCTTAACTTATTTTAGCCCGTAAAGTTTGCATAGTTGCCCAAAAAGGTGTACCTTTACACCGTTTTTGAGGCAACTTATGCGTTTTAGGCCTTTCTTTTGAGCTCTGACGCACGAACGCCAAAACGGACAAGTAAATTATCAATACAATAATCATCTAAATGCAAGATTCAGAAGACAGAATTATCAAAGTGAACATCGAGCAGGAGATGCGCTCCTCATACATCGACTATTCTATGTCGGTGATTGTGGCCCGCGCCTTGCCTGATGTTCGAGACGGCTTCAAGCCTGTACATCGCCGCATCCTCTTCGGTATGCGACAAGACGGAAACACCCATGACAAGGACTACCGTAAATGTGCCCGCACAGTAGGTAACGTGCTGGGTCACTATCACCCTCACGGCGACTCAAGCGTCTATTTCGCTATGGTTCGTATGGCGCAGGACTGGAATATGCGCTATCCGTTGGTTGACGGCCAGGGAAACTTCGGTAGTGTTGATGGCGACTCGCCAGCTGCTATGCGTTACACGGAGGCCCGCCTCTCGCTGATGGGTGAAGCAATGATGCTTGACCTGGAGAAGGAGACGGTGGATATGGACGACAACTTCGACGGCTCGCTGAAGGAACCGACTGTTATGCCGACCCGCATCCCGAACCTGTTGGTTAACGGCGCAAGCGGTATTGCGGTCGGTATGGCCACGAATATCCCGACCCATAATCTGGGAGAGGTTATAGATGCCTGTGTAGCCTATATCGACAACCCCGAGATTGACACCGATGGGCTGATGCATTATGTTAAGGCTCCCGACTTCCCTACAGGTGCCTTCATTTATGGAATGCAGGGCGTGCGCGAGGCTTACGAGACAGGACGCGGACGCATCGTGATGCGTGCACGTGCTGAGATTGAGCCGGGTGAGACCCACGACAAGATTGTTATCAGCGAGATTCCCTACGGCGTGAACAAGGCCGAGCTGATTAAGACCATTGCCGACCTCGTGAACGAGCATAAGATTGAAGGCATCAGCAACGCTAACGACGAGAGCGACCGCGAAGGAATGCGTATCGTGATTGACGTGAAACGTGACTTCAACGCCAACGTAGTCCTCAACAAGTTGTTCAAGATGACGCAGTTGCAGACTTCGTTCAGCGTCAACTGCATCGCTCTGGTCAAGGGACGTCCAAAGTTGCTCTCCCTGCGCGACTGCATCTCCTGCTTCGTTGACCACCGTCACGAAGTGGTAATCCGTCGCACCCAGTATGACAAGCGCAAGGCTGAAGAGCGTGCCCACATCCTGGAAGGCCTTATCATAGCTTCAGACAATATCGATGAAGTCGTTCATATCATCAAGGCCAGCAAGACTCCCGCATTGGCTCAGGAAGGTTTGATGAAGCGCTTCGATCTGGACGAGCTGCAAGCCAAGGCAATCGTGGATATGCGTCTGGCTCAGCTCACCGGTCTCCAGCAGGAGAAGCTCCATGCCGAGTACGATGAACTGATGAAGAAGATTGAGTACTACAATCAGATTCTCACAGACGACGCTCTCTGCTGGAAGGTTATCAAGGACGAGCTGATCGAGGTGAAGCAGCAGTTCGGCGATCCGCGCCGTTCGGAGATTGTCTATTCCAGCGAGGAGTTCAACCCCGAAGATTTCTATGCAGATGACGAAGTGGTTATTACCATCAGTCACATGGGATATATCAAGCGCACCCCGTTGGCAGACTTCCGTGCCCAGGCCCGTGGCGGAGTGGGAGCAAAAGGCTCCTCCACACGCGATGCCGACTTCATAGAGTATCTCTATACGGCCACAATGCACAACACGATGTTGTTCTTCACGCGTAAGGGCCGCTGCTACTGGCTCAAGTGCTATGATATCCCAGAGGGCAACCGCGCTTCGAAGGGTCGTGCCATCCAGAACATGCTCAATGTGGAGCCCGACGATGCTATCAATGCAGTACTATATATAAGGAACCTTAATGACAAGGAGTTCAACGAGAGCCATTATGTAATCTTCTGCACCAAACAGGGCACAATAAAGAAGACCACGTTGGAGGCCTACAGCCGCCCGCGTGCCAACGGTATTATCGCTATCAGACTTGAGGAAGGCGACCAGTTGGTAGATGTCGCTCTGACAAATGGCGAGAACGAGATTGTTATTGCAAACCGCAACGGACGTGCCATTCGCTTCAATGAGAACACCGTTCGCGCCATGGGCCGCAACTCTGCAGGTGTTCGCGCCATGCGTCTTGACGAGGAAGAGGGTGACGAAGTTGTTGGAATGGTGACTATAAATGATCCTCAGAGCGAGACCATAATGGTAGTTTCTGAAAAGGGCTACGGCAAGCGCTCAGATGTGGAGGACTACCGTGTCACGAATCGTGGTGCCAAGGGCGTCAAGACCCTGCAGGTTACCGATAAGACCGGTCTTGTAACAGCCATCAAGAGTGTTACCGACGACAACGACCTCATGATTATCAATCGCAGCGGTGTCACCCTGCGTCTGAAGGTCAGCAGCGTCCGCATAATGGGCCGTGCCACTCAGGGCGTCCGCCTCATAGACCTCGTGAAGCGCAACGACAGCATAAGCAATGTCTGTGTCGTGCCTACTGAAGATGATGTGGAGGATGCTGAGGATTCAGCAGCCGCACCTGAGGTGTCTCCAGAAGGTCAGGAACCAATGCAAACAGAGTTAAACCTAACAGAAGAATAAACGTATAATTTACCTTAAACAACGAAAATTATGAAAAAGTTGATTTTAACCTTAGCTGTGCTTCTGTCCGTAGGTACAGCCTCCGCCCAGGACCGTCAAGTGAGGAAATCACGTGATCTGATGGAGGAAGTGCAGAACCTTATGGCCAATAAGCAGCGTAAGGAGAAGGAAACCCTTGAGATGCAGGAGAAACTGCAGAAGTGCAAGGAAATGATTGCACCCACGTTGACCAGCCCTGAAACAAAGAAGGAACTGGCAAACGCATGGGATGTGCAGAGCAAACTGTATAAGTTCACTTTCAGTCCGCTGCTTGATCAGGTTATTGCCAAGCAACCTACTGACACTCTGGCTCTTTACCAGAATGTACTCGGCGCATTGGACGCAATGGAAGAGTGCTTCAAGGTTGAGAATGCATCAGGCAAGGAACCTGTCTATTCAAAGCTCAACGAGGTCGATGTGGAGCGTTATCGCCCCTATCTCGCCTACTGCGGCCAGATGTTCTTTACCAATAAGCAATACACTAAGGCTGTTGAGGCCTTCTCTGTATGGATGGACTACTGCCAGCGTTACACCATCCTGGCTGAAAACGCTGCAAACCTCATTGCCGATCCTCAGACCCCGCAGATTGCCTATTTCACCTGCCTTTGCGCATATTTTGCCAAGGATTTTACCACTTTGAATAAGTATATCAGTCAGGCCAAGTTCTACGAGGAAGAAATTGACAATGTCAACCAGCTCTATGCCACAGCCCTCATTGAACAGGGTGATACTGCTGCTTGGGCTGCAGAGTTGCGTGAGCAGGCCGTTGCACATCCCAACAACGAGGCTCCCATCCAGAACCTCTTGGCTTATTACTTCAATAAGAAGCAGGAGGCTGAGGCTGCCAAATTTGCCAAGGAGCTTATCGATGCCGACCCGAACAACAAACTGGCCAACTACGCAATGGGCGTTGCCTATATGAATTCCAACAAGTTTGAGCAGGCTATCCCTTACTTTGATAAGGCCATTGAGGTTGATCCTGATTACACCGATGCATACTACAATGCAGGTGTCTGCCACAGTAACTACGGCTATGCAATCAATGAAAAATTGAACGGCAAGAAGATGACTCAGAAACAATACGATGCTGCTGTTACACCCGTTAAGGAACAGTATCGTTTGGCTGAGCCTTACTTCCTGAAAGTCAAGGAAATGATGCCTGACAAACCAGAAATGTGGGCAAGCCGTTTGAGTACCATCTACTATATCCTCGGCAATAAGGCAAAGCAGGCCGAGATGGATAAACTATTGAACTATTAAACCAATTAGTGAATAATTGATGAGTGCCAACAAAGAAGAAGCGCTCGGGTCGATTCTCGACCTGAGCGCAAACAGCATCTGGAGCGCAGATGAGCAGACGATAGCTCAACTTTGGGAAGAGGAGAAGAAATCCGAAAGCTTCGCCCAAAGTGAGGAGAAGTTGCTCAACATAATTCGTTTGGCATACGAGGTTGTGCATTTCAATCCTGAGAACGAACGCGAAGCTGCCAAGTTCCAAGAAGGTTGGACAATCTTCTCCCGTACGAATCCCGCCAAGGGTAACGTAGCCATTCGCAAGCGCACCATCCGTCAGCTTACTGATCTTTCATACGAGAATATCAAGCATATCTCTGCAGCTACATTGCTCGAACTCATTAGTCGCAATTTCGGCGGCGGATGGGATAGTATCCCCTTGTCTATCAAGGATATCATAGAGAGCTCATTCGATGTTTCTACATCCACTCTGCCTTCATCACGTATTCATATGCCAGGCGGAACCTTGGAAAAGAAAGTCGCTGACGGTTATGAAGTATTGGAGGTGGCTAAAGGCTCTTGGACAGAAGCCATCTTCGCCAAGAAGAAAACCCCGAATGTGAAGCTCCGCTTCGTTTCTGAACCTGAATATGATGAAGACGGCAACCGCCTGTCTGTTCCCGATGAGGAGCGTGAGGACGAAGACCGCGAGGAAGAAGAGGAGGTACAGCCGACCGAGGATGACACCTTCTACAGTACCTACGCAGCAGAAGCTGAAGTGAAGGATGAGGATGAGGATGAGACAGCTGGTCTCTCCGTTTTGGAATAATAATTTGTTAATAGTGCTAATAATTAGGCGGTCAGTTGTAGTAATTAAGCTACAATTGACCGCCTATAAGTTTGAGGCCCAATAAAGCATTGCGCGCACGTAACATTTATAGTGTTCACGTGCGCGCAATGTCGTTTATGAATTCTGGTTATTTCTCCAGATGAGTCTTGCCTGAGTTGTGGTCTCCATAATGGCCATACGAACCATAGTGTCCATAGGATCCGTAGTAGGTACCGTACTTGGCATATGAACGATATGAACCGTAACCGTAGTAGAAACCGTACTTCTTCTTCTTCAAGTTTACGCCGTTCAGTACTAGATTCACCTTCGGCAACTTGCCTTCGGCCTGAGCGCGGTTGATAATGTCGAAGTCAGACTTGGCAGAGTATTCTGAGCGGCAAACGAAGAGTGTAAGGTCAACGACACGAGCCAACTCGTATGTATCTGACACAAGACCAACGGGCGGGGTGTCAAGGATAATGTAATCGTAGATATCCTTCAACATCTCGATACCCTTGTCCAGAGCTTCGCGAGTGATAAGCTCACCTGGGTTGGGCGGGATAATACCAGCCGGCATAACATCTAGATTCTCGTTTTCGACTCCATAGAAAATCTGGTCTTTCAGTGCCTCCAAAGTCGGATTCTCCATTGCAAGGTAAGTTGTGATACCTTTTTTTGATGAAGACAGACCGAACAGCTGAACGAGACGCGGCTTACGGACGTCAAGACCGATGATAAGCACTTTTTTGCCAAGGAGGGCAAGGCTCATTGCGAGGTTGGTGGCTATGAATGTCTTACCTTCACCCGGTACGGTACTGGTGACACAAATAACCTTCTCGCCCGGAGACAGGAGGAAGCGCAGGTTGGTACGCAGGCCGCGGAACACCTCTTCCATGATATTATTGGAGTTCTCGCGCACAACTACTGCACGCTCACCCTCTTCAATGACATTGGAGAGAGGAATATCGGCAACTATGGGGATGTTCGTAATCTTTTCGACATCCTCGCGACCCTCAATGCGGAATCTAATCAGCTCAAGGAAGTAGAAGAGGCCGAGAGGTAGTGCAAGACCGAGTATGAGTGCGAAAAGCATGATAATACGGCTCTTCGGGCTAACGATGCCTTTGTACAGCGGTTCGTCAATAATACGAGCCTTGGCTGCGGTGGAAGCCAGAGAAATATAGTTTTCTTCACGCTTCTGAAGAAGGGTAAGATAGAGGCCGGCCTTGATTTCCTGCTGGCGTCCGATGCTGTTCAGCACTCGCTCGCTGGATGGCGTACGAGTAACCTTGCCGGAATAGAGGGCATACTGGTCGTCAATGCTCTTCTTCTGGACTCTAAGATCATTTCCGATACCTGCCAACTGCTGCTGGATGGCCTCCCATATGCTTCGAACCTCATCAGTCATCTGCAAGAGGGCTGGTGACTGCTCAGGTGCGCTGCGAAGCAGACGGCGGCGGGTAAGCACCTTGTCGTTGTAGTCGGCAATTACTTTGTTAATGGACTGGTTGTTTACACCTATGTTTGCAGGAATAATCTCGTAGCAGTTTGCTGGGTTGGACACGAAATCGGTGAGCAGGTTGACTAGAGAAATCTGTGTCTGAATTTCCACCTGACGCTTCTGCATCTCTGTGCTTTGTGTCAGCGATTGGCTGGCATTGGTAGGCAGGTTAATGATTTCATTGTCGCGCTTGTATTTCTCCAATGAAGTCTCGGTGCTGTCCAGCTCCTGACGAATCATATCAATACGCTCATCGATAAACTCCTTGGTCTTGTTGGCCACCTCGTTCTTGTCCTCGTTAGCGTCGTCATTATATGACTTGATAATCTGTGATAGGTATTCGAGGGCGCGGTCGCGCTGAGTGTCCTCAAGCGTGAGGATGGCAACGGTGGTCATCTTTGATGAGCGGTTGATAGTCAATGCACGGGCATACATTCGACCCATCATCAGCGGCGGGTAGATCGTGACTGTCATCTCGCGGTCAGGCATATTGATGCCGGGATTGGGAGCCAGCATGATTGTACCTACCTTCGTATTGATGGTGGCAGGCAGGCTGGAAAGGTCACGTTCCAGAATCTCTCCTTTCGGATTTTCAATAGAAGGGAGGGTAATTGCCACGTGTAAGCCTTTTCCCTTGCGGTTAATCTTCATGGGAATTGGCATTTCCAGTTCGGCAAGGTGGCTCTCATCCAAATCTACTACGATGGGAGAGTTCTTGTAGAGCTCTACTTCAGTCACACGTCCGGCTATGCTGTAGGTTACATACAACTTGAGTGCAGTAACTGCTTTTGTGGCTACGGCTGCGGAACCCAGAATCTCCAACTCGTTGTCAAAACCGTTGGAGTTGGTCATAATTCCCAAGTCGGACAAATCGAAGTTGTTGCCGTATCGGCGCGATCGATTATCGTTGTCCTTAATCAGAACTTTCGTTTCTGCGGAAAATACGGGGCGCTGGTAACGTAGATACACATACGCTAAAGCCACGCAAACCAATGTTGAGAAAATGAACCAATACCAGTTCAGAATCACAATTGACCAGATCTTGCGAAAATCGAAACTGCTTTCGCCTTCACTTTCTTTGATTTTTTCGTTGTCGATATACTCGGCCATAATCTTTATTTTGAATTTTGCGGCGCAAAGTTACGCATTCTTTTTCATTAATAAGCCAAAAAACAGGAAAAAGTTTATATTCTTTAGGCTGTTTCGCAAAAAAACGCTACTTTTGCGCCACAAAAGAACATAATAATGCCATTTTTTTACCAGTTATGAAAGGAATAGTCCTTGCAGGAGGCAGTGGAACTCGCCTGTATCCGATAACCAAAGGTGTGAGCAAACAGATGCTACCCATTTTTGATAAGCCGATGATATACTATCCCATTTCCGTGCTTATGATTGCCGGTATCCGGGAAATCCTGATTATCTCCACACCGCAGGATTTGCCTGCTTTCCGCCGTCTTTTAGGTGACGGTTCGGACTTCGGTGTAAAGTTCGAGTATGCAGAGCAGCCCTCACCCGATGGACTGGCTCAAGCCTTTCTTATAGGTGAAGAGTTTGTTGGTGATGATTCTGTATGCCTTGTACTTGGTGACAACATTTTCCATGGTGCTGGTCTGACGGAAAAACTGAAAAATGCAGTAAAGGCAGCAGAACAGGAGAATAAGGCCACGGTATTCGGCTATTGGGTGAGCGATCCGGAACGTTACGGAGTGGCAGAATTTGACAAAAACGGCAACTGCCTCAGCATCGAGGAGAAACCCGAACATCCCCGCAGCAATTATGCAGTTGTCGGCCTTTATTTTTATCCAAACAAGGTCGTAAGTGTGGCGCACACTATCAAGCCTTCGGCTCGTGGTGAATTGGAGATAACCACTGTAAATCAGCGTTTTCTGGCAGACGGCGAGTTGAAGGTGCAGACCCTTGGTCGAGGCTTCGCATGGCTTGATACCGGCACTCATGATTCTCTGTCTGAGGCTTCAACATTCATTGAAGTCATAGAGAAGCGCCAGGGGCTTAAAATCGCATGTCTCGAAGGAATCGCTTACCGCAAAGGATGGATTGACGAGGAGAAAATGCGCCAGTTGGCTCAGCCGATGCTTAAAAACCAGTATGGGCAATATCTTCTTAAGGTGATAGACGAACTGAAGGAGCCGACCCCGTCAACCCTTGATTAAGGAAGTCGTATAAGCAATATAAATAAATCAGTTTTATACATTAATATATTAATAATGTCTTTTTTTAGTAATCTTTTCGGACGAAAGACGACCGAAACGAAAGAAAAAGTTGGGGGAATGGAGGATTTTATGACCCTCATCCGAGTATATTATCAGGCCAGCATAGCTAATCAGGTCGGTATTACGAACCTTGCCGCTCTTCCAGATTTGCGTGTATTCAAGCAGACTCTGAAGGTCCCGACTCTCAACAACCGCCTCGGACTGGGCGAAAAGAAACGCTGCGGCAAGATGTTGACAGAGATGTACGGTGTCAGCGAAGAATTCTGCAAGGAAATTGATGCCAGCATTAAGAAACGTGTACACAAATTGCAGGACGTTCAGCCTTATTTGCTCCAGTTCCAGAGTTTCACTCAGGAGCTGATGATGCTGATGGGTAATCTTATGCAATGGAAATTCCGTTTGCCTTCGTTCATGCGTTCCGTTTTGCGATCGATGACTGAGAAGACGGTTCACGACATCTTAACCAAGAACGAATGGAAAGACGACAATGTGCGTCGTAGTTGTGCTACAGTACGCAAGATGCAGCAGGCGCTCGGTTACAGCGAATCTTGGATGACAGAGTTCACTCAGACCGTCGTGATGCTTGCAAAGAAGGAAAAACGTCCCAATGTTGACGATAAATAACCTTCAAAAGGGCTAATGTAGGCTGCTACAATGTAAAAAAAACAAAAAAAACAGAAAGAAAGTGGCTTAAATGGGATTCAGATGGTATATTTTACTACCTTTGTACCCAAGTAAGCATATAATAGGCACTCAATGACCGCAGACGAAGATAAAATAATACGAAATCTGCAAACGCAAACCAGGCAGCTCATACTCCGATATCAGCAAGTGAAGAAGGAGAATGAAGACTTGCTTGCTCAGTTCGTTAGAAAGGACGATGAGCTAAAGGAAGCGCAGCAGAACTATCGTAGGCTGAGTGCTGAATACGCCAATCTGAAAATGGCTAAGATGCTGGAAGTAGGTGATGGAGACATCGCTCTTGCAAAACAGCGAATGGCCAAATTGGTGCGAGACGTAGATAAATGTATTGCCCTCCTGAAAGGGCTTAACCAATAAGCAATCTGCCTGAATATGGAAATCAGCGATACATTTCAAATAACTCTGAAAGTGGGCACAACAACCTTTCCCATCACCATACGAAGGGACGAGGAACTGTACTACCGCAATGCGGAGAAGCTCATAAACCAGAAGTTCAGCTATTATGCTAACCACTATCCACGTCAGGAGAACGAGACATACCTGATGATGGCAACACTTGACATAGCTGTAACCCTCCAGAAGGCGGAGGCTACCGGCAACCTCAAACCCGTTATGGGCATACTCGAGGAACTTGTCACCGAGGTGGAAGGCGCACTAAAATAACTCCTCTACGCCAATCTTTTCGCACCATCGGCACTCATCTCACCTGTGAGGGTGGGGATAAGAGCGTTCGTATGGTGCTTTAATTTTATATATATAATTTTATTCAAAATGACGACAATTGGATTGATAATTACCATTTCATCTGTTGTAATCGCGCTCGCGATGGTCATCTATCAGGTGGTCTGGTATCGGCACACCAAGCCAAACAAAATCAAGGAATTGCACGAAGAAGCCCAAAAGGAGGCTGAAGTGCTTAAACAGAAGAAACTGCTCGAAGTGAAGGAGAAGTTCCTGAACAAGAAGGCAGAACTGGAAAAGGAGGTTCAGCAGCGCAACCAGCAGATTCAGCAGAGCGAGAACCGTCTGAAACAGCGCGAGATAAGTCTCAACCAGCGTCAGGATGAGTTGAATCGTCGCAAGGCAGAGACCGACAGCGAGCGTCACCGTCTGGAGCAGCAGGCAGCCCTGTTGACTAAACGTGAAGAGGCCATCGCTCAGCGTGAAGAGAGCCTTATCGAGCAAGAGCGCACCCAGCTGGAGAAGATAAGCGGACTCAGTGCTGAGGAAGCCAAGGAGCGCCTCGTGGAAAGCCTTAAAGAAGAGGCCAAGACAGCAGCAGCTTCATATATTAATGAAATAATGGATGAGGCTAAGATAAACGCCAACAAAGAGGCCAAGCGTATCGTTGTTCAGACCATCCAGCGTGTAGCTACCGAAACTGCCGTGGAGAACAGCGTCACCGTTTTCCATATCGAGAATGATGAAGTCAAAGGACGCATTATCGGACGTGAAGGCCGCAATATACGTGCTCTCGAAGCCGCAACTGGCGTTGAAATAGTTGTGGATGACACTCCAGAGGCTATCGTAATCAGTGCCTTCGACCCCATTCGCCGTGAGATCTGCCGTCTGGCTTTGCACCAGCTTGTTGCCGACGGCCGCATACATCCCGCACGTATTGAGGAGGTCGTTGCAAAGGTTAAGAAGCAGATAGACGAAGAGGTGATAGAGACTGGAAAGCGCACGGCTATAGACCTCGGTATCCATGGCTTGCATCCCGAACTGATCCGTATTGTCGGTAAAATGAAATACCGCTCCAGTTATGGACAGAACCTGTTGCAGCATGCACGCGAGACAGCAAACCTCTGTGCTGTGATGGCAGCGGAACTTGGTCTGAACGTCAAGAAAGCCAAACGTGCCGGTCTGCTCCACGATATAGGTAAGGTGCCTGATGAGGAACCCGAATTGCCACACGCACTCTATGGAGCCAAACTGGCCGAGAAATACAAGGAGAAACCAGATATCTGCAATGCAATCGGCGCTCACCATGATGAGATGGAGATGGATACCATCATCGCTCCTATAGTTCAGGTCTGCGATGCCATAAGCGGCGCACGTCCTGGTGCCCGTCGCGAAATCGTTGAGGCATATATCAAGCGCCTGAAGGATCTTGAGAACATTGCAATGAGCTATCCAGGCGTAACCAAGACATACGCAATCCAGGCAGGCCGCGAGCTTCGTGTGATTGTCGGTGCAGACAAGATTGACGACAAGCAGACCGAGAGTCTCAGCGCAGAGATAGCCAAGAAGATTCAGGATGAAATGACCTATCCTGGTCAGGTAAAGATTACCGTAATCCGCGAAGTTCGCTCCGTGAACTACGCAAAGTAACTTAACGAATTTGACGAATTAAACGAATAATATATTCGTAACTCAAGTTCCAGGAATCGAATTGTTCGAACAAAAAGTAAGAGGCTTTGTCAACATAGACATAGCCTCTTTTCTTATTTAAATGTAAATATCTGGAGACTTGAAGAAATAGGTACCGTCCCAATAACTTCCTTTTAACTTCCAGATTTATGTTGTCTGATTGCTCGCAATATTAGGAAGAATGTGGCAAATATGGCTATGTTAATGAAGAAGATGCTCGTTAGTCCAATACCAACAGAGCCAAGCCCAATGTTTACCAACAGGAAAAACAGCATCAGCAAAAGGATTGTAGCCAGTGATGCACGCATTGATAAGCCAGAACTCATTAACACATGGTGAATATGGCGCTTATCCGCCACAAAAACAGATTGCCCGTTCAATAGACGGGTAAAGAATACGCGGACCAAGTCAAAGACAGGAACGATAAACAAGGAATAGGGAACGAGCAGGGGGTTGCCAATGAAGTAAATGTCCTTGTCACAAATCAAAATAGTCTTTATAGCTAAATAAGATAGAATGTAGCCTAGTATCAGACTTCCCGCGTCTCCCATAAATATCTTATAACCGCGCTCTCGTCCAAAAACATTGAAGCAGAAGAACACCAGCACAGAACCCAATAGGGCGGACGAGATTGTCATGAAGAATATGGAATGTAAGTCCTGGAATATCAGGATGAAGACTATAAGACAGACACACGCAATACCAGAGGCTAATCCGTCGATTCCATCTATAAGATTCAGAGAATTAACTATTGTGAGAATAACAAGAACTGTTATAGGGAAACCCACCCACAGAGACAGCTCGTAAAAGCCAAAAAGACCGTGGACATTATTTATCATCAGGCTGCAAAACGGTAGCAGGATTGAGCAGCAAAGCATGAAGAAGAACTTTGTTATTGCCGGGAGGTTCAGCAAATCATCCAACAGTCCAATCAGATAAATCACAACCGAGCCCAGAATCATTAACACCGCTGAATATGTGAACTGAGGCAGCGACTGTGTCTGGTTATAATAGATAAGGGTGGTAACTGTTGTTCCTAAGGCCATAGTAGGCAGAAACGCCAAACCTCCAAGTCGAGGGATTGCTTTCTGATGAACCTTGCGGTGATTGGGCTGGTCGTAGAAATTGTATTTTCTACAAAAGGCAATAATAATAGGTATAAGCACGCCTGTGCAGGCTGCACTTATGAGGAAAGATATTATTATGTATATTATATACGAGGTCATGGTATTGCAGAATGCTCTTTACTCTTATAACGTCTGAATATAGGCTTTTATTATAGTGAGTCTGCAAAATCTGTCATATTCATAACCTTTTCGATTATCGGTGCCATGTCGTAGTATTTGTATTCGGCCAACCGCCCGCCGAAAATGACATTTTTCTCCGCCATTGTCAACTGCTGATAGCTGGCATATATCTGGCTGTTACGCAAGTCGTTGACAGGATAATACGGTTCCAATCCTTCTTCCCACTCGACGCTGTACTCGCGTGAGATGACTGTATGCGGGCAGGCATCCACCTGCGGGCCGAACATATCAAAGTGCTTATGTTCGATAATCCGGGTATAGGGTACCTCTCTGGCTGTATAGTTTACAACCGCGTTACCCTGGTAGTTCGCGATTGGCAGGTCCTCGGTTTCGAAGCGTACGGTGCGGTAGTCCAGCTTGCCGCAACGATAGTCGAAATACTCGTCAATTCGTCCGGTGAACACAACTTTGTCGAACGACATTCCCAGAATGTTAAATGACGATCCGGTTTTCTGCCGTTCAGCGAAGAAATCCACTCCGGTACGTGTCTCCACGCCGCTTAGAAGACCGTCTATGAGCTTGTTGTATCCGCCTATGGGCACGCCTTGGAATGTGTCGTTGAAATAGTTGTTGTCAAAGACAAAGCGTACAGGCAGTCGGCGAATGATAAATGCGGGCAGTTCGTTGCATGGACGTCCCCATTGCTTCTCTGTGTAGCCTTTGATCAGACGTTCATAAATATCCTTGCCGATAAGGACCAAGGCCTGTTCTTCAAGGTTACGAGGTTCTTTCACTCCCTCGGCCTGCATCCGCCCTAAAGCCTCGCTTCGCTGCTCCTCCAGTTTCTTCATAGCCTCTTCAGGCGTGGTGACGCCCCACATCTGGTAGAACGTGTTCATGTTGAACGGCAGATTGTACAGCTTCCCTTGATAATTGGCCAGCGGGGAGTTGGTATAGCGGTTAAACGGTACGATACTGTTTACCAACCTCCAGACGTCGGCGTTGTTGGTGTGAAAGATATGTGGGCCATATTTATGTACCTGAATACCATCCCTTTCCTCACAGTATATATTGCCTCCGAGGTGATTACGACGGTCTATGACAAGACACCTCTTGCCAGCCTGCTTTGCTTTATAGGCGAAAGTGGAGCCAAAGAGCCCAGCCCCAACAATCAGATAGTCGAAATGATTATTCATAGCAGATTATTTACTATTTAAACGGAAAAACACGCGATATATTGCAAAAAAAAGTACTTTATTTGAGTGATTAAATAAAAATGATTACCTTTGCAGCAAATTACACATAAACTATACTATGACCGAAGGATTAGTATCTATAATTACACCGATGTATAAGGGCGCCGAATTTGTGGGTGAAACCATAGAAACGGTGATAGCCCAGACATATAAAAATTGGGAGATGATAATTGTTGATGACTGTTCACCTGACGATGGCGCAGGCATCCGCGTGGTTGAGAGCTATGCACAACGTGACCCTCGTATTCACCTCATTGCCAGCAAAGTAAACAAAGGCTCGTCGGGTGCAAGAAACATAGCGTTGGAAGCTGCTGAAGGTCAATATATTTCATTTTTGGATTCTGACGACCTCTGGACCCCGCAGTTCTTGGAGAAGCAGTTGGCTTTCATGCGTGAAAAAGATGCAGCTATGGTGTTCTCTTCGTATCGCCGCATTGATGAACATACGAAAAAAGAGGTGCTACGCCCCTTTATTGTTCCGGACGAAGTGACATACAAGAGCATGCTGAAGACGTGTGACATATTCCCCTCTACAGCTATCTACGACTTGAAGAAGACCGATAAGATCTATTTCAATGAGGCTATGGGCAGCCTTCGTGACGATTATGTCTATTGGCTTCACATGCTGAAAGCCATCAAGGTGGGTCACGGCAACAAGGAGATACTTGTCGATTACCGTATGCGCAAGGGATCTCTGACGGCGGACAAGAAAAAGGTGGTCTATCCCCAGTGGCGTGTGCTTCGTGATGTGGAGGGGCTGCCTCTGCACACCTGTATTTACAACATTTGCTGCTGGTTCGTTATTTCCTATCTGAAATACAGGAAGTAAGGGCTAAATCATCCAGTTTATAAGGTAACGGCTCAGGCGTGGCGATAGCCACAGGCACAAGGCCATTGCCCATCGTTTCAGACCAATAGAAGGGTGTTGGGCGCAACGGCGTACGGCACCCTTGAATAATGTGTGTTTCATAGTTTGTTGGACAAACTCAAGAGCCTCTTTGTCGGAGAATGAAAGAGGGATATATTTCTTCAACAGGCAGGAGGACAGGAAAGTATAGACCAGCACCTGAAAAGCGAGATCAGAAGAGCTAAGCTTATATTTCCCGGTATCCAGCATTTCTGTAGCCTCTACTACAGAAGTCAAGGCAGCAAGGTCACGCTTCTGGATAAGGTTCTTGTTTGTAGAGCTGGCAGGGTTGCTAAGTACATAATGATAAGGGTTCGCTGGCAGCTCCAGCACTTGTCCGGCGTGTAGGAAGAACGTGAGGTTAAACTGCATATCCTCATATATACGGCCTTCGGGGAAGCGGATGTCGTGCTCAAGAATAAGCGAGCGGCGGAAAAGCTTGTTCACGGGATAAGTGCGGAACGTAGCCTGCATGTTGCTTCGTCGGAAATAATCGATACCGTCAGGATATGTCCGCCGTTGCAGTACCGGCGACGGAACCGACTGCCCGCCTTCATCCAGCTTCAAGCCAAAAACAATTGCATCAAACTCCTGGCTTTCAGCTGCTTCGGCTACGACGCGTCCAGCTTCCTCATCTATATAATCGTCTGCGTCTATAAACCAGATATAGTCACCTGTCGCCTGCTGCAGTCCTCGGTTTCTTGCAACGCTCTGCCCCTGATTCGTCTGTTGCAGGATAATCACGTTTTCCTCTTCCTTCAGCAGCTCCTTGGCAATTTCCGTTGTCGAGTCTGTTGAACCGTCATCTACAAGAACAAGCTGATGTCCTAATGCCAGGAAAGGCTTTAGGGAGTTCAGGCAAGTGGCGATGTACCGCTCGGCATTGAAGGCGGGTATAATGAATGAAATCTTCACGTGAGTCTGTACTTATCCGATTGCCTTGGCAAGAGCGTCAATGAAGCCGTGCCCGTATTTCAGGTCTGGCTCTATATAGTTACCTTCAGCCCATTCGTTCCACGAGCGAAGGAACAGGATGCGGTGTTCGGGGTCGCGTTTCTCAATATACTTCAGGGCGTCGCGCACGTGGGCTTCGAAGTTCTCAGGTGTGAAATTCACATACACCCCTTCTTCTGTCCCGACGCGCGGGCTTCGGTCCCAACCCGCCATTACAGACGGATAGACATTTGGCCACGCGTCCTCTGGCGCAAAGAAATGCCGGACAACCTCAGGATAGTCATATTTAATGGCCGGCAGCCATGAGATGCGTTCGTGCAGAGCCTTGCGAATAAGGTTTATTGTGCGTCCGCCTTGAATCATTTCTGCCCTTAGCTTACCGATGGAGTTGATGCCGTCGAATCCCAGAGACAGGATGTCATTATATACCTTGGCGCTGCTCTTGAGGTCAGGCAAATGACGCTCGAAAGTGCCGTCCTCACGGCGTGTTGCCGTAGTCGTGGATTTTACCAGAGCAACGATATAGATGCCAGGCAAACCGTTCTTGGCAGCCAGCTCACGCCATACTTCGATGAAGCGACTAACGTCGGTAAAGAAATAGGGGTCGAAGAGCAGGAACAGGGGCTTGCCGTCCACCGTGATATATCTGTGGTCGCGGAATGCCGAAAGACAATAGTTGAAGTGAGCTATATAGTCCTCGTCTCCAGGGTATTCTTGTTTGGCTATCATGTGCGTTCCGCCGCCTTTCTGCCAAGTGCCAGTGGTCCAGTCGTGATTGGCCCAGCAGAGACAGAACGGGAAATCAGGTTTTCCGCTGGCCAGCACCTCTTCAAACGGACGCTCCAGCAGCATCTTGCCGTTGCCGAACCAATAGTGCCAATAGCAAAAGCCCTCGATACCTGCCTCATGTGCCAGTTCTGCCTGTTGCTCACGTATCTCCGGAAGTCTCAGGTCGTAGAATCCGAGGTCTGCAGGTATGTGTGGCTGGTAGTGTCCGCGGAACAGAGGCTTAGCTTTGGCCACATTTGTCCACTCTGTGAACCCCTTGCCCCACACCGCGTCATTTTCCGGAATCGGGTGAAACTGTGGAAGATAGTATGCAATAACTCTTGCTTTTGCCGATGTTTCCTTCATATTTCGTTGATTTTCGGGGCAAAGGTAATGAATCCTCTTGAATAAGCAAAAATAAATACAGAAAAGTTGGGCGCCAGATTTGCATATTTCAGATTAATGTTGTATCTTTGCGCTGTGAAAAGAGAGGGGAGTAATGAGGATTTATAGTTGAGACAGAATATAAATCCAGCCCGGGAATTTAATAATCCACGCCGAGGATTATTGAATCCACGCAAAAAATTAAAGGTTTCACGCCGAGAATTTTATTATACTTCAGCATCAAACAGCTTTTACCCTTAGGTCAAACAGATTTTGTCCCTTGGCCGAAAGGATAGTATCTCTTGACCAAACGGATTGTATCTCTAGACCAAAAGGTTTTTACCTCTTGGCCAAATGAATTATAACCCTTGGCTAAACTGATTTCGCTTCTATGGCAAAGTGGATTGTACCCCGGATACAAGTTGTTTTGTGATATTGAACGGCTGTTCGATTGCGTTTATTACGCATTGGTGACAAAGCGGACGGTTCTCGTCTGTGACAGGCTCGAGCGGATAAACGTGTGTGGTGTCAGGTGACTGTGGGATTTGGATTTGCATGGTGTCATTTAGGATAGAGATGCCAAACACGGGCGCAAAGAGCGATTGAACTACGGTACATGCAGCTATATAGCAGCCAACACCTTCGTTGAGATGCCATCCGTCGCGTGTAAGCTGGCTTTCGGAGTTCAAGTCTGTGTTGCGTGCGTTCTGAATGGCGGTACCCACAGGGATAACGACATCAATGCCATCGTTCCAAGTCATTGTCTGAGCGGCCAAAGCGATCAGCAGCCAGCGTCCATAGTTGGAATATGTTGTAACATGAGTGTCATTGTAAGACCAGGACATCTCCCAGGCCAATGTGAGGTTTGGATTGGGACAATGCTGCAGGATGTGGTCGATAAGCAGATGTAACCAGGGATTGAATGTCTCGTAGTGAATTGCGTCTTCTGATTTCTGTATGAGAACAACTACATCCCAAGACTGTGCCAGTAATTCTTGCATGGTTCCTTGCTCAACGTCCATTTTCGCTCCTCCCCAATGAGTGAGCTCAACCAAAGAGTCCTGCAGAGCCTGTTCACACCAATGTTCCAGAGAAGCGCTACTGTGGGTCGCTCCATAGAGGGAATAGGTCGCTTTATCAACACCGAGATTGGTCAGGATGTCGCTTACATAACGGAGTGCGTCTATCGTGAAACTGTTGCCAATGGCCAAGATTCGCAGATGTCCTTGCCCTATAGGTAATGGATTATTCAGGAAATACGGACTGTGGGGCGATTCGTTGTTCTGAGCCAAACGACGTTCCAACTGGCCAATATCCAGCTCATCTTTACTCCCGCAAGCGGTCAGAGACAGACATGCAAGGAGGCTCAAGCAACCTATCCAGCTATGGAATAACCTTGTCATTCTTTGTGAAGTCCGCTGTTAATAAATTTGTTTTATGATACGTGCCGGATTGCCTGCCACCAGCGTATAGGGCGGAACGTCATGTGTAACCACAGCGTTAGCCCCGACAATTGCCCCTCTGCCGATAGTTACTCCTGGCATTATGCAAGCCATTTCGCCAATCCAGACGTTGTCTTCAATAACGACCGGGCCTTTGCTTACTATCGGCCGGAGATTAGCAGGTGTGTCAAGCATGGCGCGTTCGGAAGCTCCGTGGCTGTTGTCAGTTATGAACACTTTGCGACCGATGCGCACCCCTTTGCCGATATGTACTCCGTTGACACAAGTGATGTGTCCGCTGTCGCCGAACGAGGAGCCGTCACCGATTGTAAGCGAAGGAGTGAACGTCTGTCCGAGGAATGTGTCATATACTTCCCATACGACTCCCTCACCAATATACAGATTGCTGCCGAGTGAGATATACTTCCCACCTCTTAAAAGCGTAAAACTCCCTATGTCGTTGCAACTCCCGCAGGAAGCGAACTCATGGCTTATCCACGCGGTATAGAACTTCCGCTTGAGGTGATTCCATCGCTCTATCATGCGATAATTGACAAGACAATGATAAAGAGCGGATAACGGTCTGATGAATATACTTCGTTTCATAAGGCAGCTTTTCGTATTTGGCCAGTGGTCTGACCCTGTTTCTGGTTAAGCGTATTGACAAGCGCGTTTCTCCGCTTGTCGGCAAGCTTCGTAATCCTGAAGCGATAAAGGATATTTGGTGACATCGCAATTTTTGCGGAGAATTTATTTCCTAATATTGGCTTCAGGCATTGAGCAATCGATATTTGGAGGCGCAACGTGCGTTGCCAACACTTTGTATATCGGCCGATTGTTTCAGGAATACGACCAATCAGCTGCTTGTCGTATCCTGACAGCAACAGCCGGAAACAGAGGGTTGCAGCCCCTTCGTATAGGGCGCGGTCGTATTTGTGTTTGAAGTGCAGTTGGTAGAGACGGAAAAACTTGTCAATGGTGTAAAGCTGAGTCTCAAAATGTTTCCTGCTAAGCACGTGGGCTGAAATCGAGTCCGTGCTCGGTTCCCGGCGATAGCCATAGTCAGGGTAGGTGAGGGCATAGTCGTAACAGAGTCCTGCAAGCAGAGACTCGACGTTGAAGTTTGAGTCCTGCAACGACAGCAACTCGGGGTCCCATGTTATGCCAGCCTTGCGAAGCGACGCTGTGCGATATATATTAGACCAGACTATAAACGGGAGATTGCGAGAGGCAAAAGCCTGTAGATCATCAGAATATACCGGGTAACCAAATGTCAGCTCCTTGGCATAAGCCTGAAAGCCTGCTTGGTCGTTATACAATCCGGAAGGGAAGACCAGAAAGTCTAACTCAGGCCGGGACTTTATTAGCCGGACGCGTGTTTCGAGAGAATCGGGTGTGGCGTAATCATCAGAATCGAAGAACACGATGAACTCTCCATTTGCTTCTTCCAGACCTATATTCCGGCAGGACTGAGCTCCCTTGGGTTGTCGGCTGCGGTGGATTACACGTATGCGGCTGTCTTTCCTTGCATATTCATCAAGCAAGTCCAAAGTGTCATGCTCAGACCCATCGTCAACAGCCAAAAGCTCCCAGTCTTGGAAACTGTTAGCCAGAATGCTGTCAATCATCACCCGCACCTGAGAGGTGTGGTTGAACACAGGCATCGCTATCGTGAGCTCGATGTTGTCAAGTGGTTTCTGACGTTCCATTCTTGAGGGCTTCTGTTTGTTCGACAATTAGGGGATAATAGTAAATAAACGTGAGCAGGTATAACACGAGGAATAGCGGATAGACTTCCATCAACATCATGAATAACAGAGTGCATAAGCCAAAGGTTAGCACACAGGCCATACGGTCGAAACACGTCAGGATGCGTCGAATAGCAACAATGAAAATACAGATTAGCAATGACAACAACAATACGCCGCCATTGATCAACTGCCCCCAGATGAAGTTGTGCGGGCCGATGGCGAAGGAGGTCATGTGATTGACATACCAGTCTCTATCTACACATCCATAGCCAATTATCGGAGAATCAGCAAAAAGACGTGATGCCAGTTCCCACAAAGTAGTGCGGTAAGTGAAGGTGATGTCTTTTCCAAGAACATCTATAATTATATAGCGTGCCAGTTCGTTATTGTGCAGGCCTTCGCCGTTGAAACATACAAATATCTGGAAGAAAAGGTAAAAGATGAAGAAGGATAATAACCCGATACGTTGCAGTCTGGCGAAAGGCACTAAACAGAACAAAGTAAAAATTATTATTCCACTCAGGGCTGTCATTGATCCTACAATAGCGAGTGTGATAAGGGAGACGACGATGAGGCCAATAGTGTTGATTACCCACCTCTTATCAAACTTGATGCAGAGAACACTCGTTATTATACCGCAGAGCAGTCGGCCTCCCATCTGATTATAGTTACCGCCAAGCAGGAAACTGTCAAAAACGTTTTCAGCGGCAAACATCCAGTTTGGGAACATAATCATCAATGCCAGATTGAGGTATATTATCCCGGAAAAGACTATATTGCAGCATTTTATCAGATAGACTATGTTGTGCTGGTAATAGCTTACAAGCATCATGAACAAAGTGCAATCTACAATGATACGGCTCAATAATTTTAATGAAGTGCCGTTTAGTAGTGTTGTGGAGAGCAAGATCAAGAACAGATAAGAGACCCATAGCATGCCGTAGTTAGACATCTTTCCTTCCCGAGCATATAAGTACAAGACCACAATAAAACTCAAAAGACACACTGTCCAGACAACTATGGATAAGGGAAGCAGGAATCCAAAGACATTGAAACTCACCACTACTTGCATTATCACACATGCAAGAATGGTGAACGGCACCAGTTTCAAATTCTTCAGATCAATGGACATAGTATGAGTCTTTAATGTAGCTCGCAGAGCTTTCCTAACATAAGGTTGAATTCAGGTGTATAGAAATAGTTTATTCCAGAGGCGGCTGTCATTGTCATTTCTCCAAAATAGAGCTTTCCGTCAACTACATAGAAATCGACCCGGACTTCGGGCCAGCCTTCGGATAAGATGGCGGCGGCCTGAAGCATCTCCGACAGCTTTTCAGGCTTGGGAATAAGTATATTGGACAGCTGATAGTGCGGGGTGGATATCGAGTATTCGGGATGGAATGTCCAGTTCGTATCGTAAACGCCAACATCTGTGCTGTGGTGAGTTCGGTTATAGCAAACCCAGATATATGCAGGCTTGCCATTGAAGCTCCACACCTTATAGTCTGCAATCGAGGATGACTGAATGGGCTGCTTGGTGGCATCCAATAACTCCTCAACGATTATGCACGGCTTTATCTTGTTGTAGTGCGGTTCTGCATGTGCGTATCCGAACTTGAATTTCAGCTGTTTAGCAAAATGGCGCTTCCAATGTTCGATGTCCAAAGTGCTCTTGTCTTTGCAGATAAGCGCATCTCCGCTGCCGTTGTTCGTCTTCATCACAAACTGGTTAGGCAGCGATTCCCAGTCGATATCCTCAACTTTATCCCAATGGCCATATATCGGCACCAGAAGATGAGCAAGACCTCTTTCTGCAACATATTCGCGCACACGGTATTTATCGGCTAAGAGCGGCCACATAGATGTGTCGCCATTGAATTTCAGCCAGTTGATTTTCTCGTCTATATCCTGTGGGTCCTCCCAGTTTATATGCCGCTTGAATGTCCTGAAAAAGAGGAGGTCGGCATAGCGCTTGGGAGCCACTCGGCCCAGGATGTAGAAGTAGGCGTCACGTATTGTATGTTTAATTGTCTTCCACATAGCTATTTATGAATAAAAGATAATATGGTTGCCCGCTCCGAGGCCCCACAACTCCAGAACCACGTTGCCAGCCCGCCTGCCAATGCGGAGGCTGCCAGCGTTACCAGAAAACGGAACGGAAACAGTCCCACATGTGTCATGAGAACGCATACTGCCAATATCGTAAGGCAAGGCACGGACACAGACAGGAATACGTTGCGAAGGAACTTGGGGATAGAGAGGCCTGCGGTGAAATGCAGGAAAGGCAGTCTTATCATAGCTCCTACAAACTCAATGGCTGCATACGCCCACATGGTGACATTAAGGGGTACATCAGACCAAAGAAGAAAAAGAAGAACTGGCAGCGTGAGCACTTTTATTGTGTTGATTACCAGAGAGTAGTTGCGTATCTTACCGATGGCTTGATTTGCTACGCCAAGCCCGATTGTGAGCTGGTCGCAGATGGCTGCAATCAGAATAACACGGCAGAAGAGAGGTGTTTCAGCCGGGTAACGTCCTGAGCCAAGCCAGAAGTCGAGCACCTGGTCCATTTCTGCGATGAGTGGAGCTGTGGCCATCAGCAGCAGAAGGAATGCATATTTGCTGGTGTGTTCAGCCAGTTCCAGCATCCTACGGCGGTCTCCTCCGCCTTCTGCTTTGATTATCTGGGGGCTAAGGGCATTTATTATTGCCTGCGATACGAATATTGCAGCACCGTTAATCTGAAGCGCAATTCCATAAGCCGCATTTATCAGGGTGTTTAGGAACACTTTGTTCAACACTACGGCCGTGCCTTGGTTTCGGGCTATAATGCATCCCATACTGTATGTGGTCCACCCGGCAAAACCGACAATCCGGCGCATAATGGGGTAGGAGAGTTCCTTGCGCGAAGGACACAGGGTTGTTTCGCCATAGTGGATCCGAGCGTAAATGGAAAAGGCGCACAGATTGAATAGCATTAGTGAGCTTATCAGGAGGGCATATGTAAGCAGACGGTCGGGAAAAAGAGACAGGAAGAGCACGACAAATGCGACTTTCAGAACTCCGTCCAGTACGTCAATACACGATATATAAATAATGTTTTCCCGGGCTATGAACAATGCGCGGAAAGGAGCTACAAGGAAGGATAGGAAGAGAGTGGCCAAGGTTATAAGAAATACCTTTTGAGCTGTTTCTATGCGTCCGCTGTCAATCTCTAGGAAACCGATTATCCATGGAGTTGATAGGGCAAGAATGAGAACCAGAAAACCGCCGAGAATCAGATGCAGCATCAGGCTGTTGGCAAACACCCTGCGCAGTTCGTCTTTATCGCCGCGGCCGTGAGCGTAGGATAAGTGACGTTGCGTGGTGATAACCAGAGCGTTTGTCAGGAATCCGAGCATAGCCACAACACCTCCGACCAACTGGAAGATTCCAAAATCACCCTTTCCCAATGCATCAAGAACCAAACGTGTCGAATAGAGTGATAAAAGGATGTTGATTATTGTGCGGACGTATTGGGCAGATGTGTTTACTATTGCTCGCTGGGCCGGCTGCATATTCAGAAGAATGCTTTAAAGAGGTTGTCCTTTAGCACATAAAGAATGGTTCCTGTGGTGGCCATAACTAACATACCCAACACAAACAGCATACGTTTGGGCTCGGATGCCTTGATGGGAACGGTGGCATTCTGCAAAACCGTAAATGCAGGAGTGCGCTCCTGTACCTTTGCCTCTGCGGTCTGTAATTGGGTAGATATGGCGTTGTAAGCGTTGTACTTTAATTGCAATTCGTTCTCCAGATCGTCACGCTTGGAGAGATAGACCTGCATTGTTGTGTTCCTGTGGGCATCACAGAACGTGCTATAGTGAATTAATGCGGCTTCATAGTCTTTGCGGGCCTTGACAATGAGGTGTTTGTAGTAATCGACATCAACACGGGCCTTTTGTGTGCGATATTCTGTGATGAAGTCTTGCAGGTGTACACGAACCGAATCGGCCATTGTTGC
Organism: Bacteroidaceae bacterium; assembly: GCA_017447625.1. GTDB lineage: Bacteria > Bacteroidota > Bacteroidia > Bacteroidales > Bacteroidaceae > Physcousia. Next base: position 161,422 of record JAFSNB010000044.1, read on the forward strand.
GCAGATGAGGCGGTCTTGAGCTCTGACAAGAATAGTGATTGTGTAGAACTGCTTATCTACTGTGCACACGATGTTTGCCTTTATTGCTTCGACCAGGTCTCGATCGTCCTCTGAGAGTCTGAATGGGTCTATGCGTCCGTCTCCCCCGCCGCCTTGAACTTTCTTTTTGCCAAATAGTTTCTTGATATGGCTTATAGTCCAAATGAGGGGAATCTTGTAGAAAGTCTTTTTCTGATAGTTACGCATGTAGTCATAGTAGGTGGTCTTGATGTCACCGTCCTCAGACTCTACTTTGATGTCAAACAGGCTACATATAAACTCCGTAGATTCGAAAAGATGCGGATATAAGAGCGGTTGTATTGCGTCGCCGCTGCCCTGAGAGAAATCCACGTTGACGCCGAACGAGGAGGCTATGGACCCCAACGCACCAGCTGCACTATTGCCTTCGAGCTCGGGAGCAAGTGTCACTTGTGCCAGATAATTGCGAGGAATAGGAAGAACCCAGGCAGAGGCCAGAACGAACGTGACAACCCACACCTTAAAGAATAGTTTTTTATTATGCCAGATTTTACTGGCAACCTCACGGAGGTCTATTATATTCTTCTTTTTCTGTGACTCTTCCATCATTTCAGGTTGTTTATCAGCGTGACAATCATTGTAGATAGGGAGACGGCGGATGTACCGAGCATCATTATTTCAGCTGCCGAGAGTCCTTGGCGTTTCTTCTTTGTCGGAACAACAATCTCGCAGCCCGGTTGGATGTTCTTGCTGCGTGTGCGCTTACCCAATTGGTTCACGGTCCCGTTCATGTATATGGCGTAGGCACCGCGCTTGGCTGCGTTCTGCGTGTATCCGCCTGCGCGTTTGATGTAATATTGTATGCCTTCTCCTTCTTTATAATTAATACTGATAGGATACATAACCTCACCGCTGATCTTGATAGTGTTGGAATACTGTGGAACAACCAGACGGTCGTTTTCGCGAAGAAGGATATCATCGACGCCGCCAGGATGTTTGATGGCTTCTTCAAGATTTATTCCCACGTTGTATGTGGTGCCCATGTCCATCTTCATTTCCAGCAGAGAGTCGGCGAGGGCAAGATTGTAATTCTTGTCTTCATCCATGCTCTGTTCGTAAAGGCGAATCTGTGCCTTGCGCAATGACTGCTCCTGTTGCTGACGCTCAATATCTGTCATCGTACGAATCAGCTGTGCGCCTTTGGGGTAGGCCAGACTGTCCAGACCTCCGGCCATCTTGACAAGGTCGGAGAGACGGAATTCCTTGCTTGTCATAGCGTAGTCACCCTCGAAGTTCACGTTGCCGGTTACCGTCACGTTCTGCTGGTTGGGCGTTATCGGGCTGCGGCGTACCTGCACCTCGTCAAAGGGCTGCAGGACGAACATCGTGTCTTCAAGCTCGAATCCGTCCTTCAAAGTGAAGGAATAGTGGCGAGCCTGCCGGCTCTCTTTGAGCAAGGCTTTGGGGTCATAAATCGGGCGGAACACATCGACCTTAGCAATAGAAGCGGTGCGGGTGAGGCCGCCTGCCATCAGGATAAGGTCTTTGATGGTAGTGTTCTCGGCAAATTTGTATTTACCGGGGTAATTCACCTCGCCGCCGATGGTGAGCGTCTGTTCGCCCTTCATCTCTTCCTTTGAAGGAATAAAGAGCACATCGCCTTTCTTCAGGGGAACGTCAGGTGAGGTGCCTGCCATTATGCCTTCGAGATCCACGGAAATCATTTCCAGCGAGAGGTCGTCTTTCATGCGGTGCATCACGGCACGCTGTGTGAAAGCGTCCTCGCGCAGGCCCTCGGCCAGACGAATCAGGTCTCGCACGCTCTGCACGGAACCGTCCATCTGGAACTGTCCCGGATGCATAACAGCACCACGCACTTCCGCCATGTTTGAGAATCGGGGAATTACGCTGTCGATATAGAGTGAGTCTCCGTCGGCAATCTTGAAGTTGCCCATATCGAACTCTCCGATAGTGTGCATCGTGTATTCCATGCCCTGCTTGCGCACGAGACGAACGTTCTTGGTATAGGCGTCTCCGGAAAAGCCGCCTGAGTAGTTCACTACCTGAGCAACGCTCTCGGTAGGCTTCATCTCATAGAACATCGGGCGTTTCACCTTACCGCGAACCTCAACGAGACATTCGTAGGGGCCGACTATGATGACATCGTCATCCTGAAGGCGAACGTTGCCCGTGGAGTTGCCGTGAAGCAGGAATTCATAAACGTCGATGGTGGTCAGCTGTCGTCCGCCACGATAGACCTTGATATTTCTCACCGTACCGATATCTCCGATACCACCGGCTGCATACAAGGCGTTGAAGGCAGATGAGAGCGAGGACATAGTGTAGCTACCGGGCATCTTTACTTCGCCCAACACCTGCACGTTGATGGAACGGTTCTCGCCCAGTGCAAGGCTTACTTCACAGTCGGAATAGAACTGTCCTATGCGACTTCTCAAGCGTTGCTTGGCTTGACTAACCGTAAGACCCGCAAGTTGAACAGGTCCAACATTATCTATAGTTATCGTTCCGTCCGGTGAAATCGTTTCTTCGATGGTGAGCTGGCTTGCTCCCCAGATGTCAATTATGACTTTATCGCCTGCTCCAAGACGATAGTTGGTCGGAGTGGCTATATTCTGGTTAGGTTCAAAGCTGAGATAAGGCTGGTTGAATATCTCGCGACCGAACACCTGCTGATCTTTTGGCAGACGGTCTGCATAATACTGCAGAGAGTCCAGATCGAAGAAATCGGTCTCGCTCTCCAAATCCTGAATGCGCTGCTTACGGTTTTTGTAGCGCCACTCCTGCTCTTCCATCTGCGAACGGACCATCTGTCCCTGGCGCTTCTGGCGCTCGTCCAATTCTCGCTGGCGCTGGGTGCGCAGGCGGCTTTGGGTTGTGCCGCCGGTCTTGCCTGTGAGGTCGCTGGCACCCAACTGCTGCTGCTCTGCTTCAACCTTGCGGCGTACGCGGCGTACCTGCTCCGGTGTTACACCTTTGGCGACCAGGTTTCGCAATATGACATTCTGGCTTGTGCCTTTCTCTTTTTCCGCTTGGACATATTTTATAAGTTGCTCGTCAGTCATTGACTGGGCCATTGCCATCGTCACCGTAAGCGTGGCGACAAGCATGAAAACTATTCTTCTTATATGCATATTAGAATTTCTTTCCAAAAACTATGTATTCAACGGTTGTGAACAGAATCTTCAAGTCAAGCAGCAGCGACCGCTTCTGAAGATACTCTAAATCCATCTGCAGGCGGATAAGCATCTTCTCCATGTTGAAGGTGTAACCGTTGTAGATGGTTGCCATGGAAGTGCAGCCGGGACGCATCAGGAAGATGTACTCGTAATCGCTGTTGACTTCCATTATCTTGTCTATAAAGTATTTGCGTTCAGGTCGGGGGCCGACAAAGCTCATGTCACCTCTGAGGACATTCCACAACTGTGGGAGCTCGTCCAGATGGTGCTCTCGCAAAATCTTTCCGACAGGTGTCAGACGATTGTCTTCATATTTCTCCAGCTGCGGACAGCCGTCTTCCTCGCTATCCATTACCATTGTCCGGAATTTCAGGATGTTGAACGGCTTGCCTTGATAGCCTATACGCTCCTGACGGAAGATTACAGGGCCATCGCCTTGCTTCTTCAGCAAAATATAAACAAAGAGGAAAACCGGTGAAAGAAGAATAAGCCCAATAAGAGCCACTGTGAAATCGAAAATGCGTTTCACTGCCCGCTCCGCTGGGTTCATGCTATCTGATATTGCCATTGTAATGGTGGCTTGTTGTATCATGATTTAGGTCTTTCTCTTATATTAATATAACTCTCGCAACGCGATTTTATTGCAAAAGCGGCGCAAAATTACAAAAAAATATCGAACTATTGCACCAACTTGAAAATATTTTGTACTTTTGCACCGCTTTTCCGGGGCTGACATGGATTTGACAGCAGGACGGAACGTCGCGCAAGCATGCGGAGAGTCGCTAATCGCTCTCCTTAATCAATGGTTTCCAACAATTATCTGGCGAAAACACTTACGCTCTCGCTGCTTGATTGAAGTCTTAGTAGATCGATAGCTTTATTCCGGCACAAGGTGCTGGAACGAGACATCACCCGGAGGCACTCGTCCCGTAACTCTCCGAAACGGTGGTGCAGCAACAACGGGACTAACCCGCGGCGGCCCCGCGCCAAGGGTGACATCTTCAGGGGATAAGGCGTTGGCCTGTGGCCCAGGTCGGGTCTTCGCTCGAAAACTTAGGCTGGGATAAGCATGTAGAAAACTCGGTATTTCCCTGTTTGGACGAGGGTTCAATCCCCTCCAGCTCTTCTTTCGTTCCGCTCGGTGGGGATTGAATCCTTCCGAGTTTTTGGGCTATCCTCTGTGTTTCTATAAGCATTTTTCCTGTAAAAGTGGGCGTTATTGTGTTTTTTTGAAAGAAAATGGGGCGAAAACGGCAAAAAAGTGGAAAAAAGTTTGGTGGAAAACAAATAAAGCCCTACTTTTGTCGCCAGTAAGGAACTATTTATATAGTAAAAGAGAAAAGAAATGAGAAAATCGTTCATCATACTTGCGCTTTTAGCATCCTTTACAGCATTATCTGTGAAGGCATCTGAGGTTAGCGACAAGGAAAAGGATGGGATAGAGGCAGAGGTAACTCCTGTCACCATCGTTGTGAGCGGTGCTCAAGTTCATGTCTCAGGTGCCGAAGGCCAGATGTTGGAGGTCTATAACCTTGCTGGTGTGCGCGTTGCTGTGATGAAGATAGACAGTGAGGATAAGTCGATGACGCTAAATCTGCCGAAAGGCTGCTATATTCTGCGTGTCGGCAACACAGCCCGTAAGGTTTCCATCAGATAGGGAATAACGAAACTTTATAAATCAAAAATCCCAGAGCCTTTGCTCTGGGTTATTTGTTTCTAGCCTCTACCGTTGTTCCTGGCCTTTTCGGGTCTGGCTTCAGCTGTTCTTATTCGCTCATCAGTTGGGCAAGGAATTCGTCCAGTTCTTTGTCGAGCCCTTTGAGAAGCTCGGTGTCGAGGATGAGGTTGTTATCATCAACCAGATAGATGTCGGCGATAGTCTCTCCGTCTTCGTCAATCAGCACGAAGGAGTAGGGATGCAAGACGGCCATCTGCTCCAGTTCCTCGGAGAGGTGGCTTAGACATTGTTTCAGGATTGGAGTTATGTCCTCGTAGAAATTGTCATCCGGACTGCCTATCCACTCTTCAATAACGACACGGGTCAACTCTTCCATGTCGTCGTTGTATGCAATCAGTTCGCCGCTGCCAGGCTTGGCCTGAAGGTGGATATCTGTGAGCACTGGCTCTGCCTCCTTCGGGAACTTATCTGCCACTTTGTGCAGCGCCCTTTCTATCTGTTGAATGGTCTGATGGGTTGCTTTCATGCTATGCTTCCGTCTTTTTTCGGGCCAAAAGTACTAAAAAAGGTAATACGCTGTAGCATGAAAGGCGATTTTTTTGCGTTTTTAGTTCATTTACGCTTCCACTTGTGGTCTTTTTGGTGCTCATGACCCTTTCTGGCGCCTTGAATCATGCGCCTGTGCAGCTTGTCTTCAGCCAACATCATCTTCAGGACTTTGCTTGCGGGAATAGCCTTGCACATCTTCTTGTAATAAGACTCTTCGGTCTCTGCCAAGTCGATCTGCAGTTCCTTGATTTTCATCACAGCTTTCTGGCTTTCTTTGTCGTCTGCGTAGGTCGCGCATTTGATGGTTCTGATTTGCTCGCCGAGGGCACGCTGCTTCTCACGCATCTCGTTATAGATGGGGAAAACGGCATTGGCCTCTTCGGTGGTCAGGCACGCTTCTTGAGTTAGGGCGCGTTCCATGTGCTGGCGGAAGGCCTGCGGGTCGAACTTCGGGGCTTTCGGCTCCTGGGCTCTTATTGAAGTCGCTGAAATAGCGATCAGGGCTATAAGGAAAACGATTCTCTTCATATTATAGAGAGTTTAAGGAGTTTAAGGAGTTTAAAAGGTTTAAGAGTTTAAGAGGTTTAAGGGCTGCGCGCAGCCTAATTATGCATTCTTAATTATGCATTATGCATTAAATTAGTATGCTTCTGTGAGGTAATAGGCTATTTCCTGGTTGTTTACCATCTCGTAGTCGAGGACGTCGTTGATGTAGTTCTCGTCCATATTCTCTTCCTGCATTGCGGTGAGGAGATAGTCCATGTCCTGACTCTGGCGTGAGAAGAAATATGCGCTTGTGCCGAAGACGACACCTGCGAGCGCTGCGGCCACAGCATATTTGACGAACTTGCTTGTGCGGCTGAAAAGCGAGATGACCTTGGCGGTTTGCTGTGCGCTTGGCTGTGCGGCTTCGGCTGTCACCCGTTCCTCCTTGGCTTTCTCCTCGGTGGCGATGCGTGCCATCATCCGCTGGGTAAAGTCCTCGAAGTAGCCCTCCGGTGTGCTGAACGGCTGGCTATTCTTATGCTTTATAGGGTCAAACTGTTTCATAGTTTTCTGTATCTTTGTCTATATGACACCGTTTTTGTTAAAAGGTTTAAGGTAAAATATAAAAAAGTTCAGTTTTTCTTATTCCAGTTTATTAAACCAGTCCGAGATCTTCTTTACTGCGTGGTGGTAAGAGGCTTTCAGGGCGCCGACACTGGTGCCGAGTCGCTCGCTGATATCCTCGTATTTCATGTCTTCGTAGTACTTCAGAGTGAATACCAGACGCTGCTTCTCGGGCAGTGAGGCTATTGCCTCCTGCAACTGCATCTCCGTTTCGTCCCCGTCGAAATAGGGGTCGCTCTGCAGGGTCGCTGCCACGGCGGCTGCCCCTTCGTCATCAATGCTTGTAGCCTGTCGGCGGCGCTCGATGAAGTTGAGCGTTTCGTTGTAGGCTATACGGAAGAGCCAGGTCGATAGTTTCGACTCCCCGCGGAAGTTCTCTATTCCCGTCCAAGCCTTGAGGAACGTGTTCTGCAGCACGTCGTCGGCGTCGTCATGCACGAGCACCATGCGCCGGATCTGCCAGTAGAGCGGTTCCTTGTAGGCTTCCACGAGCTCGGTGAACGCGCTTGTGCGCTGTTCCGGGTCTCGCAGTCGGAGAGTCAGTTCTGTCTCGTTCGTCATTTGTTCAGTTGATAATTCATTATTAGACGCGCAGTGTCACTTCCAGCCCTTCGTCGGCAAGTTCTGTGGCGGGGAATATGGCTTGAGCCTCGTGGAGTAGGGGAGTCTCGTCGTCGTAGCGTGCTGAGAAATGCCCTATCAGCAGACGTCGGACATATGCAGCCCGTGCGATTTCGGCCGCCTGGGTCGCCGTGGAGTGGCCCACAAGCGTCGCTTTGGACGCGTCGGCTTCTGCATAGGTGGCTTCGTGGTAAAGCAAATCCACACCCTCTATCCATGCGGGGAGGTCGGGATTCGGCATCGTGTCGGTGCAGTAGGCGTAGCGGCAGGGCGGTTCTGCGGGGCGTGTCAGACGCTCGTGGGAGATTACCTCGCCGTTGGCAGCGGTCCAGTCGGCTCCCGCCTTTATGTTGTTTATCGCCCAGTGCGGAATATCGTATTCTGCAATCATTTCAGGCCGGATGTGCGGCAGCGACGGCTGTTCCTCAATGAGGTAGCCGCAGCAGGGCACGCGGTGGCGCAGCGGCAGAGAGCTTACGCGGAAGGAGGAGGTCTCGCAGACGACCTCGCATCGCTCCGGATCTACAGGGGTAAACGTCACCTCATATTGCATCCCCACGCAAAAGGAGTCTATAATGCAGTCGAAGAACGGCTGTAACGTGGCTGGCGCGAAGACGTGAAGCGGAGTCTTGCGACCAAGCAGAGAGAATGTGGAAATCAGTCCTGGCAGTCCGAAACAGTGGTCTCCGTGGGCGTGGGTTATGAAGACATGTCCAATTCGCATCAGGTTCAGGTGTTGGTGGCGCAGTTGCAGTTGCACACCTTCGCCGCAATCCAGCAGCAACAGCTTGCCCCTCACTTCCACCACCTGCGCACTGGGCAGATGATGGCTTGTTGGCAGAGCCGAGCCACAACCTAATATCTTGACGTTGAACATGCTTTGAAAATTTAAAGCCCCCCTCCAACTCCCCCCTGGGGGGGAGAGTAGCTGCGTCGGGCTGGTCTTTCTTCCCTTTAACTTCCTTTTAACTTCACTTCAGCAGCGTGGACAGCTTTTCAGCCAGAGCCTCGCCTCTGAGGTCGGATGCAACCACCTTGCCGTCAGGACCGAACAGGATGGTGCAGGGGATGGACTGAATCTGATATTGCTGTGCTGCCACGGACTTCCATCCTTTCAGGTCGGAGAGGTGAGTCCATGGCATCTGCAGTTCGTTGATGGCTTTCAGCCACGCCTCGCGGTTGTTGTCGAAGGAGAGGGATACGATGTCAAAGCCCTTATCGTGGAAACGCTCGTAGGCAGCTTTTACGTTTGGCATCTCCTGACGGCATGGGCCGCACCACGAGGCCCAGAAGTCAACCAGCACATAGCGTCCGTGACCGATATATTCAGACAGGCGGTGCTCTGTGCCGCTCTCGTCTGGAAGGGCGAAGTCTATGAGCGAAGCGCCCGGAGCGCGCAGGGCAGCGGCCTTTACCTCAGAAGCCAGTCTCTTCAGGCAGGCGGCTGATGCGAAGGGGTAGTCGCGGAAATATGTGACCACGAAGCTCTTGTCTAATATCTCCGATGTCTCTGCCAGTATAAGCAGCGAAATGAGGCTCTGGCGGTTCTCGTTGAGGGCGTTCTGCATCTTTTTCCGCATCTGAAGGATTTCTGCATCCAAGCGAGCCTGATATTTCTGAATGGCATCGGGGGAGGGCTTGCCGCCGTTCTGTTCTGCGCTGGCGCGAACGCTTGCGTATGCTTTCATTATTTCGGCTACGTGGATGTTGAACTGAGCCGCAATAGAGTCAATCTTGCTGTTGTCGGCAGAGCCGCTGATGGTAACGCCCGCGTTTATCCCGTCGCCGGCTTTAGTCTTGTCCACAGTCACCTTTGTGGGTGTGGAGTCCAGAATCAGGGTTGCCATCTGGCCGCGTGAGCCGGGCTGTGTGATTCTCACCAGTTTGGGCAGTCCCTGTAAAGTGCCTTCCAGTATGGCGTGTTCGTGGCTTACTTGGAAGGAGTCAATCACGGCTCCCGTCTGCATATCAACCAGATTCACGCGTTGCAGGTCTCCGCCTGCGCCCGGAGCGTTGAAGTCTATCTCGTATCTCTGTGCGTAAAGAGAAAGTGCTGCGAAAGTGAGCAGCAACGCAAATAATTGCTTTTTCATCTGTATATATATATATATTAATGTATAGGCCCCTCTCCATCTCCCCCCGTGGGGGGGAGGGCTGCTGGCGCAATGTTCAATACTCAATGCTCAATGTTCAATGTTCAATGCTCAATGTTCAATGCTCAATGTTCAATGATCAATGTTCAATGGTTCAAAGATCGTGGTGAAGCAGGCGGTACTGCGCCATTTCCTCGTATTTCGTGCCCGGCTGTCCGTAGTTGGCGTATGGGTAGATGCTTATTCCGCCGCGTGGGGTGAAGAGTCCGATTACCTCGATGTATTTGGGCTGCATCAATCGAATCAGGTCCTTCATGATTGTGTTCACGCAGTCCTCGTGGAAGTCTCCGTGGTTGCGGAAACTGAAGAGATAGAGTTTCAGGCTCTTCGATTCCACCATCAGTTTGCCGGGCAGGTAGTTGATGCGAATCTCGGCGAAGTCCGGCTGTCCGGTGATAGGGCAGAGGGAGGTAAATTCAGGACAGTTGAATCGCACCCAGTAGTCGTTGTCCGGGTGGCGGTTCTCGAAAGTTTCCAGCATCTCCGGCGCATAGTCAGTCGGGTACTCCGTCTTGCGTCCGAGCGATTGCAGGTTGTCTTGTTCTCGGTTCATATATTGTGTGTTAATCTTGTTCGTTTCTTGAAATCGGGTGCAAAGATACAGAGATAAATCTGACTATAGAAAGAAAAAGAGTTATTTTTTGGTTAAACATGCTTTAGTTCAGTATAAAAAGATTACTTTTGCAGCGGAAAAACTAATAAAACTGAAAATATGAAGCACTTTTTACACTTGAAGAGGCTCTCTGCGCTCTTGCTCGGCCTCACCGTGACCATCGCCTCCAACGCTGCTCCAATCACACGTCAGCAGGCTAAGGAGAGGGCTGCACAGTTCCTGCAGAATGTACCCGGAAGCCGCCAGCTGGCTCCCGTGACGCGTCGTGCCAAACTATCCCCGAGGCTCAAGACGGCCACGTCCGTCGAGAAGGAACTCTACTATGTGTTCAACCGCGGCGTTAACCAGGGTTATGTTATTGTCTCCGGCGACGACGAGACTCTGCCTGTGTTGGGATATACCGATGAGGGCGAGTTCGACTACGAGGCTCTGCCAGACAATATGCGTGTGTGGCTCTCGCAATATGAGAATGAACTGTCGGAGATGCGCGAGCACCCGGAGAAATTCCCCGAGAGACCCCGCTACGCTCCTGTGCACCCTGCCATCTCCCCGATGATTACGTCGAAGTGGAGTCAGGGTAGTCCTTATAACGACCTGTGCCCCAACTATTTCAACAAGGGCCGCTCCGTCACCGGCTGCGTGGCTACGGCAATGGCACAGGTGCTTTATTACTGGCGCAAGATTTCTGTCACCGAGACTCAGGCCGCTATCCCCGCCTACGACACCTACACCGAAGACCCGACCTACGGACATCTGCATGTAGATGGCATCGCTGCCGGTGCCCCGATAGACTGGGACAATATGATAGACGAATACGGCAGCTCTGCCACTGGCAAGCAGCGTACAGCTGTGGCGCAGCTGATGCTTTACTGCGGAGTCAGCGTCCAGATGGACTACACGAACAGCAGCTCCGGAGCCAACTCCTGGCGTGTGGCAGATGCCATGCGCAACTACTTTGGCTATGACAACAACACCCGCTATGTTGACGGCAGTCAATATTCAGCTGACGCTTGGGATGCATTGCTCTATAACGAGTTGGCTGAGGGCCGTCCCTTCTACCTCGCCGGCGCAAATGCCGAGGGAGGCCACGCTTTCGTTTGTCACGGTTACGACGGCAACCACTGTTTTCGCATCAACTGGGGCTGGGGCGGAAGCAGCGACGGTTGGTTCCTGTTGACCACCCTCAACCCGAGCTCTCAGGGCATCGGCGGCTCAAATGGCGGTTATAGCGAATACCCAGAGGCCATTCTCGGTTCGCAGCCGCCCGCCAGCGCAAACAAGGCAATGGCGTTTGAGAACAAGAACGCCCAGAAACTGTGCACGGCTGCGTTTGACGCCGACGGCGACGGCACCCTGACATACGCGGAGGCAGCCGCCGTGAAGGACCTTGGCACCACATTCAAAGGGCAGCGCATCTCTGCCCTGCCTGAGCTCTATTACTTCACTGGTCTTACAGCCATCGCCGACAGCGCCTTTGCCGGTTGCTCGAATTTGGCATCCGTGAACCTGCCCAAGAAACTGCGTTCTATCGGAACTGCCGCCTTCGAGGGCTGCCGCTCACTGAAGGAAATAAACCTGCCGTCCACCGTTACCAGCATCGGCTCGAACGCTTTCGCCGACTGCGCCAAGCTCACAGACGTGAATCTGCCTGAGAGGTTGCAGACCATCGGCGACGGAGCCTTCTTCGGCTGTGCCGCCCTGACATCGATGACTTTCCCGATTACCCTGACAAACATCGGCTCCCAGGCATTTGCAGGATGTTCGAAACTCAAGACCTTCACCACTAATGGCCTCGTGCCAGAGATTCTGACCATCGATGCAACCGCTTTCGAAGGCCTCGACCTCTCGGACGCTACGCTCAACTGTCAGCAGGGCACCACTGCCTATTATTCCTCCACAGCCCCGTGGAATGCCATAGGGACAATCAAGGGCGAGCGCAATTTTTCCGGTGCACGCTTCACCGAAATGGCAGAGAACACGCCGGTTTATATCTATAATGTCGGCACGGGCCGCTTCCTCTCCAAGGGCGAGGCCTACGGCACTCAGGCTGTGGGCACGGATGCAGGTATGCCGATGATGTTCAAACTGCAGCGCCCGTCGTCAGGCTCAAGCAACTATTATCTCTATTCCGACGACACTGGCAACAACAACCACCTGACTTTCCGCACAAAGACCGACGGCAAGGTAGGCAACGGCACTTGGGCCTGCTTCGTTGACGGCACTACATCCAACGGAACAAGTGCCCAGTGGACTGTCACCGCTACCGAGGACGGAAGCTATATTATTCAGACGCCGAAGGGTGCCACCGGATATAGCGCAAACAAGGCTCTCGGCATCAATCCAGACCACGCCAGCAACGAGACCTCTCCGACTTATGGCGCTTATCCGGACGTGAACAAAGAGCAGATGCCGCTCAACTGCCGCTGGCGTTTTGTGGCTCAGGACGCGCATGCCGACTCCGTATATGTGGCAGCCAAGGCTCTTGCCGACCTGCTCGAACTGGCCAGCATGAAACATGTGAGCGCCATCCGCGAGCGAGCTGTCTATGACAACATGGATAGCGACGTGGCCGATCTGGAGCGAGCTCAGCGTACCCTGCGCAAGCGTCTCGGATTCATTGTCTTTGCAGACGAGGCCGCACGTCAGGCTTGTGTCGGTGAGTGGGATGTGAACCAAGATGGCGAGCTGACTCTGGCCGAGGCCGAGGCCGCCGAATATTTCTACAACGAATGTGGATTCCAGAACAACAAGAATGTGACGGAGTTTGACGAGATGCTGCTCTTCAAGAACGCCACAGCAATCTTCTACAACTCCTTCCTCGGCTGCTCCAATCTGAAGCGCGTGCTTATGCCAAACAGAATAGCATCCGTGGCTTCACAGGCGTTCAAGGACTGCACATCGCTCGCAAACGTGGAGTTCGGCACTGGCCTGCTCTCTATTGCGGAGAACGCTTTTGCCGGATGCACCGCCCTGAAGGAGGTTCGTCTGCCGGTGGCTGACCCCGCAACCGTCAGCGTGACTGCCAACTCGTTCAGCGGTGTTGATCTTAGCAAGGCTGTGCTCTATGTACCGCAGGGCAGTTCCGCCCTCTATTCCGAGGCCGACGTGTGGAAAGAGTTCGGCGAGATTCGCGAGATGCGCGTGATTCCGGATGCAGGCTTTGCACCCTTAGAAGAGAACGAGACCGTGTATGTCTATAACCTCGGCACCCGCAGTTATCTGAACAAAGGCGAGGCCTACGGCACTCAGGCCGTGGTGGCCAACAGCGGAGTCCGTTATCAGGTGAAGCGCACCAAGTCGATGAAGGATGGACAGTATTATCTCCAGACTCTTGCCGCAGAAAAGAACACCCTGTTCCGCACTAATACCGACAGTAAGGTGGGCGAGGGCGTGAAGGCCTGCTTCGTTGACGGCTCCGTATCCGCCAAGGCCTACTGGCAGGTTACAGAGATTGACCCCGAACGCCACATCTACACCCTGCAGGTTCCGACCGGCGACAGCGAGCATGTCGATACGCTGTTCCTCGGCACACAGTATAACCACGAGACGGACTATGCGTATATCACCGACGGCGTTTATTACGATGTTGATTATAACCTCAACCCTGCCAACTGCCAGTGGGCTTTCATCCGTCTGAGTGATGTTGAGGAGGTTGAGCGCCAGCGCGACAACATGGCTAACCTGCGTTCGCTGCTCGCTATAGCCAATGGTCAGGCTCTTGAGGTGAGCACAGAGCAGGCTGTGTATGACAACCCGGCATCTACAGACGATGATGTGCAGGCTGCCATAGACGCCCTCCGCGTGAAACTTCATTATATCGAGTTTGCCGACGAGCGCGCCAAGACAATCTGCGTGAACAACTGGGATGCGAACGACGACGAGGAACTGAGTGTTGAAGAGGCCGCAGCCGTAACAGACTTAGGTTCAGCCTTCCGCTCAGCCACAGGCGTTGTCTCTCTTGAGGATCTGCGCTACTTCACCTCTCTCACTTCGATTCCTGACGAGGCGTTCAGCAGCGCCAGCACTCTACAGACTATCTATCTGCCCGCAGGCGTGAAGACATTAGGCAAGAACGTGTTCCCGACGACGTCGGTGCTGAAATATATCGTAGTGCTGAACAACGAGGCCAAGCTGGAGAGCGAGACCGTGGGCACAGAGCACCACACGTGGTTCGTGCCGCAGCAGTTCGTTGAGGCCTACGGCGCAGACGAGGCGTGGGCTCAGAGCCGAGTCACGGCCTTCACTGGCCAGCCCATTGTGACTCCGGACAGCGTCAGCCGCGCTTACGGCCGTCCGAACCCGACATTCACTTTCCATGTTGATGGCGCCCCGATAAGCGGCCAGCCGGAGATGTCCTCCGAAGCCGTCAACGCATCGCCCGTGGGCTTCTACCCAATTGCCATTGAGATCGGCACGATAACCACCGAGGGCGTGGAACTGCGTCCCGGCGTGCTCGCTGTTGAGCCTTCGCTGCTCACCGTGACTGCCAAGAGCTACACCCGTGAGGTGGGCCAAGAGAACCCCGAGTTCGAACTGACCATTCGCACCTTCCGCAACCGCGAGAACGCCAGCGTCTTCACGGCCCAGCCTATCATAGAGTGCGACGCCACGAAGGACAGTCCCGCCGGAGAATACGAGATTCGTGTCTATGGAGCTGAGGCCGAGAACTACATCTTTGAGTATGTCTTCGGCACGCTCACCGTCACGAACCCCGACGGCATCGCCGGCATACAGGCCGACAGCAAGGGCGGCGACGTTTATGACTTGAGCGGTCGCAAAATGGTCAATGGTCAATGTTCAATGGTCAATGGTCAATGTTCAATGTTCAATGGAAAACTCCCGAAGGGCGTCTATGTAATCGGCGGCCGCAAGGTCGTAGTTAAGTGACAATTCTTAATTCATAATGCATAATGCATAATGCATAATCAGACTACGCGCCGCCCTTAAACCTCTTAAACTCCTTAAACTCTTTAAACCTCTTAAACTCCTTAAACCCCTTAAGCTTCTTATCCCCCGCCGGGGGATTATAGGGGCTTCCTCAAACCCTCCTCCCCCTCTGGGGGTAGGGGGGCTAACTTTTTTTGCCATTTTATTTGGCGGTTAGAGTGAAAAGCACTACCTTTGCGCCGTCCTTTTAGGGGTGCAGTCCGGAGTCGGTCTGCTGAGAATATACCCTCGAACCTGAAGCAGGTAATTCTGCCGTAGGAAATAAAGAATTATGTACAAAGAACTTTATATATAATAGAATGAAAAAGATTGTTTTTGCGACAGCTTTGCTCGTCGCCCTTTCTGCGTATGCGGTTCCGGCCCCCCCTACCGCCCCCGAGTGGGCCTCAAATGATAGCATTGTGCCCCATTATGGGGACGAATCTGGCGCGCAGCCAACTCCCCTCCCTGACGGGAGGGGTGAGAGGGTGGGTCTTCTCCAAGAGATTCAGGTCACATCCACCCGTGCCGGCAGCCGCACACCGATGGCTGTGAAAGAGCTCTCACGCGAGCAGATTCAGGCTGTGAACCACGGCCGGGACGTGCCGTTCCTGCTCTCGCTCACACCCAGCGTGACAACAACCACCGATGCAGGAGCGGGCGTAGGCTACACCTCGTTTCGCGTGCGCGGCACAGACCCCTCGCGCATTAACATAACTGCCAACGGCGTGCCGCTTAACGACGGCGAGAGCTCGCTGGTCTATTTCTCCAATATGGGCGATTTCGCCAGCAGCGTGCAGTCCATACAGATCCAGCGCGGCGTGGGAACGAGCACCAACGGCGCGGGCGCTTTCGGTGCCACGGTGAATATGCTTACAGACCGCATCGACGCCAAGCCCTATGTGGGCCTCGACGCGTCGGCTGGCTCCTACGCTACACACAAAGAGACCCTGCGTTTCGGCACAGGACTTATAGGCGGACGGTTCGGTTTGCAGGGCCGCCTCTCGAATATCGGCTCAAACGGCTACATAGACCGAGCCACATCCTCGCTCAACTCCTATTTCCTGCAGGCCGGCTGGTTCGGCGACAACTCCAGCGTGAAACTGATTACCTTCAACGGCACAGAGAAGACCTATATGGCGTGGAACTACACCTCGAAATACGAGCAGAGCCTCTACGGACGCACCTTCAATTCCTGCGGCCTCTACTACGGCAAGAACGATGAGATGTGCTTCTACGATAACCAGTATGACAAATACCGCCAGCAGCACTACCAACTGCACTGGAATCAGCAGATTGGCACACGCTGGACCACGAATGTAGCCCTGCACTATACGCACGACGGTTACGACTACGACCAGATGAAACAGAACAAGAAACTGTACAAATGGGGATTGACCGAGAGTTCCGAGTTGCGCGGCAATCTCGTGCAGCGCAAGGGCGGCAAGAAGGATTTCTTCGGACTGGTGGCTTCGGCAAACTACAAGAACTTCCGCGGGCTGGAGGTGAATCTCGGCGGAGCCGTGAACCGCTTCAACTCCAAACACGACGGAACCGTGCTCTGGGTAGCCAGACCTTTGTACAATGAGGTTGATGACGTGTTGGACATGTATGCGAACCTCGCTCCCGACCAGCCTTATTACCACACCGCGTCGCACAAGACAGATGCCAACCTTTATGCAAAGGCCACGTGGGAAATCGTGCGCGGACTCTCGCTCTTCGGTGACATCCAGTTCCGACACATCAAATACGTGCTTGCAGGCACGCTTGATGAATGGGCCGATGGCCATCAGCAGGCTATTGACATAAACAAGAACTTCAATTTCCTGAATCCGAAGGTGGGCGTGAACTACGAGTTCCTGCGCCACCACCGCCTCTACGCCTCTTACGCCATAGCCCACCGCGAACCCACGCGTGACCACTATCAGGAACACTACGGCGAGGACGTGCGCCCGGAGCGTCTCGGCGACCTCGAAGTGGGCTATAAGTTCCAGAGCCGCCGCTTCACGGCCGGAGTGAACTTCTATCACATGCATTACAAGGACCAGTTCGTGCTCACCGGCGAACTTGACGACGAGGGCGTTGCCGTAACGAAAAACATCCCGAAGAGCTACCGCATGGGCGTTGAACTTGAAGCCGCCTGGCAGCCAGCCGACTGGTTCCGCTGGGATGCGAACGCCACGCTGAGCCGCAACCGCGCCAAGGATATGGTTGTGACGCTCGACGATTATGTGACGAAGGTGAATATCGGCGAGACACCGCTCTCGTTTTCGCCCAACTTTATGTTCAATAACATCCTGACATTCAGCTACAAGGGCGCACGAGCAAGCATCCATAGCAAATACGTGGGACAGCAGTATCTGACTAATTACGGTGTGAAGACAATGACAGCTTGGAGCGACTGGACACCGACCGATGACACGAAGACCACCGAGACTCTCATGCTCGCTGCCCACTTCACCACCGACGTGGACCTCAGTTACACCCTGCCGCTAAAGAAGTCAATGGTCAAAGTCCCTTCCATCACCCTTGGCATAACTCTGTATAACATCTTCAATGCGAAATACGACAATAACGGATGGGCCGCGCCCCAGTTCCGTCAGAACGCCGACGGCTCCGTATATGCCGTGAACACTTGGGGACTGCGCGACTACGATGCCGCAGGCTTCGCTCCCTCCGCCCCCTTCAACTTCCTCGGATATATTTCAATAAATTTTTAAATTAATTCATAATTCAAAATTCATAATGCATAATTGGCTGGCGCACGGATGCATCGCGCAGCAATAATTATGAATTATGCATTATGCATTATGCATTGAGCTAAATGAATTATCTTGACCTCATAACAGCCATCCTTGGCCTGATGTACATCTTTCTGGAGGTGCGTGTAAGCATCTGGATGTGGGTCGTAGGTTTCGTCATGCAACTGCTTGGCATCGTCCTTTATTACCAGAAGGGGCTGTATGCCGACTGCGGCATGGAGTTCTATTACCTCGCCATGACTGTCTATGGCTTCTGGGCTTGGACGAGAGTGAGACCCACCCCCAACCCCTCCTGTAATGGAGTGGAGCCGGATTCCTCTGCGCAGCCCACCCCCCTCCCTGACGGGAGGGGTTCGGGGGTGGGTCTTCTCCCCACCCGCCTTTACCTGCCTGCCCTCTTGGTTCTCTGCCTGCTCTGGGCGCTGATTTGGTGGTTGCTTGTGACGTTCACTAACAGCACCGTTCCGGTGGCTGACAGCTTCACCACCGCGATGAGTATTGTCGGCATCTGGGCGCTGGCACGAAAGTATGTGGAGCAGTGGCTGTTATGGATCGCCGTTGATGCCGTCTCCTGCTATCTCTATTTTCTCAAGGAAATCCCTTTCAAGGGCAGCCTCTACGCCCTCTACGTCATCATCGCCATCGTGGGCTTCTTCCGCTGGCGCCGCCAGGCCCTTGGGAATTTGACAGTTGAAAATTGACAGTTGAAAATTGACAGTTGGCATTTGGCTTAACTACTTAACTACTTAACTACTTAACTACTTAACTTCTTAACTTCTTCAGAAATCTATATTTAAAATGTTTTGGAAATAATCTACCGAATGTACCGAAATCAATCCTAATGCATTGAATACCAAATGTATTTATTTCGGTAGATTACTATATAAATCTACCGCAAATTCGGTGCATTTTGCTAAAAATGTACCGCAAGGTGTTGCGTATTTAATTCTTTTTTATTACCTTTGTAGCGGATTGTCAGACCCTGAGTCACCAAAACCTAAGAGTAGTTGCGTCGCTGAGAGACATCATTGTCACCCTCGAGTGACATTCGTGTCACCTGCGAGTGACACGAGTGACACTTGCAAGTGACACCCGTGTCACCACCGTGTGACATTAATGTCACTTCCCACTCAAAGGCTTGATGACGTGAATAGCGTTTAGTCATACGCTCTACGCCCCCCAGTTCTCTGCTCTAAGGTACTAAGGCCTCCTTTTTAGACTGTCAAGGCATCTAATTCGGTAGATTCGGTACAAATGCGGTACATTCCAAAAGGAATCTACCGAAAGTCAAGACTTTGAGACACAACTTGTTATAGTCAAATTCGGTACATTCGGTACATTTCCAGCCAAAAACATTTATTATTTTGTCTCTTATTCTGCTTCAAAACTAATTTTGCACTTTTTCTTTATTTTTTCTCTTTTATCTTCTTCTCTTTTAATTAAAAGTTGTATTTTTGCGGCGTGCTTCCGAAGAAAACATGCACACATAACTTCTTATTAGCTCATCTGAAGACGGAATTATGGTAGTAGAAAACAAATACGTTCGATTCGACTGGGCCGTGAAGCGGATGCTTCGCGACAAGGCCAATTTTGGAGTACTCGAAGGACTAATCACCGTGCTGCTCGGCGAGAAGACTCAAATAGTCGAAATACTTGAGAGCGAGAGCGATCAGGAACAAGAAGACGAAAAGTTCAACCGAGTTGATATCAAAGCTAAGAACGCAGCTGGAGATATTATTCTGGTGGAAGTTCAGCTCACGCGCCAGCTCTACTATCTGGAACGCATCCTCTACGGAGTGGCCAAGACGCTGACCGAGCACATAAAGCTGGGCAGCCTGTACAAAGAGGTGAAGAAGGTTTATCACATCAGTATCGTATATTTCGATCTCGGACGGGGTTCCGATTATCTTTATCATGGTCAGACCCGCTTCATCGGCGTTCATACAAACGATGAACTTCTGGTGAGCACCAAAGAACAGGATGTCATTCACATGAAGACACCCGCCCAAGTGTTCCCAGAGTACTTCATCATTCGCGTCAATGAATTCAACGCCGTAGCCAAGACTCCTTTGGAGGAGTGGTTAGACTACTTGAAAAACGGACATATTAAGGACGACACGCAGACTCCCGGACTGAGTGAGGCTAGAAAGAAGCTGCAGGTGATGACTATGACTCCCTCCGAGCGCGTAGCATACGACCGCCACCTTGATGCTATCATGGTGCAGGAAGATGTACTGACAACTGCCAAGATGGAAGGACACGCAGAAGGTCGTGCAGAAGGTCGTGCAGAAGGTCGTGCAGAAGGTCGTGCAGAAGGTCGTGCAGAAGGTCGTGCAGAAGGCCTTAAAGAAGGCCTTAAAGAGGGCCGTACAGAAGGCTTGTCAGATACAGCTCGCCGCATGAAATCTGACGGCGTACCTGCGGAACTTATTGAAAAATATACTGGTCTTAGTGCCGAAGACATAGAGAAGCTATAACTCTTAAACTTATTACACTTCTTTAAAGCCTTTCAGCCATAACGTTGAGAGACTGCAAAACCGCCCATAAGCGTGCGTTTGTGTTAAAACATCATGAGATGAACAGACGAAAATACTATCTATTACTGTTTTTTATGCTGGTTGCCACCATACAGGTGGCGGCTCAGGAACTCGTGGTCAGAAAATTCTATTTAGATGAGCGCGACTTCACAGCCAACCGTGGAAGCACATGCATCCTCGACCACGCCAACAATGAACCGTGCGCCCTGATTAAGGTGCGAACCAACGAGCACGGCTTTACCTTCGATGCAGGACAGCTCCTGCCGATAGAGAAGACCGAGGAGCAGACCCCGGCACACCCGTTGGAGATCTATGTCTGGGTGCAGAGCGGCGCCAAACGCCTGTCGATAGGCCATAAACAGTTGGGCAACCTTTATGACTTTCAAATGGGAGATTACATCGCTTCTGGTGGGCTCGAATCTGGCAAGACATATATTATGGAACTGGTCTCGGGAGAGAGGGAAATCATTATCAAGGAGGCACGCACCACACAGTATGTGGTATTCCAGCTCACGCCGCCCGAAGCCGTAGTGGAACTCGACGGCGAGATGCTTGCCACCAGTGACGGCACGGCGCAGAAGCCGATGCCATTCGGCTCGTACCAATATACCGTGAAAGCTCCGAACTACCAGATGGAGGTGGGCCGCATCAAGGTCGATGACCCGAAGAACAAGCATATCGTAACTGTCAATCTAAAGCCTAATTTCGCAGCCATCACCCTTACAGCCCCGTCGGGAGCTGAGATCTGGGTAGATGAGCAGCGCAAAGGGACAGGCTCCTGGACGGGCAATCTCGGCGCAGGCGTGCACATCTTCGAGGCTCGGCTGGCAGGCCATCGCCCGTCGCAGCGCCGTTATGACCTCGTGGTAGCCAACGGCCCTCAGACCATCAGTCTCGAAGCACCGAAACCTATAGTGGGCGAAGCGGAGATAACCAGCAATCCGGCTCTCGCCGACATCTATATAGACGGGAAGAAGGTGGGGCAGACCCCGCAACTGATTTCCAATTTGCTTGTTGGCTCACACAGCATTAAACTCAGCCGCAAAGGATACGCCGACTACATATCCACGCTCACCGTCAAAGAGGGCGAGACCGCCTCTCTTACTGCCACGATGAAGAAGCAGGAGACTCCAGCCATCGATGGCGGCTCCGCAACAGCAAACGCCGCCGGCAACCTCAGTTTTACGGTTAAGGGTGTGACGTTCACTATGGTGAAAGTTGAGGCGGGTACATTTACTATGGGAGCTACTGAGGAGCAGGGGAGCCATGTATATGATGGGGAGAAGCCTGCACATCAGGTAACTCTTACTAAGGACTACTATATTGGTCAGACAGAGGTTACTCAGGCTCTTTGGCAGGCTGTTATGGGCAGCAACCCGTCTAATTTTAAGGGTGACAACTTACCTGTTGAACAGGTCCATTGGGAGGATTGCCAGACGTTCATAACGAAATTAAACAGCTTGACAGATTCAAAGTTCCGCCTGCCAACTGAGGCTGAATGGGAGTATGCAGCTCGTGGCGGCAATAAGAGCCGTGGATATAAATACAGCGGGAGTAATAGTATAAATGATGTTGCCTGGTATGAAGAAACGACCAATGACACAAGAACGAAACCCGTTGCAACCAAGGTTCCCAACGAACTTGGTATTTACGATATGTCAGGAAATGTGTATGAGTGGTGCAATGATTGGTACGGTAGCTATAGCTCTTCCCCTCAGACAAATCCTACAGGGGCATCTTCGGGCTTTGACCGCGTGAACCGTGGTGGCGGCTGGGGCAGCTTCGACGTGGGCTGCCGTGTGTCGTGCCGGGACAACAATTCGCCTGGCTTCCGGAGCAGAAGCGTTGGACTGCGCCTTGCCCAGTAGTTTCTACCCTAAAGGCATTCGGTTCTTGACTCGGCTTTGCTCAAAAAGCGGCTCAATAAAAAGAGCCGCAAAAGAGCAAGGACGAGCCAAGACCGCAAAAAGAATCCTCGCGAAGCGCGGTCGAATATATTGAGATATTCAATCATGTAGATAAAGACTTTTATTCTTCCCGTTATGTCTTCCGCACAGAGTGAGGAGGAACTGAATAAATTCCTTCGCGGCCACCGCGTTCTCCAGATGGGCCTGGCCTTCTATCGGAGCCACCGTATCAGCATCAAGGGGCTCATCCACCACTCTGACAGGGGGTCGCAATATGCCTCTTCCATGTATACGGATCTGCTTTTTTGTGCCTTAAAGACAAAAAACTTTGTTTTTTCTTTGCCATTTTACGACTAATTCATATTTTTGCGGCGTAATAAATCGATAATTGCGTCACAGAATATGAGTTCAGCCAGTATGATTGATAAGATTAAGCATGTTGCCCAGGAAGTCCTTCCCGAGCATAGCAAGCTTTATCTCTATGGCTCACGAGCCCGAGGCGATGCTCATGAGGGTTCTGATTGGGATCTGCTTATACTGTTGGATAAACCCACCCTCACCTTTAGTGACTACAGCGTTGGATATCCTTTCCGTAAACTAGGTTGGGAACTCAACGAGGAGATTAATCCTCAGGTCTATTCTCAGAAAGAATGGATGGAATATCATTTTACTCCTTTCTATAAAAACGTAGAACATGACAAACAAGTTGTAATAGGATGAGTTTAACTAATGAAGAAAGAAACCTTATTGTAGCTCGTGAGTTGGCAAGAGCCAAAGAAGCCTACGACGACATCCTTTATCTGCAAAAGGATGGCAGGTTGAGTGCAGCTGCAAACAGACTATATTATGCTGTTTTCCATGCCGTTAGTGCATTGCTAATAAAAGATGGTTACCAAGCGGGCAGGCATAATGGTTCTCATATATTGTTCAGCCAACATTACATTAAGACAGGTATTCTTCCTTCAGACTTTGGAACACTATATAACAACTTGCAAACCTTGAGAGAGAAGAGCGACTATAACTGTTTCTTCGATGTCAAAGAACAAGATATTGCTGAGGGTATAGATACAGCTCATAACTTAATACAAGCAATTGAAGAGCAAATTAACGCATAGAATCAAATCAATAATTCAATTTTAAACCTTTTAAACCTCTTTAGAGCCAATGAATTAAATATAGATTAGACATACAGACTGAAGCATCCGCTTAAATTCTCGAAAACAAGACAATAAGAATAAATAATGAATGACATAACTGAAGAATTGGCGAAACTACATATTCTAAACGGAGCCGACTTTATACGCCAGCTCCGTTTAATTGTGTCATTCAGAGAGTTTCAGCCTGTGGCTGGTGAAATCAATATATTCTCTGCAATAGGTCAGGAGAACGGAGATTACCCTGCATTGTTGAATGCAGCACGCAAAGCGGTTACTTTCGGTTATACAGTCTATATTCTTCCCAATCCAAGAGGCATTCGGACAGCAGACTTCATATTTGAACGAAAGGGCGTGTATAAGATGTTTGATTTGAAGACAATCACTGGTCAGAATTCTGTTGGGAATCGGTTGAAAGAATCTATAGGCCAATCAAATCGCGTGTTATTGAATTTGTGTTGTAATTACAACATACGAAACTTAACATCGGAAATACTTCATTATTTTGAATCGTATTCCAATGCTCAGGAAGTTTTGCTCTTTTCTGGAGGCCGACATTTGTCTATTGGTAGGAATATAGCAGAAAGCAAAGGATTTATACGCCTAATGATGAATACCTTCAAATGAAAAAGCCGCACCAAAGTACGGCTTTTATAAAAATGGGTAGTGACGTGTACGGCTTGCCCTCTCGGGATTCTACCCGGATAGTCAAAACTATTGTTCTGACGTTGCAAAGTAAGTACATTTCTTCGATTCCTGCAAATTATTTTGCATCTTTTTGTGCCTTAAAGACAAAAAACTTTGTTTTTTCTTTGCCATTTTACGACTAATTCCTACTTTTGCGCAGAGAATCAGCTCTTTTTGGCCTTTTCGTTCTATAACGAGGGCTGATTTGAGGTTGTTTTCACCCGACAGCGGTCGGCTATCTTATTGAAATAAAAACGAAGCGTTATGCTCGACTTGCACTCTGAAACTTAGGAACTTTCAAACGCAGCAAGAAAACATGATGGCTTCCATGCGTAAGCGTGGATTGTTGTCGATTTCTTCTGTGTTGGGTTTCCTAAGACCTCAGAGTGGAGAAGTGGATACAGTTCCACGCTTCACACATTAATTATAATGCTCTCTTGAGGAACTGGAGGGGCAGACAAAACAATTATGAAAAGAAGTAAGTTTTTGAGACTGTTTACCATCATGATGGTTGCAGCGATTAGTGTTTGTTTATTCTCATGTGGAGATGATGAGGAAGAAGAAGTATCTGGTTTATCTGGTTTATATTATTATGAAACTGGTCCAAGTAGTAGAACTGCTTATTATTTCGTTAACAGTAATACTGTTGAAGTGTACAGTCAAATGAGTCAGAAGTCAACAAGCACTTGGCAAGGTCAGCGAGGAGAAGCATTCCCATATCGAAGTGGTTGGTATTATTGGTCAGGTAACAAGAGAACTTATGGCTATCATATTATTGAAGATTTGGTTGTAATAGGCTCCGAAATTGTCATGACAATAAGTGGAAACACGCTCCTATATGATGGAAAAGTTCTCTATAAGTGGGATAATACGTATAATTCAGATAATACGTATAATTCAGATAATACGTATAATTCAGATAATACGTATAATTCAGACAATACAGGTAAAACAGACAATACAGGTAATACGGATTATGAAAAAAGTCGTTACTTCACAGTTACAGGCAATGGTAAGTCTGTAACATTCAAGATGATAAAAGTAGAGGGAGGAACGTTCCAGATGGGTTCAAATGATGGGTATAGTGATGAACAACCCGTCCATAGCGTGACCATTACTAACGATTACTATATGGGCGAAACTGAGGTTACTAACGCTCTTTGGTATGCAGTTATGGGCACTACTCCTTCTTCAGTGAACACATCAGATGATTATCCAGTTGAGACAATCAGCTACTCGGATTGCGAGAGTTTTTTGTCCGCTTTGAATAGCAAGCTATCTTCCCAGCTTGGCAGAGACGAAAAGTTCCGTTTTCCGACAGAAGCTGAGTGGGAGTTTGCAGCTAAAGGCGGCACAAAGAGTAAAGGCTACACATATTCCGGCAGCAACTCCATAGGTGATGTAGCATGGTATTGGGATAATAGTAGCAGCTTAACTCATATAGTAAAGACAAAAGACAAGAATGAACTTGGCTTGTATGATATGTCTGGCAACGTCAGGGAGTGCTGCTATGACTGGGATGGAGATTATACCAGCAGCGCACAGTACAATCCTACAGGTGCAACCTCGGGCTTTTTACGTGTGCAACGGGGTGGCGGCTGGACCGACGATGCAGAGTACTGCCGTGTTGCGAGCCGGCACTCCGAGTCGCCGACGCACCCCTACATCGGCGCTGGCTTCCGCCTCTGCCTCGGTGCACCGATTAAATAGCCCCCTATAATACCCCCTCGGCGGGGGGGAGTTATAGTTGACAATTGACAATTTTTCGTCTTCGCTCAACAGTACGTTACAGTTAACCAAAGAGGCTGGGCATAGTGTTCAGCCTCTTTGCGTTTTCTTAGCATATGTATCTTGTATATTCCCCATTTTAATTACTTTCCCGCTAAAAATTTGGTGGTTATGAGTATTCTGTTTACCTTTGCAACAAACTAACAGCTATATAATCTTTCTATGTCCCAAAAACATTATAATAAGCTGAATTATCTCATGGTATTCGTGAAAATGTTCGCGGATAAATTTGGCCTTACTGAACGTCAGGCATTTAACTATCTGGACGTTCATAAGGGCTTTCACTTCGTTAATAAACATTATGATGTTATACATACGATGGACTTTTCCTATGCCATTCAGGATGTTCAGGAGGTGTGTAGAGCTTATGGAGGACAGTTATGATTAAAGTATATCATGGCTCAGACGTTGAAGTGAGAGAGGTTGACCTCGTGCACTCTCAGATGTTTAAAGACTTTGGACCTGGCTTTTATGTGAGTAAGGAAATGAGACAAGCTGTTCGCTTTGCAAAGTATAAGGCAGACCGTCCATCTTCGAAAACACATAAGGCCTTTGTGTCTGTTTTTGAATTTAATGATGACTCTATTGTTGATGGCTCGTTGAGAGTGAAGAAGTTCGATAACTATTCAGATGAATGGGTTGACTTTATCCATGAATACAGACAATCAACAGATACGGATTATGACCTGATTATTGGCCCCATAGCAAATGATGATGTTCGCACACAATATGCGCGCTATGATATGGGTGAAATCTCAAAACAAGAATTGTTGGAAAGTCTGAAATACAAGAGAGTGACTTATCAGTATTGTTTCAAAACAGCGAAAGCTATATCATTTCTTAGGAGGGTTGATTTATGAGTACTAATCAGATTGGCAGAGAACTGACGAGAAGGCTGATTGATTCACAAGGCTGTGATTTGCAAACAGCCATCCGTTTCTTCTATAATAGTGAGTTGTATTCTCAGCTGACATCAACCGATAGTGCTGATCTTGACAAACTGTATGCCGATTTTGAACAGGAATACATACATGGTTCTTAAATTTACTGAGAGCCAACCGAGACATTCAGGACTTGGTGCAAAAGGGTATTCATAGAGAGGAAATACTTGGGGCCAAACGTCCGTGTTACTCTATTTGTTACGGAACAAAAGATTCAGGCCCAAGGAGAAAAATAGTTTCCCGCTTACTCATTAATTATCTCGTGTGCGCGCACGCGGAAATCGGGGGCTGAAAATGGCCTTATATAAAATAAATACAAATAAGACGGTTGCGGAAATCGGGTAGTGACTGGGTGACGTAACTTATCGGTTTTGGGGCAGTTATTGTTCGATTTAACAGTTGGTTATAATTGTTGACAACGGGGTTATAGCACTGAAAACCAATAGGATGAGTAAAAGAGTGGGAGCGGGGTGTTGTGATACATGGCTCAATCTGTAACTTGCTGTAAAATGAGCATTTTAGGCTTCGAAGTACGAAAATGTTGTTAGCAGATAATTTTTGGTAGTTTCGAAAAAAGTTCGTACCTTTGCACCGCAATTGGGCCTCATGGAAACGAGGCTTTTTGCAGCAAGTCTGATAAGACTGAGGCACTGAATCACTTACACGAAACCAAAGAAGAATTTTCATTTACCGTGACCAAGGAATTTGCACAGCAACGATGGGACGACTGTCTGCGTATGATCGCAGGAATAGTCAGCCAGCAGCAGTATGCTACGTGGTTCGCTCCCGTGACGTTCGTGGCCTTCGACGAGGAGAGCAACGAACTGGTGCTGCGTGTACCCAGTCACTTCTTCTATGAATATCTCGAGGAGCATTTCGTGGAGCTGATCCGCAGTGCCTTGCACCGCTTCTTCGGCCAGGGAGTGAGTCTGCGCTACAACGTGACCACAGATGCCGCAAACCAGCAGACCACAACCATAGACCCGCCCGCAGCCGTGGAGAAACACCCGTCGGTGGCTCCCGCAAACCAGGCTCCGACGATTCTGCAGCCCTTCGACCCGCAGCTGAAGGCCAGTTACACGTTCGATTCGTTCGTGGAGGGTGCCTCAAACAAACTCACCGTGTCCGTGGCCCGCGCCATAGCCAAGAATCCCGACCAGGTGACCTTCAACCCCCTCTTCATCTACGGACCGAGCGGGGTGGGGAAGACCCATATCATCAGCGCCGTGGGTAACGAGATTCACCGCGTATTCCCCGAGAAGCGTGTTCTCTACGTCAGCGCCCATCTCTTCCAGGTGCAATACACGGATAGCGTGCGCCGCAACACGATCAACGACTTCATCCACTTCTATCAGACCGTTCAGGTTCTGATTATCGATGACGTGCAGGAGTTCACCACCAAAGCTACCCAGCTCGCCTTCTTCCACATCTTTAACCACCTGCACCAGAACGGCTGCCAGATAATCCTGGCCAGCGACCGTCCGCCTGTGGCATTGGAGGGCTTCGAGGAGCGTCTGCTCACCCGCTTCAAGTGGGGACTGATTGCGGAGATAGAGCGCCCCGATGTTGCTCTGCGCCGCGATATCCTGCTGAGCAAGATTCGGCGCGACGGACTGGTAATCCCGCAGGAGGTGGTAGATTACATCGCCGAGAACGTGAACGCCAGCGTGCGCGACCTCGAGGGTATAGTGAACTCGCTGCTTGCTACCAGTATCGTTATGAGCAGCGACGTGGATCTTGAGATGGCCCGCCGCATCGTGGCCCGTACCGTCGGCACAGCAGAGAAGAAGAGCCTCACCGTCTCAGACATCCTGAACGGCACAGCCACCTACTTCGACATCGACGAGGCGGACATCCGCTCGGCCTCACGCAAGGCACCTGTAGCCAACGCCCGCCAAGTCGCCATGTATCTCGCTTCGCGCCATACAGGACTCTCCACCTCCAAGATCGGAGTGGCCATAGGGCGCAGAAACCACGCCACCGTGATTCACTCCTGTCAGCAGGTGGCTGAGCGCATGAGCACCGACGCCGCCTATCGCGACAAGGTGACGGAGTTGGAGCGGATGCTTTTGGCTCATTGACCATTGAGCATTGACCATTGAACATTGACCATTGAGCATTGAGCATTGAGCTGCGCGCAGCTTTTACATTCTACATTTTCCATTTCACATTAATAATATTAATATAGTATGAAACGTTTCCTGATTCTAACAACCCTTTGCCTCGCCATCGGCGCTGCTGTGGGCGTGGTTGCGGCTACCCTGAGTTCGACACAAGATGATGAAGAAGCGGGGCATATAAAATTTATCGGCGTGGAGGTCAAAGGCGACATCTACGAATTCTCAAAGATCCTGACCAAGAACGGATGCAAGGTCACCAAGCGCATGGGAGACTCGGACCAATATGCGATGCGCGGCACAGTCTATGGGGCTGACAACTGCGACTTTCTGGTGAGCTACACGCGTAACACGCGCACCGTCTTTCGCATAATGGCACGTCCGAAACACATCGACGTGAACGATTATCTGCACAAACTCGAACTCATCTACGGCAGCTACACCGACCTGGCTGACGACACATACAAGTGGGTGCTCCCGACCGGGATGGTGATGTTCAAGGTGCCGGAAGGCTACGACCCGACTCTGCTCATTATCGACGCTCTCGGCTTCGCTGCCTATCAGGACGAGAGCGGGCAGAAGCAGATGAGATGATAACTATGTTAAAAGGTTAAAAGTTAAAAAGTTAATATATAGAACGTGGAACAGCAAACATATTCTTACGATGAGGCGTTTCAGTCCTCGCTTGAATACTTCAATGGTGACGAACTGGCAGCCCGCGTGTGGGTGAACAAGTACGCGATGAAGGATTCCTACGGAAACATCTACGAGAAGTCTCCGGAGGATATGCATTGGCGCATTGCCAACGAGATTGCCCGTGTGGAACAGAAATATCCAAACCCGCTCTCGCCGCAGGAAGTCTTTGACCTGCTTGACCACTTCAAGTATATTATTCCCGCCGGATCTCCCATGACGGGAATCGGCAACCACTTTCAGGTGGCTTCCCTGAGCAACTGTTTCGTGGTGGGACTCGACGGCGACGCCGACTCCTATGGTGCTGTGATCCGAATTGACGAGGAGCAGGTGCAGCTGATGAAGCGGCGCGGAGGCGTTGGCCACGACCTTTCGCATCTGCGTCCCGCCGGATCGCCAGTGAAGAATTCCGCCCTGACCAGCACCGGTCTCGTGCCTTTCATGGAGCGATATAGCAACAGCACCCGCGAAGTGGCTCAGGACGGGCGCCGTGGTGCGCTGATGCTCAGCGTTAGCATCAAACACCCTGATGCAGAGAGTTTCATCGATGCCAAGATGGTCGAGGGCAAGGTCACAGGTGCCAACGTGAGCGTGAAGATCGACGACGCCTTCATGCAGGCAGCTGCCGAGGGCCGACCCTACACGCAGCAGTTCCCCGTGGACTCCGAGAACCCGCAGATAACTAAGGAGATAGATGCCCGCACGCTCTGGGAGAAGATCGTGCACAACGCATGGAAGAGCGCTGAGCCGGGAGTCCTGTTCTGGGATACAATACTCCGCGAGAGCATCCCCGACTGCTACGCCGACCTCGGATTCCGCACCGTCAGCACCAACCCCTGCGGCGAAATCCCCCTCTGCCCCTACGACTCCTGCCGTCTGCTGGCCATAAACCTCTATTCCTACGTGGAGAACCCCTTCACGCCTCAGGCCAAGTTCAACTTCGACCTCTTCCGCGAGCACGTGGCTAAGGCACAGCGCATAATGGATGACATCATAGACCTGGAGTTGGAGAAGATTGAGCAGATTCTTGCTAAAATCGATTCCGACCCGCAGAACGAGGAGGTGAAATGCGCCGAGCGTCACCTCTGGGAGAAGATTCAGCGCAAATCCTCCATGGGACGTCGCACAGGCGTCGGCATAACAGCCGAAGGCGATATGCTTGCTGCTCTGGGACTTTGTTATGGAACTCAGGAAGCCACCGACTTCGCCGTAGAGGTGCAGAAAACCGTGGCCCTCAGCGCCTACGCTTCCAGCGTTACTATGGCCCGCGAGCGCGGTGCATTTGAGATCTTCGATGCCAAGCGTGAAGCCAATAACCCCTTCATACTGAGAATCAAGGATGCCGACCCCGCGCTCTACAAGGACATGTGCCGCTACGGCCGTCGCAACATCGCCTGCCTCACAATAGCCCCGACCGGAACGACCTCTCTGATGACGCAGACCACCAGCGGTATCGAACCCGTGTTTATGCCTGTGTATAAGCGCCGCCGCAAGGTGAATCCCAACGACCCCGAGGTGCATGTGGACTTCACGGACGAGAGCGGCGACGCCTTCGAGGAATACATTGTCTATCACCACAAGTTCGTGGATTGGATGAAGGTGAACGGCATCGACACCACCTGCCACTACTCTCAGGAGGAGATTGATGATTTGGTGGCCCGCTCGCCCTACAACAAAGCCACAGCCAACGATGTCGATTGGCTCATGAAGGTGCGTATGCAGGGCGCTATACAGAAGTGGGTGGACCATAGCATCTCCGTGACCGTAAATCTACCGAACAGCGTGGACGAGGCTCTCGTAAACCAGCTCTATATGGAGGCCTGGCGCAGCGGATGCAAGGGATGCACAATCTATCGCGATGGTTCCCGCTCCGGAGTGCTTATCTCCGTGGAGAAGAAGGACAAGAAGGATGAGGCCAAAAGCGAGATTCCCGAGTGCCGCCCGCCCGAGGTCGTAGAGAAGCGCCCCGACGTGCTGGAGTGCGATGTGGTGCGCTTCCAGAACAACAGGGAGAAGTGGGTGGCCTTTGTGGGCCTGCTTGACGGACACCCCTACGAGATATTCACTGGTCTGCAGGACGAGGACGAGGGCATCGTGCTCCCGAAGAGCGTCACCAAGGGCCGCATAATCAAGCACGTCAACTCCGACGGCACCAAGCGCTACGACTTCCAGTTTGAGAACAAACGCGGCTACAAGACCACCGTAGAAGGTCTCTCCGAGAAGTTCAACCCCGAATACTGGAATTACGCCAAGTTGCTCTCCAGCGTCTTGCGCTACCGTATGCCGCTCGACCACGTAGTGCGTCTTGTGGGACAGCTCTCTCTGCAGAGTGAGAGCATCAACACCTGGAAGAACGGTGTGGAGCGTGCCCTGAAGAAATATATCACCGACGGCACCGCCGCCCACGGACAGAGATGCCCTAACTGCGGCCAAGAGACTTTGGTCTATCAGGAGGGCTGCCTCATCTGCACCAATTGCGGAGCCAGCCGCTGCGGGTAAAGACCCACCCCCAGCCCCCTCCCGTGAGGGAGGGGAGAGGCCCCGAACAGCCTAATGTTCAATGTTCAATGTTCCATGTTAAATGTTAAAAAGCTCCGCTATAGTCCTTCGTGACATAAAGATATTTGCTCACCACGGCGTGCTCCCACAGGAGCGTGCCGTGGGAGCTTGCTTTTATGTCAGCCTGCGTTTGGAGACAGACCTGTCGCGGGCCGTGGAGAGCGATGACCTGGCGGATACCGTCTCTTATGCCGAGGTCTATGAGTTGGTGAAGCAGCAGATGGCAATCCCCTCTGCACTCCTTGAACACGTGGCGGGCCGCATCGCCAGGGCGCTCTTCACCGCCTTCCCGACTATCGCACGCATACATATAGAATTATATAAGGAGAACCCGCCGATGGGGGCCGACTGCGGTCGCGTCGGGGTCGAACTGACTATTGAGCCACCTCTCTAATCCCCTCACTAATCCATTACAAATCGTTAATCTTCCAAAAATGTGCCTGTAAGTCCGCATTTTTGCGTACCTTTGCGCCCGATGAACGGAAGACAGAAAAAATATCGCTGGTCTATTCCCAAAGGACAGGAACCGACCGAGATGGATCGCATCATTCTGCGCCATCAGCAGCACGGCAAAATGGTGCCTAGCCGCGCACTTATCAAAACACCCGAACAGATAGAGGGCATCCGCAAGGCGGGTGTCATAAACACCGCTATACTGGACCTCGTCGGAGAGAGAATCCGTGCGGGCATCTCCACCTTGGAGATAGACCGTTGGGTCTATGACTACACCGTAAGCCACGGGGCCACACCCGCCTGTCTTGGCTACGACGGCTTCCCGAACAGCTGTTGCACTAGCGTGAACGAGGTGGTTTGCCACGGAATCCCCAACGAATTCGAGATTCTGGAGGAGGGTGACATAATAAATGTGGACTGCACTACAATCCTCAATGGCTATTACGCCGACGCCTCACGTATGTACGTGATCGGCAAGACCACGCCCAAGAAGCAGAAGCTTGTGGATGTAGCTTGGGAGTGCTTGAAGATTGGGGAACAGGTCTGCTCGGAGCCATTTGTCTTTGTCGGCGATGTGGGCAACGCCATTGCAAAACACGCGCACAAGAACGGCTTCTCCGTGGTCCGCGACCTCTGCGGACACGGCGTCGGGCTGGAGTTCCACGAAGACCCCGAGGTAGAACACTACGGCAAGAAAGGCACCGGGATGCTGCTCGTCCCGGGGATGGTCTTCACCATCGAGCCCATGATAAATATGGGAACGTGGGAGGTGTTCTGTGACGAAGACGACGGCTGGACCGTGGTCAGTGAAGACGAACTCCCCTCTGCCCAGTGGGAACACACCTTTGTTATGACTGAAAACGGAGTAGAAGTGTTGACACACTAAGACCCACCCCCAGCCCCCCCGTGAGGGAGTGGAGGCTGGCTGGGAATGTAAAATATATAATGTAAAATGTATTGTTGACCGTAATGATTAAAGAGAATATATCCAGCCAAACTCATTCTGCTCCCTCCCTAACAGGGAGGGCGGGGGGAGAGTCCGTCACCATCCTTGGTATCGAATCCTCATGTGACGATACCAGCGCGGCTGTGATTCGCGACGGAGTGCTGCTCAGCAACGTGACGGCATCGCAGGCCGTACACGAGGCTTACGGCGGCGTGGTGCCAGAACTGGCTTCACGCGCTCATCAGCAGAATATAGTGCCGGTGGTAGATCAGGCGCTGAAGAAGGCCGGGGTCTCACGCGAGGAACTTACAGCCATAGCTTTCACGCGCGGTCCCGGGCTTATGGGTTCGCTACTCGTTGGTGTCAGCTTCGCCAAAGGACTGGCCGCCGCGCTGAATATCCCCATGATAGACGTAAACCACCTGCAAGGACATATTCTCGCACATTTCATAAAGACACAACCGACAGAAGAAAGTCAGCCTCCCTTCCCCTTCCTCTGCCTCCTCGTCTCCGGCGGCAACTCCCAGATAGTCCTTGTCAAGGCGTACAACGACATGGAAATAATAGGGCAGACCATCGATGACGCAGCTGGCGAGGCCATAGACAAATGCTCCAAGGTCATGGGGCTGGGCTATCCCGGCGGGCCGATTATAGACCGTCTGGCACGACAGGGCAATCCCGATGCTTACCACTTTTCCGAACCGCATATCCCTGGTTATGACTACAGCTTTAGCGGCCTGAAGACGTCGTTTCTCTATAACCTGCGCGACTGGATGCAGGAAGATCCCGACTTCATAGAGCACCACAAGGAGGACTTGGCAGCCAGTTTGGAGCATACCGTTGTGGATATCCTGATGAAGAAACTGCGTCTGGCCGCCCGCGACCTCAAGATACGCCACGTGGCCGTGGCCGGAGGCGTGTCGGCAAACACAGGACTCAGGCAGGCGTTTCAGGACTACGCGCGCCGTTACCACTGGCACGTGTATATTCCGCCCTTCTCCTTCACAACAGACAACGCTGCCATGATTGCCATCGCGGGTTACTTCAAGTACCAAGATCGCGATTTTTGTCCCATGGAAGCGCCCGCATATAGCCGAGTTTCCATCTGAAAGGTGACAAAATGGCATAAAAACGCCTTCTTGTGCACTTTTTTTCGCAAACATTTTGGATATGTCCGAAAAACATAGTACCTTTGCGCCCTGTTTGGAAGAAATAGTTTTTGAAAGTTACTAAAAAGGAACAAACAAGATGTCTAGAATCTGTCAAATCACTGGAAAACGTGCTATGGGTGGATGCAACGTGTCACACTCTAAGCGCCACACCAAGCGAACCTTCGATGTGAATCTTTTCTCAAAGAAGTTCTATTGGGTAGAAGAGGACTGCTGGATTACCCTCAACATCTCTGCCGCAGGTCTGCGCATGATCAACAAGATTGGTCTCGATGCAGCTCTGAAGCGTGCTTTGGCCGCCGGCTATTGTGACCCCAAGGACATTAAATTCATCGGTTAAAAGTTAAGGAGACACTATCATGGCAAAAAAGGCTAAAGGTAACAGAGTGCAGGTTATTCTCGAATGCACCGAAATGAAGGAAAGTGGCCTCCCCGGCACTTCCCGTTACATCACCACCAAGAACCGCAAGAACACCCCTGAGCGTCTGGAACTGAAGAAGTACAACCCGATTCTCAAGCGTATGACGGTTCACAAGGAAATCAAGTAATACCCTCCTACTATGGCAAAGAAAACAGTTGCTACCCTGCAGACGGGCAAGACTGATGGCCGCAGCTATACTAAGGTCATCAAAATGGTGAAGAACCCCTCCGGTTCTTACAGCTTCGATGAAAGAATGGTGCCCAACGAAGCCGTTGACGCATTCTTCAAGAACTAAACCATCGATTTAGATAACTTTCAAAATACCACACTTATGCTCCTTGCGGCCATCCGGTCGCAGGGAGTTTTATTTTCTATCAGTGGGTTTATGGGACTAAGCGAATTCCGTAAGCTTGGTGTCAGGAGAAGAGATTGCGGCGGCACGTAGTTCCTGAATCTTGCTCCACTCGGGATTCTCTTCGACCAGGGCGGATTTCAGTATGTCACCGCGCTGATCCATGTAATTCAGAACTGTGGAGACGGTTATGTGCTCGATGGAAATTGCCGGTGCAAAATGCGGCACGGACTTGTTGCCCAGGCTCACTTCGTTTACTAAAGGCTGCTCCTCATCTGCCATAAGCTCGTAGAGGATACTGTTCACCAGCGAGAGGGGGACAGACGTGGTGGCGGCGAGGTCGTGGGCCGTGAGTGTCTTGCCACGGTCGTGTTCCTTGCACAATCGGAGCATGATGAGCAGAGCCACGCAGTCGTGGTACTGGCGGGAAAGCAGCGGAGCGCTCTTCTCAAAGGCGAAGTCCGTGACCATCTGATGTGCGTAGCTCAGCTGTGCTCCTAACAGGCAGATCGTCCACGACAACTGCATCCACAGCATAAACAACGGGATAGCAGCAAATGACCCATAGATGGCGTTGTAAGAAGAGATCCAGACCTGAGAGTTGATGTAAAACCACTGAAGGGCTTGGAAGGCTACGCCAGCCACGATGCCGGGAATAATGACGTTTCGCCATTTGACCTCGGTGTTCGGCATCAGTTTGTACAAGACGATGAACGCCAATGAAGCCAGAACGTAGGGGATTAGCTCGAGGCTGAACTGTATGCTGTTGGAGATCAGACTGTAAGAGGGGAGGAAGTGGCTCGCACCCACGATGAATATTTGGAAACCGGAGGTCACCACGATAAGAATCGGCAGGATGAAGAAGATGCTGATATAGTTGATGGCCCGGCGGTAGATATTGCGTGAGGTCTTCACGCGCCAGATAGTGTTGAACGAGAGCTCTATGTTGCTCGTTAAATTAATTAATGTATAGAAGAGCATTATCAGACCGACTCCGATGAACACTCCGCCCTTAGCTTTCTCCAAGTAGGAGTTCACGAAATCGAGCAGCGTCTGCGTCATTTCCGGTGAGAAGCGCACGTTCTCCTTCAGCTTCTCTTCAACAAGAGTTCCGAAACCGAAGCCGCGTGCGATGGCGAAGACGATAGCCAGAATAGGCACCGCACCGAGGATACTGGAGTAGGTGAGGGCAGAGGCGTGACTTGACAGGTTGTTGCCCACGAACAGCTCGTAGGTCATATCCAGTCGACGGGCGATTCCAATCAGAATGCGGGTTGGGCGCGGCAGCGTGTGCAGGTCGATGCTCCAAAAACTGTCTTTTCGGAGAAAAGAAAAGAAAGAAGACTTTGAAGACCCACCCCCTTGCCCCTCCCTTGTATGGAGGGGAGTAGAATGAGTTTGGCTGGCTTTATTCCTTTTGTTCATAACACTCAATTATCAATTTTACAATATACATTATTCAATTAACATCTCTGTCTTGCATCCCCGTATTTCCTCTAATTACTCCCCTCCCTTGGGAGGGGTTGGGGGTGGGCCTTTTAAAAATGAAAGCAGTGGGCCTGTAAGCCGGGTTCTGTACCGCACGGCTGTGCGGCGTCTGTCATTTATCTACGATGACGGTCGCCCGTCACCTCTATCGTTCTACCCTCCGGCTCGGGCGGGTCGCCCTCTCGTTTGGTCGCCGGTCTATGCGAACTTTCCACCACCGGTTTGCACAGCACGCATGTCGCCATACGCCTGGTGAGCTCTTACCTCACCTTCTCACCCTTACCGTCTGCATCCTCGCCCGTTCTCCTGATGGATTGCAGGCAGGCTACAGTCGGCGGTTCTTTTCTTCTGCCTTTACAAGCCCTCGCGGACTTCTATCCGTTAGGTAGCGGTGTACCCTGTGTGGCCCGGACTTTCCTCCTGCGTCTGAAACGCCGGCGGCAGACCGTCCCACTGCTTTCGAAAGGCAAAGGTAGGGCAAAATGTCAGAATGAGCAAGAAAAAGAATGTAAAAATGCGATGTTGAGTGCTTAACCGACATTAAAAGGCACTTATTCAGTGTTAAAAGGTCGGAAAAAAGGGCTGACATTTTGTCGCAGACTTAAACTTTCGCACTATTTTTGCATCAGATTTGGTGAAAGTACAATTATTATGATAAACAATAAACACATTAAGATGAATCAAACAACGAAAAAATGGCTCGGTGCCACATTGTTGGTGCTGAGCAGTAGCCTGATCACAGGTACAGTAATGCGCAACGGATCTGACCTTAACGCTGCAACAACAGAAGCAAAACAAGCACCGGTAGCTGCTGCCATGAGCGGACTGGTTGATTTAACCTCTGCCGCTGAGAGCAGTGTCAATTCTGTGGTGTATATTAAAGCCACGCAGAATTCACGTACCCGCACAGTAGAGACATACGATCCCTTCAGTGATATGTTCGGCGAACTGTTCGGTATGCCTGGGCAGGGACGTCGCCAGCAGCAGGTGCAGACACCCAAGCGTCAGGGTGCCGGCAGCGGAGTGATTATCTCGAAGGACGGATATATCGTAACTAATAATCACGTGGTCGAGGGTGCTGACGAACTGCTCGTGAAACTGAATGATAACACCGAGTACCAGGCCCGCATTATCGGTACGGATAAGACCACAGACCTTGCCCTTATCAAGGTAGAGGCCAAGAATCTGCCTGCTATCGCCATCGGAAACAGTGATGATCTGAAGATTGGCCAGTGGGTGCTCGCTGTGGGTAATCCTTTCAATCTCACATCTACTGTGACGGCTGGTATCGTTTCTGCCAAAGCCCGCTCGCTCGGAGCCAATGGCGTTGAAAGTTTCATACAGACCGATGCAGCCATCAATGCTGGAAACAGCGGCGGTGCATTGGTTAACGAGCGTGGACAGCTTGTCGGTATAAACGCTATGCTCTATTCCCAGACAGGCAGCTATAGCGGCTACGGATTTGCAATTCCTACAACCATAATGAACAAGGTCGTAGCTGACCTGAAGGAGTTCGGAACCGTGCAGCGTGCCGTCCTCGGCGTGAGCGGCATTGATGTTACGAATTATATTGACGCAGAGAAAGAGAAAGGCAACGAAATAGACCTCGGCACGACCCGTGGTGTATATGTGGCAGAAGTGGTAGAGAAGTCCAGCGCTGAAGACCTCGGTCTGAAGAAAGGTGACGTGGTTACAGCCATTGACGGTCGTGAAGTCACCAAGATGGCTGAGTTGCAGGAGGCTCTGACTCAGCACCGCCCGGGTGATAAGGTGAAGATTACGTATGTCCGCGACAAGAAGTCCCGCACTGCCACCGCAACTCTGCGCAACCAGCAAGGCGGCACCGAGGTTATGGAAGAAGTGGATATGGATCTCTTCGGAGCAAATCTGCGACCGCTCTCCGAGAATATGCGCCAGCAGCTCGCTCTCAACAGCGGTCTGGAGGTTGTAGCCGTCAAGCGTGGTAAGATGATGGATGCCGGCATACAGAAGGGAATGATAATCCTCCGCGTCAATGATAAGGTAATGCGCACAGTTGAAGACTTCGAGGAAGCTGTACGCGCAGCCAACCAGAGCAGCGACCGCACCCTGTGGATTCGTGCCGTGACACCCAGCGGACGACTCGTAAGTGCCGTTATCGACCTCTCTGAGGGTACCTCTCCGAAAGGCAAATCGTCCAAGAAGGGGAAATAGCAAATAAGCTCAACGAATTATACGACTTAAACGACTTCGAATAGCCTAAAAAGGCGATATTTTTCAAAAAATAGCCTTTAGTTATTGAATTTTTGCTAAAAAGTTACTATATTTTTTTGCGCGCAAGGATAAAATGTCTATCTTTGCGCGCTTAAAATACGTTATAAGTAAGTAGGATGAGACAACTGAAAATCACAAAGAGTATCACCAATCGTGAAAGTGCATCTTTAGATAAGTACCTGCAAGAGATTGGGCGTGAAGACCTTATTACCGTTGAGGAAGAGGTGGATTTGGCCCAGAGAATACGCAAGGGCGACCGCGCTGCATTGGAGAAACTCACCCGCGCTAACCTGCGTTTCGTGGTCAGCGTGGCCAAGCAGTACCAAAACCAGGGCTTGTCACTGCCCGACCTCATCAACGAGGGCAACCTTGGACTTATCAAGGCCGCCGAGAAGTTCGATGAGACCCGCGGTTTCAAGTTCATATCCTACGCTGTGTGGTGGATTCGTCAAAGTATCCTCCAGGCGCTGGCTGAGCAAAGCCGTATCGTACGCCTCCCGTTGAATCAGGTAGGCTCACTCAACAAGATTTCCAAGGCTCTGAGCAAGTTTGAGCAGGAGAACGAGCGCCGTCCGAGTCCCGACGAACTGGCTGAGGAACTGGATATCCCCGTTGACAAAATCAGCGACACGCTCAAGGTGAGCGGCCGCCACATCTCAGTGGATGCTCCGTTTGTTGAGGGCGAGGACAACACCTTGTTGGACGTCATTGTGAATGACGATAGCCCCATGGCAGATAAGAGCCTCGTCAACGAGAGTCTCTCCCGCGAGATAGACCGTGCGCTCAGCACCCTCTCCGACCGCGAGAAGCAAATCGTGGAGATGTTCTTCGGCATCAACTGTCAGGAAATGACTCTGGAGGAAATCGGCGACCGCTTTAACCTGACCCGTGAGCGTGTACGCCAGATCAAGGAGAAGGCCATTCGCCGCCTCCGCAACGACTCGAAGAGCAAACTGCTCCGTTCTTATCTCGGTTGAGCCATGAAGATAAAGTTACTCCTCTTTGCTGTTTTAGTGGCACTGCTGCCGCTGACACTTGACTCTGCCAAGAAGCCGGAAAAGAAAAGGGTGTATATGTTCGGCTTTGCCGCCTCGTTCACAGACTCCCTTGCCTTCCAGACAGAAATACAGGCTGTTGACAGCGTTTGGCTTCTGCCTAACGGATTCCTCGTGGATCGCGCTCTTTATAGCCTGCAGTTGCAGTATTATGTCGAGGGAAAGGGTAGCACGAATTCCACTGCCACTGTGTTCTTTGCGGAGAAGGCATACAAACTGAAGAAAGTTTGGGAAAAGGTGCGTAAGCGTTATGCAAAGGCAGATGGCGTCAGCTTGACTATTGTGCCTCAGACAGACTTCCAGTTCCGTCCCGAACAATACAACGAACCCACCATAGATGAATCAGAATAAGTACCGGGTGGCTCAGCACCTCTTTCTGGTGCAAAGCCCAGATGACCACCTAGATATCCCCACTTACATCCCCTCTTTTGCACCTTTCGTGAGTGCAGAAGAGGGTGATGTACTTTTTACTTTATGTGCCAATATCGCAGAGCCTCACTCATTCAAAGGATGGGACGAGATTGGACAGTTCGACTGCGGCGGCGCAAACCATGGAGTCTATATTGATGCTGATGGAAATTACGGATTCGAGATTAGTCTGCCCGGTGAAGGTGGCCCGCTGAGTTGCACGATGATGGCAAATCCGGATTTCACTCAGTGTGAAGCTTTAATAGTTCCAGGCCAGATTCTGCAACATAGTCAGTTTGGTTTGAACAACGCCATAATGATGGCTTATGCCTTTGCCTCTGCAACTTATGACACACTGCTTGTCCATGCGTCTGTAATCCGCAACAACGGCTACGGATATCTGTTCACGGCTCCGAGCGGGACGGGAAAGAGCACTCACACCCATCTGTGGTATAAGAATATCCCCGGCTGTGACCTCATGAACGATGATAACCCCGTTGTACGTGTCATAGACGGCAAGGCTATAGTCTTCGGTTCGCCGTGGAGCGGCAAGACGCCCTGCTACCGCAATATCCAGGCTCCCATTGGTGCCATCACCCGCATAGAGCAGGCTCCGTATAACAAGGTGCAGCCGATGTCTCCAATTGAGGCGTTTGCGATGTTGCTTCCGGCCGTCAGCTCTATGAAGTGGGATCGCCGCGTTTATAACGGTGTGTGCCAGGCAATATCTCGTCTCCTGCCCGTAACTCCTATCTGGCGTCTTGAATGTCTGCCGGATGCCGACGCAGCCCACGTCTGCTATGATGCTATTCATGTGAAATCCTGAACCACTCTTTCTAATGTTCAAAAAAGCCCTCAAAGCTATAGCACGCCTCTTGCTGACTCCAATTCGTAGCCAGCGTCGGCGCAAGTATCAGGACCCGCTGTCTGACAGCGCCTCGCGTGTGGAGATGCCTAACGAGAAACTGCTTCCGCTGGTCCGGGCAATGATAGAAAAAGGACACACTGCGACGATTGCCGTGAAGGGCTTTTCCATGCGTCCCTTTCTGGAACATTTGCGAGACAAGGTTGAGCTGGAGCCGTGGACGGAAACGGGTCTGTTTGTAGGCGATGCCGTTCTGGCAGAAATCGCTCCTGGCCACTTTGTGCTCCACAGGATAATAGAGATTGACGGCGTCACTGCCTTCGGCCAAGGTTTTCGGCCTGAAGACGTCCGCGCAGACATGCAGATAACTCTTCGCGGAGACGGCAATGTAGTCGGCACGGAGTCGTGTACAGCCGCAGATATCGGAGGCAAGGTCCTGCGGTATATACGTCCGAACGGACACGTACTGGAGGCTTCCGACCCGAAGCTCATCAGCCGCATCGAGCGCTGGAATCGCCTCTATAAATATCGCCGTTACCTCCTCTTCTTCTATAGAGCAACAGTATAAGCCCAATAAGCCCAATAAGCCCAATAAGCCCAATAAACCCCAATAAACCCCAATAAGCCCCATCAACCCCATAACCCCCATTAATAAAATGAAGATTAAACCTGGATTTGAGATAGTTACAATCTGCGGACTGGACATCGTTGTTGCCCACGGCCGTCAGAACATGGATTTCTCACGTATTATCAATCTGAACGAGAGTGCTTCCTATCTTTGGAAGAAGGTGATTGGTTCTGATTTCGATGCAGCCCGTCTCGCAGAACTTCTTCAGGAAGAGTATGAAGTAGATGCGGAAACAGCTCTTAAGGATTCCGAAAAGGTCATTGCCGACTGGAGCGGAGCCGGTCTGCTGGAGTAATGCATGAGTAAAAAGCCAGTTAAATTCTTGAAGAAACTGCAGCGGCTGTGTCAGTGGCTGCTGGTCTTCTTCTTTGTCAGCAGTCTCGGTGCGGTTCTGCTCTTCCGTTGGGTACCTGTTCCCGTGACTCCTCTGATGCTTATCCGTTGTGTGCAGCAGGTAAGCCGGGGTGAGCAGGTGAGACTTCGTCATCATTGGGTTCCGCTCTCGGAGATGTCGCAGTATATGCCTGTCGCAGTCATGGCTTCTGAGGATCAGCGTTTTCTACTACATCATGGCTTTGATGTCAAGGAGATTAAGAATGCGGTGGCTGAGCGAATGAACGGCGGTCGCAGGCGCGGCGGAAGTACTATCAGTCAGCAGACGGCGAAGAATGTGTTCCTGTGGCCGGCTTCATCCTGGCTTCGCAAGGGGCTCGAAGCCTATTTTACCTGCCT
The DNA here is from genome assembly GCA_017447625.1 of Bacteroidaceae bacterium. Taxonomy (GTDB): domain Bacteria; phylum Bacteroidota; class Bacteroidia; order Bacteroidales; family Bacteroidaceae; genus Physcousia. Next base: position 204,202 of record JAFSNB010000044.1, read on the forward strand.
TATAGAAGTCTTTTGGAGCAAGGAACGCATAATGGAGGTCTATCTCAATTCAATAGAAATGGGCGATGGCATCTATGGCGCTGAGGCTGTGGCACAATGGCATTTCGGCTGTACGGCAGCCCAACTCAGTCGTGCCAATTGCGCCCTGATTGCGGCCACTCTGCCAAACCCCTTGCGTTTCAGCAGCAAGGACCCTTCTAAATATATGCTGAAACGTCAGACATGGATTATGCGTCAGATGCGCCACCTTGATTTTTAATGTATAATTTTTAATTATTCGACTTCGCTCATCAGTACGTCATAATTCATAATTGGCTAGCGCATAGCATCATCGCGCAGCTATAATTATGAATTATGCATTATGAATTATGAATTAACTCTAATTACTCTGACTCCCAACTGCGACGGGTGCTGTTTCATGTAATCGTAGAGGGTCATTGGTTCTAAAACCACTTTCTTGTGAATCTGTGAGGCATTGAGCAGATGCAACTTGCCGTCGCGTCCCCACGATGCGATGCCTATATGCGATGTGTCCAGCCCCTGCTTCTTTGTGACTATCGCCAGAATATCACCGTCGAGGACGTCTGCCAATTCTTTCCTTGACCTGTTGAGCAGACGGCGGGGAATGTATCTGACTGTGCGCCCGTTGATGGCAGCTTCGGCTTTCGCTATCTGTTGCTGTGCCTGACTGTCGTTCTTCAGCATCGGGTACAGTTCCGGATGTGCACTCATATAAGTGCATTTAAGCACCTGAGGTTCAACGAATGGGAAATAGGGTGGGGTGGTCTTGGCCTTCCCCGTCACTTCCTTCACTATACCTAAGCGTTCGTTGCTATCAATCCATTGGCTGAAATAGTGGTTGCGTGAGGCGTAGCCGTTCAGAACGCCGTTGCTATAGCGGATACGGGTTAGGTTCTGCTTGAAGTCGGCAAAGCGTGTTGAACCCTGTTTGGTGGTCAGAGTCAGCGCCACTACGTTTTCTACAAGGGTCGTACAATCCAGTTCCCGCAGATTCACTACCAGCTCCTCCTGTTTGTTTACTTCCAGGGTCTGTGCCACGTAAGGAATATCGCGCAACTTCAGACCATAGAACAGCATCAGGTTTGCATCGTTTTTTTCCTTTATGCCTTGGCGCAGCAACTGTTCCACAGCAATACTGTCAGCCTCATTCGCTGAGACATAAGCCGAGGGTATAGCTATTAATAATAATGTAAAGAGAAGAAACGTAAACACAACCCAATTTATTTTACGATTTTACGATTATAGGATTTTGCGATTTATTCCTCTACTTTCAGGTGTGGCAGACTCCAGTGGTATTTCACCGCGAGTAGGCGGATTGTTATTGCCACTGAGCATGAGAGCAGGGCGCAGCCTTCGGGCGTCCATCCGATACGAAGGAAAATCACGTAAATAATTCCGCCTGCCAAACAGCAGGTTGCATAAATCTCCTTGCGGAAGATGAGCGGTTCCTCGTTAATCAGAATGTCGCGCACGATACCTCCGCCGGCACCCGTAATGCACCCTAGACAGATGGCGGCCCAAGTTGGGAAGCCCAACGCAAGGGATTTCTCCAGACCGATGACGTTGAAAAGCGAGAAGCCGATGCAGTCGAACAGGAACCAAGTGTTGTTCTGTCGCACGAGATATTTGCGGAATACCATAACCCAAATCAGACCGAAGACACAGGTAAGCAGGTAAATCGGGTTCTCTAACCAGAACGGGGTCTTGTCTATGAGCAGGTCGCGCATGGTTCCGCCACCGCAGGCTGTTGCAAAACCGACAATAAATGCACCGAAGAGGTCAAACTGCTTTGCTGAAGCCAGACGTGCGCCGGAGACGGCACCCGCCATGGTGCTTATCAGCTCCAATATCACGAACGACCAGGGGATACTCAGCATCGCTCCTGTGTTCTGGAAGAATTCTTTGATTAATTCCATCATCTTGTCTGAAGTCTGTTATATCCAACAAGTGCGTCGTAGCGGGAGCCTTGCGGACGGTGATAAATCAGGATTTGGTATTCGTTTTCCGTCTCGTAGAAGTTGCCTTCGGTCTTTGCCGTCTGCCCTTCAACACGCGGCTGCCAGTTGTAATAGCCCTGTTTGAGCAGAAGCCCTACCTCGTAAATGCCCTCTGCCTCAATATATTCCATCTTGCACTGTTCGTCACAGTCGCCGTTTGTCCACAGGCCGCATACGTAAGGGTCGGCGGGCAGCGGGTCTGACTTATAGCGGAAATGCACAAAGAGATATTCGCTCTGGGTGTCATTGTCTTCGTCTCCGCTGTGACGGATCAGAGAGATTCCGTTTGCGTCTTCATCGTATGAATAGTTGTGAGGCGGGTTGGCAGTCATGAGGGTTGCATGCCAATAAGGGTCGAACCACTCCATGCGGTCCACGCCCATCCCGTCCTGATGAACATCGAGAATCTCGAATTTCAGGAATTCGTTGCTGGCAGGGAATATCAGCTCGCGGCGGTGTGTCCACTCCGCACCGGCTGCTTTGCGTATGTTTGGCGGGAGATTCACCACGGCGTTGTCATAGCGGCGGTTTTGCATGACAACTGTGCTAAGTTCACGTGTGGGGTCTATCACCTTGCAGTTCATATAGTTCAGAGCGTAAGTCACCTGCTGATGAGCTCTGTTCACGTCTATGTCCGTGTTCGTGCTCACGGTTGCAGAGACATTCATCTGCGGACTAAGCAGAGAGAAACAGGCTTCAGCCACAGGCTCTTCCTCGTTTCCCTCTTCATATACCGTAATGCGGTAATTACCAGCGAGTAGCAGGCGGCAGTCGCTGTTGGGAAAGTGGAACTTGTAGTGTGTATAGATTACCGTAGTGTTGAAGGATTTCTCGTAGTCTTCAATCGGACGTTCGTTGAAGCCTGCCAGATAGTCACTCTCGAAAACCTCGTCATTTATGGTCCAGTCCGCATTACAGAATTGTACTTTGTAGATGTATCGGTAGTAGGAGTGGCTCATCTGGTCAAAACTGACCTCGATTCTTCCTTCATTGAGCTTTGCTATAGGGGGCTGCAGCGGGTCGTTGTTTACCACAACCTTCACTGTGCGGATGTCTTCGCACAGGCTGCGCGTATATTGAGCACGGGCGGGCAACGCCGCAAGCAGACAAATAGGCAGCAGAACTAAAAAATAATTAAAATAGGATCTCACTTATTGATAAGTGCTATAGATAATCTGCATGGACAATGGGGTGGTGCCGCCTACGATTCTTGTGCTGGTAACACTGAAATCGTGGGTCACGCTCACCTGCTCTGTCTCTTGAGTGGTAGAGTTGTATGTGGTCGTGATATTCACAGGTATTACGAGCACTTTGTTCCAGTCTGGATATAGCGCATTATACTGTGCAGAGGTGAGACCGCGTTCGGCCATAATGCGACGCTTCTCGTTGTGGCTATATGCCAGCAGACACGATATATTTTTGAAAGTGTATGTGTTATAGGTCGCATCCAATGTGGTTGTATAGCTCTTCTCGCCGTCTGCCACTTCGTGGTTACGGAAGAAGTCTGCATAGTGGTCCTTTCGCACCATGAGCAGATTTGAAGGCAAATCAATATGCTCCAAAGTAGAGCCCGTCTTGTTTATGCGTGAGAGTATAACGCGGGCCAGACTGACGCTGTCATTACTGTGGTTGAGATAGATGCTGTCTATGGGGAATGTCAGCTCGGTGGCTATTCCGGCAGGCGATTTCAGATATGTGAAGTCGTCAGCGTCGCTGATAAGTGTGTCGAACCCTTTGTTCTCTATACGCGTACACTGAATGACCTCCGGGGTGGAGGCGAAGCGGGCCACGCCTTCATAGATAGAGTCGTTCTCGGTGTAAGTGAAGAAGATGTTTACAACCCCGACGTCAAACTTGAGCATGGTTCCGCTTCCACTGTGCAACTGGAAATAGAAGCCGGGTAGGGCATGTCGCATCATTTGCCATGAAGTCGAGAAATATTCAGGGTTGTTGACCATCTGCCGCAGGATTTTCGTACCCCAGGCGGTTGGCAGCTTCACTTTGACGTTTGGCGTATGCGAAGTGCTGTTTCGTACTTCGTCACTTATGGTGTAGTCCTCAGCGGTGAATATCTTCTTCGCGATGGGCGTTGCGTTTGCGGGCAGATAGTTCGTCAGGTTGATGTCCGTGTAATAAACAGAATCCTCAACTGCTATGTTGGTGGAATCCAGCTCATAGACGTACATCTTCAGCGGATTAATCCCATTGCCATAATATGAGTTGAAATAGTAGCGGATCTCGCACGAGTCTGCCACTACCTGTCCGTCGGTACCCTTCACGAGCATGGATTCGCGAGGCAGGTGATAATCCTCAAATGTGTGGAACTGGGCGAGGAATTCTGCCTTGATTTCCGTGCCTGTCTCTGGATCCATAAGCTGCCCGAAATAGCATGTGGTGTTGTTGGCCACGATGGAGTCGAGTTGCACGGAGCGGGAGGTGAACTGAAACGAAGCAGAGCTTGACTGTATGGCATCTTCTTCTGGGTATATGCCTAACGTAGCCGTGTTGTCATCGCAAGCGGCGAATGTGGCTACGGCTAATAATATCAAGACGTTATGTCTGAATTTCATGTGTTTAATCTATTTCCTTGGTTTCTTTGCCGATGCTCCACATCTGGTCGAAATAATCGATATAAGGAGTCTCGGATTCTGTGTTTTCTGCCTCTGTTGGGAAGAATATGGGCTTGCCGGCAGCTTCTGCTTCGGCCACAAGCTCGGGTACTTGGCACTCGGGAGTCAGCATCAGGCCGTCGCTATACTGTAATGCCATGCGGTAGAGGTCATTCAGATACATCGTCTGAGGCAGAGTCTCAAGCGTCTCGCGGGTTACGCCCTTGAAAAGCAGGTTCGCACGGAACTGCTCGCTCATCGGCTTCTCCAGTTTCGGGCCGCAGGGGGTGAACACCACTTTTGAGTCGCGGAACGACGGCTCTTCGTTGTAGGCCAGCTTCAGATAAAGGGGTACGATAGCGCTCATCCAGCCCTGACAGTGGATAATGTCCGGAACCCAACGCAGTTTCTTCACGGTCTCCAGCACGCCGCGTGCGTAGAAAATGGCCCTCTCGCCATTGTCTTCATACTCTTTGCCGCTGTCGTCTGCCCACTCGTTGCGCTTCTGGAAATAGTCGTCGTTATCTATGAAATAGACTTGCATACGACTGGATGGAATCGAAGCAACTTTGATAATAAGCAGATGGTCAGTGTCGTCAATTATGAGGTTCATACCAGAGAGGCGAATCACCTCATGCAACTGGCAACGCCGCTCGTTGATATCACCCCACTTCGGCATGAAATTGCGGATCTCACGTCCGCAGTCCAAGGCCTGCTGTGGAATGTTTCTTCCGATGGTCGAAAGTTCGGTTCCACTCTGATAGGGGTCTATCTCCTGAGTGATAAAAAGTATTTTCTTTGCGTGCGTCATTGTATGAAAACAGCTTCGAAGCATGTATTTACGCTGCAAAGATACAATAAATTATGCTTATAACGTCATTTTTTTCTATTTTTCTTTCGTTAGTTCGTTAAATCAGCGTAATTTTGCGCCGATTTTTGGGCAAACTATCCCCTAAACCGAGTTAAAACATAATGAAAGTCATCAATACCATCAGTGATTTGCGTGCTTTTCTTGATCTTGCACGCCGTGAAGGTAAGACAATAGGATTGGTTCCGACAATGGGTGCTCTGCATGAGGGCCACGCTTCTCTGGTACGACGCAGTGTTGCCGAGAATGACGTGACGGTGGTGAGCATTTTCCTTAACCCGACACAGTTCAACGACCCCTCTGACCTGGAGCGCTATCCGCGCACATTGGAGGCCGACTGCCAGCTCTTGGACGCTTGCGGAGCCACGGTCGCGTTTGCACCTACAGTCAAGGAAATTTATCCTGAACCTGACACCCGCACATTCAGCTATCCTCCTACTGACACCGTCATGGAAGGGGCTTTCCGCCCGGGACATTTCAACGGCGTATGCCAGATTGTGAGCAAGCTCTTCTCATACGTGGAGCCCGACCGTTCCTATTTCGGCGAGAAGGACTTCCAGCAGATTGCCGTCATACGTCGTATGGTAGAAGACCTCGGCCTGAAGCTAACCATCGTACCCTGCCCTGTAGTCCGTGAGGAAAACGGCCTCGCCATGAGCAGTCGCAACAGCCTGCTTAAGCCCGAGGAGAGGGCCATCGCTCCGAAGATTTACGCCACACTGGCAAACAGCGTAGTATTTGCTGAAGGCCATAGTGTGAAGGAAACACATGATTTTGTAGTCACTGCCATCAATTCCGTTCCCGGCCTTGAAGTTCAGTACTTTAGCATCGTTGACGGCCGCACGCTGGCAGATGTGAAAAGCTGGGACGAGAGTGATTTCATTGTGGGTTGCATCACCGTGTTCTGCGGTGCAACGCCTATCCGTCTGATTGACCACATCAAATACAAAGGGGAGGAGTAAGACATGATGATAGAAGTACTGAAGTCCAAGATTCATTGCGCCACAGTCACCGAGGCTAACCTGCATTACATGGGCAGCATCACTATTGATGAGGACCTTATGGATGCAGCCGGACTAATTGCCGGCGAGAAGGTGCAGATATGCAATAACATGAACGGTGAGCGTCTGGAGACATACGTCATCAAGGGGCCTCGTGCCACGGGTTGCGTCTGTCTCAATGGCGCAGCCGCCCGCAAGGTGCAGGTCGGCGACGAAGTCATCATCATTTCCTACGCGCTGATGGATTTGGAAGAAGCGCGCACCTTCACTCCCCGCGTCATCTTCCCCAATAAAGACAACAAAATTATTTTATAGGTATAGTTCTTACTCCCCTCCCTTCAGGGAGGGGTAGGGGGAGAGTCCGTGTTTCTATAGAACCCCTTTAGAAGAGGGTAGTTGCATGTGGTGAACGTCCCTGCGCACGGCCATTCGCAGAGCGCGGGCAAGTGCTTTGAATATCCCCTCTATCTTGTGGTGTTCGTTTTGGCCGCTGGCCTGAATGTTGAGGTTTATTCGGGCGGCGTCAGACAGACTCTTGAAGAAATGCAGGAACATCTCCGTGGGCATCTCACCGATGCGCTCGCGGTGGAATTCTGCGTCCCATACTAACCAGGGCCGTCCGCCGAAGTCGAGGGCAACGGTACAGAGGCAATCGTCCATGGGCAGAGTATATCCGTAGCGTTCTATGCCGCGTTTGTCGCCGAGCGCTTTCTGCAGGGCTTCGCCGAGCGTCAGAGCTGTGTCCTCGATGGTGTGATGCTCATCCACGTGCAGGTCGCCGCGGGCGTGGATACTGAGGTCGATATGTCCGTGGCGTGCTATCTGTTCCAGCATGTGGTCGAAGAAACCTAATCCGGTGTTTATGTCGCTGCGTCCCGAGCCGTCCAGATCCAGCTCCACCTCTATGTCCGTCTCGTTGGTGGTGCGCCGCACATGGGCTTTGCGCTGGCCTCCGACAATAATCTCCGTAATCTTCTCCCAATCCATGTTGGCGCTGAGGATCAGAGACTTACATCCAAGGTTCTTAGCCAGTTGTGCGTCGGTCTCTCGGTCGCCGATGACGTAGCTGTTCGCCAAATCACAAGAGCCATCCAAGTATGCCGTGAGCATAGCCGTTCCGGGCTTGCGAGTGGGCAGATTGTCTTCGGGGAAGGAGCGGTCTATGAGAATATCGTCGAACGTGATGCCTTCGCCTTTCAGGATATCCAGCATCAGGTTCTGTGTGGGCCAGAAGTCCTGCTCGGGGTACGAGTCGGTGCCCAGCCCATCCTGATTAGAAACCATAACAAACCGATAATCAGTATGTTCGCGTATGAGTTTCAGCGCACTGATAACTCCTGGCACGAAATGAAACTTCTCATACGAGTCAATCTGCTCATCCTCCGGCTCAATAAGAATCGTTCCGTCGCGATCAAGGAAAAGAATGGAAGACCCACCCCCAACCCCTCCCGTGAGGGAGGGGAGAGGCTGGCGCGATGTATCTTCGTTGTTATTCATAAGTTCTTATTTTCTATAAGTGTTTGTTCCTATAGGATTTCACTCCGCTAGGCACCCCTCCCTCACGGGAGGGGGTAGGGGGTGGGTCTGTATTGCCTCATTGCTGCCAGCAGCAGGTTGTTTTCCTGCGGAGTTCCGATGGTAATGCGGAGGCAGTCGTTGCAGAGGTGTACGCGGGAGCGGTTACGGACCACTATACCCCGGTCTATCAGATACTTGTAAATCTTGTCGGCGTCTGTCATGCGGGCCAGGAAGAAATTCGCATCCGTGGGATAGACGCACTTGCAGGTGGGCAGCTCGGCGAAAGCGGGTAGCATGTTCTCGCGTTCGCGGATAATGGTGGCGCGCCACAGGTCGAGACGCTGGCGCTCGGAGAGAATCTGGAGAGCCTGCTGCTGAGTGAGCTGATTCACGTTATACGGGTACTTCACCTTGTTGAAGAGGCCGACGATTTCCTCAGAGGCGAATGCCATTCCAAGTCTTATGGCTGCGGCAGCCCAACATTTGCTGAAGGTGTTGAGAACAATCATGCGCGGCCAACGGGCGAGATCCATACGGAACGGCCTGGCGTCGGCGAAGTCGCTATAAGCCTCATCCACAACCACTATGCCGTGGAATTCCGTGAGCAGTCTCTCTATAGAAGCGCGTTCCAGCAGGTTGCCCGTCGGGTTGTTGGGCGAGCAAAGCCAGATGACTTTTGTGTGTTCGTCCGTGGCGGCGAGCATAGCATCCACGTCGGGCTGGAAGCGTTCATTGAGAGACACAGGACGGTATTCTACGTCGTTTATGTCGGCACACACACGGTACATCCCGTAGGTGGGCTCAATGGCAACTACATTATCTATGCGCGGTTCGCAGAAGATACGATATACCAGATCTATCACTTCGTCGGACCCGTTGCCCAGCACGATATTCTCTGCCGGCACCTGCTTCACCTTGGACAGCACCGCTTTTACTTCCGTCTGCAACGGGTCGGGGTAGCGGTTCAGCGTTCCGAAGGGGTTCTCGTTGGCATCCAGGAAAGCCTTTGCCTCCCGTCCCTTGAACTCGTCACGGGCGCAGGAGTAGGGGGTGAGGGCGCGGATGCAGGGGCGGACCAAAGACCCACCCCCAACCCCTCCCGTAAGGGAGGGGAGAGGCTGGCGCGTTATATCTTCGTTGTTATTCATAATTATGTTTTTTCTATTAGTTTATGTCCCTATAGGATTTCACTCCGCTAGGCACCCCTCCATTACGGGAGGGGTTGGGGGTGGGTCCCCTCCCTCCTAAGCTTCATCGCATTCCTGTGCGCATCGAGATGCTCGGCTGCAGCCATAAGCTCTACGGCGCGGCTGATGGATCGTATGCCTTCGGGCGAGATATGCTGGTAGGTGATTTTGCGGCAGAAGGTGTCCAGATTCACGCCGCTGTAGGCGGTGGCATAGCCGTTCGTGGGCAGGGTGTGGTTCGTGCCGGAGGCGTAGTCGCCTGCGCTTTCGGGTGTCAGATGCCCTATGAAGACGCTGCCTGCGTTTGTCACTTTCTTGGCGAGTGCTTCTGCGTCGGCTGTCTCTATTATAAGATGTTCGGGCGCGTAGCGGTTGGAGAGCGTTATGGCTTCGTCTGCGGTGTGTACGAGCACGCTACGGCTGTTCTCCAGTGCTGCTGCTGCTATGTCGCGGCGGGGCAGTTGGGCAAGCTGCGTCTCTATCTCCTTTTGAACGGAATCGAGGAGAGTGGGGGAGGTGGTTATGAGCAGCACCTGCGAATCCATTCCGTGTTCTGCCTGTGAGAGCAGGTCGGCGGCTACGAAGGCGGGATTCGCCGTCTCGTCAGCTACCACACACACCTCGCTTGGACCGGCGGGCATGTCTATGGCCACGTCCGAAAGACTGACCAGTTGCTTTGCGCATTGCACATACTGGTTACCGGGACCGAAGATCTTGGCCACCTTGGGTACGGACTCTGTGCCGTAAGCCATTGCCCCTATGGCCTGCACGCCTCCGGCCTTGAACACCTCGCTAACGCCTGCTATGCGTGCGGCGACGAGGATGGCGGGATGCACGCTGCCGTCGCGCTGTGGCGGGGTGCAAAGCACGATTCGCTTGCAACCGGCTATGCGGGCGGGGGTGGCAAGCATAAGTACTGTGGAGAACAGGGGGGCCGTGCCGCCCGGGATATACAGGCCCACGGTCTCTATCGGCATACTGCGTTGCCAGCAGCGGACGCCGGGGGCCGTCTCCACGTCAATGCCCTCGAAGCGTTGTGCCTCGTGGAAGCGGCTTATGTTCTGGTGCGCTTGGATGAGTGCCGCCTTCAGCTCCTCTGAGACAAGGCCCTGAGCTGCATAGAACTCGTCATCGGTGACACGAAGGGGTGAGGTTCCGGCAGAACGGCTTCCTGCCGCACACTCAAGCAGGTCCACTTTGTCAAATTGCTTCTCGTAGTCGATTACGGCGCTGTCGCCCTCTTTACGTACGCGATCCAGCACGGCAGACACCGTTGCCGTAAGCGACGTGGCCTCCTTGGTCGGCCTACTGATTATCTCGCGCGTCTGCGCTTCCTCCGGATATGTGTATATGTGCATTTGAATCTAATTGTTTTGTCGCTGCAAATGTACGACAAATCTCGCATATAGCCAACGAAATGACGCTTTTTAAGATTTTGTTTTGCCCAAGTAAGAGAATTGTATAGTACGGGGTATAAAATTGTTTAGTACTGGGTGCAAAATGTTTTCAATGCTGAAGTAAAATAAAAACCACGCCGTGGATTATTGAATTCCTGGCGTGGGTTGAATAATTCTCGGCGTGGATTATTAAATTCGTGGCTTGGATCTTTAGTCTTCTATCTGCTCAAATAAGCTCTGTTCTTATCCCGTTTCACGCTGCAAATATACAACAAAAATCCGAAATATGCAAATTTTCCATCAAAAAAAAGGACTGCATCTGTACGATGCAGCCCCCTTGGTTATTATGACAAATTAGTTTAATTCGTCTAATTCGTTGCGTTGATTACTTCACAACAACCTTGCGGCCACCGATGATGTAGATGCCCTTCTGAGCCTTGCTGACCTTCTGACCAGCGAGGTTGAAGATGGACTTGCCATCAGCGGTAGCGGTCTCAGCGTCGATAGACTTAACTGCATCGGGCAGAGTGGTGCCACAGTAGTAGAGTCTCCAGTTGTTGAACGGAGTCCAGTCACCGTCGATGAGAGCATTCTTCCTCAGACCGATTGTGAGAACGCCATCCTCACCAACCTCAACCCATACGGTGTTGGTGTAGGCACCTGTCTCCAGATATACTGCAGCGGAAGAGCGCATGTTCGGGATGTAAACAGTGGCGTTTTCGCCCTCAACGAGGATGTCTGCAGTTACCTCAGACTCGCCTGCCAATACATCGGGCTGAGCACCTGCGAAGATGTCAACCAGTCTCTTGGTCTTGTTATCAATAGTAGATGTAGCATACATCACAGCGTTGTAAGCCATAGTGTCAGCCACTTGAGCCTCAGCAGCTGCTGCGGGGAAGCCTGCACGGTAGAAGCCGTCAACTGTTACCATGTAGTAACCGGGAGTCAGACCGCTAATAGTCTGTGAGAGGTTGAAGTTCTGTGTGTAGAACTCAGCAACACCAGCCTGAATGTTTCCAGTAGAGAACTTATCTTCAGCTTCGGTCCAGCCAGCAACTGAAGTCTCACCGGCGAAGTTCACGTAGTTAGCGTTAGCAACAGCCAGAGTTACGTCAACGGGATCCAGAGCGGTAGCTTCGGTAGCTGCACTCAGGATGTAGGGTACCCAACCGTCGCGCAGAACTTGAATAGCAGTTTCTACAGCTTCGTTGTCAGCGAAGTCGGAGAAATCGGTTTCGAAGATGTCGTAGCCGGCATACTCTTCAAGCATGGCGGGGAAGTTCTTGTCGGTGGGCTTAAGGCCTTCGTCATAGACTGTCTGCATGGCGTAATCATTGTACTCGGAAACGAGAGAGGCTAGAGCTTCGCATACAACATCACCGGCTTTCACGTATGCGATGGCATCGATAACTTCCTGAATCTTGGCCATGATGGCATCTGCATCGTCGTTGTCAATGGCAGTCTTGGCTTCAGCGGATAAAGTTGCATAGGAGTCTTGACCCCGCTTGGTAGTGCGAACAGCATCGTGAGTATCGTCTCCGTTAATTAGACCATTCAGTTCATTTAACTGCTCGTTCAGAGCGGCGATAAGAGGCTCAGTATCCATGCCGATGTACTTGATCTTGAAGTTGTCCCAAAGAATCCACTCGCTACCACCAGTTGTGCGAACACCGATGTTAAGGTCGCCAGACTCTGTGAGCAGGATCTTAGCGTGGTTGGTGTAGAACGGCTCATCAGTGAGAGGATTGATGGTCTCGAAATACATCTTAGCACCTTGCATGGAGTTCGGAGTATAAGCAGTTTCGCCAGTCTCTTCGAGAGTAAAAACGCGGTCATAGGGCCAAGCACCAGTAGAGGTGGGATTCATGTCATCATCAGTGCCGTTGCTCAAGATAGCATACATGCTGTATTCTTGCCTAATCTCTTTGAAACTGGTTACAGAGCTACCGGCATAAAGTTCGCAATTCTGCGTTCCTTCATTGGCTACAAAGCCCTGAACGGTGATGTCATAGACACCAGCAGGCATATTCTTAAGGGTCTGACGCAAATCGAAGGTGGTGTGATAACCTTCAATGTTGTGGTATTGTACAGAGTGGTCAGTGATAGAACCAGAGACAACAGTCCAGCCCGGAACAGTCTTGTTGTTGGGGCCGAGGGTCTCGAAGTCGGGATTCTCGATGAGGAAGGTGATGTCCGTTCCCTCAGGAATCCTACCGGTAGAAATATACTCAATCATAGTGGCATGTGCAACACCAGCAAGAGTGTCAATCATTTCTTTGGTAGCGGTCTTATCTTCGTAAGCGGTCTCCCAATCGCCCACGAGGTCTTCAACTGCGTCAGCAGCGTCAGCGAAGCCTGCGTCAGCGCATTTGCCTACCAGATCAGTAGCCTCGTCGATGTAGCCCTGCAGAGTGATGTAGTCCTTGATGGACTGCTTTGCAGCATCGAAGGCTGACTTAAGAATGGCAGTTGCATTCTCGCACTGCTCAGCTGTAGCAGCAGAACCGAGACCTATGATTGCATTAGCATCACCGAGAGCGTCGATATAGTTGGACAGAACTTCAGCGTTAGCGTTGTCGTCAGCTGTGTAGCCAGCTTCCTCAGCAGCCTTAACCTGATCCATAAGGATAAGCATCTCGGGAACTAATTTGCCAGAGTTACCATAGTAATAGATACGGAAGTTGTCGGCAGCAATCCAGTTTGCAGTAGCGTCCTCAGTCTTCAGACCGAAGGTCATAGCCTTCACGCCCTCGGGACATGTGAATGTTACGCTGAAGTGCTCGGGGTTGTTGTTGCTGGTAGCAACCTCCTGGAATACCTCTTTGCCAGTATCGGTGGCAATGAAGAGCTTAACACCAGTAACGGGGTTGGGGAAGTAGCTACCCTGCTGTACTGAAATAACGTCACAGGTGAGTTTGTAAACGCCAGTGGGCAGACCATATACGGTCTGAGAGAGTTCAGCGTCACCGATGTGGTGAGGATCCTGCTCGTTGGGTCTCCAAGCCTCGATGAAGCGGTTCAAATAGGCTGAAGCATCGTCATCGTTCACAGCGGAACCGTTTTCTGTAAGAGTAGAGCCGTTGTTAGTGTAGTTTGCGCCCTGGAAGCCAACGTTGTTAGCGGTCTGGCCGCTGATGAATGTGCACTTCCAACCATTGATGTTGCCATCCTCGAATGCGGGGTTAACAAGGCAGATGTCGGTTGCCTCAATGGGGTTGTCAGGTGAAGCACCTTCCAACTCCTTATTGAAAACAGCCACGTTCACCTGATAAGCAAGGTCTGCAATAGCGGACTCAAGCTCAGCAATGGTAGCGTTAGGATTGTTGTAGATGGCTTCAGCGCCGCTCATATCAACGTCAAGTCCTTCAGCCTCAGCGGTCTCAACAGTCTCGAGATACTTGTTGTAGAGCTCAACGCGCTTGTTGTAAGCCTCTTTCTGAGCGAAGAATGATTCAGCGGGAATAAACATCCACTCGATGCACTCGCTCTCAAGTTCACCAGTCAGGTTGAACTGAACAGCTGTGCTTACAGAGCCATCAATAAGCTCACCGGTCTCGGGGTCAGACTCAATTTCACCAAGAGAGTTGTCCCAACCAGCATACTGGGTAGCAGCATCGGGATAGTTGGAGTCACCTTCGGCGGTCTGGATGTAATAAAAACCAGATTCAGCCTTCGTGATCTTCCAGATGTAGCCCTTGGCCTGTGTACCGTGGTCCATGAAGCCCCATTCTTCGGTGTCGCGGAAGAGATAGGTGTTGGTGAAGTCGCGTCCGCCGCTTGCACCATACACACGGTATGTACCGAACAGACGGAGAGAAACACCAGAAGGAGTTCCGCTAATGCCTGTAGCAGTAGAGTCGGCTACATAAATAGCCAAAGCGGGTGACAAACCTTCGAAGGTGTCACTGTTAATGCCAGCCTGTGTCAGACTAATCTTTGTGGACCAGTCGTTTGCACCCGTGATGAACTGACCAGCACCTACGTTCTTGATGAAGTAGGCCTTGCCAGACTCAACCTCTGTAGCATTAACTTCCTGAAGCGCGGGAGCTGTGGGTTCTGCCCACTGTGCGAAAGCACTTGTGCTCACGAACATTGCGCCTGCAAGCGCAACTAATGAGAGTAATTTCTTTCTCATAAAGCAGTTAAGTTAGTGAAAAAAAGGGTTAATTAATTAATGTTTTTATTCGTTTTCGTGTTTCATCTGCACATAAGTCGGCACAAAGATACGTCTTTTTACCTTTCAGCAATGCCTTGCTCCAAATTATAATGTTAATGTTAAGATTTTTTAACGGGACATGAGGCCTCAACGTAACTATTCAGTAATAATCGCAAGTATCCACATAATGCAAAATCGGCATCCATCGCCCTAATAACCGATTTGAGGTAATTCTTTCGTCAAGAAACTAAAATAAGAAAAGAGGCTGCACCATGTGATGCAGCCCCTTTGAGTGAGCCTTTGTTTGCTCTTGCTTATTCGTGCAATTCGTTGCAGCGATTACTTCACGACAACCTTGCGGCCACCGATGATGTAGATGCCCTTCTGAGCCTTGCCAACCTTCTGACCGGCGAGGTTGTAAATCTCCTTGCCAGCGAGGATGGAAGCGTCGGCTGCATCGATGGACTTCACAGCATCAGGAGCTTCTGTGCCGAGGTAGTAAAGCCTGAAGTGGCCGAACGGAGTCCAGTCGTTATCATAAACTACATTCTGAAGCAGACCGAAACGGAAACTACCTGAGGTGTAACCAAAGTTAAGAGAGTTGGCATAGCGACCAATATTGGTGAAACTCAACATCTGGGCACGGTTGTTAGGAGCAGTGAAGAATGTTGTGTCATTCTCGACCACATAATTGAACTGATTACCAGTAAGATCAGGATACTCGTTTTGTGCGTCTGCCAGTTTGCTGAAGATTGCTCCTTTTGCATCAGTCCAGGCCATCAGCGGTGTTGACATTGTGCCAGCAAAGAAGATGACGTTTTGCTTAACGTTGTCGTTCTTGAGGCTGTCGGTAGCAGCCGTGGTGCCAGCAGCGCGGTAGCAACCGTCTACCTGTAAGGTATAGAAGCCTTCACGCAGTTTAGGCAGGTCTTGGTAAATCTTCCAACCGGCATTGACATTCCAGAATTCAAGGAACTCGTTCTCGTAGGTGCCGCGATTGCCAGAGGTAGCCTCTGTTTCGATGGTCCATCCCTGAGTGTGGTCTGTTGCAGAGAAGTCAGCGTTCTCAATGATAGTTGTCAGGTCAACAGGATTGTCGATAGTAGCGGCATCAAGAGCCGTCCAGCCGAGAATGTAGTTGAGCCATTCGCTGGGCAGAGCCTCAAGCCAGCCTTCAATTTGCTCGTTGCTCTCAAAGGCTTCATCGTACATCGCGGTCTCAATATCATTCATAAGGGTTGCGAACCCTTCGTAATTGCTAACGAAACTGGGATCAAGTTGATTCTCTTTTTCTTGATAGTCACTGAAGGTATTTGTAATCTTTACGCCCAGCTCTATACTCTTTTCTGCGTACGCTAATGCTTCGTTAAGAGCTGTTATAGCAGCATTCTTAACATCTGCATTGTCACTGTTGAGAGCGGCTTTACCCTGTGCGAGAGCATCGCTCAGTTTGGTCTTACCCATAGCAACGCCACCAGGTCCATTGAGGCCCTCAATTTCAATCTCATCAAGCATCGGCTCAACCTGAGCAATCAGGCTCTCGATATCGGGATCGAGGTCGCTGGCCTGAGCCACGTTAAAGTAGATGTGGAAGTCAGCCCATACGCTCCATTGGTTGTCCTGCAGCCCATCTCCCTTAATACCGAAGCGGAGTGCGCCATCGGCGGAGAGAACTGTGGAAACAGATGTGAGGCATTTCTCGGCGAAGTCCTTGTCTGTAAATACCTCGTGAGCTGTGAACTGGTTGTTGGGGATAAAGACTGAAACACCTTCCTCAACCTCAATCTCAGCGGGGCTTGTCCAGTTTTCGGGAGCCTCTTCTACTGCGATTTCAGCTACATTAGTGAGCTGCTTCTGACCATTGCCGGCATAGAGATATGTAAAGCCGGATATTTCCTGATTAATATAGCTGGGATAGTTGCTATCATTGGCAGACTCACGGTAGAAGCCCTTGGCTGTGACGGTGTATTTACCGGCGGGCAGTTGAAGCTCGCGATAAACATTGAATGAGTGACTGTTCCATACCTCGGCTGTGCCGTAGTTGGTCTTGAAGTTACCGTCGTTGTTGATTTCCTTCCAGATCTCACCTGCATAAGCAGCCTGAGAGGTGGTGTAAGGAATCTCCATCTCATCGAAGAGGACGGTGATGTCGAGAGGCTCGGCAAGAACCTTACCTGCGGCAACTGCATCGTCGAATGCCTTCTTGACAGTGGCCTTCAGTAGCGGCTGGAAGTCGGCGATAGCCTGATCAATCTGCTCGGTGGTGTAAGTTCCGTTCTCCAGAGCTGATGTGTAAGGATCAAGCAGGTCCTCAATGGTGCTGACATACTCTTCGTAGCCGGCCTTGTCTGCATAGGCAAGATCGTCAGCTTCCATCTTCTCAATGAGAGCAGCGAAGTTCTTGTATGCTGCGATGGATGCACGGAGGTCTTCGGTGGCCTGGCTCAGAGTGGTGTATGCATTCTGATACTGTTCGGTCTTGTCCTTATCTGGAGTGGACTGAACAAGATCAGTAGCTGTTGCAATAGCCTGCTCACAAGCATTCTTAAGGGTTGCCTGAGCATATTCTACGTTGCTGAATATCTCGCTGGCGTCGTTCAGGAGAGCGCTCAGAGCGGTATAGGTGGCAGGAGTCTGCACCTCACCTATGGCGAAGAGCTTGAAGTTGTCAGCTGCTACCCAGTTGGCGTTGGTGTTTTTGGTCATCAGACCGATGGTCATAGCGTCGGCACCGTCGTAGTCGAACTCGAACTCGAAGTGCTGAGGCTTGCCGTTGAGGGTGTAGAGAGACTGCTCGCTGTGAATGATGTAGCTGCCGTTGTCATAGTAGAGATATACACCGGTAACTTCGGTTTCGTTGCTCTCCTGCCAAGATGCGATGGCGTCGCACTCCAGACGATAGCGTCCGGCGGGCAGACCGA
Source organism: Bacteroidaceae bacterium (assembly GCA_017447625.1). Classification (GTDB taxonomy): domain Bacteria; phylum Bacteroidota; class Bacteroidia; order Bacteroidales; family Bacteroidaceae; genus Physcousia. The sequence continues at coordinate 221,877 of JAFSNB010000044.1, forward strand.
TGAGGCTCTGGCTCAGACCACCATCGCCAAGTGCTCCTTTTGATGTGGGATACCATGCTTCAATGAACTGGTTGAGGCTTACGCCGGTCTCCTCAGTGGTATAGACCTGATTGTTCTGATAACCGAGGTTCTCACCCATCTTTGCAACAGTCCAACCGTCAACGTTACCCTGCGTGAAGTCGGGGTTGACGAGTACAAAGTCTGTGATCTCAATGGGGTTTTCCTCGGAACTTTCAGAGATGGAAGCAAGCACGATGGCGCGGTTTACGGCGGGAGCGATGGCAGCGTATGCTGCATTCAGTTCTTCAAGAGTGGGATCAGCTTTAGTATAGACTGCGGATGCAGCGGCATAATCCACTCCATACTTTACAGCTTCGTTCAGCTTCGTGTAGAGATTTAGCTGAGCTGTGTAGTACTCAAATGCGGCATTGTAGATTTCCATCTTACCGAGATAATCGTCCAGCTGTTGCTGCACGTCCAGGTCGATGCTCTCGACGGGCAGGAATATCCACTCGATGTTGGGGTCTTCAATAGTGCAGGTGAACTTCACATACAAGCCAGCACCGGTGCTGCCTGCATATTCGGTAGCTGCATTCTCAAATTTCCCCTGGTCAATAGATGACTGGATATAGTAGTAACCGGTATTATCGTTCTTCGTGATTGTGAACCAGTCACCACCCTGATTGTTCATGTCCACATAGCCGTCAGAGCCTGAACGGAACAGATGGTTACGGCCTGCGGGAGGATTGTAACCGTTTTCACGGCCGTGGTCTCCGTAGAATGTGTCAGCGGCATCGTTGGTGCGCTGGAATACAAAGGTGCGGTTGTCCTCTGTTTGCTGCAAGACGGTTGTGATTTGCATACTCGGCGTGGCATTCGATGTAAGGCTGATCTGGGTTGCCCAGACATTAGCGCCAGTAAGGAACTGACCTTCGCCGACATTCATGATGTAGTAGTTTCCTCCATCCACGGGATCAGCTGCCTTCTGCATTAATGCTTCAGCGGGGCTGAGTGGCTTGTCGGGAGCTACCGGCGCGGTCCAACTTTGCGCAAATGCTCCTACTGTAAGAGCGAGAGCAGCTGCGACTGAAAGTAAACGTTGTTTCATAATAAAAATAATTAGGGTTAGTATTAGTTATTATTCTTTTGTTGTTGAGATTCAATTGTGAATTAGCTCAAATGTTATTCCAACTAAACATAGAAGTCCCCAAAAGGACAAAAAATAGATAAGTCCCATATTATAATTTCTTTTATGACACCTGCAAAAACCAACTTAGATGTATCTAGTAAGAATTTGCCTGCCTCATACTTAACTAATCCGTTTGGATTCTCGGCCTTTTGTTTTGCCTCAGTTTTTACTTGTGGTATTGCGTTTCGTTTCATTATTTCTGTCTATAGACAGTGCAAAGGTAGTATATTCATAAATGTGGACAAGCCAAAAAGGGGGGATTAACAGTCTTTTTAAGGTTTCTTAACTTGAAAATACCCTTGCGCGCGCATATTATTAATAATAATGTGTAACTTTGCACCCGAAAAACCGAAGCCAATTCATAATTCACAATTAACCTAATACGTTCCTAATATGAAGCGCATCTTATTATTCGTAACCTGCTGCATAATGGCAGTGGCCTCTTTTGCCAAGGACCTGACCGACGGTCAGGAATATTTTATAGTGCTGGACATCTATGACAAGGTGCTCGGATCCAGCGAGGACGGCTCCTCACCTGCGCTCTCCGCTATAGCCGCCAGGGCGGACACAGCCGGCTATATCTTCGTGGCAGAGGCTTCGGGAACGAGTGGATATTTCTTCTTGCGCCAGAAGAGTACCGGTCGCTACCTGGCTGCTTCGACAAGCAATAGTTATAGCGTTTTGTTCCAAGCTTCAAAGGGCTCTGGCGATGCGTACCTATGGAAAGCTCAGGAGGGCGTGAAATCCTATCTGCAAAGCAAGCGTAACACCAACCGTCGCGTTGGTGTGGATGGCGGCAACAAAGGCGCTGCATACGTCAGCGTTTATTATGACAAGAATCGCGGTTCGCACAGCGAGTTCCGCATTATCCCCGTTACCGGTTCCTACACAGACAGCCATCGCAGCTATGTCTCAGATGATTATGTGAACAGCATCGGTCGCAAGGAAGTGGATTACTATCAGATTGCAGGCGGTGTGCGCATAGAGCGCAACGACACCGTGGATATCCACATCTCTGCATCCGATAACCCGATTGTCGGTTCCGGCAACAAGGTGGTTCTCGGCTCCACCGACACTTGGCTCATCTTCGACAATGTCGCACCTTCTGAGGTGAAGTCGCGCTATCTGTCCAGTGTGATGATAGGCAAGACGGCAGCAAATATAGAGACCAACTGCCGCGTGGCAATCTATCTGAACGGCGCTGCCGTGATTCCAATCAAGGTAGCTGTGCGCCCGATGGAGATTTATACGGAGCGTGATCTCGGCGGACAGAAATATACTGTCACCGACGGCGACCACCGCAGTCTTCCCGCCAAGCAGACGAATGTAGCCCGCAGTTTCATCCTGCGACGCGGAAATATGGCCACCGTTTATACGAATACTCAGTATGGAGGCTACAGCCGCGTGTATGTCGCCGACCATGCAGACCTTGTTGTGAACCAGTTGCCTACAGCTCTCGACCAGCGCATTTCTTCCATCTGCGTTCGCCCCTGGGAGTACGTGTCCAAGAAAGGATGGGCAGATACGGGCGGAGCTACGAGAGGCCCGAAGCTGAGAGCCACGTGGTTCTGGTCGTGGAGTGCCGGCTACAGTTCCACTTCCGACATGGAATATGTGCCTTGCCGCCAGCATAAGTCCTGGCCCTCGAAGAGCGAAGTGAATAACAAGACCTCATCGGCCGCTTTCTCCATAAACGAACCGGAACACTCCGAGCAGCATACCTCGGACAAATGTGCTTGCGGCGGTACCGTAGATTCCTGGTACTGCACCACCATTACGCCTGACTTCCTCGGCGGCGGCGGACGCATCGGCTCGCCTCAGCCCACAGACTTCAGTTGGATGTACGACTATTTCGGACATGCAGACGATATGGCCTACCGCTGCGACTTTGCCGTTACCCACGCCTATTGGCAGGTGAGCGGTCGCAGCGCTGCTGACTATGCATCCTGGTTTGCCAGCGAATGTAAGAAGATATGGGACAACACTGGCCGTCCGCTCTGGATCACGGAGATGGAAATAAGCGCTTCGTGGCACAGCGAACAGAGTTCATTCAGCGAGGAGAAATTCCGCTCCTACCTGCAGGCCCTGCTGGAAAAACTGGACGAGTGCGACTATGTAGAGCGCTACGCCATATACAACACCGATGTGAACTGGAAGAGCCACATGTTCTACGATGATGGCGGCTTTACTCCTTCGGGGCAGGTCTATCGCGACCATCGCGCCACCTTCGCATATAACGCCTCCAAGCAGAAAACACCCCTGTGGTGGGCTCCTACGGCTAAAGCTCCTTCGCTCTCTGTTGAGAAGAATTCCAAGGGTAAGCTGGACTTCACCATCACCAACCCCAATACAGACCTGACTGCTACTTGCGTCATTGAGCGCATGGGCGAGGAAGGTGTGTGGGAAACCATAGCTGAAGTGACGGACCGTTCCAAATTTGACTCGCAGACTATATTAATTAATAATGTGTCAGCCGAGGGCTTCGATTTGGACAACGACCGCTTCCGTGTCGTCGTTACCACCAGCACAGGTAAGACCCTTTCATCTTCGTCAGTTGACAACAACCTTATTACCAACGGCGGCATAGAAGCCACCAGCAAGACAAACATACAGGGTTGGACATGTACGAAGGACGCCCAGAACGGCTACACTAAGGCTGCCACCGGCGACACCTATTTCGAGGCTTGGGATGCCAACGCCGCTGCAATGAACTTCAACTACTATCAGGATCTCAATGATTTGGAGAACGGCACTTACCGCCTGACAGCCAATATCTTCAACACCACGAACGGCGTGGAGGGTATAGTCCTGAACGATGCCGTGGGCCTCTATGCCAAGACCACCGACCAGTTGCATTTCGCTCCTGTAGAGGAGAGTGACACCCTCGATGTTGACCGCGTGACCACCATAGACGATATCCTTGTCACCGACGGCAAGCTGCGTGTGGGTGTCCGCAATCTCGGCACAATGAACGGCCGGTGGGCAGGAGCAGACAACTTCCGTTTGTTCCGCATCGGCGATTTGCCCGCAGACCTTACCAGAGCAGCTACCTGCAAGGATTACGCTCTGATTGCCCTTATGCCTCCTCTCGGCGAGGAAGGTGACGGGTCTGCAGACACTCTGTCTATGCCTCGCGATGCCTCGCGCTTCATCGTGAATCCCGATGCAACCCGCAAGACAAACTACGGTTGGACTGCCTCGAATGTAGATTTCAAGACCGACAATGAGTCTTACGACGCCGTAGCAACCAACAGCTATTGGAATATATGGAAGTCCGGGGCTTACGAGTCAACTCTCACCCAGACTGTCGAAGGGCTGCCCGAAGGTGAATATGTGTTCAGCGCCATCGTACGCGGTTCGGCAGACGTTGCTCCAATTACATTAAGCATATCCACGTCGGGTGGTGATGTTCAGACTAGGGCAGCTGATGCGTCCAATTCTTCAACGGTGACTTTCAACGGAACGGGTGCAAATCAGTATCCAGGTTCTCCTTACCTGCAGGGCTGGCAGCGCATAGAGACTGCTCCTCTGCATGTGGCACACGGCACTCCTGTTGAACTGTCGCTCCGTGTTGATGCCATAGCCTCCGCCTGGTGGAGCGCAGACCACTTCGCCCTCACGCTTGTCTCTTCAGATGTGGCAACGTCAGTTAAAGCTCCGTCAGCCGTCGTGAAGAGCTCAACGCCGAGTATATACAACCTGAACGGACAGCGTCTCTCCGCTCCGCGCAAGGGTATAAACATTATTGACGGACGCAAGAAGGTAGTAAGATGAAGATCCTTCTCGTCGGAGAATTCAGCAACGTCCACTGGACATTGGCCGAGGGCTTACGCGCTCTCGGCCATAATGTTACGGTGGTGTCCGACGGCGACGGATGGAAGAACTATCCGCGAGACATCGACCTGCGCCGAGGCCCTCTCAACTCTAAACTCTCCACTATCCACTACCTCTGGGACATAGCTCACGTGTGGCCTAAACTGCGAGGCTATGACGTGGTACAGATAATAAACCCCGTCTTTATCAGCCTGAAAGCTGAACGCATCTGGCCATTCTACCGTTTCCTGCGCAAACACAACGGAAAGGTGTTCCTTGGCGCATTCGGCATAGACCATTTCTGGGTGAAGGTGGGGATGGATTGCAAGACGTTCCGCTATTCAGATTTCAATATAGGTCCGAAACTGCGAAATACTCCCGAACAGCTGATTTGGACAAAAGACTGGCTCACTGGCGCCAAAGGTGAACTGAATCTCCGCATAGCCGATGATTGCGACGGCATCGTTACCGGCCTATACGAATACGACTGCTGCTATCGTCCGTTCTATCCAGAGAAGACGCGCTTTATTCCCTTCCCGATAACAATTCCTGCCTTAATACAAGGAAGCGGACTCCGCGAAGGAGACAAAGATTTATCTTTTCCAAATGAATGGAAAGAGGGAGAACCAGTCAGATTCTTCATCGGCATACAGAAGACGCGCTCGGTTTACAAGGGAACGGACATAATGTATAGCGCATTACAGCGATTGAAAGCAGATTACCCTGAGAGAATGGAGATTCAGAAGGCCGAGAGCGTTCCCTTCGACGAATATCAGAAGATGCTTAGCACGAGCCACGTACTGCTCGACCAGCTATACAGCTACACCCCTGCCATGAACGCCCTTCTGGGTATGTCCAAGGGACTGATATGCGTGGGTGGCGGCGAAGAGGAACAATATGAAATTCTTGGCGAACACGAATTACGTCCGATAGTGAATGTTCAGCCTTCGGAGGAGGATGTCTATCGTCAGATTTACAACCGTTTACTCTCTGGAAAGGAGGATGTGCGACAGCTTCAACTTGACAGCATCGAATATGTCCGCCGCCATCACGACCAAATCAAGGTTGCGAAAGAATACCTGGAGTTTTGGGGAATTGACAATCTTATGTAATTGACAATTTTACGATTTACTATTTACGATTTATAGCTGCGCGCAGCCCAATTATGCATTATGCATTTTAATTATGAATTAACGAAGCGCAGCCCAATTATGCATTCTTAATTATGCATTATGCATTAAATAGAATGTCTGCAGTCCCTTCCTCGTGACAAGCTACTACAGTATCGGAGAAACTGCTCCAATATGAACCGTGGAAACGCGGGCTGGCAATAAGGGTAAAGAGCTCTGCTACAGCATCCTGCATACCGGAAAGAGTGGAACGGGTGGGGGAGGATTCGCTGCAGAAACATGAGGGGAAACGGCTGCTGAGCGAGGTGAAAACCGTTGGGTCGTCCGTTGCAATATAAAATGAGGTTTTGGGATCACGCTCCAAATCTGCACTCATCGCGCGTTCAAATGCCGACAGGGGGCTGTGCTTGGCCGATTGCTCGTTGTCCGTTCGCCGGATATGCAGGCCAACGGTATGCGGATCAATCTTTTCCAATCTCTTTGCAAGAAGACTTCTAACGGCTTCCGACGGGACAAACAGCTGTTGAAACTTCCTCTCATCCGAGGGGTAGAATCCTAATCCCGTTTGGATAAGGACGTTACCACAAAGCAAACGGCGAATGGCTTCGGACAGATTATCTGTTGATGTGCTGTTGATTATCTCAGCGAGTCTGGCTTCGTTGAGAATAGTGTCAAAGGCATTTATCTGCAATAGTGATGGCAAATAAAGATTACGAAGGCGGGGAACACCGTAAAAGTACCAGGCCGTGGAATCTGTAATCGTCACCTGGGTTTCGGGAATATCGGGGAGAGGATTGAACAAGTCCGAGAACCGTGCGTTCAAGCCGGCATCACGCAGCCAGATGATTTTGAGCGGTACCTGGATGTCGCGTGCCAGCGATATGGCTGACATGATGGCGCGGAGTCTGTTGCATAAGCCCCCTAACGGAACGAGAAGAATATATTTTACTGAATGTGTCATAGAGAAGACCCACCCCCAGCCCCTCCCGTAATGGAGGGGAGACCTGCGGGGTGCAAGATTTATGTTTAGAGTTTAGAGACTGTTTTATAGGTTATTTAATTTAACGATTAACTATTTGCGATATATTTTCTATTGTATTACTTCCCCCATGCTCATTTTGCTCCCTCCCTACAGGGAGGGCGGGGGGAGAGTCCTCATTAATGAATTATCTTCCATGCTCCGCGTCCTCCAGCGGCTGTGTAGCAATATAACAACCTTCCCGTTATCTTTGCCAGCATATTCGGATTCGGCAAAATCTCTGCCGCCAGTTGACGGTAGGCTTCGTCACCCTCTGGGTTCTTCTCTCTGCGCAATTTGCCTGCCGTAATCATTGAACGGTAGTACAAAGCCAGGAGACAGCGCGATTGTTCATTGTCCGTTATGTTGTCAGCATTTCGGATTTTATCAATCACGCATCGCGTGGCATAGAGAGTACCTTTCAGCGTTTGGCTGAGGCCGCTTCCAGTGATGCTGTCACCATGAATGGCAACGCGATGGTAAGGGTGGGTAGTCATCCAAAGGATTCTGGGTCGGGCCAATAAAGCGCGGATGCCCAGTTCCCAGTCCTGCCACACCGTGAGGTCCTCTCGCCAACCTCCAATCTTACGCAGCCACTCAGTGCGGAAAACCATAGAGTGAGTGCTTAGCATACTGCTCCCTATTTGTTCCACTAAACCGCCATTCTCCACATATGCGCGGAGTTTCAGCTTACCGTTAATCTCCATCTGAACAGGGGCAAAGAGCATGTCTGCATCCTCTTTCTCAAATGCCCTCATAACGTCTCCGATGAAATCAGGTGAACAGAAATCGTCGCTGTCAAAGAAATAGATATATGGTGTCTGGCAGGAGGCAAGACCGCAGTTCCGGGCACACGGAGCACCAGCCTTGGTCTCCTCAAGAACTTCGATAACAAGCCCGTCTGCAGATGCGTTCCGCTCGGCCCATCGCTGACAAACCTCCAGTGAATTGTCCGTAGAGCCGTTATCTACAATTTTCAGCACGAAAGGCCGGTATGTTGAGGCGGCAATACTGTCCAGCGTACGCTCTATGAGATGTGAACGGTTATATACGGGAACGACAACGGTCAGCAACGGATTCATGAGCGAATGTATTTAACTCCGCTCCAGATGTTGCGGAAGATTGGAAACGGTGAGCGGCAACTCCTTACCGCAAGTGAGAGAGCTTCGCGCCAACTGCGGAAAAACGCCCAGATGAGCGAATGAGAGTATGCATAGACCGCCCCTTTAGAGCGCAGCATTTTGTCGTCCAACGCTCGGTTGCCTGTGGTGGCAGGCTCGGTGTAACAGATGTCCTCAGGCAGGATTCTGACCACTAGCCCTTTTCTTGTGATGTCGGTGAGCAGCACTTCCTCCTCGCCTGCGCAGAGCTGTTCGGAGCCAAGTCCGAAACGCTCGTTGAAACGGAGTCCGGCCTGCCACACGCGTGTGCGGAAAGTCATCTCCAACGAACTGGGATAATAGCTGCGCGGATGTTTGCCGTAGGTTACTGCCTTTGGCGGATAGGTCTTGAAATAACTGCCATCCTTGGAACTGCGCATCCTGAACAGAGCTCCGTCCAAACGCGGGTTCTTGCTGTAAGCCTCACGAATCCGGCTGAAAGCCTTTGGCATAAGCTGTTCGTCATCATCCGCTATTATAAAAACTGCATCTTCGAGTGGGTCGTCAAGCAAATCGATGGCTGTCTTGATTGCATTATTGCGGTTGCGGCAAAGACCACGTCCCTCGATAACCGAAACTGTGACATCCGGGCGAAGAAGAAGAGCCTTCTCCGTGCTTAGCGCAGCCAACTCCCCTCCATCACGGGAGGGACTGGGTGTGGGTCTTCTTTGCCAACTCACCACATACCTCACTCCCTCTTGCTCGGGAAGCAAGATTGAAGGCACGCGATGTATGCCTTCGTCTATGGTCGCTATCAGCACATAGATGTTCATTCTTCGCTCAGATTGAAGGAGTTGACGGCTGCAATAACCCTCTCCACCTCCTCGTCCGTCATTATCGGCGATATGGGCAGACTCAGGATCTCGCGGTGTATCTGCTCCGTGACAGGCAGTTTAAGCTTCTCAAATTCGGGAAGCGCCTTTTGCCGATGGGGCGGAATAGGGTAGTGTATAAGAGTGTCAATGCCCTGTTCCTTCAGCCACTTCTGCAACTGATCGCGGTCGGTGGTCCTTACGGGGAAAATGTAGAAAACGTTGTCGCGCTCGTCGTGTGGCATTTCTGGCTTCTGAATGAGCGGGTTGTCTATACCCAGAATGTATTTGCGGGCAATCTCAACCCGTCGCTCATTATCGGCATCTAACCTCGGAAGCTTTATTTCCAGAGCAGCTGCCTGAATCTCGTCGGTGCGTGAATTCAAGCCCGGATAGTCGTTCACGTATTTCTCACTTGAACCGTAATTGCCCAGTTTGCGAACCAGCTCGGCAACTTCGTCATCGTCGGTGGTCACACATCCGGCATCGCCCAGCGCGCCGAGGTTCTTGCCGGGGTAGAAACTGAATCCGGCGGCATCTCCCAGATGGCCAGCCTTGCGCCCTTCGAGCGTAGCTCCGTGAGCCTGAGCTGCATCCTCAATCACTATAAGATGATGTTTTGCGGCAAGGGTGTTTATATCGCTCATCGGTGCAATCTGCCCGTAGAGATGCACGGGCATAATAGCCACCGTATGCTCTGTAACCAGCTTTGCGGCAGCCTTTACATTGATGAGATAATTGTCAAGAGACGGCTCGCAGAGCACAGGCTTCAGGCCAGCTTCCTTTATGGCCAGTATGCTGGCGATGAAGGTGTTAGCCGGAACAATCACTTCTGCCTCGTCGCTCCATCCTTTCAGGATTTTGTATGCTCTGAGAATCAGCGTGAGAGCCTCTAACCCGTTGCCGCACAACACACAATGGCGTGTGCCGATATATTTTGCAAAATGACGCTCGAACTGATGTACGGCCGCTCCCTGCAGATACCATCCGCTCCTGACCACACGTGTGATGGCTTCGCTCAGAGCAGGTTCGAAACTTGCGTTGATGCGTTTCAGATCCAGAAATCTCACACGTCCTACAGGTGCTTTCACTTCCGGCGACATCTGCTCAATCACCGTGCGGTCAAGCTCCACCACGTAAGCATCGTAGCAGACGGCTCTCGCTCCGAAGCCCTCTTTCTGGAAGATGAGGCCCTCGTTGAGATACAGGCCACGATTTTCCGTGGAGATACCGAAGTCGATATACGCCATGTTCTTGAAGCGCTCATAAATCAAATGCCTGAAAAGCAGGTCGAGAGCTCCGTTCTTGCGCCCCTCGTCGTTGGAGGAAATATATTGGAAATGAGCCACTCTGCGCGTGATGAACACGATGCATCCGGCCACGATGGTGTTGCGGTCACGCCGTGTGAGGAACAGCTTTATTTGCTGCGGGAAACGGGTCATCAGCAGCTGCATCTCCTCGAAAGTGTGCACGGGTTTCAGGTTGTGATGCTTCTGCAGACCCTCTGCCAGCATGTCCATGTACTGCTTCAGCACAGGCCAGTCCTCATCGGACATCTTGTCGATATAGAAACCGGCATCTATGGCTTTCTTTGCTCCGCGAATCCGCAGCTTACGCAGTTTCAATGGGTTGTCCATTTCCACCACGCTGCTCACGCCGCGCGCTGTTAGTTTCGCGTCTGCTCTGAACAAGGCATAGAGGTCTTCCTCAGCCGCGCACGTGCTATATATATAAGGTATAGGCTTGTAGGTGAGGCTTCGCGCTTGCAGAAAGTCTATATACCACAAGAAAATGGCCTGCATCATCTGCAGGACCTGGTGCTGAGTCACCTCCGAAGAGAGAATCAGTCCTCCGTATGTCAGTCCCTGATGGGAATAGACGTGATGCGTTCCTTCGTCCCAGTTGGCAGGAAAGAGGCCGATTAGCTCGTTGTCCTCATACACCATCAGGGAGCAATCCGTGAAGCGGTCGCTGTGGTAATCCATGAACTGACGTTCCAGCAGGAAGGTCCCGTTCTTACTCTTGCCCACGAACGCATCCCATTCTGCGGCCATCACGTTCGTATATTGTTGAATCTCCATCTGTCTCTGTCTTCGTGTGCAAAGGTACTTATTAGAGGCTTACTGACAAAACAAATCTCTGGAAAAATGACCTAAAACCGTCTTTTTTGCCCCTTTTAGTGTTTTTTCACTCGTCCAAAACATATTTATTGGAGAATAATCTCTAAGTTTGTACTCAAATCGAGCATAATTATATAACACTATGAGAAAGATATTTACAGCATTATTCGTCGCAGTTGCGATGATGGTAAGCGCTCAGACGTACACGAATGAGTATCCGAAGGAAATGACTAAACTGGCCCAGAAATGGACGAAGAAGGGCGAATGGCGCAATGGTTTCACCAAAGCATCACCAGCTCCAACGGTGAATCTGGTTGAGTTTTACATCCAGTACCACAGAAATCCGGCACAATGGAATGCTCTGTTCAAGTGGCTACAGGAAACGGACCTGATGGCTATACCGGCAGGGCGTACTCCGATTCCTGGAACGATGCTTACGGTGAGCGTTGAGGATGGTGACAACTGGTGTTCGCAGGACGATCTGCGGAAGGGCAAAGGCAGCGAGAGTCACTATCAGAAGATAGACTTTATGTATGTTGTCAGCGGAACCGAGGGCTTCTGCCGCCTGGACCACGAGACATCAAAACCTCTCGCCGACTATAAGCCAGACCGGTTAGAATACTCCTTTGTTTACGACCGTCTGCAGCAGTTCACTTCTATCCCCGGCACGTTCAACATAATGTTCCCGTGCGACTGGCATGTGGCAAAGGTGAAGACCGCGGAAGCGAGTCAGCGTCTCCGTGTGCTGGTTATCAAAGTGGATTATAAGATGTGATCTTTCCATTATGCCGCCACTTTAGGGATCAGCACATAGTGTAGTGCAAGGTTTATCTCAAATTGACAAAAGTTTAAATGGTTTAAGTAGTTTAAAAGTATAAGTGGTTTCACATATAATTATCATAAATTTGTCCATATCATTATTCATTAATGATAAATTAAGGGGTTAATTAACGGCAATTAATGTTGAAGAATAATCCGTTTAATCCGCATAATCCGTTGTTTGAATATAGCAGCGCGCAGCCAAAAATTGATGCTGGTTCAACACCATTTCGATGCCGTACGAATGGTGGTTTGATGCTGTACGAATGGTGGTTTGATGCTGTACGATTTTCCAACTGTCAATTATCAATTGTCAATTGTTCCAAGCCCAACTGTCAATTACATCAAGGTGTAAGGTCGATTATATCAAGGTGTAAGTGCAATTGCATCAAGGTGTATTACCATTTTGCCCAAGGTCAAAAGTGGTTTTGCCCATGGGCAATTTGCATTTTGATGCTGGTCAAAAGAAAATTGGGCCATGCTATAATGAATCATGAAGAATTGATCTTGACTCATTTTTAAGAGGTATATGATATGTTGCGGAACGGTGTTTTCATGAACATATGTTCGTGGGGCTTTCCAGATATGTTATAGGGGGGGACCAATGTTTGTGAGCCAATGAACACAAGTTCCCAAAAATGGTTCTTAAACATGGATCATTATACTAGAAAGTCAAGACTTCCATTGCATAATTATATTTTGTAGGTAATAAACTGGATTGTTAGTGTATTGATGAGTTAAATATGCTTAAAATCGCGTATTTATTTTTGATTTGTGTACTATATTCCCAAAATATAGACTACATTTGCAATCGAAAATTAAACATTTATTGCTATGGCTGAAAATTCTAGACGTAAGAGATTTACTAAAGTTGCTACAAATCGAGTTCAGAAAATCATTGATTATCTGAACCTTCTGCAAAATTGTTCTAACCGTAGAAACTACGAGTATGACGAGGATGATGTGAACCATATGTTTGAGGAAATTTCAAAAGCTCTAAAAGATGCTAAGGCTGTTTATGCTAACGAGCTGAGCAAGGGGAATGGAAAGCCTGGTTTTACCTTTAATAAATAGTATTATATGGAAATGAAAATTCAACAACTGGACCCAACTGCAAATATGGGACAAGTCGGCTCTTCTGTACTTCGAGCAATACAAAACAATTCTGACCCATTAATAGATTTGTTTATAAGAGAATCCATACAAAATAGTTTAGATGCAGGAGATAAAGATATTTCCACACCTTATGTGTGCATTGACTTTATCGTGAAAGAGTTTAATGCAAATAAACTAAATCTTTCCTTAGAATGTATTACAGAGAGGTTAAACAATAGGTTCCCAAATGAATTTTATAAGTTTATAGCCGTAAAGGATACAAATACAACGGGATTGACAGGACCGTTAAAACGCTCTGAAGTGCGAGACAATAAATACGGCAATTTGCAAAAGCTAGTTTATCATGTTGGTAAACCGCAAGAAATACCTGGTGCTGGCGGTTCATGGGGGTATGGTAAAACGTTGTATTACCGTATCAGCCAAATTGGTCTTGTTATATATTATAGCCGCATAAAGAAAGATGATGGCGAATTTGAATCGAGATTGTGTGCAGTAATGTGTGAAAACGAAAAATCTAAAGACGCCATATTGCCACCATATGATGAAAACAATAATAAAAGTGGTATTGCCTGGTGGGGTGACATTGATGACAAATCAAACACTTATCCAATCACAGACGAAAATAACATTTTAAATTTTTTGGAAATATTTGGTATTAAACCTTATGTAAAAGATGAAGTCGGAACAATTGTTATTATCCCTTATATAAATGAACAAGCTCTCTTAAATGAAAACAGCATTGAGTTAAGTCTTGACCTCGATAATGACTCGTTTTTGAATGCTGGAAAATTATCTATAGAAGATGAGTTTAGGGTTGCAATTCAGCGCTGGTACTCTCCTAGACTTAATAATCCGCAATATCAAATCCATTATGATAGATGCGGTAAGATAGTTAAGTACTTAAAAGCCTCAATTAATGGTGATGAGATCACTATAGATCAAATGCTGCCAATTTTTAAGCACATTCAAGAATTATATAATTGTGCGATTAAGCGCATGGATAACGAAGTAATTTCTAATGAAAATATAGATACAGAGATTATTCAATATTATTCTACTAGTGTCGGTGTTCTGGCTTATACTCAAATAAAGAAAGAAGAGTTAATTGCTAATGAAAATAGTCCGTATCCGTTCCTTAATATTGATAATTATAATAGACAAGACAATATTCCTATTGTTTGCATGACAAGGCAACCAGGAATGATTGTTGAGTATAATCCATCATCGTGGGGTAATCTTCCAGTAACGCATGATGAAGATTTTATTCTCGCCTTTTTTGTATTAGATTCAGCACAAAAATTGTCATTTACAGAAGGCGATGTACGTGAAATAGAATTGGAGGAATATGTTAGACAGAGCGAATGCGCAGATCACCTTGGTTGGCAAGATCATTCCATAGGGAATAATACACGTAAAATTCGGTGTATAGGAAAGATCACAAGTCAATGTTGTAATATTTTGAATGAGAAGTTCTCAATCAAGACAGAAAATGAAGAGTCAAAGACATTATCAGGACTTAGTGTTCTATTAGGAAAGATTTTGGCAATTCATCCCTCCAAAAAAGGTACTGGTGGAGGTCATTCCCACAATGATGAAAAGATAAAAGAAGATAATGGAATAAAATATATTATGGATGATGATATTGTCTATTCACAAAATAGTATTTCATTCACAGTAAAAGCAATGCCCAAATCAAAGTCTAAAGGAGTATCTAAAGCCACTTTACTTCTTGGAACGATGGTTGACTCAAGTTTTGTCGATTGTGATAAATGGGAACACGACACGGGGCTTATATCTCCATTTTCTATAGAAAATTATAGTATTAATGATGATCAAAATATTAATGTTTTTTTTGATATCTCATTAATAAAAACAACTAAACATGGTGAAATATATGGACTTAAATTTACTTCTAAAGACAACCAAAAGCATATGTTCTCAGCCAGTATCACTATTACTATTTCGCTAAAGAGAAAAGATTTACTTCCTAATATTAAATTCTAGCAGAATATTATTATGCCTATTAATATTACTACATATCCATCGTTAAACGACAGGATTATGCAACAGAATAAAGTCTCGATTGATGAGGATTCTTATGAATTGGCTTTTTCTTATGATGTTATCGAAGACGGTGAAACGAAAAATTATCCATTAGAAAAAGATAGTAAGAATTCACTTTTTTATCAGTTATGCGACTCACAAGGAGTTTGGACTCCAAATACTCACAACTTAAAAGTATCAGGTGCATTCATTATTACGAACCCTATAGGGTTATATGGAGAAAATGGTATCGCTCCAAAAGAATCTTCAATAGGTTTGGCAATAAGGTGGTGCAGTGGAACTTCTAAAAAAAGGGGTGTTAAATTTATCGGAGATATTAATAAGAGTACAAATAGACAAGAAATTCAATTCTGTGTAGTTTTTAATAAGGCAGAATTAAGAGGTTCTGTAACATTTTATTTCGAATTGTTCATTAATAGTAATGAATTAGGTACTCAAAATGAGCAACATTTGGCAAATACAAAAGGCACTCTTATCGGTGAAGATCAAATATGTATACTTGACATTGATGCTAAGGAGCAAAATTTTCCAATCGAATTATTTGATGACCCTGATTCACCCTTGTGGAAATTGTATGTTTCAGAAAATGATCCTCGATTTACGCCATGGGGTTTAGATGCAGTGAAAATTCAATTAAATAAAGCACATAAGGATTACAAATATATAAATCAAGATGTCAAAACAAAGTTCTCTCCTGTTTTGTTGAGAGAAATACTTGCAAGTGCTGTCTCGCTATATATCAACAAACTACAGGAAATTGCAAAGAAATATGAGCAGGAATGTCAAGGTCTACAAGATTTCCTTAATGATGATACTGATTGGGCACCTGGCTGTGTAGCTGAGGTCGTGAAAGGATTCCAGAGTGAGCCAATGAACATCGATTTTACATCACCTATTGAGACATCTATATCCGTACATAAGTATTTTGATTTAAAACTTGGCAATCTATGATTATACAAACATTATCTAGATCACAATCAAAGGATGCGTTTGAACGCATTCAGGAGAATAGTGATTTTACATCAATTGATTGGTCTAATCGACTGGATAGTGATTACTTAGTCATTATAAATTATTTGGTGGAGAAATATTTTGAGCTGAAACAATCAGGTTATAAGGACTATCAACTTGATTATAGGTTCTCTTTGTTGTTTTACGACTATTTCCATCAAAAGGAATGGATGACCGATAGAATTGCTGCAGATTATGAGTTTTGGAGCTATTTTGCTTTAATAGTAATACCTGATTTGGTGTTTGACAGATTTGGAGCAGACGATGACAAACACTATTATGCAAAAGGTTTACGAATTTGGCCATATACTTTATATTGGTATACCCATTTGGCTTGGCAGGGAAATGTTGAGTCAACTAATAAAATATTGTCATCTTCTCGTTGCTGCTCTGATACGATATTAAATCTAGTAGAACGACCAGGAAGAAATGGCACGTATATTAGTATGTATAGAAGCATAATGTTTTATTTTGTCAACTGCAATCCTACTAAAGAGGTTGATAATATAAAACTTTTTAGAAGCATAATGAAATTGGCCTTAGCTAAGCCATTAGTAATCGATCCTGATTTGTGTTCTGGTGGTCCTAGTGAGTATGCAAAAGAAATAGTACAAGAGTGTGTCGATAAAATTGATTTCACTTTAAAAGAATAATAGTGTTTATGCAAGAACTAAAAGTTGCCACAGTTTTTAGTGGCATTGGAGCTATAGAAGAATCTTTGAAGCAGTTAAATATTAGTCACATAATAAAATTTGCTTGTGATAATGGAGAAAGAGAACCAAAAACTGATTTAAGAACATTATATAAAGTTGCAAAGAGTGTTTTGTCTGAATCTAAAGCGGAAGATTTAATAAGATTATATATTAATATTATTTTTACAAAAAGAAAAATCAGAAATGCGGTTTTAGAGGAAGATGTTCATAATCTATATAAAGAGATAAGACCGTTAGATATCAAGGCTGCTATTAAGAAAATAGACACCTTGGATGATATGTCTTTTGAGGGAGAAACTGTCAAATTTAAATTAAGGTATGAAGAAATTGCAGAAGCCAAAAACATCCTAAACGAGGATGAAGTGCATAATTTCGTAGAAGAATGGTATGCGACAACAAGAATACCAAACTCTGTTAAGAAATCGTATTTGGCCAACTACCAAATAGAAAACAATGCTTGGTACGAAGATGTCCGTTTTTTGGATGGAAAGCAATATAATGGCTCTGTTGATCTTTTTTGTGGTGGCAGTCCGTGCCAAAGCTTCTCTACTTATGGCAAGAAGAAAGGGCTTGAAGACGCACGAGGAACTTTGTTCTATGATTATGCCAGGTTGATTAAAGAAATTAGTCCTAAAGTATTTATATATGAAAATGTAAAGGGGTTGTTAACTCACGATAAGGGACGAACATGGGAAATAATAAAGAATATTTTTAAGAAACTTAATTATAAGATATACCATAAAGTTCTAGATGCACAAGATTATGGATTACCACAAATGAGAGAACGTATCTTCGTGGTTGGCATTAGAAATGATATAGCGAAGAAGGCAAGTTTTCAATTTCCTCCTCCAATACAATTGACAAAAACAAGTAGAGATTATCTAGATACAGATGTAGATAATATTTATTATTTGGGGCAAAAGGGGTTTGAATGGGCGACATCTAAATCAAAAAACAAAAATAAAACAAGGGTAAATAGAGATATAATAGGATGCCAAACTGCTAATCAGCAAGACAATTGGATTGGTGATTTACGTGTGGAATATCCTCAGCAAAGACATTATAATGATCCTCGAATTTATATTGGCGAATATGAGGGCCATCCTGCTGTAGCCAGAAAGATGACACCCAATGAATGTGTTAGACTTATGGGTTTCGAACATTTTAAAATTGTAGTTAACGATATTAGGATGTATAGGCAGGCAGGTAATTCCATCGCTGTTCCAGTATTAAATGCACTCATAAAACAACTTCTGCCCTTTTTTGATCTTGAAGAATAAAAGAGGCATGAAAACAAGACAACAGAGTACAAGTTAAAAATATATGGTTGACGTAAATAATAACAACTGTAAAAAAGTTATAGGAATATATGGACAAAAACGGGACACTCGATAATTTGTTCAACTATCTAGAGAATGAAGCTCATCTATAATAAATTTGTAATAAGAAAGAAGTATGAAATATAACCTAAAAGAACTTGTTGCTTCAATGTGGGAGCATAGAGAAAAAAAGGATTTTGGACGGAAAGGTCTGGAAACAACTTATCGTGGGTTATCTGTAAAAGCGAGTATTGGAATGACTGGTAATATTTCAAAGATTCCATGGATTTCATATTGCGCAGAAGGTCAAGAAACACAAAAAGGGATTTATCCTGTACTTCTTTTTTATGGCACAACAGAATTTGTTCAAAAAAACAAGAACAAAGAGAAAGTAAGAAAAATAGTGTTGGCCTATGGAGTAAGTGCTAACAAGAAACCTGATATCCTTTGGGGAACAGAAGTTGATGGCAAGATAACGATAAAAGAGGCTTTTAAAGAATGGAACTACAATACGTCTGATGCTGGAATAAAGAAATATAATTCTTCATACGTATATAAAATATACGAATGGACAGACAATGTGAATTATGCTCTAATTCAGGAAGATATTGATAAATTAATTAATACGTATGTGAGTTTATTAGGATGTTATATAAATGATTCGAGTGCTGACGCAATTAAAGACATTATTAAGGAAACACAGAATGCTCCAACAGAATCTTTTTCCATCAAAAAAATAATTGGTCATATCAAGGAAACAGGATTGCTTTACACCGATTCGCTGGTGAAACGTTTTGCTTTCTCTTTGATGTCGAAGCGGTTTCTAATACTGAGTGGTCTGGCTGGTTCAGGTAAGACGCAATTGGCTCTGGCGTTCGCAAGTGCGTTGGTAAAGAACAAGGACAGGCAGATGTGCGTGGTGAGTGTTGGTGCCGACTGGACGAATCGGGAGCCGCTTTTGGGATTCCCCAATGCATTGCAGCCAGAGAAGTACGTGAAGCCAGAGAGCGGTGTATTGGACCTGCTGATAGAGGCGAATCGCGAGGAGAATGCAGAAAAACCGTTCTTCCTGATACTGGACGAGATGAACATGAGCTATGTGGAGCGTTACTTCGCAGACTTCCTGTCTGCAATGGAGAGCAAGGAGAAAATCAGCTTGTGGAATAGTGATACGGAATGTGACAAAGTGATTGACGGTGTGCCGCAGCGCATTGACCTGCCAAAGAATCTCTTTATTATTGGTACCATCAACGTGGACGAGACGACGTATATGTTCTCGCCCAAGGTGCTGGACAGAGCCAACGTGATAGAGTTTAAGATTTCGTCAAAGGAGATGGGTACGTTCCTGCAGGAAATGCGTGAGATAGACCGCGACAGCATTATCAGCAAGGCAGCTGGAATGGGAGCAGACTTTGTGGCAAAGGCTTGTAAGAAGGACCTGGCTCAGGACGACGAGGCGGTGAAGATGCTGCAGAAGTTCTTTGACGAGCTGAAGAACGTGAATGCTGAGTTCGGTTACCGCTCGGCAACAGAGATATTCCGCTTTATCTGTCAGGCAAAGGCCAACGATGATACAGGTGAAAAGATGACTGACGAGGAGATTCTGGATGCAGCCATCGTGCAGAAACTGCTGCCCAAGCTGCATGGTTCGCGAAAGAAGCTGGAGCCTGTGCTAGCCCAACTTTGGAAGCTTTGCTTTACGGGTGCTGGTAAGGATCTGAATATTGCTAAAGAGAACGTGGAGAAGGCCCAATACAAAGAGAGTGCCGACAAGATACGTCGCATGTATGAGTCGGCAACGGCGAATGGATTCACCAGTTTTGCAGAAGCGTAAAAGTTTTCTGAATGATATGAATTGATTATCTTTGCACACAATTATGGGAATGAAGAGATATACAATAGTGGAACTGCAACAGATTGTACTACCCTAGAAAAAGTTGAATGGTTTTTAACTTAACCCTGCCAAAGGTTGAATGCCTGTTTGGTACCTTAATCCTTATCCCTGGCAGAAGTTGAATCATTCTCTCTTAACCCTTGTTTTTGTTGAACAGGCTCCGC
>JAFSNB010000003.1 GCA_017447625.1 Bacteroidaceae bacterium
GAAAACTTCAGGAGGCCGCCGCTAAGGACTTACCCCTGCAGGGGCCTCTCTCGTTTTGCGGGTGCAAAGGTACGCTCTTTTTTAATAACCGCCAAACATTATCGCAACTTTTTTAGCCCACAAAACAACTTTTTTGCAATTTATGACTTATGTCAATAAGCCCTCGCGCGCGTTCATTATTTATTAATATATAGGGAAATAGGCAAAGGCACACACGAATACAAAACTAACAAGAAAGCAAAATAAAAAAGTGTTTGGCACCAATAATCAATCATACGAATCTTCGATTTTTTCTATTTTCAGAGACTGAAAATAGATTTTTTGGGTGTATCATGGGATTATATTACAAGTTATCCTAAAAATTCTTTGTCAATCCGCAAAAGGTCACTATCTTTGTGGCCATAAGTAACAAAAAACACGAGTTTTCACTCTATAGAAGAAGTACTTTTGACATGGGACAATTCGACCGAATACAACAGAGCAAGCAGCGCGAGAAAGAACAGACGCGACAGAAAGCGGCCTTCAGGCCAGTACGATTTCGCCAGACAAGCGAGGACACGATGATGAACTGCCCACATTGCGGCAGTAACGTGCCAGCACACAGCGAGCTATGTCCCGTATGCGGCAAACCGCTTCATCTGAATATCTGCACCTACTGCGGCGCGGAGATGTCACCCGACGACCGCTTCTGCAGCGAGTGCGGCGGTGCCCGCAGCGGCGTGATATGTCCGAAATGTAACACTCTGAATTTCCGCTCGTTCTGCAGCCATTGCAACACCGCACTTGACGAGTTGGCCCAGGAAGAACTGGAGAAAGCCGAACGCGATCCGATATTCATCCGCATGAAAGGTCTGGCACAAAAGCTGGCCGAGATGGAGGAGAAGATGCTCGCGGCGCAAGCTCGAATCGAGGAGGCTATTGCCCAGAAAGAAGAGGAGAGCGCGACGGCAGACTTCAGCGAAAGCCCCACTCTGAGCGCGGAAGAGCAGGCACTGGTGGATGAATATAAGCAGCTTATGGAGCAGATGGGCATCCCCGCCCCTCCGAAGGTGACTCCGGCTCCTACGGCGAAACCCAAGCCAGCTCGTCAGGCCATAAGCCTGAAAGCCGAGATAGCAGACCTCAAAGCTATCGAGGAAGAATATGCAGCGAGCGTGGCTGAGATGAACGAGCTGATGACTCAGTTGATACCAGACCCGGGAGCTACTCCTCAGATGCAGCGCAATTACTTCTCAGCCAGAAAATTGCCAGTTTATCGTAAGGAACTGCGCCAGGAACCCTCAGAATGGGTATGCAACTACTGCGGATGCCACCACAGCCAGCCCTCGGAATGTGCCGAACCTCAACTTGGTGGCTATTGGATTTACCACAGAGTAGAGGTTACCGTCAAGTCATACGAGTATCAGTAAGACCCGCCAACATATTATGAATTATGAATTTTGAATTATGAATTAAAGCATAAGTATGAGACCTGATGAAACTATACGCCCTGACGACACAAGTAACGGCAAGGGCAATAAATTCGGAAATAACGGAAGCGGAACAATAAGGCCCGCCGCACCAGCTGGAGGCGATGACGGGACGGGTACCGTGCGTCCGAGCGCACCGGCTGGAGGCAACAACCCCGGTGGAACTGTCCGTCCAAGCACACCTGCTGGAGGAAATACCCCTGGTGGAACTGTCCGTCCGAGCACACCTGCTGGAGGAAACGCCCCCGGTGGAACCGTAAGGCCGGGGAGCGCTCCTGCCGGAGGAAACAACCCCGGTGGAACCGTCCGTCCGAGCACACCTGCTGGAGGAAACGCCCCCGGTGGAACCGTGCGTCCGAGCACGCCTGCTGGAGGAAACAACCCCGGTGGAACCGTAAGGCCGGGGAGCGCTCCTGCCGGTGCACCTGCAGGTGGAACAATTCGTCCCGGAGCTGGAACCAGTTCGCCTGCGGACAAGACCGTTCGCGGTGCCGGAAGTCAGTTCGGAGCTGATCTGGCAAGCGTGAAAGCCAAGCTGACAGGTCAGCCCATCGCCCAGGCTGATATGCGCGCTGTAGCTGCGATGACCAAGACACACGAGGACTTCTATGTGTTGAACGGTGTCCGTTACAACGTGACCCAAGTGATCTCTGAGCGCACGGGCGAGGCTCAGGTGCTGATGGTTGAGAACGGCGGCAATCAGTATGTCCTGAAACTATACTATGTGGATTATCACCCCAATCACGCCATTTTGGACAAGGTGATGAAAGCACGCGGCGCAGGCCTGCTTGTCGGCGTTGTGGCCCACGGCGTGTGGAGCCCCGCAGACAACGGAATAGAGGTCTCTCCGGGTGTAGCGGCCGAGAAGCGCGACTATGAGCTAATGGACTATTACTCAGGAGGAACCTTGGACGAGATAAAGATCAACGGTGACGAGATGCTGCTTACCAAATACATCACACAGATGGCTTCAGCCATTGACTTCTGCCACAAGCATCAGTTCCTGCACCGCGACATCAAACCGAGCAACTTCCTCTTCCGCGACAAGACACACACACAGTTGGTACTCACCGACTTCGGCATTGCCGTAGATTGCGACGCCCAGGGGCAAGCCAAATGTAATATAGCACGCACGAAGATATACGCTGCGCCGGAAATGTACTTCCAGACAGGTAACGGCATAGTGGACGCGAGCACGAAGAGCGATTTCTTCTCGATGGGTATTACCATCTTGTGCCTTTGGATGGGCGAAGAAGAATTCTCCAAGAGCGTGGCAGCCAATGAGTTGGCCTTTGCCAAGCTGAAGGATCGCGGCAAACTGCCCTACCCCACCGACATGAGCCCGCATCTGCTCAGTCT
The DNA here is from genome assembly GCA_017447625.1 of Bacteroidaceae bacterium. Taxonomy (GTDB): domain Bacteria; phylum Bacteroidota; class Bacteroidia; order Bacteroidales; family Bacteroidaceae; genus Physcousia. The sequence goes on from JAFSNB010000003.1 coordinate 2,829, forward strand.
GGTGAAAGCTCTAACCGAACCCGAGCCCGAAAGACGTCCGGACTTTGAGACCATAAAGCAATGGATTAGAGGCGAAGATCCATTCGCGGCCCAGACCGCAACGGTAGAGGAGGAGACGATGAGCATCACCTTCAACTCATCAAAGGGCTTGGTAGCACACTCGCTGGAAGATCTGGCCAAGTTTATGATGGACGACCCGCAACTGGGTATCCAGTACCTCTATCGCGGCCAGCTGAACCAGTGGTTACGCGACGCAAACATCCCAGAGGTCAACGTCCAAATCTCGCACATCGCTGAGGACTTATATCCCAAGGCAAATCAGCACAATGCAGGCCTGCACGCAGCCTGTTACACATTGGATCCGGCAATGCCCTATTACGATGTGCAGAAGAATCCGCTCACGAGCGTGCCCGAGATTGCGGCCAGTCTGCTTCAGAATATCGAAGTCTATGAGGATGAGCTGATGGACGAGAACAACCCGTTGTATGTCTTCTTCAATATGCACGGCCTCGCAGACATCGTCAGCACCACGCAGAAAGACTTCCAGCAACTGACCGCTCACGAGGCAACGCTGAAGTTGCTCTATACCTTGGATCCAAAGCTGCCATATATCCTGCGCGACCAGCGCGGCGGCGTACATTATTGCAACACTCCGGACGACGTCATAAAGGTCAAGTACGAGCACTCTTTAGACGACGACTCTTGGGAAGGGCTCACCTCCGATTCCTTCCTGATCTGGTTGGCAGAGAGGGACAAGTCACTCGTGGGCCGTGTCCGTAAAGCTGTGAGCGACCCGAAGATTAATCATGGTATGGCTCCGATGGCTGTGCTCTACGCTCTGAATCCGAAGGTGAGCTACACGCTCTGTCTGGACGAAAAGGACCCGAACTATGTGTTCACCCACCAGCAGATAGCACAGCTTATCAACTACTGGATGGATACCTACCTCGCAAACAAGCAGGATGACGCCTGGCGCACAGCCAACTACAGTCTCTCCGACCTAAGCAAGATTGACGGCACACAGCTGTACTGCTATCTGAAGTCAAAGGGCGGTGTATATGACCATTGGCTCGACTGGATCCGCTACTGCGCCGACCTCAAGTCCAAGGACAATACCGAGAAATATGCGCCCTACAACTGGTACATCGCTGCATATAAGATAATGAAGGGAATGGGCATTGAGCCCTATTACCGTTTCCCGAGATGCGGCAAACAGGTTACAAGTCCGTCCGAACTCGACCAAATCCCCAGCGGAGAGGTAGTTCAGGAGTTGCAAAGCGGCCATCTGGCCGACTGGCTGGCTGTATTCTATCAGGAAGATCCCAGACTAGACAAGAGCCAGAAGTATGCCTTCGAGCGTGCCACAGAGCAGTATGTAGAAGATATTCACCGCCGCGACCCGCAGAACAACATGGTTCAGCCCTACTTCGCCGCTGCTAATCAGGTGACTAAGACCAGCGCTGATCTGCGTAAGACCCATCGCTCGCTGGTAATCCTGCGCACCCTTGTCGGCGTGTTCTGTCTGCTGCCAATCGCCGGCCTCATCGCGATGCTGCTCATTAACGGCTTGCCGTTCACAGAGAACCCGATGCCCGGATTCAGTTCCAGCATCGTTGTGCTGGGTGTTATCTGTACCGTGCTTGTATTTGCCCTTGCCGAAGGCGAAGGCGGATGCATCGGGGCCGCAATCTGGGGATTCATCATAGGTGCCATACTCTATTATGCCATCTATTTCATCTTAGAACTGATAATACCTATAGCTCCATACTTAGCCGTAGGTCTGCTGTTATTGTTAGGATGGTTCATCTATAACACCTGCTACAGAAAACTGCCACTCAACACGGCGGCCAACAAGGACCTGCTAAATCCAGGCTTCGAGGAAACCGTGCTGGAACCGCTCCATTATGCCTTCCGCAACACACGCGGCGGCTTCGACTCCAGCATACTCGACCGCTCCACGCAGTACCTCAACGACCTGACCACAGCTCGTGGCACACTGCTCAAGCGTGCTATCCCGACTATCATCGGCACCGTGCTGTTGCTCGGTTTCTTCGTAAACTACACCTACGGAGACAACTTCTTCCATCTGCCGTCCTGGTCATCTGGAAAGAGCAGCGAGAAGACCGAAGCAATGACCACACTCATAGGTCAGTGGAATGGCACGTTCGACGGCCGCCCATGTACCATAGACATCCAGAGCGTTTCTGAGGATAACACCTTGAGCGGAGTCATTTACGTGAAATACCGCAGCCTCCTACAAGAGAAGTTCGTTGGCCGCGCAGACCCCTCCACCGGAACGCTCATGCTTGATGACTTGGTGACGAACAACAAGCTGGACGGCACCTACAAGGGTGACATAACAGAGGAGGACGGTGTGCAGGTAATCACCGGCACATACACTAACAAGAAGAGCGGATATCAGGCTCCGTTCGTCGTTCGCCTCGCTTCAGGCGTGACGCTGACTCCTTCCTCAGACACCAGCACTTCAACCACTACGACGAAGAAGTCCTCAGCCAAGACATCTACAAAGTCTGGCGAGCAGCCTAAGTCCTCTTCGGGCGAAGGTGTAAGAGTCTCGGCAGAGGAAGCCAAGCCGTCCAATCTGATGAAGAAAGCCGAGCAGCAGTCTGAAGACCAATCCTCAGGGGGCGGTTACCACTTCGAGCCTGCAGACGAGCCGGCCTCCGGCGGCGGCGGTGGCGGTGGTTACCACTTCGAGCCCGTTGATGAATAAGACCTATTATTACCATTAGCCTCATTTGCCCAAACTATGAACTGCAAACAATGCAATAAGCCCAACCGCCCGGAAGCTCATTTCTGCAAGTGGTGCGGTACGCCAATAGCCTCCGCATCACCGACTATAATGCCAGAAATCGTGGGCATGGATGACGTTAAGGAACAGATTTCGGAAGTAGTGAGCACCTATCAGGTGATGAGCCAGCGTGCCACGAACGGCGTAATCCCGCGTCTTAACTACGATATCACCATTGCCGGCCCAACGGGTTGCGGCAAGACAACTCTGGTCAAAGCCATAGCGAAAGTGTTCTACGCCACCGGCATAACCACAAAGGAGGAAGTGGAATTTGTGCAGCCGCCCGAACTCAACGGATTCATCTCCGAATGGTCAGAGAACCCGGATATGGTATCCGGCGGAATCCTCTGTATAGAGAACGTCGAGAAGATTATCGGTGACGGCTCTTCGAACCAGACCACCGACCTCGATGCCGTTCTTTCTGCACGCCAGACGAGCAACGACTTCGTGCTGATCCTGTGCGGAAACGACACCGACTTCACCACATACCTGCAAAACGAACGCAGCGTACACGACCGCTTCTCACGCCATTTCGTGCTTTCACCGGCAACTCTGGACGAACTGGTGGAACTCTGCTCACGCCGCCTCACGGAATATCGGATTCCTCTGACCCAGGATGCCCGCGACCGCCTCACACGCATATTCAAGAAGATGCTGCGCGACCAGCCGGAGGCTCTCAACGGGCACCTCACCGACAACATGGCCCAGGATATATTCTCCAGAGCCGTGCGCCGCGACCGCCAATGCGCCAACACCCTGCCTGATGACATAGAAGGTGAGGAATACGTGGTTCCGACTGTAGAGGAGGTTATGGCCAGTCTGGACAAGTTGGTTGGCATAGACTCCGTCCGTCAGACTCTGAAGAGCATCACCGACAGCGTCGAGGAGTGCCGCGAACAGGGCGAGGCCTTCGAACTGAAGGATCACTATCTTTTCCTTGGCCCTCCGGGAACGGGAAAGACCACCGTAGCACGCAAGTTCGGCGACATATTCAGCAGCCTCGAACTACTCCCAAGCGGACATATTGTGGAAGTTAGCCGCGACCAACTCGTCTCACAGTGGAAGGGCGAGACACCAAAGCTCGTAGCCCGATGTGTACAGCAGGCCATGGGCGGTATTCTCTTCATTGACGAGGCATACACATTATATAAAGACGAGAACGACGATGTCGGCAAGGAGGCCGTTGACACTCTTCTCCGCCTGATGGAAAACGAGCGCGGCAAGTTCGTGGTTATCGCCGCAGGTTATGACAAGGATATGCAGCGTTTTCTGGAGTCCAACGAAGGTCTTGCGTCGCGTTTCAACGTCACCGTCCAGTTCCGCGACTACAGCCCGCAAGAACTGGAGGAGGTATTCCGCAACATGATAAGCGCCGGTCGCCATCCTTACGACCTAGAGCCGGAAGCCGAAGCCGCGCTACATAACTTCTTCAAACGCATGGTGAACATGAAGATGAAGGACTTTGCCAACGCACGCACCGTACGCACCACCGTAGAGAATGCCATCAAGCGCCACCGAAGCCGTCTCCAGGAGGAGAAAGCCGAGGGTAAGGACACAAGCGCATACACCTACACCCTGTCTCGCTTGGACATCGAAGGCGAAGAGGCTCTGGAGCACAAGACAGTTGAAGAGGTGATGGAAGAGTTGGACGAGTTTGTCGGCATGGAAAGCGTTAAGAAGGCTATCCGCGAACTGGCCGATGACCTCCAGACCAAGCGCGAGATGATGGAAATGGGCATCGCCGAAGCTGCCAACACCTCCGTACACATCGTCCTCAAGGGCAATCCCGGTACAGGCAAGACCTCCGTGGCCGAGAAACTCGGCAAGATATTCAAGGCCATCGGTCTGCTGCCCACCGACAAGGTTACGGTGAAGGAGGCCAAGGACTTGCTCAGTTCATATCATAACGAAACGGCGAAGGTTGTGAATAAGGCCGTTGATGAGGCCATGGGCGGCATACTCTTCATCGATGAAGCCTACCAGCTGCTGCAGATCAGCGGCGGTAACGACAAAGACCCGACCGGTCTGCAGGCAGTCACAGCCCTCATCACACGCATGACCAAAGACGCAGGCAAGTTCGTACTGGTCTGTGCAGGCTATCCCAAGCAGATGGACGAGTTCGTCCGCGAAGGCAACGCCGGTTTCAGCCGTCGATTCACACATACCATCACCATCGAGGACTATTCCACCACCGAACTCATTGAGATCTTCCGTCGAATAGCCAAGAAGAAAAAGAACATCCTCCCACCTGAAGCTGAGGAAGTGCTGGTGAAGAAAGTGAGTCAGATGGTTGCCGCTAAGAGCGAGAACTTCGGCAATGCCGGCGAAATCACGCGTCTCTATGACGAGATGAGTCGCCGCCGTTCTACCCGTTTGTCCAAGATGAGGCGCGAAGGTGCAGTCTTGGAGAAGGATGACTATCTGACAATTCTTCCTGAGGACATCCCGTTCGAGATGCCGAAGGTGGTAAGCGTGGAAGAGAGTCTCGCCGCCCTCAATGACCTAGTCGGTCTGGACGAGGTGAAGGCTGCAGTGACAGATCTGGCAGAGACCCTCATAGCCAACCGCCGCCGTGCCGAGAGCAGCGGCGTGAAACTGGAGGTGAACCTCGACCACTACCTCTTCCTCGGCAACCCCGGAACCGGCAAGACCACCGTGGCACGCATTATGGCCGACATCTTCTGTACGCTAGGCCTCTTGCCCACCAACAAACTCATTGAGGTTACACGCAAGGACCTCGTTGCCGGTTGGCAGGGCCAGACCGCACCGACAGTGGAGCGTGTGGTGAAGAGCGCCCTTGGCGGTGTGCTGTTCATAGACGAGGCTTACAGCCTCAAGCTCGACAGTCACGACACCTTCGGTAACGAGGCTATAAATACCCTTGTGCCGATGCTTCTGGACTACAAGAACCGGATGATATGCATCGCCGCCGGCTACGAGCGCGAGATGAAGGAATTCCTCGATGCCAACAGCGGCCTCGCCTCCCGTTTCAACGAGACTATCCACTTCGCCGATTACGGTCCCGATGCTTTGGCAGAGATATTCCTAATGAAAGCCAAGAAGCAGAAGTTCACTCTCACGCCGGACGCAGAGGCTGCAATGCGACAACACTTCAACCACCTCTATGCACACCGTGACCAGAACTTCGGCAACGCCCGCGAGGTGAACAACTATTTCGAAAAAGTGAAGCGCAAGCAAGCCAAACGCATCAACAAAGCCGGAGACACCGTTGTTGATGAGATGGAGCTGATTGCAGACGATATGCGCACTGATAACTAACCCTCTAAGCACCCAAATAGCCATGACATATACAACATGTCCGAAATGTAAGGAACAGATTGAGGCCGACAGTTGGTTCTGTGACCAGTGCGGAACAGAGTTATTCGTCTGCCCTCAATGTAAGGAACTGCGCAAGGGAAAGCGTTGTACCACCTGCGGCACCCCTCTCGTGAGTATGCAAAGCTGGGGACAGACCGTCAATCCATCTGGTGCAGGCACACCTGCCGCTATCAGCGCAGGCACAACCCCTGGCGGCATCAACACAGGCTCAAGCACCACACCTCCAAGCGCCCCTCCAAGCACAGGCTCAGCGTCTACGACATCTCCAGCAGCAACTCCCTTCACAGGAAGCCCGACCGCTGGCACCTCAGTAAGTGTAGCTTTTCAGCCCTCTCCTGCCCCAGGCAGCACAGTCCGTCCCGGCGCGCCCGCAGCTCCCGCATCCCAGAAGCAGCCAGGCCACATACAGTGTGCTAACCCATATATCCGCCTCGGTATTGAGTCTGGCGTAATCATAGGTCGTCGTGGCAGCTATGCAGCCGTCTTTGCACCTCATGGAATGGTTTCCGGTATCCACGCACAGCTGGACCGTCAGCCAAACGGACAATGGACAGTGACAGACCTCGGTTCCACCAACGGCTCCACCCTCAACGGGCAGCCTCTCACACCTCAAGTCCCGGTTCCTTTCAATGTTGGTGACACTCTGACTTTTGCGAACCTCACCTTTGCCGTTCTTGAATAACTAAGAGCCTATGTTAGACATCCATGTACAAGTCGCATCGGACACAGGATGTGTGCGCGACCACAACGAAGACATGATTCTTCTTGCTGGAGAATACTATCGGGACGAGAGCCACGAACTGCAGTTCTCACTTCAGCCCAACGCCCGCCTGACAGCAGTCGTAGCGGACGGAATGGGAGGACACGAAGGTGGAGAGTTCGCCAGCGAACTGGCTGTACAGTCTCTTCAGGAATTCATTGACGGCCTGCCCGCCGGCTTAGAACCTACCGATTTCATCAGCGCCTTCCACCAGTGGGTTCAGCAAGCACATGCCCTTATCACGCAGAAAGGCATTGATATGCCGCAATATAATGGTATGGGAACCACACTCGTTGGACTCATCTTCTACGAAGACCACATCTTCAGTGTAAATGTAGGCGACAGCCGCCTCTACCGCTACCGCGACACCTTCCTGAAGCAGATTTCCCGCGACCACTCCCTGCGCGAGCTGAACCATGACCCAAGCATACCATCCAACTACATCTACAACAGTCTCGGTGGCGGAGGCGAAAGCGCGTTTGCCGACGTGGAGGAGGTCACTCGTCACGTGTTGGACAACGACATCTATCTGGTATGCAGCGACGGCCTTTCCGATATGCTGACAGACGATGAGATAGATGCTCTCATGGATCAGGGTGCAAACGCCATTCAGCTCGTTGAGGCTGCCAAGGCCGCTGGCGGCGAGGACAACGTGAGCGTGATGCTCATTCATATTTCAAAACCCGAATAAGCCAATGAACATAAGTGACTTGCAAGGAAAGCGCGTGGCCGCTCTGCTAAGCGGAGGCGTTGACAGCAGCGTGGCTGTCCATCTGCTTGCTGAAGCCGGCATAAAGCCCGACCTGTGGTATATTCAGATTGGGCCCGACCGCGACCAGACAGACTTCACCTGCACTATCGAGGAGGATTTGGAGATGGCCCGCGCTGTGGCCCACAAATACGGCCTGCCCCTGCAGACCATAGACCTGCATAATGATTATTGGGAGCGCGTAGTGGATTACACCATTGACCGCGTAGGGCGCGGTCTAACACCGAACCCCGACGTGATGTGCAACCGCCTCATCAAGTTCGGCGTGTTCGATGAGCGTGTGGGACACGACTATGACGTCATTGCCACAGGCCACTATGCCACTACCGAGTTTGACAGCGAGGGCCGCACATGGCTCTGCACCAGCCCCGACCCCGTGAAGGATCAGACCGACTTCCTTGCTCAGCTGGAGACATGGCAACTGGAGAAAGCCTGCTTCCCTATAGGCCATCTGCCTAAGTCTGAAGTTCGAGCTATCGCTGAGCGCGAGCATCTGTCTGCCGCCCACCGAAAGGACTCCCAAGGCATCTGTTTCCTTGGAAAAATAAACTACAACGACTACATCCGCAAGTATCTTGGAGAGAAGCCCGGCCCCGTAATCGACGAGGCCACAGGAAAGACCATCGGCCAGCATCGCGGCCTTTGGTTCCACACTATCGGGCAGCGCAAAGGGCTGGGCTTCGGCGGCGGCCCCTGGTATGTAATCCGAAAGGACATGGAGCAGAACATCCTCTATGTGGCCAACGGCTTCGACACCGCTGAACAGTATTCCGACAGTTTCACATCAGCTGCATTCCACGCCCTTACCGTAAATCCCTTCACGGAAGCCGGAAAGGAATACCCCATTACGCTGAAAATACGCCACACTCCGGAATTCACCGCTGCTACAGTCATCCGGCAGCCCGACGGCAGCCTCGCCTTCCACACCGAACGTCCGCTGCAAGGCGTGGCACCGGGACAGTTCGTTGTGCTTTACGACAAGCAGCACCACCGCTGCTACGGTTCTGCAGAGATTACTTCATCCTCCAAAACTCCGGCATAAAGAGGAAGAGAATGGTGTAGAACTCTAACCTACCCACTAACATAAAGAAACTCAGCATCAGCTTGGCCGCATCCGACATCAGCGCGTATGTACCGGCTGGTCCTGTGTGGCCTGTTCCGGGGCCTATATTGCTCAAGCAAGAAAGGCTTGAGCCAAGTGCCGTGTCTGTATCCCAGCCCATAGACGTCAGGATTGTACAACCCATCACAAGCAATAACATATATAGGAACATGAAACTCAGGGCACTCTTTAACTTACCTGGAGGGAGCACCTTACCAGACAAACGCAGAGGGATCACCGCATGTGGGTGCAACATAGCTCTGAACTGATTCACGACATCCTTCACACACACAGCAATACGAATCATCTTAACTCCGCCGCCTGTGCTACCTGCGCAAGCTCCGACAAACATCAGAATCAGAGTTGGCATCCAGAAGGGTGCACCCCAGGCTACATAGTTGTAGTGAGTTGCCTGATATCCAGTACTGCTTGTTATAGACATCACATGAAAGAGAGAACTGCGGAACGTCTCCTCCAGGCCGGTAGGCAATGAATTGCTGGCCCCGCGCAGTGCGGGCATATAAGTACAAGCATACGACAACGAACAGAACAGCACCAGAGCTAACAAGACATAAATCGTGAACCATTGCAACTCCTCGTTCTTAAAGAACACCTTTGTGCGGCCTGTACTTGCGAAATAATACAGAGAGAAGTTCACACTACCTACGAACATGAACAAGCTGCAAACATACTCTATATACGGCGACTGCCAATAAGATATAGAATCCTGATGCGTGCTGAATCCGCCTGTTGCTATTGTGGTCATCGCATGACAGATGGCATCGAACACATTCATCGGTCCTAAGGCATAGAAGAAGCCGCATACACACGTCAGAATGACATATATCAGCAACAGCCTGCGGGCCGTATCACCTATTCTCGGATGCAGTTTGTCCACACTCAGACCCGTGACTTCAGCCGAGAACATATTGGCATTCTTCAGCTCGTAGATAGGGATAAGGGCGAAGCTGAACACCACGATTCCCAAACCACCCAACCATTGGGTCAACTGCCTCCAGAACAGAATTCCGTGCGGTTGCTCATCTATGTTTGTCAGCGCGGTAGCGCCTGTGCTGGTAAATCCGCTCATGGTCTCAAAATAGGCTGTGGCCAGATTGTTTGTCGTGCCATAAAGCAAGAACGGCAACATACCGAACACAGAAAAGATCACCCAAACCAGAGCCACGACCAGAAAACTGTCCTTGCGCGAAAGTACCTGACGTGTTATGTGTTTGCAGCGGGCCGCGTATGTATATAGGCCACCGCCGACTGCTGCCGTCAGCAACGCCGGAACGAGCAAAGACCAGAAGTCTTTCTCGCCCTCTGTGTAACAGTAATATGCTGATACGCAGCAGGCAAGAAGCATAAACAGGGCCTCCATTAACAGCAGTGAGCCAAATACTTTTGTCTTCATATATACACTATTATATTAATAGGACACCGAACAGGGAATCCCCAAAGCCTCCACACGCCGGCCAATGGCATCAAGCACCTCGGGAGCGGTTTTCTTTAATTCGTGTGCCGGAGTCTCGCGGTCTATCGTATAAATCATCACCTGACGTGGAGCTATCTCTGCCACCGCGTCTAACCACGGGCTTACATATTCCTCGCCAGTGTTATCTACATCCTTTCCGTCACATGTGCCGCCGAGGAACATGGTCTGGATGATGCAACGCCCTTCCATCGCCTTCAGTCCGTCGATGATATCTCTCACGGCGTAATGTCCCGTGGGGCGATCCACCCTGCCAATATAATCCGGATCCACCGTATCCAGCTTCATTATCGGGTTGTCTGCAAGCATAAGGGCCGCACGAACGGCAGGCTTAACTACCTGCGTCGCATTGCTCAGCACCGACACCTTCGCATCGGGGCAATAATGATCTCTTATGGCTATCGTATCTGTAATTATCACGGGGAAATGCGGATGAAGGGTCGGTTCGCCATTGCCGGCAAACGTGAGCACGTCGGGGCGTAAGCCCTCGGCTGCCATTTCCTTCAGTTTTGTCTCCAAGGCTGCAGCCACGGCCTCCCGCTCAGGCATCTTTTCTTTCGGACGGAAATCACGGTTGAATCCGCACTCGCAGTAGATGCAGTCGAACGAACACACCTTGCCGTCTCCCGGCAACAGGTTGATACCAAGCGAAATGCCCAGTCTCCGGCTATGCACTGGCCCGAATATAGGTGATGGATATATTACTGTCATTTTTCAACGAATTCTACATTTTACATTTTACATTATGATAGACGAATGATGGTCAGTCCGTCCCTCACAGGCAGAATAACCTTCTCCACCCTCGGATCTGCTGCCACGTGGTCATTGAAAGCCAATATCCCCTGTGTCTGTAAATCTGACTCGCGCACATCATCCTGCACCACGTGTCCATTCCAAAGCGTGTTGTCTGCAAGGATATACCCGCCTTCGTTGAGACGCGGCAGCACGGCCTCGTAGTAGTCCGTGTAATGTCTCTTATCCGCATCTATAAACACGAGGTCGAACATCAGCCCTTGCAACGGACTGTCAGGCATCCGCCTCTCATCCAACAACTGCAATGCGTCGCCGATATGCAACTGAATCTTGTCTGCCCAAGGCGAACCTTCAAGCCATGGACGTGTAAAATCCTCCTGTTCATCGTTAATTTCCACCGTGTGCAACACGGCTCCGTCTGCCAGACCTTCGGCCATACATAAAGCACTGTAGCCTGTGAAAGTACCAATCTCCAGCACCGTCTGTGGCCTTATCATCTGCACCAACATCTTCAACACCCTACCCTGCACATGACCCGAAGCCATGCGCGGATAGTTCAAATGCAGTTGTGTGGCACGCCACAGACGATGCAGATAGTCACCTTCCGCATCTATATGAGCCTCTATGTACTCGTCAAGCGTCATCTTTATCTTTTCTCTTCTTCTCTTTTCTCTTTTAGGAGAGCTTCCACTGCCAAGCGGTAAGAATCCAGCCCGAAGCCGCAGATAACACCCTTGCAGGCCGCACTGATTAGGCTATTGTGACGGAACTCTTCACGCGTGTGTACATTACTTATATGTACCTCCACCGCAGGGGCAGGCACAGCGCGCAGGGCGTCATGAAGTGCCACGCTTGTGTGGGTATAAGCTCCGGCATTAAGCACTATGCCGTCGCACTCAAAACCCACTTCATGGATACGGTCTATGAGTGCGCCTTCGCAGTTGCTCTGGAAATAGCCGATTGCCACATCCGGATAAGCGGCACGCAACTCTGTCAGATAATCGTCGAAAGAGCGGCTGCCATAGACTCCCGGCTCCCTCTTTCCCAACAGGTTCAGGTTTGGACCGTTAATAATCTCTATTCTCATATTGTGATGTTAATTTATGCATTATGCATTAAGAATTGTCATAAGTTTCTTTCCACGACAAAATCAACGAAGAGCTTCAGTGAAGAAGCCACCTCCACGTCTCTCAACTGGCGCAGCAGCTCCACAGCCTCCAAGCGTAAACGCTCCATCTCGCCATTGGCGTAGGCCACGCCGCCGTATGTGCGTGTTGCATCCACCAACTCCTGAATCTCCAATTTCGAGGCTTCTCGGGCACGCACCTTCAGGGCGATGCGCTCCAACTGCGGGTCAGCAGCCTCCGTTACAGCGTGCAGCACCGGAAGCGTCAGCTTACCTTCCTGCAAGTCATTGCCCGTGGGCTTGCCTACATTCATGGTATCGTCCAAGTCGAATATGTCGTCGCGCAGCTGGAAGCAAAGTCCTGCGAGATGTCCGAAACGCTCTAACAGAGCGATATGTTCGGCATCAGCTCCGCCCAGCAGGGCACCGATATAAGCACACGAAGAGAAGAGAGCAGCTGTCTTCTTGGCAATCACGCGGTAATAGCCTTCCTCACTGAAAGTCGTACGCTGCGTGTTGCTCAGCTGCTCCAGTTCGCCATCGGCCAGCGTCTGTCCAAGCCAGGCCACGCGCTCCACCACGTCTGCGTTCCGAGTACGTGCCACCTCAGCTAAAGCTGCCGAGACAATGAAGTCTCCCACCAACACAGCTGCCTTGTTGTCCCAAAGCGAGTTCACAGACCGCTGCCCGCGCCGCATATCGCTCTCATCCACCACGTCGTCATGTACGAGACTTGACAGATGCAGTAGCTCCAGACCAGCAGCTGCGTGCAGCACATTATCCGACACCTCGCCGCCCTCGCGGGCACACAGCATCACCAGCGTGGGCCGCATCCGCTTGCCGGTCTTCCGGGTGACATGTGCGAGGGCCGCTGCCAGCAGTTCGTTGTCTGTATGCAGAGCGTCCTTATAAATCGTATCAAAGCGTTCAAGCGCCGATGATATAGGTTTGCGAATAGTGTTTAGCACAGCAGAAATTGTCTTAAGAATATATATTGTTGATGAAATATGGCGCAAAATTACGTCTTTTTCCCGATTGTTGCTATTAAATAGCAAAAAAAGCACTACTTTTGCCCAAAGAAACCGAGCAAAGTCAAGTATGAAACTGTACCTTATCGATGCTTACGCGCTAATTTTCCGCGCTTACTATGCTTTTATCCGTGCTCCGCGCATCAACAGCAAGGGGATAAACACATCTGCCATCATGGGCTTCTTCAACACCCTTGAGGAAGTCATCAACGAGGGGCAGCCCACTCACATTGGAGTGGCATTCGACCCCGCCGGAGGTTCCTTCCGCAGTCAGATTTATCCGCTCTACAAGGCACAGCGCGAGGAGACACCTGAAGCCATACGTCAGGCCGTGCCATATATCAAGCAGGCTCTGCAGGCTTATCGTATCCCAGTAATCGAAGTTCCCGGCTACGAGGCTGACGACGTCATCGGTACCCTGGCCACGCAAGCAGGCAAGCAGGGCATAGACACATATATGCTCACTCCCGATAAAGACTACGGGCAGTTGGTCACGGACAACGTGCGTATGCTGAAGCCGCGCAACGGACAGTCTGGCTTCGACATACTCGGCCCGTCTGAGATATGCGAGAAATGGGGCTTGCAGTCTCCACTTCAGGTCATTGACATGCTCGGTCTTATGGGAGACACAGCCGACAACATCCCCGGTTGCAAGGGCGTTGGCGAAAAGACCGCCGCTACCCTTATACAGCAGTGGGGCAGTATAGACAACCTCCTGGCAAACACCGAACAGCTGAAGGGTGCCTTGCGCACCAAGGTAGAGACCTCACGCGAAGACATCCTCCTCAGCCGTCACCTCGCAGAGATCGTCACCGACGTGCCCGTCACACTCGACCTCGAAGCTCTCACCCTCCAAGACCCTGATCGCGAAGCCCTCACCTCACTCTTCGAAGACCTGGAGCTCCGCACCCTCCTCCGCCGCAAATTCGGCGATGCGTCCAGTATCGCCGTCTCCGAGACATCTGGCCTTTCAGCCGCCACTAAGACATCTCAAACCGCCGCTTCCGGCACATCCCGAACCTCTTCAGGGAGTGCGTCCGGCGGTTTTCCCGCCGGGAAATCCGCCTCCAAAGATCCCTTCCAGCTCGATCTCTTTGCTGAACCAGAGCCACAAGCGGCTGCTGAGCCCCAAACTTCCCCCTTCCTCCCCTCCGCAGGCACTTCCCCCGTAGCCCCCTCTTCAGCAGTCTCCCCCTCAGCAGACGTTTCCGTATTCGGCAGCATTGCCACCGACAACCCATCCTACCACCTCATCTCTTCCCCAGAAGCCCGCCGCGACCTTCTCGCCCGCCTGCTGGCCGCCTCCGAGGTGTCCTTAGACACCGAAACGACATCCACCTCCCCCCTCGAAGCCGAACTCGTAGGCCTCAGTTTCGCCATAGAAGAGAAGGAAGCCTTCTACGTCCCGATTCCCGCCAACCGTGCCGAGGCGCAAGCCATCGTGGAAGAGTTCCGTCCTCTCTACGAGAGCAAATCCATAACCAAAATCGGGCAGAACCTGAAATACGACCTCAACGTGCTGGCCAACTACGGCATCCGCCTCGCTGCCCCCCATTGGGATACCATGATAGCCCACTACGTCCTGCAGCCCGAGCTCCATCACGGGATGGACTATCTGTCCGAAGTCTATCTCAACTACAAGACTATCCCCATCACCGCCCTTATCGGCGAGGACAGGCGCACCCAGCGCTCCATGCGCGACGTGCCGCCCGAAGAGGTCTGCCCCTATGCCGCCGAGGATGCCGACATAACCCTGCGTCTCAAACACCGCTTCCAGCCGATGCTTGAAACCGAGGGCTCACTCTCCCTGTTCACAGACATCGAGATGCCGCTGATGCCAGTACTTGCAGATATGGAGCGTCACGGAGTCCGTCTCGACACCGATGCACTGCGTCAGGCAGGAAGCGGCTTTGCCGACCGTTTAACGGAGTTGGAGCAGGAGATACACGCTCTCGCAGGCCGTGAGTTCAACATATCCTCGCCATCGCAGGTCGGAGTCGTACTCTTCGAGGACCTGCATCTTCTTGCTAAACCCAAGAAGACCCGCACCGGACAGTACGTCACCAGCGAAGAGGTGCTCACAGGCATACGCTCCAAACACCCTATCGTGGAGAAGATCCTGGAACACCGCGGCATAAAGAAGCTGCTCAGTACATATATAGACAAACTCCCCGAGCTCATCAACCCGAAAACAGGCCATATCCACACTTCGTTCAATCAGACCGTCACCGCCACGGGCCGCCTCTCATCCTCCAACCCCAACCTGCAGAATATCCCTGTCCGCGGCGAAGCCGGAAAGGAAATCCGCAAAGCCTTCGTTCCCGAACCTGGCGAGCTGTTCTTCTCTGCCGACTACTCGCAGATTGAGCTTCGCATCATGGCTCACTTGAGCGGAGACGAGCATCTCATCAGCGCCTTCCGAGAGGGACATGACATCCACGCCGCCACCGCCGCCCGCATCTTCAAGAAAGACATAGCTGATGTCTCACGCGACGAGCGCCGCAAGGCCAAGACTGCCAACTTCGGCATCATCTACGGCATATCAGCCTTCGGCCTGGCTGAACGTCTCGACGTGAGTCGCACCGAAGCAAAAGCCCTCATAGACAGCTATTTCGAGACTTATCCTCGCGTTCATCAGTATATGCAAGAGAGCATAGACCGCGCCCGCGAGTTGGGTTACACCGAGACCGTACTCCACCGCCGTTGCTATCTGCGCGACATCAACAGCCACAACGCCGTGGTTCGCGGATATGCCGAGCGCAACGCCATCAACGCCCCCATTCAAGGCTCCGCCGCCGACATAATAAAGATTGCTATGGCACGCATCCACCGCCGTTTCGAGGCTGAGAGCCTCCGTGCCCGCATGATTCTGCAGGTCCACGACGAACTCAACTTCTCCGTGCCAGCCGAAGAGCGCGACCGCGTGGAAGCCATAGTAATAGAGGAAATGCAGAACGCCTTCCAGATGAGCGTTCCCCTAATCGCCGACTGCGGCTGGGGTGCAAACTGGCTCGAGGCCCACTAACCCATCAGCCCCATTTCTCACAAAAAGCAACCCCATCTCTTATTTTTCCTATCAAAATGTGCGGCGAATCGGCAAATAATGCTTATCTTTGCCGCGCAAACAACAAATAAAGCAACAATAACACACCAAAGACATGAAGAAAATCAGAGTCGCCGTAGTCGGTTACGGCAATATCGGTAAATACGCTATCGAGGCCCTTCAGGAGAGCCCCGACATGGAAATTGCAGGCATCGTGCGCCGCAAGGGAGCCGAAGGATGCCCCGCAGAAATCGCCGCTTACACCGTGGTTAAGGACATCCGCGAGCTGAATGACGTGGATGTGGCCATTCTTGCCACCCCCACCCGCAGCGTGGAAGCCTACGCCAAGGACATACTCGCTCTCGGCATCAATACCGTTGACAGTTTCGACATCCACACCCAAATCGTGGATCTACGTCGCAGCCTCGACGCCGCAGCCAAGGCTGGCGGAGCCGTGAGCATCATTAGCGCAGGCTGGGACCCGGGTTCAGACAGTATTGTACGCACCCTCATGGAGAGCCTTGCCCCCAAGGGCATCAGCTACACCAATTTCGGTCCCGGCCGTTCCATGGGCCACAGCGTTGCCGTTCGCGCCATCGCCGGCGTGCGTGACGCCCTCAGCGTCACCATCCCTCTCGGCACAGGCATCCACCGCCGCATGGTTTATGTGGAACTGGAGGAGGGAGCCGACTTCGAAACCGTGAAGGCGGCCATACTCAAAGACCCCTATTTCGTGAACGACGAGACGCACGTCACTCAGGTGCCGTGCGTCAAGGACCTCAACGATGTCGGGCATGGTGTGAATCTGGTCCGCAAGGGCGTGTCGGGCAAGACCCACAACCAACTCTTCGAGTTCAACATGAAGATTAACAATCCGGCTCTCACTGCCCAGGTGCTTGTCAATGTAGCCCGCGCCTCCATGCGTCAGCAGCCCGGTTGCTACACCATGATTGAGATTCCCGTCATCGACTTCCTCCCCGGCGACCGCGAGGAAATCGTCCGCCATCTCGTCTAACCCAGCCCATAAGACCCATAGGCCCATTAGCTTTATAAGCCCAAAGAGGAGGACACCGCATTGGTGTCCTCCTCTCTCTTTATTTATCAATAACTGTTGAGCGCAGCCTAACTGTCAATTAGCTAAAGATTATCCTTTCTTTACTATCTCAGTGAAGTTTGACCACTCCTCAACTCGGTAGCCACGAATGTCGCGCACGGACTTGCGAAACCAATCTATTTTCGACAAATCCATAATGGCCTGCATCAGGTTTGTAAGGTTGTCGCTACGAGTGAGATATGTGCTACCCTGTATCCACTCAAAGCCATCGCGTATTAGAATTTTACGAACCTCGTAATACGCGTTATTATATATCTCGCCGTAATAATTCTTAAGATTGGCGATATTCATGTCAAAGCTGAGCGCATACATAGCTTTATACCGCAGGTTTGAACATATAAGCCTTATCGAAGAATATCTCACCGCTGGGCGTCTCTGCTGAAATCACAGTACCCACGAAAGAGTTATCTTCCACATCAATCACTGTACCCCATATCCAGTCGTCCTTGTGTGTCACTTCTGGCGAAATCAGTACGTTGTCACCTGTCTTCATTGCTAAATCCTCCTATAATTATTATTTCTGACCGCAAAAATAGTGGTATTTATTCAATCTGCAAAACTTTTGGCAAAAAAAAGAGAGGAGGATACCACACGGGCATCCTCCTCTCTCATTTTCTATAGTTTCGGAAGTTATCGCTTCGCTTGGAAGTTATCCACTTTCCGCAGGTCTCTCCTCCCCCACGGAAGTTCTCCCCCCCACGGTAATCCTCCCCCCACGGAAGTTCTCCCCCCACGGGGGGAGTTAGAGAGGGGCCTTAATTACTGCTGCTCCTCCTGGTCTTCCCAGTTCTCCCACTGAACGCTGTTCACATTCTGCTTAGCATCAGCTGTTGTGGGAATATCTTCATTAGGATCAGCCAAATCAACAACTGAGTTTTCTCCAACACCTGTTACGGATGCCGCTATCATATTATAAGCCTCGACGTAGGTGATGTTCACCTCTGGCGAAATATAGTTCTTTTTCATAATTATAAGACCCACCCCCAAACCCCTCCCGTAATGGAGGGGAGCGGCTAGCGCTTGGAAGCTTATAGGGTCATTCTTTTAGAGAGTTACTAATTTATGTTCTACTTTCACCCCGCAGGCCCCCTCCCTGACGGGAGGGGTGCCCTTTAGGGCGGAGTGGGTCTTTACTTCACAACTTTCTTGCCGTTCACGATGAAGATGCCCTTCTGAGCCTTGCTTACACGCTGACCGGCGATGTTGTAGATTGCACCATTCTCTGCGGGAACTGCTTCAATACCATCAATTGCTGTAGGATAGTCCTGACCGTCAATGAAGAACTTAATAGCCTTCACACCAGCAGACTTAGCCTTCAAGTATGCACGAGTACCCTGAATTGTAGTAGTACCAGCACTCTTATATAGCTTGCTAACTCCATCGCTAGTGCTATATCCAATGAAGTAGTCACCTTCATCAATAGTCTTGCTTGCGGCATAAGTTCCGACGAAGTCGAAGTATGTGCCAGCAGCCTTAGGCTCACTGGTAGCGATGGTGCGATTCTCAAACACGTAGCTTGTGCCAGCTGTACTGGTCTTGAGCAATACGGGTTTATTAGGAGTAATAGCAGGCTCTGCCATCTTGGTAAAGCTGACGGTAACTGCATCTGCAGTCTCACCTTCATCACTGAACTCTGCGACTTCCACTTCTTCGCCGAAGTCAGCCTTCAGCTCGTCATTGCTTATAGCGAACGGAACAACGAATGTATTCCAAACATCAGCTTTGATAGTGCGGTTCAGTGTAACCTCACCGGCAATGCTCTCCGGAGTGTAATCAACGGTCTCATCAATAGTTACGGTGACTGCAGGAACCTTATAGAGTTCAACATAGCCAATACCCATCCAGTTGTATGTGTTACCTGTGATAGCCTTCAGACCTATCTTTGTTTCGGTTGCTTCTTCATTACTTTGTACGAAGGAAAGAGATGCGGCAGCCAGACGATCTGTAGTTACAGCCGAACCCTGAGTCTCGTTAGCATAGAAGTAAACGCCGACGGTGTTGCTACCAGCATACTGGTCCTTAGCAAAAGCATAGCAGAAAATATCATATGTACCCTTTGCGAGGGTTACTTTCTGATATAATGTAAACTTATTATTTGCCTTTGCAGGGTTGCTCCAATACTCATAGAATTTAGTCTTAGTACCGTCCTCAGAAGTTGCAGCATCGTTATTCATAACCTGACTGTTACCATCCTCCTGATCAGTGTACCAACCTGTTGCGCTAGCCCATGAAGGAAGACTTGTCAGGTCGGGATTAGTGAGCATAAAGGTGAGGTTGAACTTGGCAGAGTTCGTGGGATTAGCTGCGCCTGCGTATGTAACACCAGCGGCCTTCAACGTGCTGGTTACACTTTCAATTCCAGCAGCATCCGAGGCGGCAGCTACATCAGTAGCAGCTGTGGTGAGTGCATTGCCAAGAGTGGTGTGCGATCCAGTGGTCAACTCCTCGTAATCAGATACATCGTAGAGAGCCTGAACAGCAGTTCTAAGAGTATTGTAATTAGCGTAAGAAGTTACAGCAGCATCTGCGGCAGCAGTTGCTGTTTCTATAGCTGCGATTGATGCAAGACACTTGTCAATGGTTGAGTTATCAGCAGCAGCTGCACTGATAGCGTTTGTATATGTGGTTTTTGCACCTGCGGGAATCGTTTCTCCCAGTTCTGTAGCATGAGCGTTAGCCGCTGTTGCAGCATCAGCCAAATTCTGTTGGAACAGCACCAAAGGAGCGGTGCCGAGATATTCAAGCTTGAAGCTACGCCATACAGTCCACTTATCACCTTCAGTTCCAGAATTGAGACCAATCTCAAGGTTGGATGTGGCTTCTGTCAAATTAAATATCATCTCGTTCACTCCATTGCCATTAGCAATCCAAGTGTTACCACCATTGCGATCGTTTACTGTAGTAGAAGCAACACCTACAAGAGTCTGTTGTTTATTACCAGCATGGAAGTATCCATTATAACCCTCGCGAGTATAGCCCACGACTGTCATCTTGTAATAACCAATAGGCAATTCAGTTGCTATAGTCTGCTTAGATGTTGCACTTCCTACATTATAGTACTCATAAAGATTATACTGTAAGCCTGGAGTACCACTGTTAGTCCAGTAGTCTAATTTTCCGGATGTGCCAGGAGCAGCATTGTCAATGAGGGCTGCGGTGAGGTCGATATTATCGTTCTCAATGTTGGCACCAGCAAGATAAGTGGCGAGGGCTGCACGAAGTGTTACAACAGCTGCATCAATATCATCTGTTGACGTAGCGGCATCTACTGCAGTATTGGCAGCTGTAACGTCAATAGTTCCATTAATTGCTAAAACAGCAGTACGAATGTTCTTATAACGAGCGTAGTCAGCGATAATGGCAGCGGTAGCATAAGTGCTAACAGCATTGTTGATAGCGACAATTGCGTCTGAATACTCGTCACTCGTCTCGTATTCTTTATTGTTTGCTGTGATAACAGCTGCAATATTGGCATAAACGGCTGCCGGAAGTTGACTCTCGTATGCCTGAGCTGCAGACACAGCATTTGCGAGGCCTGTTTTATACTCGCTCAAATCGATCGGGCCAAGATACTGAAGTGTAATGTTATCCCAAATACACCAAAGGCTAGTATTCCCCTCCAGCTTTGCACCAACGGTAATCGACTTGCCAGTTACTGTTGCAATTTCAGATGTTACTGTATAGTTGCCAGCTGTGAAAGAAGTGGAGGCATCACTCATACTATTTTCAGAGCCAGTCTTCGCAGGGAAGTACACCTTGGTATCATTCAGGTAGAAATAGGGCAGATGATCGTTGTCGGAACCGTCCTGACGATAGAAAGCCTGACCACTAATCTTATAGTAACCATTGGGAACAGTAATGGTCTGGCTTAAAGTGAATTCTGAATGATAAGACTCAGCACAACGGTTTGTGTTGTCACCGCCGCTGAGATTCTTGTTGCTAGCTACCATAGTCCACGCACTGGCACTACGATGGTTGCGGTCGAAGTTCGGGCAGAGTATCATGTACGTGACATCCACTGGATTCTCTTCAGAAGCATCAGCATAGACATCATCGTAGGCAATAATCTTCCACTGTGCGTTGGGACTATTGGAATCTGTAAGATTGCTTGCCAATACTGTAGAGGTACCATCATAACCATAATAGTTCGTACCATTAGACATGGTGTAAACGCCACTGCCAAGATCGTTAATTGTTACATTGGCTGCTCCACCATCCATATAAGAGCCTGTGAAGTAGTAGTTCGTACCACCATTGCTTACCTGTGACTCGATAGTATAGACACCATCAGAAACCTTTGCCAAGGTGTTGTAGTGACTAGACTGAATCAGAGAAGCCTGTGTACCCCATGAATTACTTGGACCAAGGTAACGACCAGAGCCAATGTTCTGGAAAACGTACTTTCCATTGGCAAAATCAGCAGCCGTCTGAGCCTGTGCGCCCAGTCCGACCATTGCCGCCATAGCGGCAAGAAGAAGTTTAAATTTCTTCATTTTGTTAGTTTTTAAATTAATTATTAATATATAAAGTTTGTATTCATTTGGTTTCTGTAAGTGCTGATATCAGCCCCGCGTTTCACAACGCGGGACTAACTAATATCAACTAATGAACTATTAACTTATAGTTCGGGCGCAAAGTTACGGAATTAATTAACCTTTATTTACCCCCCCCCGTTAAAAATACTTAAAACGCTTGCGTTTTCGGCAAATTTAGCACTTCTGGGGCCTTTTCCGGGGTTTCTTGGGGGTAAAGACGGAGCTCATTAGGGCCTAAATGGACGAAGGGAAGGCTTTTGAGACAGGTGAACAATGGTTTTGATGTAGGTGAACAATGCATTTGATGTAGGGACAAAACAAATTTGGCACAAAAGAGGAATTAGGTTTTAGGCGGCAATTATATAATTTTAGGCGGCAATTATTAGATTGCAGTCGGAATTTAAATAATTTACGTCGTAAATTTTATTTTTCACCAAATAATAACTATCTTTGCACCGTGATTGAAAATAATCTCCCTTCGGGAGCATAGAGAACACTGAGAACACAGAAGACACAGAGTGGACTGAGTGGACTGAGTGGACAGAGGACGCTGAGGACACTGAGGCTTCGCGCAGACTAAATCGTAAACTAATTCAATAGTAAATAAATAGTAAATAGTAAATAGTCAAATCGTAAATAGTAAATCGTAAATAGTAAATCGTAAATAGTCAAATCGTAAATAGTCAAATCGTAAATAGTCAAATCGTAATTTATAGAGGTTATGACCAAATACACTACTCAGGAAATCGGGATTAACCCGAATGAGGATGGTACACGCAAAAAGCGGTATCGTCTGGTGAACCAAGGGACTATCCCTTATGAAGTTTTTGCGAGTCGCGTGGCACACCCGGGCTCCGGACTGACTCGCGGCACGGTGAAGAATGTGATTGAAGCCGTGATTCAGCAACTGGCCACGGAGCTGGGAGAAGGGCACCACGTACAGATTGGTGGGCTCGGCACCTTTTCGGCCGGTATTGGAGAATGTGAGGTGAAACATACCACGAGGCGGGGCAAGGGTATCGCTCCGGCGGAGAAGCGGACATATGCAAGCAACATTCAGATTGACCGCGTACACTTCAGGGTGGATGGAGAGCTTATCAAGGCGGCGCGTGGCCATTGCACTCTGGAGCTGGCTCACCCGCAGACGCCGGGCAAAGAGTTCAGCCGGATAACGACCACGCGTGAGGAGCGTCTGGAGCTGCTCCTCGCCTATCTGCAAAAATACGAATTCATCAGGATTCCTGAATACATGGCGCTCACAGACCTCAAGAGGTTTGTCGCCGGGAAGGAGCTCTACGCTTTCTCGCACGATGAATCCACGGGAATCTATGCCGAAGGTCGAGGCCCCGTAAAAGTGTATAAGCTCCGCTCGACCGCTTCTATTTGACAAGAAAGGGCGGCCCGTCGCGGGTCGCCCTTTCTCTTGGTATCGTAAATCAGAATTATTCAGCAGTGGTGTCGGCAGGAGCCTCTGCAGGGGCTTCTGCGGGTGCTTCGGTGGCTACTGCCTCGGTTGCAGCTGCCTCTGCGGCAGGTGCGGCAGCAGACTTGCGGCTGCGGCGTGTGCGCTTTGCAGCCTTCGGGGTCTTAGCCATGTTCTCGTCGTAGTCAACGAGCTCGATGAAGCACATGGGGGCCATGTCACCCTGGCGGAAGCCGGTCTTGATGATGCGGGTGTAGCCACCGGGACGGTCGGCAATCTTGACTGCGATCTCCTGGAAGAGCTCGGTAACGGCATACTTGTCCTGGAGATAGCGGAAGACGACGCGGCGTGAGTTGGTGGTGTCCTGCTTGGACTTGGTGATCAGGGGCTCAACATATCTCTTGAGAGCCTTGGCCTTGGGGACGGTCGTAGTGATTCTTTTGTGCATGATCAGGGAGACAGCCATGTTGCTGAGCATGGAAGCCCTGTGGGATGCAGTACGACCGAGGTGATTGAATTTCTTGTTATGTCTCATTGTGACAATCTTTCTTTTTAGGACAGGAGGTGGCAAACACTGCTACTCTCTGTCGAGTTTATACTTTGAAATATCGGTTCCAAACGACAGATTCAGACTCTCGAGCAAATCATCAAGCTCAGTGAGCGATTTCTTACCGAAGTTGCGGAACTTGAGGAGGTCGGTCTTGTTGAACTGGACGAGGTCGCCGAGTGTCTCTACGTCGGCAGCCTTCAAGCAGTTGAGGGCGCGTACGGAGAGGTCCATATCTACGAGCTTCGTCTTCAAGAGCTGACGCATGTGCAGCACTTCCTCGTCGAACTCTTCGTTTCCTTCGGAATCGGAGTTCTCGAGAGTGATCTTCTCGTCGGAGAAGAGCATGAAGTGGTAGATGAGTATCTTTGCTGCCTCCTTGAGTGCATCCTTCGGGTGGATGGAACCATCGGTGGTGATTTCAAGCACGAGTTTCTCGTAGTCGGTCTTCTGCTCTACGCGGAAGTTCTCTACGGCGTACTTGACGTTGCGGATGGGAGTGTAAATTGAATCAATAGGAATCACATTGACATCCGAGCAGAACTCGCGATTCTCCTCACTGGGCACGTAGCCGCGACCCTTGTTGATGGAGATCTCGATCTGCATCGTTGCTTTGACATCTAAATGACAAATAACTAATTCAGGGTTTAACACTTCAAATCCAGTCAGATACTTGTTGAAGTCGCCTGCCTTGAACTCTGTTGTGTTCTCGACAGTGACTGTCACTTTCTCGTTCTCGAATTCTTCTACCACCTGCTTGAAGCGTACTTGCTTCAGGTTGAGGATGATGTTGGTAACGTCCTCCTTCACACCGGGAACCGATGCGAACTCGTGTTCTACGCCATCGATACGTATGGTATTGATGGCATAACCTTCGAGTGAAGATAGCAGAATGCGGCGAAGAGCATTACCTACGGTAATACCGAAGCCGGGCTCCAACGGACGAAATTCGAACTTGCCGTATTTGTCGTCGGCCTCCACCATTAACACCTTATCAGGCTTTTGAAATGCTAAAATCGCCATTCTTAATTATTATTTAGAGTAAAGTTCAACGATGAGTTGCTCCTTGATAGTCTCAGGGATGTCTGCGCGCTCGGGCTTGTGGAGGTACTTGCCTGCCTTGAGGTTCTCGTCCCACTCCAGCCAGGGGTACTTGCTGTGGTTGAAGCCTGCGAGTGAAGCGGCGATAACCTCGAGTGACTTGGACTTCTCACGAACGCCGATGACCTGTCCGGGCTTAACGGCGTAGGAGGGGATACCTACCACCTTGCCGTCAACAACGATGTGACGGTGGTTGACGAGCTGGCGTGCAGCTGCGCGTGTGGGAGCGATGCCGAGACGGAATACGATGTTGTCGAGGCGGCTCTCGAGCATCTGCAGCAGGATTTCACCGGTGATGCCACTGGTGCGTGCAGCCTTCTCGAACATATTGCGGAACTGCTTCTCGAGCACACCGTAGGTGTATTTAGCCTTCTGCTTCTCAGCGAGCATGATGCCGTACTCAGAAGTCTTACGACGGCGGTTGTTGCCATGCTGTCCGGGAGGATAATTGCGCTTAGCCAATGCCTTGTCCGGGCCGAAGATTGCCTCACCGAAGCGGCGGGCAATACGAGTTTTTGGACCTGTATATCTTGCCATTGATAAATAGTTTTTTCGTTATTACGTATAACGTTATTAAACGCCAGTTATTAGACTCTGCGACGCTTCGGAGGACGGCAGCCGTTGTGTGGAAGCGGAGTTACGTCGATAATCTCAGTTACCTCGATACCGGCTCCATGCACGGTGCGGATAGCGGACTCACGTCCGTTGCCGGGTCCCTTTACGTATGCCTTGACCTTGCGGAGGCCGAGGTCATAGGCTACCTTAGCGCAGTCCTGTGCGGCCATCTGTGCGGCATAGGGAGTGTTCTTCTTAGAACCGCGGAAACCCATCTTGCCTGCACTCGACCAGGAGATGATCTGTCCCTCGCTGTTAGCCAGCGCCACGATGACGTTGTTGAACGAGCTATGGACATGCAACTGGCCAAGGGCATCAACCTTGACGTTTCTTTTCTTAGCTGCTACTTGTTTCTTTGCCATATCTAATGATTATTTAGTTGCCTTTTTCTTGTTTGCAACGGTCTTCTTCTTACCCTTGCGTGTACGAGCGTTGTTCTTTGTGCTCTGGCCACGGACGGGAAGACCGAGACGATGACGGACTCCACGGTAGCAGCCGATATCCATCAAACGCTTGATGTTCATAGCGATTTCGGAGCGGAGGTCGCCCTCTACCTTGTATTCAGCAGCAATGACCTCACGGATCTTACCGGCCTGCTCGTCGGTCCAGTCCTTGACCTTGATGTCCTTATCGACACCAGCCTTCTCCAGGATCTTTGCTGAACTACTGCGACCGATGCCATAGACATAGGTCAAAGCGATTTCGCCTCGCTTGTTCTGAGGCAAATCGACACCAACAATTCTTATTGCCATATCTTGATTTTACGATTTACGATTTACCTTACCCCTGACGCATCTTGTACTTGGGGTTCTTCTTGTTAATCACATACAGGCGACCCTTCCGGCGGACGATCTTGCACTCGGGGGTACGCTTCTTGATAGATGCTCTTGTTTTCATATATTTGTTCTTTTCTTATTTATAGCGGAAAACGATACGCCCCTTGGTGAGGTCGTATGGACTCATCTCCACCTTGACCTTGTCCCCGGGGAGGATTTTGATATAGTGCATTCTCATCTTACCGGAGATGTGGGCTGTAATCTGATGGCCGTTCTCCAGCTCCACGCGGAACATGGCGTTGGAAAGTGCCTCCATAATCTGTCCGTCTTGCTCTATAGCGGATTGTTTTGCCATTCTTGTTAGATTGTATATTATCTGGTCTGTTATTGTCTTGATGCTTCTATCCGTTCGACCTCTTCGAAAGAGGAGAGGATGTCTGCCTTGCCATGATGGATGGCGATGGTGTGCTCGAAATGTGCGGCCCAGCGCCCGTCGCGGGTCTTGATGGTCCAGCGGTCAGGCATCATATATATTTCATGACTGCCCTGCGTGATCATCGGCTCGATGGCGATGCAAAGGCCGTTGCGCAGTTGCTTGCCTTTTCCTCTGCTTCCGTAGTTGGGAACCGGCGGGTCCTCGTGCATCTCGCGCCCTATACCGTGTCCTACGAACTCGCGGACGATGCCGTAGCCCTGGGCTTCGCAATGGCTCTGAACGGCGTGGCTGATGTCTCCGATGCGATGTCCGGCTACAGCCTCTTCGATGCCTTTGTAGAGAGCCTCCTTGGTGGTTCTGAGCAGACGCTTGGTTTCCTCGCTGACTTCGCCGACCATGAAGGTATAGCAGGAGTCGCCGTTGTAACCGTTGAGGAGGGTTCCGCAGTCAACAGAGATGATGTCGCCCTCCTTGAGGATGTCTTCCTCGCGAGGTACTCCGTGTACCACCACATCGTTGACGGATGTGCAGACGCTGCCGGGGAACGGGCCTCCGTAAGGATTCGGGAAGCCCTTGAAAGTGGGTTCTGCACCGTGGTCGCGGATGCATGTCTCCGCGACCCGGTCTATTTCGGCAGTGGATATGCCCGGACGGACGATTCTGGCTATCTCGGCCAGCGTGGTCGCTACCAACTGGTTGGCCGCCCGGAGCAATTCTATCTCATCTTCTGTCTTTAGATATATCATGGCAGAAATAGCATGACCGAGAGTTAGTATGCACTCATGTTACGTCCATGAATGCGGCCAGACTCCAGCAAACCGTCGTAGTGACGCATGAGGAGGTGGCTCTCAATCTGCTGCAAGGTGTCAAGCACCACACCCACGAGGATGAGGAGGGAGGTACCGCCGAAGAACTGTGCGAACTCAGGCGTAACCTTCAACAAACCTGCAAATGCTGGCATACATGCGATGGCGGCGAGGAAGAAGGAGCCGGGGAGTGTGATGTGAGACATCACATTATCTATATAGTCGGCTGTATCCTTACCCGGGCGCACGCCAGGGATGAATCCGTTGTTGCGCTTCATGTCCTCTGCCATCTGAACGGGGTTCATGGTGATAGCAGTATAGAAGTACGTGAAGGCAATGATGAGCACGGCAAACAAGAGGTTGTATGCCCAGCTGGTGTGGTCACTCAATGCCATCAGCACGGCCGACGGGTTCTGTCCGCCACTGACATACTGGATGAGAGTGATGGGGATGAACATGATGGCCTGTGCGAAGATGATAGGCATCACATTGGCTGCGAACAGCTTCAGGGGGATGTACTGGCGTGCACCGCCGAGAGGCTGACCGCCTACGACGCGCTTGGCATACTGTACAGGCACCTTGCGTGTACCCTGCACAAGCAGGATTGCAGCAACAATGACGGCGAAGAGGATAACCAACTCAACGAGGAACATCACGAGACCGCCACCTGCGAGGTTGTTCAGTCGGCTGACAGCCTCCTGGCCAAATGCCTGCGGCAGACGGGCAATGATACCCAACATGATTATCAAAGACACACCGTTTCCGATACCCTTGTCTGTGATGCGCTCACCCAACCAGAGGATGAACATGCTGCCGGCAGCCAGGATGATAGTGGAGGCGATCATGAACGAAGTCCATCCGATAGAGGGAGCCAGGGCTCCGCCAGCCTGCATACGCAGGTTCACCAGATAACCGGGAGCCTGGAAGAGGAGGATGAAGATGGTGAGATAACGGGTGTATTGATTGATTTTGCGACGGCCACTCTCTCCCTCGCGCTGCATCTTCTGGAAATAGGGTACAGCCACGGCCAGCAGCTGGATAACGATGGAGGCCGAGATGTACGGCATAATTCCGAGCGCGAAGACAGACGCGTTGGAGAATGCACCTCCTGAGAACATGTTAAGAAGGCTCATAAGACCCTCGTTGGTCTGCGCACGCAGGGCGGCCAGGTGGTTGGGGTTGATACCCGGAAGTACCACGAAGGAGCCGAAGCGGTAGATAGCGGCAAAACCAATGGTGATGAGAATCTTCATGCGAAGATCCTCGATCATCCAGATGTTCTTCAGTGTTTCTAAAAACTTTTTCATGAGTCAGTTTTTTCTTACAGTTTTGTTGCGGTTCCGCCGGCGGCGGTGATAGCAGCCTCAGCTGCTGCGGAGAAGGCGTTTGCCTCCACCTCGATCTTGGCGGTGAGCTTACCCTTGGCAAGAATCTTCACCAGACCCTTCTTAATCAAGCTGGCCTGCATGAGCTCGGCGATGCCGATCTTTGTCAGACCCTGATCTGCCAGCTTCTGGAGAGTGGAGAGATTCACTGCCTGGTACTCCTTGCGGTTGATGTTCTTGAAACCGAACTTGGGCAGACGACGCTGCAACGGCATCTGACCGCCTTCAAAACCGATTTTCTTCTTATAGCCTGAACGTGCCTTTGCACCCTTGTGACCACGGGTGGATGTACCACCACGGCCACTTCCAGGGCCACGGCCAATGCGCTTGCGGTTCTTGGTTGAACCCTCGGCAGGCTTCAAAGTACTTAGTTTCATATTTGTATGTCGGATTTTAACGTTAATGAATCGTGTTCAGGACGTTTAGTCCACAACCTTTACGAGGTGATGCACTGTCTGAATCATGCCGCGAACGACAGGAGTATCCTCCAGCTCTACGGTGTGGTTCATCTTGCGCAGGCCCATCGTGTCAAGGGTCCGCTTCTGGTTCTTAGGAGCACCGATGCGGCTCTTAATCTGCTTAATCTTAATAGTTGCCATAGTCTAGTTCCTCCTTAGATTAACCTCTGAACACTTTTTCAACGGAGATACCACGGTTCTGGGCTACCATGCGGGCGTCACGCATCTCTGCAAGAGCAGCAATGGTTGCTTTCACCAGATTGTGGGGGTTGGAAGAGCCCTTGGACTTGGCCAGACAGTCGCGTACGCCGACGCTCTCAAGCACGGCACGCATAGCACCGCCGGCAACCACACCGGTACCGGTGGAGGCGGGCATAATCAGCACCTCTGCACCACCGAACTTAGCGGCCTGCTCGTGGGGTACGGTACCCTTGAGGACGGGAACGCGAACCAGGTTCTTCTTAGCGGCTTCTACGCCCTTGGCAATGGCAGCGGTGACTTCACCGGCCTTGCCCAGGCCATAACCGATGATTCCATTTCCATCGCCAACGACGACGATGGCAGCGAACGTGAAGGTGCGACCACCCTTGGTCACCTTGGTGACACGGTTGATGGCTACGAGGCGGTCCTTCAATTCGACATCGCTATTAATCTTTACGTTTTTGATTGCCATAATAATGATTAGAATTTAAGTCCGCCGTTACGTGCTGCATCTGCCACTTCCTTCACACGTCCGTGGTAGAGATAACCGTTACGGTCAAATACAACTGCTGTTACACCAGCCTCGAGGGCTTTCTTCGCGATGAGCTCGCCAACCTTTGCAGCCTGTTCCTTCTTAGGCATCTTCTCCATACCCAGTGAGGAGGCTGAGCAGATGGTTGTTGCGGTCTGGTCGTTGATGACCTGGACGTAGATCTGCTTGTTGCTGCGGAACACAGACATGCGGGGACGCTCTGCTGTGCCGCTTATCTTATTGCGAACTCTGTACTTAATCTTAATTCGTCTTTCTACTTTCGTTGTCATAATGTTTACGCTTTTAAGGGTGAAACTTACTTGGCACCGGCAGACTTGCCAGACTTCCTGCGAATCTGCTCGCCAACAAACAAGATACCCTTGCCCTTGTACGGTTCGGGCTTACGGAAAGAACGAATCTTGGCACATACCATACCAAGGAGCTGCTTATCACATGAGCGGAGGATGATGAGAGGATTCTGGTTTCTCTCCATCTTGGTCTCGACCTTTATCTCCTGCGGCAGCTGGATGAAGATGCTGTGGGTGTAACCGAGAGAGAACTCGACGATGTTACCCTTGTTGCTCACACGGTAACCGACACCTACCAGCTCCATCTGCTTCTCATAGCCCTGGCTGACACCCACAACCATGTTGTTGATGAGTGAACGGTAGAGACCGTGATAAGCCTGCTTCTGCTTCATGGTGACATTGATTGGGTCATAGGTCTCATCGATACCGAATGTGATCTGACCGTTCTCCTTGTCAATATTTACTATGATGGAAGGATTAACCTCTTGGGTTAAAACACCCTCCTTGCCCTTGACCGTCACCTTGTGACCATCAAGGGAAATCTCAACACCCTGAGGGATGCTTATGGGCAATTTACCTATTCTTGACATGATTAGTCCTCCAAATTAATAAACGTAACACAGTACTTCACCGCCGATGCGCTGCTCTGCGGCTTCTTTGTTAGTCATAACGCCCTTGGACGTGGAAATGATAGCCACACCCAGTCCGTTGATAACACGGGGCATGTCCTTGTAGCCGGTATATTGACGCATACCGGGCGATGATACACGGATCAGCTTCTTGATGGCGCTGACCTTGTTCACGGGATCGTACTTCAAGGCAATCTTGATGGTGCCCTGAGGTCCGTCCTCAACGAACTTGTAGTTGAGGATGTATCCCTTCTCGAAGAGAATCTTTGTGATTTCCTTCTTCAGATTTGACGCGGGCACTTCAACCACGCGGTGCTTGGCCATGATGGCGTTGCGCAACCGTGTCAAATAGTCTGCAATAGGATCTGTCATTTGATAATAGTTTTTAATTAATCGGCACTGCGCCGACAATATTAAATAAATAAAAGTGTGCTGAAGTAGTGCAGCCTTACCAACTAGCCTTCCTCACGCCGGGGATGAGACCCTGAGATGCCATCTCGCGGAACTGGATACGTGAGAGACCGAACTGGCGGATATAGCCCTTCGGACGCCCCGTGATCTTGCAGCGGTTATGCAGGCGGATAGGATTGGAGTTGAGTGGAAGAGCCTGGAGCTTGCGAGCGGCCTCGTATGCCTCGATAGCAGCCTCGTCGCTGGTGTTACCGGCGTTGATGATCTTCTTGAGGGCTGCACGCTTTGCAGCGTACTTGGCAACGAGCTTCGCACGCTTCACCTCGCGGGCTTTCATTGATTCTTTTGCCATATTCTCTTAATCTTTTGCGTTCTTGAAGGGAAGACCGAACTCCTTGAGCAGAGCATAACCCTCTTCATCGGTCTTGGCCGTGGTGACGAAGGTGATGTTCATGCCGACGATGCGGTCGATGGTATCGATATTGATCTCGGGGAAGATGATCTGCTCCTGGATACCGAGAGAATAGTTGCCGCGGCCGTCCAGCTTGCTTTCGATACCCTTGAAGTCACGGATACGGGGCAGAGCCACCTTGACGAGCTTCTCGAGGAACTCATACATACGCTCGCGACGGAGGGTAACCATAACGCCGATAGGCATCTTCTTACGCAGCTTGAAGTTGGCAACGTCTCGCTTGGAGATGGTAGCCACAGCTTTCTGGCCGGTGATAGCCGTCAGCTCGTTGATAGCCACCTCAATGATCTTCTTGTCCTGAGTGGCGATGCCGAGGCCCTGATTGATAACTATTTTCTTCAGAACGGGAATCTGCATGGCAGATGTATAGCCGAACTTCTCTTTAAGTGCGGGAGCGATGCGCTCTGCATACTCCTGCTTCAGTCTTGCGGTATTTGCCATTACTTAATCTCCTCTCCTGATTTCTTGGCATAGCGTACGCGCTTGCCTTCTGCGTTTAACTTACGGCCGATACGGGTCGGCTTTTTAGGATCTTTGGGATCCACCACATTAAGGTTGGATATGTGGATGGGAGCCTCCATCTTGATGATGCCGCCCTGAGGGAACTTGGCGCTGGGCTTCTGGCTCTTAGACACCATGTTCAGACCCTCGACGATGGCTCTCTGCTCCTTGACGAACACTCTCAGGACCTTGCCGGTCTTGCCCTTGTCCTCTCCAGAGAGAACATAGACAGTGTCGCCTTTCTTGATATGTAACTTAGCCATTAGTTTAGATGAATCTTAAATGATTAAAGTACCTCAGGTGCGAGTGACACAACCTTCATGTTCACGGCACGCAGCTCACGGGCAACGGGCCCGAAGATACGGCTGCCACGAAGTTCACCAGCATTGTTCAACAATACGCATGCGTTGTCGTCGAAGCGGATGTAGGAGCCGTCAGCACGACGGACTTCCTTCTTCGTACGTACAATAAGCGCCTTTGACACAGCACCCTTTTTAATTTCACTGGAGGGGATCACGCTCTTAATCGCAACGACAATCACGTCTCCTACGGTTGCATAGCGGCGACGAGTGCCACCCAGCACGCGGATGCAAAGAGCTTCCTTTGCGCCGCTGTTGTCTGCAACAACTAATCTAGATTCTGTCTGTATCATACTTTACTTAGCTCTTTCAACGATTGATACTACTCTCCATCTCTTTGTCTTGCTCAGAGGGCGTGTCTCCATGATGAGGACGGTATCGCCTACGTGGCAGTCGTTCTTTTCGTCGTGTGCGTGATACTTCTTGGTCTTGCTCACGAACTTGCCGTAGATGGGATGCTTCTCCTTGAACTTAGCAGCCACTACAATGGTCTTATCCATCTTGTCGCTGATAACGACGCCTGTGCGCGTCTTTCTTAAATTTCTTGCTTCCATGTTTCGGACCATTTATTTGGCGTTTTGAATCTCATTGAGTACGGTCTTCATGCGGGCGATGTCACGACGTGCCTTCATAATCCGGGAAGTATCTTCCAGTGGGGAAACAGCGTGGGTGAGCAACATCTGCTGGTACTCAGCCTTGGCCGACTCTATCTTCTCAACCAGCTCTTCAGCGGTGAGAGCCCTTATTTCTGCAATCTTCATAATCAAGCGTTTTTGTCGTAGTCTCGTCTAACAATGAACTTTGTCGTAACAGGGAGCTTCTGGGCGGCGAGGCGCAGAGCTTCCTTAGCGGTCTCGTAGGGAACACCCTCAACCTCGAAGATGATGCGACCGGGAGTGATGGGGAACACGTATCCCACGGGATCACCCTTACCTTTACCCATACGCACATCAGCGGGCTTCTTGGTGATTGGTTTGTCGGGGAAGATGCGGATCCACACCTGACCCTCACGTTGCATATAGCGCGTCACTGCGACACGGGCGGCCTCAATCTGGCGGCCGGTGATCCAGTGAGTATCAAGGCTCTTGATGCCGAAGGAGCCGAATGCAAGCTGGTTGCCACGGTGGGCATTGCCCTTGCAACGGCCTTTCTGCGGCCTTCTATATTTAGTTCTTTTCGGCTGTAACATAATAACCTAGCTTCAAAAATTAACGATTGTTGTTTCTCTTGCGGCGGAACCCACGTCCACCACGGTCTCCGCCGAAGCGGCCGGTCTCCTTCTGCTGGGTGAAATTGGGGGCAAGGTCCTTCTTGCCATAGACTTCGCCACGGCAAATCCAAACCTTGATACCGAGCAGTCCCACCTTAGTCAGAGCCTCGGTCTGGCAGTAGTCGATATCTGCGCGGAAAGTGTGCAGAGGAGTACGACCCTCCTTGAACATCTCAGAACGTGCGATTTCAGCGCCGTTCAAACGGCCTGAGATCTGCACCTTGATACCCTCTGCGCCTGCACGCATGGTGTTGGCGAGAGCCATCTTGATAGCACGGCGATAGGCAATCTTGCCCTCCACCTGCTTTGCAATATTGGCACCTACGATGTTTGCATCGAGATCGGGCTTCTTAATCTCAAAGATGTTGATCTGGACTTCCTTATCGGTCACCTTCTTCAGTTCGTTCTTCAGAGCATCGACCTTCTCTCCGCCCTTACCGATGATCATGCCCGGGCGCGAGGTGCACACGGTGATGGTCACGAGCTTCAAAGTACGTTCGATGACGATGCGTGAGATGCTGGCATCTCCGAGACGTACCATGAGGTACTTACGGATTTTGCTATCCTCGAGCAGAGCGTCGCCGAAATCCTTACCACCATACCAATTGGAATCCCAACCGCGTACGATGCCAAGACGGTTGCTAATTGGATTAACTTTTTGTCCCATACTTTTACTGATTAATCGTTTGCTTTAGTGTCAACAAACAAGGTGACATGATTACTGCGTTTGCGGATGCGGTAGCCGCGGCCTTGGGGTGCCGGGCGCATGCGCTTGAGGGTTGCACCCTCATCAACAAATACTTTGCTGACGATCAGCTCGCCATCCTCGGCTTTGCGATCGTTCTTCTGTTCCCAGTTGGCTATGGCGGAGCGGAGAAGCTTCTCCACGTCTGCTGCGGCGGCCTTCTTGTTGAAGTGCAGGGTAGCGAGGGCGCGGTTGACCTCCATGCCACGAATCAAATCCACCACATAACGCATCTTACGCGGGGAGGAGGGTACGCCTTTCGCCTTGGCGAAATACTGGGTCTTGAGTGCAGCCTTTCTTGCGTCGGCTGCCAGTCTTTTTCTTTTTCCCATTATATGATTACTCTATTAATTCGTTGAGATTGAAAGGTCACGCTTACTTTTTCTTCTGTCCGGCATGTCCTCCGAACTTACGTGTCGGGGCGAACTCACCGAGCTTGTGACCGACCATGTTCTCCGTAACATAAACGGGAATAAACTTGTTTCCGTTATGTACGGCAATGGTGTGGCCAACGAAGTCAGGGCTGATCATTGAAGCGCGGGCCCACGTCTTTACGACGTTCTTCTTGCCGCTCTCGTTCATGGCCAGAACCTTCTTCTCAAGGCTGACTGCAATGTATGGACCTTTTTTTAATGAACGACTCATATTTCTTCTTCAATTAACTGTTATTACTTCTTCTTGGCTCTTTCGATTATATACTTATTCGACTGCTTCTTCGGGCTGCGAGTCTTGAGACCCTTAGCGTAAAGGCCCTTACGTGAACGGGGATGTCCACCGCTCTGACGGCCTTCACCACCACCCATCGGGTGATCGTGCGGGTTCATGACAACACCACGGTTGTGCGGGCGTCTGCCGAGCCAGCGGCTACGACCGGCCTTACCAGAAGATTCCAGTGCGTGATCGCTATTGCCGACGCTGCCAACGGTAGCCTTGCAGGCACCGAGGATACGGCGGGTCTCACCAGAGGGGAGTTTGATAACGCAATAGCGGCCCTCGCGGGATGTTAATTGAGCGAAGTTTCCAGCGGAACGGACGAGGAGAGCACCCTGTCCCGGGCGCAGTTCGATGTTGTGAATCACAGTACCGACGGGAATGTTCTCGAGGGGAAGGGTGTTACCAACCTCAGGAGCTGCGTCAGCACCGGACACCACGGTCTGTCCGACCTGTAATCCGTTGGGAGCAATGATATAACGTTTCTCACCATCTGCATAGAAGAGGAGCGCGATGCGAGCCGAACGGTTGGGATCGTACTCGATTGTCTTCACGACAGCTGGAACTCCATCCTTCTCTCGCTTGAAGTCGATGAAACGGAATTTACGTTTGTGTCCGCCACCGAGATAGCGCATTGTCATCTTACCAGTGTTGTTACGTCCACCGGTGGAGAGCTTGCCACAAGTGAGAGACTTTTCAGGTACAGATGCAGTAATCTCTTCGAACGTACCTATAATTTTGTGTCTTTGGCCCGGAGTTGTGGGCTTGAATTTACGTACTGCCATCTTTTATTAAATGTTACTATAGAAATCAATCGTATCGCCTTCCTTGAGAGTGACGATAGCCTTCTTGAAGGCATTGGTGCGGCCCTTGACAAGCCCTCTGCGGGTATAACGGCTTTTGTTCTTACCAGCATAGATGGCGGTATTCACAGCAACAACAGTTACGTTGTACTGTGCTTCCACCTCCTGTGCAATCTGCAGTTTATTGGCCTCAGGACGGACGATGAAGCCGAACTTGTTCTGCTTCTCTGTAATCTTGGTCATCTTCTCAGTGACCAGAGGTTTTACAATATATCCCATTGCGTCGTAGTTTACTTATTGAGGTTTTGGGCAACGACTTCGACTGCGCCCTCGGTGAGTACAAGGACATCTGCGTCGAGCACCTTGTAGGTGTTCAGCGCAGCAGCAGCCATAACGTTGACACGCTGTAAGTTGCGAGCTGACAAATATACTGCTTTGTCTGCACCCGGCAATACGAAGAGGCTCTTCTTGCCGTCAACTTTAAGATTATTTATGATTTCAATGAAATCTTTTGTCTTAGGAGTCTCCAAAGTGAAGTTCTCGACCACGATGATAGCACTCTCCTGAGCCTTGTAGCTCAGAGCACTGCGGCGTGCGAGCTGACGCACCTTCTTGTTGAGTTTGAAGCCATAATCGCGGGGCTTGGGACCGAACACGCGGCCACCGCCGATGAGAACGGGGGAGTTGATGTCACCACGACGAGCACCGCCGCCGCCCTTCTGACGTCCGAGCTTACGGGTAGAGCCGCTAACCTCAGAACGCTCCTTTGCCTTGGCTGTGCCCTGGCGCTGGTTGGCGAGGAAGAGTCTTACGTCGAGATAAATTGCATGATCGTTGGGTTCAATACCGTAGATTGCATCGTCGAGAACCACCTTCTTACCGGTGTCCTGACCTTTGATATTCAATACACTGAGTTCCATCTTACTTAATAACGCTTACGATTGAACCTTTGAAACCAGGCACGCTGCCCTTGATGAGAAGCAGGTTGTGCTCGGGGATCACCTTTAATACTTGCAGATTGTGAGTGGTAACACGTGCATTACCCATCTGTCCACCCATGCGGAGGCCCTTGAAGACCTTAGCGGGATAAGAGCAGGCACCGATAGAACCGGGCTTGCGCAGACGGTCATCCTGACCGTGCGTTTTCTGACCGACGCCACCGAAGCCGTGACGCTTCACAACACCCTGGAAGCCGCGACCCTTGCTGGTAGCGATGACATCCACGTATGCTGTGTCATTGAAGAGTTCCACCGTGATGGTGTCACCCAGATTCAGGTCTCCTTCGAAACCTGTGAACTCGGCCAAGTGTCTCTTGGGAGTGGTAGCGCTCTTTGCGAAATGGCCCATCATTGGCTTGGAGGTATTCTTCTCCTTAGCCTCCTGGAAGCCGAGCTGAACGGCATCATAGCCGTCCTTCTCCACGCATTTGATTTGTGTTACCACGCAAGGACCAACTTCGATAACAGTGCACGGCACGTTCTTGCCGTCGGCACTGAACACTGAGGTCATTCCGACCTTCTTTCCTAATAATCCTGGCATTTCAGTAATTTAATAATTTAATTATTGGTATAGGCTTTTCTAGGCATTCCTAGGATTTCCTAGATTTCCTAGAGTTTCCTATGTTTTCTGATTAGACTTTAATCTCGACTTCCACACCGCTGGGCAATTCGAGCTTCATCAGAGCATCCACAGTCTGAGTAGTGCTGCTGTAGATGTCAATGAGGCGCTTGTAGCTGCACAGCTGGAACTGTTCGCGGCTCTTCTTGTTTACGAAGGTTGAACGGTTTACAGTGAAGATGCGCTTGTGCGTGGGGAGGGGTATCGGACCGCTCACGATTGCACCAGTAGCCTTTACAGTCTTCACAATCTTGTCAGCACTCTTGTCAACAAGTGTGTGGTCATAAGACTTCAGTTTGATTCTGATTTTCTGACTCATGATTTGATTTTACGATTTAATAATTTACGATTTACGATTTGTTTGAAGGAGGGCGCGGCCAAAGAGTCATTTGCTTGGCCGCCCCAAAATTCTGATTAGACCAGATCTACGCGACCCTTAATCTCCTCAAGCACGGCTTTGGCGATGCTGCTGGATACGGGTGCATGATGATCGTAGGTCATGCTGCTGGTAGCACGTCCGGATGTGATAGTACGCAGGGCGGTCACATATCCGAACATCTCTGCCAGAGGAACCATAGCCTTCACGATGCGTGCACCGCTGCGGCTGGTATCCATGCCTTCCACCTGGCCACGACGCTTGTTCAGGTCACCGATGACATCACCCATGTTCTCCTCGGGTGTCACCACCTCAAGTCTCATGATGGGTTCCATCAGAACGGGCTTAGCCTGAGAGCAAGCATTCTTGTAAGCCTGGAGAGCGCAGATCTCGAATGAGAGCTGGTCTGAATCGACGGGGTGGAACGAACCGTCAACGAGCTCAACCTTGAGGCTGTCCATCGGGAAGCCGCCGAGGATACCATTCTTCATGGCATTCTCAAAGCCCTTCTGCACAGAAGGAATGAACTCCTTGGGGATGTTACCGCCAGTGACGCTGTTGATGAACTGGAGGCCTGTGCCTTCGAAGTCCTCATCAATCGGCCCAACATTGACAATGATGTCAGCGAACTTACCACGACCACCGGACTGCTTCTTATAAACCTCGCGGAGGTTGACGGTGCGGGTGATAGCTTCCTTGTAGTTCACCTGAGGCTTGCCCTGGTTGCACTCAACCTTGAATTCGCGCTTCAGACGGTCGATGATGATATCGAGGTGCAGCTCACCCATACCGCTGATGACGGTCTGGCCACTCTGCTCGTCAGTGCGAACGGTGAAGGTCGGGTCTTCTTCTGCCAGTTTAGCAAGACCGTTGCTGAGCTTGTCAAGATCCTTCTGGGTCTTAGGCTCCACAGCGATACCGATAACGGGATCGGGGAAGTCCATGCTCTCGAGCACGATGGGTGCATCCTCATCGCAGAGTGTGTCACCTGTGCGGATATCCTTGAAGCCAACGCCTGCACCTATATCACCGGCAGAGATAACCTCTACGGGATTCTGGTGGTTGGAGTGCATCTGGAAGAGACGGCTCACACGCTCCTTCTTGCCAGAGCGGGTGTTGTAGATATATGAGCCGGCCTCAACCTTACCGGAATAAACACGGATGAAGGTCAGACGACCTACATACGGGTCGGTAGCAATCTTGAATGCAAGTGCGCTGGTCTTCTCTTCCTCATCGGGACGACGGTCTTCTTCCTCGCCGCTGTCGGGGTTAGTACCTATTACGTTAGGAGTGTCAAGCGGACTGGGCAAGAAAGCGCAGACATAGTCAAGCAGAGTCTGAACGCCCTTGTTCTTGAACGAAGAACCGCAGAGCATCGGAGTGATTTCCATGCTGACGGTAGCTGCACGCAGAGCCTTGAGGATTTCATCCTCGGTGATGGTTGAAGGATCATCGAAGAACTTCTCCATCAGCTCGTCGTTATACTCAGCTACGGTCTCGAGCATCTTACCACGCCATTCCTCGGCCTCAGCAACCAAATCAGCAGGAATATCCTCAACGGAATACTCTGCACCCATGGTCTCGTCGTGCCAGAGGATAGCCTTCATCTTGATGAGGTCAACAACACCCTTGAAGTTCTCCTCAGCACCGATGGGAATCACAACTGGCACCGGCTTGGCGCCAAGCACGTCCTTCATCTGGCGGACTACCTCAAAGAAATCGGCACCGCTGCGGTCCATCTTGTTCACGTAACCCATACGGGGAACGTTGTACTTGTCAGCCTGACGCCATACGGTCTCAGACTGGGGCTCAACGCCGCCGACAGCACAGTAGGCTGCAACAGCACCGTCAAGGACGCGCAGAGAGCGCTCGACCTCAGCCGTGAAATCGACGTGACCCGGAGTGTCAATCAGATTGATTTTGTACTTGTTGCCATTCCAGTTCCAGAAGGTCGTGGTAGCAGCAGACGTGATAGTGATACCGCGCTCCTGCTCCTGGGCCATCCAGTCCATAGTGGCAGCGCCGTCGTGGACTTCGCCAATCTTATGTGTCAGACCCGTGTAGAAGAGGATACGCTCAGAGGTCGTAGTCTTACCGGCCTCGATGTGAGCCATGATGCCGATGTTGCGGGTCAGATGCAAATCGTGTTTAGCCATAGTCTTGTTTTAGAATCTGAAGTGAGCAAATGCACGGTTAGCCTCAGCCATGCGGTGCATATCTTCCTTGCGTTTGAATGCGCCACCCTGTTCGTTGTAGGCGTCCATGATTTCGGCAGCGAGCTTGTCGGCCATTGTCTTGCCGCCGCGCTTGCGTGCATAACCGATGAGGTTCTTCATGCTGACGCTCTCCTTACGTGAGGGGCGGATTTCAGTAGGGACCTGAAAAGTGGCACCGCCGATACGACGGCTCTTTACTTCCACGGTGGGAGTTACCTTTGCGAGAGCTTCCTTCCAGATTTCGAGTGCGCTCTTCTCCTCGCTCTGCATCTTTGTCTCCACAATCTTCAATGCATCGTAGAAGATGGTGTAAGCGATGTTCTTCTTGCCATCATACATCAGATGGTTTACGAACTTTGAGACTTTCACGTCGCCATAAACGGGATCTGGCAGGACGAGACGCTTCTTTGGTTTTGCTTTTCTCATTGCGTTTGGGATTGTTTAATGTTTGGGCTGTAGAGATTTCGTTCTTCAACGTCGCCTCTGCGACATTTACTCAACCGTGACTTACGAACCAAACTGTTTGTTGATTAATTACTTCTTAGCTGCTTTAGGACGCTTTGCACCATACTTTGAGCGGCGCTGAGTGCGGTTTGCGACACCGGCTGTATCCAGTGTTCCACGCACGATGTGATAGCGCACACCTGGCAGGTCCTTTACACGACCGCCGCGCACCAGCACGATGCTGTGCTCCTGCAGGTTGTGTCCCTCTCCGGGAATGTAGCTGTTAACTTCCTTTGAATTGGTAAGGCGCACACGGGCTACCTTACGCATTGCAGAATTAGGCTTCTTAGGGGTTGTCGTATAAACGCGAACGCACACGCCACGACGCTGGGGGCAGCTATCGAGAGCGGGGCTCTTGCTCTTATCGACCAACACCTTACGGCCTTTTCTGACAAGCTGTGAGATTGTAGGCATAATGTTTTGTTTTTGATATTTTGATGTATTTATTTGTCTATTTTAGGGCCATAAATTACTCGCAAAAGGGCATAATGCGGCTAAATGGCCTGCAAAGGTACAGACTTTCTTCCAAATAACAATGCCTTTGGGTGGTTTTGGGCCGCCCAAAGGCATTAATATATAAACATTTAAGTTTAATTAACTATTCTCAGTTCACTTTGAAGGGAGAAATGGGTCCAGAAGGGGGAACTTGACGCTTATCTTCCTCCAAAACGATATTGCCAAATGTCTTCTCGTAGTTTGCCATGTTTTGTTCAAGCAGTCGCATGAGGCGTTTTGCCTGTACCGGTGACATAATAACACGGCTTTGGACATTAGCACGTGGCATTCCAGGGTGGTGGAACACGAAATCCATGATGAACTCGGTGGGGGTGAAACCCATGATGGCGAGATTGGAATACACTCCTTTCTCCACCTCTGGTGTCATATTCACCTGCACCTGTCCTTGTTTAGGCTGATTTT
Organism: Bacteroidaceae bacterium; assembly: GCA_017447625.1. Classification (GTDB taxonomy): domain Bacteria; phylum Bacteroidota; class Bacteroidia; order Bacteroidales; family Bacteroidaceae; genus Physcousia. The sequence continues at coordinate 44,822 of JAFSNB010000003.1, forward strand.
CGCTTGCCATCTATTAATTAATATATGTACGCGCGTAGATGGTTAGATGCCCAGTTTCTTCTTTGCAGAAGCAGCAGCGTCGTCGATAGCCTGGTTTGCAGCGCCCTTGCCAACTTCCTTCGCAGCCTCAGGAGCAGCCTTTACTGCAGCCTTGGCAGCCTCAACAGCAGCAGCGGCGTGAGCAGCGGCCTCCTCTGCAGAAGACTGTGCAGCAGCAGCCTGTGATTCAGGAGCGGCTTCAACAGCAGCGGGGGCAGCCTCTGCAGAAGGAGCAGCCTCAGGAGCGGCAGCAGCCTCGTCAACAGTAACCTCTACAGCCTCTTCAACAGTGAGAGAATCCTCTTCTGCAGTGTTTGCGGTCTGGTTTCCGCAAGAAGCGAAGCTCATGGCAATAGTTGCCAAAGCAATAGCATACATCTTTTTCATAGCTTTTTCTTTTTTAATTGTTAATAAAAGAGTTTATAAAACGTGATTGATTATCTTATCATTACTTTCCTGAAAGCGACGCTCCCGTCCGGAAGAACCTGACGACCTATATGGAGTCCGCGACCGGGACGACTCACGCGAAGTCCGCCTAATGTCAGCCACTGCGTATCGACTGCGACAGCATTATTTACAGTTGAAACGCCGTTCCGCACATCCTCTTCTTCTGCATCGCCAAAGTAAATAAGCCGGAAATTATCAAAGCATGTCCACGCCTCCGTCTTCGTATGATCCTTACGTATGCCGATACGCATGTTCCCGTCCGTTACCTTTACGAACTGACCAATCAGATAAAGTCCCTCACGGAAATAGATGGCGGCCCCCATCTGGGTGTTGGGTATATAACCATATGACGAAGTTGCGTCTGACTCTGAGAGAGCTTCCTGTTGTGCGCCTTCGAGTATTGACGGCACATATATCGACTTGTCATTCACATAAAATTCAGAATGGATTACCTCCCACCCTTCCTGACGTCCGCTGTCAGCGTGGCTGATGCTTCCGTCACGGTAGAAAGCCTGTACAGAGACATAGTAAAGTCCGTTCGGGACACTAATATTCTGATAAACATCAAAGTTCGTCTTGGTAGAACTCAATGTACCTATCTGTCCGTTGTACCTCTCGGCATTGAAATCGCAGTTATCCCAGACATAATCCGTCCATCCTATCGTAGGACCTCCCTGCCAACAGGCATTGGCATCGTTGTCATTACGGCCGAACCCTGCGCCGGGCAGCAGATATGTCGCATCTATCGGGTGTGTGGGCTGGTTCTCATACAACAATCTGTCACGTTCCTCACGAGTGTAGAAAACCCACAGTTGGTTGTTTGACTCGGCATCATAATCATCACACGACACGAAGCCGTCGGCCTTGTCTGCATCTGTCAGGGCATAGTTCTTTCCGTCTTCAGAGTAAATGACTGAATATGCGCGCAATGCTTTATCCTTTACAGAGATTCGCCATGTAGCGGCATCTCCGTCCATATACGAGTCGCCCTGAGTAAGATAGGAAACTGCATCGCCGTTGTAAATATGGGTATTCACATTATACTTCACATTCGACGTTGCGTCTGAGATAGGCTCCAGAGATACCGGATGTCCAACTTCTGTGGCCATCGCATGTGTACCCCAAGCGCCTCCGGCGTCAAGCCAACGTCCTGTAGCCACATTCCGCATATAGTACTGCCCTGCCTGCAACTGGTACTCATTCTGTTTGGGAACAGTCAGGGTGAAACCGACAACCACTGGATAATGGTCTGCCAACTGATTACCCTCGTCATCAGTTATGGTCTTGTCCAGAGAATAGGTGTTTGCTTTCAGTTTACAGCGGCTCAGAGTGTTATTGATATAGAGAATTTTATCCACAACCTCACCCATTTCGCCCAGTTCATGTTCCATCAGGGCGTCGCTTCCCAATCTGGGATATTCGCCATTGCGCTTCAGCTGAATCCACGCATCCTGTACACTGAGGTTTGAGACCGCGTTTATAGGGTCGATGAAGAGCGACTTCACTTTGTCACGAGTATAACGGCTGTTGGTATCCCCAATTACCAGCACCGGACGGCGGACATCGCGCTGCAGGATGGCATCACGCAACTGTGCCCACTGCACCTCGCGCGCAGCATTATCTTCCGGATCGGTCTCCGCATCCATGTGCAGGATATATACCTCTATCACGGCATCGTTGCTGAAGGCCACCTCATAGCGGCGGAATCCCTTCTTCACCATCTCGTCATTTCCGTTGCTGTCATAACCATTACACAGCTGCCATCTTTCCATGTATTCACCCGAGACAGTATATCGGTTGTGCCAGATCAGATTGAGACCGTCGGTGTCAATGGCCTTCTTCTGAAGATAGTCAGTCCAGTTGCCGAAGCTCATCCCTCCGCGATTAGTTCCTGCGCTATAATCATACAGAGAAGACATCAGCTCGTCATGATAGTTGAAGTCCTCGCTCACTCCTATCAGATCCCAGCCTTTCGCGGCCAGCCTCTGGCTGATTATACTTGTGCCTTCAGCCCCTGTGCCGTCCGGGTTGATAGTGATTTTTATGCCCAAAGGCCCTTTTATCTCCTTGGGCAGACCGTCAACATTATAAGCGGCGGCACTGAAGTTATATATCTCCTGTGCCTGTATATAAGCAGCCACTAACATTAGAAGCCCAATCCATAGATTTCGTATCATTGTCATCGTAGTTGCATCTTCTTGGTTATTATTCTCTCTATTTGCACGGCAAAAATATGCATTATTTGCTATGTGACCAAAAAAAACGATGATTTTATGCCTTTTGGCGTATTATTTTACCACTATAATCATTTTCTTTCGTACCTTTGCACCCGCGCACAGCGATGCAGCATAGACACAATGTCACGGCGATTCATATATATCATGCTGCTCTCACTGATGGCCACCACGCTCGCGGCCCAGGAAGAGGATGTAGGCGAACTGCCCACCGAACCGATACCTTTCGGCATCGGCAAGCCGCTCATTCGCTATCGTTACAACCAATTCGACATTGTCGAGGGCGATACGATGTGGACCTACCTCCTACCCGAGCTGCCTGTATATGCGCCTCTGGTGTTCCGCACAGAGAAGGAACGTCAGAAGTTCAACCGTATGGTTGCCAACGTGAAGCGGGTGCTTCCGCTGGCCAAACAAGCCCTTTCCATCCTCGACGAGACATACGCCGTTCTTGAGTCTCTGCCTGACAAGAAGAGCAAGGACGAGCATATCAAGGAGGTGGAGAAGGAAATCAAACGCCGATACACCCCGGAAATGAAGAAGCTTACCTATAGTCAAGGTAAGCTCCTTATCAAACTGGTTGACCGTGAGTGCAACCAGAGTTCATTTGAGATTGTAAAGGCGTTCCTCGGCCCCTTCCGCGCCAACTTCTATCAGATCTTCGCCTGGACATTCAAGGCCAGCCTGAAGAAGAAGTACGACCCTGAAGGCGACGACCGCCTCGTTGAGCGGATCGTCGTTCAGGTCGAAATGGGGCAACTCTGACAGGCTTATTCAGCTGTACCTTTAAGGATTACGCGGACGCGGTTGCCGTCCTTAAGTACTTGCTTGGCCAGACGCTTCATGTCTGCGTTGCCGGTAGCTTTCACGATAGCCTCGTAGTTCTTGCCGGAATCGTATTTGCGGAAGTCCATCGTCTGGATGCGGTTCATCCAGTAGCCGTTCTCGCGCTGGTTCTGCGTGAATGTCTTCAGCAGATACTCCTTAGCCTTGTTGATATCCTCATCTGCTACACCGTTAGCAGCCACATCCTCCATAATCTTCTGAACAATCAGTTCGGTGGTGTCAGCCATCTCGGGCTTGAGCGGGAAGATTGCCAAAACGTTATACTGGGGGTTGTCGGCTGCGTCGCGCATGATATCTGCAGTTGCCTGAGTACTATAGGCTGCACCGAGTTCCTCGCGGATCTTGCGCAGATAGATAGTGCTGAGACACTGGCCGAGAATATCAAACTGGACTTCGTTCTGAACAGTCATCTTTACCGGGCCGCTCCACAATGACACCATATAGACCATCGGGTTCTCCATCTTCTTCTGGTAGCGGTTCGTGATGTCGCCCTTATGCAGACGCATCTTGGTATCAACGGCCTTGTCATTGCGCTTCACCACAGGCAGCGTAGCCAGATACTTGCAGGAAAGCTCACGGATCTTAGCCTCATCGATGTTACCGATAAACTGGAAGGTGAAGTCAGATGCATCGGCAAAGCGCTCGTGATAGATCTGCAGGATGCGGTCGTAGTTGATCTTGTCGATATCGCTCTCCTTCAGAGGCCATACGTGCCAGTCGTGATCGAAGAGAGTCATACGGATACTGTCATTGAAGCTCGAAAGCGGGTTGGCATCCTTGTTGCGGAGCTGCTCGCGAGTGCTGGCCTTATAGCTCTCCACAGCGTCATCGTCACGCTGCAGGCCCTGGAAATGGAGATAGATAAGCTCGAACAGGGTGTTCACATCCTTCACGCTCGACGAACCGTGCAGTCCTTCTGTGCGGCCGCTGATGTTGGGGCTGCAGTTGACCTGCTTTCCGGCCAAAGCCTTACCCAGTTCTACACGGGTGAAGCCTCCCAGCTTGGATGCGCCTATGACACTACCCAAAACCGACTGGTTGATGCGGTCGGCCTTGCCATACTTACCGGCACCGCCCTCACTCCAGGCGCTCATGCGGATTTCATCATCCTTGAAGTCCGTCTTCTTCATGATCACGCGGACACCGTTGGAGAGGGTCAGGATCTTTGAATCAAACGGGCCGGCCTGCTCCTTCTTGATTGTTCCGGCGGGAGGCAGAGTCTCTACCAGCGGACCAGTCTTCACGTTATCCACCCACGGCTCCAGCTGCATCTGCTGAGCCTCGTGGATTGTGTTCAGCAGCATCTCCTCAGACGGCACCTCAAAGCCTTCCTTGTCGGGAGTCATAGCCAGCACCACGAGATTGCTGTCGCTGTGGCTCACCAGAGATGCAAATATCTCATTCAGCTGTGCCAGACCGAACTGAGGCATCATCTGCTGTGCCAGCTGATATTCAACCTCAATGCCGGGGATAGCTTCGTTGTCCAAGAAGGCACGTACATATTCGCGGCAGTAAGGGTTATTCTTCTGTTTGGCACGGTCGTTGAACAGTTTCTCCAAGTGGCTCAGCACCTCCAGTTTAGTGCGATCCAGCTCGCCCTGTGTGAAGCCGTGCATATAAGCGCGATAGACCTCTGCCAGAACAGCCTTCATGGCCTCGGCCGGGCGGCCCTGTTTGGGCACTACGCTCACATTGAACGACTCCGTCACCTTCGACGAGACGATAAACGTTCCGTCTTCCACATCAGCACCTTTAAACGGACATTCTGGCTTCAGCGACAGTTCGTTCAGACGCTGGTTCAACATTCCGATGGCGATGTTCTTGGCCGTTTTCTCGATATACACACCAAGAGTGTTGTTCAGACTGTCGGGCGTGGCGGGATGCTTCCACATCAGATCTATGCTCTGTGATACAAGTTCCTTGTCTTTGTCGCTCACCACGATTGCCTCGGCGTTGTCAGGCACACCCAGATATTCGCGCTTAGCCAGAGGCTGCGGCAGCTGAATCGGGCCAAACAAATCCTTAATCTTCTTCTCTATCTTATCCACATCGATATCGCCCACAACAATAATTCCTTGCAGGTCAGGGCGATACCACTTATGATAATAAGCACGCAGGGTGTCGGGCGGGAAATTCATAACCACGTCCATCGTACCGATAGGCAGACGGTAGCCGAAACGGCTCTCACTCATCAGGCGCGGCAACTGGCGCTCGAAGATACGCATACTTCCGCTTGAACGCATACGCCACTCCTCCTGAATTACGGGGCGCTCCTTGTTGATTTCCTCCGTGGTGAGCAGCAGGTCGTGACTCCAGTCGTGTAGCACAAGCAGCACGCTATCTACAGTCGATTCGCGTGTCACAGGCACGTTGTTGATGTTATACACCGTCTCCTCCACGCTGGTGTAAGCGTTGAGCTGTTCTCCGAACTTCACACCGATGCTCTCCAGGTACTCAATAAGAGAGTTGCCGGGGTAGTTCTTCGTGCCGTTGAAGCACATGTGCTCCAGGAAGTGAGCCAGACCGCGCTGGCTGTCCTGCTCCTGAATCGAACCCACCTTCTGCGCGATGTAGAAGTCGGCCTGTCCGGCCGGGTACTCGTTGTGGCGGATATAATAAGTAAGGCCATTATCCAGATGGCCTACACGCACAGCCTTATCCACCGGCAGAGGCATCAGCATCATCTGCTGCGCCTGGGCCACCTGTTCCGGAGTCTGTGCATTTGCGCCGGCGCTGCATATCAGAAGCAGCGCAAGCATCACATTTCTCATTCTCATTTCTGTTAATATATTAATAATTAATGTGTGTTTTTTCTTTGTCTAAACTGTCAATTATAAACAGCGAGCGCAGATTATTCTTGTGCTCGGATGATCATAGATTGTAAGAAATCATCAAGATTTACAAGATTTATCTTAGGAAATGGCGTATTGAGTAACACGTTAAAATGGCTGTCCTCCGAAATAAGATAATCAGCTCCTGCTGCAAAAGCACAATCCACAAATTTGTTATCATCGGGATCAGCAACAATGAGTCCCATACGAAAATATGGATCAACTAACCGAACATTTGCCTGATTAAGGATAAGCAATATTACATTCTCTGCGATAGTAGGAGTTATCTGCTGGGCAAGGATTTCCTGATATTCCTCCAGAATCTCGTTGGAAACACAAAGATCAAAGCGACCAGCGAGAAAGGAATCCCAAATTGGTCTATATGGACTCTTTCGAGCAATTATCTGTAGGAGACAATTTGTATCAATAACAACAGGATTCATCTGCTACTTTTTATATGGAGTGCGGAAGTGGGAACCACGAAGCTCTTGAAGACGTTTATCGTCAAATTGGCCACTCTCCCAAAGAGCGTCCATTTCATCATCAACCTGTTTAGCGTAAAAGGCAGCAAGTTGCTCTCTCAATTGCTCCAATCCAAGAGCTGTCTTAATGTGAGAAACGAGGTTGAAAATATGTACCTGAGCCGGACTAAAAGTGATTGTTTCCATATATAATACTACTTTTCTGACCGCAAAATTAGTGGTATTTATTCAATCTGCAAAACTTTTAGCAAAAAAACTGAGAGGAGGATGCCCCAAGGACACCCTCCTCTCTCTTATCTTATAGATTGAACAGAGTCACTGCCAACTGCTGAGCGCAGCCCAATGGTCAATGTTCAATAATCAATGTTCAATGGCCTTACTGCTGCTGCTCCTCCTGGTCTTCCCAGTTCTCCCACTGAACGCTGTTCACATTCTGCTTAGCATCAGCTGTTGTGGGAATATCTTCATTTGGATCAGCCAAATCTATATCTGAGTTACCTCCAACTTCAGTTACAGATGCCGCTATCATATTATAAGCCTCGACGTAGGTGATGTTCACATCGGGCGAAATATAGTCCTTTTTCATAATTATAAGACCCACCCCCAAACCCCTCCCGTAATGGAGGGGAGCGGCTAGCGCTTGGAAGCTTATAGGGTCATTCTTTTAGAGAGTTACTAATTTATGTTCTGCTTTCACCCCGCAGGTCCCCTCCCTGACGGGAGGGGTGCCCTTTAGGGCGGAGTGGGTCTTTACTTCACAACTTTCTTGCCGTTCACGATGAAGATGCCCTTCTGAGCCTTGCTTACACGCTGACCGGCAATGTTGTAGATAGCGCTGTTCTGAGCGGGAGCTGCTTCGATGCCATTAACAGCTGTCTCGTAGTCAAATGCCTGACCGCCGATGAAGAACTTAACTGAAGACTCTTCCGTTGCATCAATATAAGCGCGGAATGCCTTGATATTGGTGTTGCCATTGCTCTTATAGAGTTTGTTATCAGCAACAAAGTAGTCACCTGCGATTACGTCAGTCGGTCCATAGACACCCATGAAGTCCACATTGGTACCTGCAACCTTAACATCTGTAGTAGGAGCTACAATCTGTACACCGTTGAACACTTGCTCGGTGCTTGCTGCAGTTGCCTTTACGAGAACTGGAGTGTTAGCGGTGATGGAACCGTCACCCTTGGTAAAGTTTACAGTAACATCATTTGCATCAGTGCTATTCTCGGAGAAGTTATAAACCTCAGAGCCTGAGCCAAATGCAGCAGTAACCTGATTAGCAGTTAGAGTGAAGGGGAGAACTACAGAGTTGTAACCTTCCTTGATGGAGCGAGTCATGGTAACGTCAGCAATGATGGTGTTGGTGATAGTATTATTATCTTTCTCATCGTATGCTACATCCTGAGCAAGCTTTGTTGTTGAAAGCAGTTCGCCGTCGGCAATAGACATCCACTGGTACTGAGTGGTAGCCTCTGCATAGAATGTCATTGTTACCTCTTTCTCCTCTGTAAGAGAGAAGGGGAGGAAGCGCCATGCCCAACCATATCCCACGCCATCGCGTGCATATTCGCTGTTTTCGCCATCCCAACCTGCAGCACCATTCAGTTTGATACCACGGGCATAAGCACTTTCTGCAGGAAGAGTAACAGTAACATCTGTTTCAGAGCAGCTAACGAGGCTGGTTACGCCAGTACCAGAAGAACGGGCAGCAACCTTAATTACATAGTCACCAGCAGGCAGAATGCAAGTTTTCTCGTATTGGATTGTCCAACCACCAGCATCGCCCCAACCTTGTGAGCACTGCTCGTAGTATGCGTGAGTCTGTCCGCTCCAGTGCTCATTGCTAAGATAATTGGGAGTAGAAGGAGTCTTGCCTGTACCGTAAGTAGCCGTGCCTGTCCAAGAGCCGAAGTCACCAATCAGACCAGTAGCTGAGTAGGTGTAGTCGGAAGCAACCTTGTTGTACTGAGCGATGTTCAGAGCCTGTACAGCGCTAATAGCTTCAGCAGCAGTGGTAGGAGCATCAACGGTAGCAGCAAGTTCCTCACCCCATGCACCAACTGTCTCTGCACGATAAGCAACATACTTGTTGTATGAAGGAGCAGCAGCGGTGAAGGTCTGAGTAGCTGCTTGCAAAGCCTGAATCTTCTCCAGATAGTTGGCCTTTGAAGAACCGTCGGGAGCATCGCCAATTGCTTCATTCACGGCAGTCAGCTCAGAACCAGTAACGTTAGTGTTAGCTGCATCAGCCTTGGCTGCGTTTGCAGCAGTAACAGCATCATTCCACTGCTGAGCATAAACAGAATAGTCGGGAGCACCGTAGTACTTCAGTGTGAAGTCGCGGAAGATAGTCCACTTGTCGGTCTCAGTATCCTGGTTGTTAATACCAATTTCAACATCCTGAGCAGACTCGATGACGAACTTCAGGGCAACCTTACCATTACCTTCGTTAAAGTAAGTCTCAGCCGCAGCCATAGTGTTCACAACAGAACTTTCCACACCAGGAATCAGAATTTTATCTTCACCGGCATAGAAGTATGTGCTGTGGTTGCCTGCACGATGGAAACCAGTTACACCAAACTCCCATGTACCTCTGCTCAGAGCAAGGGTCTGATAGAACTTGAAGTTGTTGTTGTAGAACTCGCATTCGTTGTAGTTACAAACAGCCCAGCTACCGCTTGTGCGAGCAGAACCATTCTCAACAGCAGTCCAAAAGTCTGTATTCTGGCGAACGCCTGCATTGTCAACCATCACTGCGGTTACATCGATGTAACCAGGATCCTGAGGGATTTCTACATTGGGAAGTTCTGCGAGGAATGCAGCACGGAGTGCAACAATAGCAGCGACAATTGCATCATTGGTCGTAGCAACAGCAAGATCGGCATCTGCGCCATCAGTATCAGTATTCTCTGCAATTGCTAAAGCAGCAGTCTTAATAGTGTTATAGCGAGAATAGGCATTAATGATAGCACTTGTGGCATACGTTGAAACTGCATTGTTGATTGCCTCTATAGCAGCCGTGTATTCATCGGCTGTATCATATTCTTTATTATACTCGGTAATTGCCGAAGCTATATTTGCATATACAGCAGCAGGAAGCTGACTTTGGTATGCCTGAGCAGCAGCAACAGCCTCCTCAAGACCTTCTTCATAAGCAGAAAGATCAGTTATAGGGCCAAGATACTGGAGCTGGAAATTGTCCCATGTACACCATGTGTCGGTGCGAGTACCTTTCACACCAACGGTTATAGCACCATTGGTGACAATGATTTCCTCGGTGTAGTCTGTGAAATAGTTGCCATTAGTGAACTGGGCTGACATAGCAGACATCGAGGCCTCACCATTCTGCATGGTCTTGAACGGAGTAGAAACCGTAGTAGTTCCACTCGTGATATACACGATAGGGAAATTAGCTCCAGTTACGGTGTATTCTGTCAAAGCAGCTTGTGCACGAAGCTTGTAATAACCATTAGGAACTGTAATGTTCTGACTCAAAGTGAATGCGGAACGCCATGACTCAGCAATCATGTTTGTATTATCACCACCGCAAAGGTTCTGATTGCTGGCGTTCATAGTCCACTTATTTCCAAGGTCATTGTTTGAGCCGCCGCCATTACGGTTGTTGCGGTCAAAGTTAGCATCAAGAATCATGTAAGTAACATCAACGGGATTCTCAGCTGTAGCACCATTATAGGCCTCATCGTATGCAATTATCTTCCATTGCGCATTTACGTTGGATGCGTCGGTAAGATTGCTGGCCAACACGTAGCTGCTACCATCATAGCCGTAATAGGTGGAGCCATTTGACATGGTGTAAATACCACCGCCTAGGTCTGTGATGGTGACATTAACAGCAGCACCATCCATAAAGGAACCTGTGAAGTAGTAGTTTGTTCCACCATTGCTCACCTGTGACTCGATGGAATAGACACCATCCGAGAGTTTGGCTAATGTGTTGTAGTGGCTGAACTGAATCAGCGAAGCCTGAGTACCCCAAGAGTTGCCGGGGCCAAGATAACGACCTGAGCCAATGTTCTGGAAGACGTACTTCCCATTGGCGAAGTCTGCTGCGGTCTGAGCGTTAGCGCCCATCGCAAACATTGCCGCAACTGCGGCAAGAAGAAGTTTAATTTTCTTCATAATAAGTTAATAGTTTAAATTAGTTGATATTGAATTTATTGTTTATTACTTGTTATAAGTTTGTCTATACCTATATTAATATATACATTAGTTGATATATTTAGCTAAATCGGGCACAAAGTTACAGAATTAATTGACCCATATCATGCGCGCTTCGTTAAAAATACTTAAATCATCCCTTTTTGGGGCAATCTGGGCACAAAAAGGACGCTTTTCCGGGGTTTATTGCTTGCAAAAACGGTCCCTTGGAGGCCTCAAATAAGGAGTTTTTCACACGAATAATCATAAATTTAAAATTCCATGAATTCAAGACATAAATTGAATGATAAATCTCAAGACATAAATAAGCCCTCCAACGGAGCGCAAAACGTAAACCCTATGGAAAAGGAACTATATCAGTCGTTGCACTAAAGATGACGGATCACGCCGTGTATCCCAAATATCAAGGATATGTATAACATCATCGTGAATGAGATATACCAACTTATTTATGTGTCCAAACACTACACTCCTATACTCACCAGACATAGTCTCCAGCAACGGCTCAACAGGGCCTAATCGCGGGTTCTGTCTAAGGAGCCTGAGTATGTGACGGTAATCATCAATGAACCGCACTCTATATCTACTACCGAACTCCGTCTGAATATAAAGTGCTGTACTTTTAAGCTGGAAGTCTGCCTGTTCAGATATAATAATTTTCATACAGTCTCCGTCATCGATGGAACATCAGAAAAAAGGGACTCCAGTTCTTCTAAGGATTCCTCTGCCGTTTTGAATCGTCCTTCTGATATCTGCCGTTCACCATCAGCTACACGGTTCTGAAGCTCTTCAATAGTATATGGTGAGAATTGTTCCTGCTTACGAGAGCGTGTAATCAATTCACCCGTAAGCCAGAAAATATCAGAGGGCGACAGCGTCATTTGTATGTAGTCGCGCAGATGTTCAAGAGATTCTTTGCTCATAATCAAAAACATTTCTCAGCCGCAAAGATACTACTATTTCTTAAAACTATGAGCGAAAAACAGTTTTTTTAATACGTTTTCGGCAAATTAGGCACAAAAAAGGCTTTTCTGGGGTTCCTTGCAGTCAAAAACAAGGTTCCTAAAGACACTTTAAGGGACAAAGAGAGAGAAAAACATATAATTACCATGTAATCGCCCATTAATTTTTCATTAATGATAATTCGTGTTCAATTTGCGGTAATTCGTGTCATATAAAATATATTATAAAAGTTTTCCAGGAAAAATCTACCGAATGTACCGAAATTCCGGCTAAGGCTCTGATTATCAAATATTCCATCTTCGGTAGATTTATCAAAAATGTACCGCAAATGTACCGCAAATGTACCGCAAATGTACCGCAAATGTACCGAAGGTCTGTCTAAACATGGGCAAAGGTGATAGGCTGACGAGCGGTTTGGACAAGGTTCAGCTGCCGTTGGGCCGAGGGGAAAGAGTCACTCTTGCTGGGGTTGTTCATCGTGAGACGGCCGTCTCAGATTCAGGTGACGGCTGTCTCATGGTCGTGAGACGGCCGTGTCAGGTTCGTGAGACGGCTGTCTCAGATTCAGGTGACGGCCGTCTCATGATTATGACACGGCCGTCTCAGAACGAATAGGTCTTGGAAGGACAAGAAATAGCCCCGCGTCCAGAAGGTCGCGGGGCTTGGGCAAAAAGGTGATTGCTTGAGACCTATAGTTTCTCGCCGAACGCGAGGTCGCCGGCATCTCCGAGACCCGGAACGATGTAGGAGTGGGAATTGAGTTCTGGGTCTATAGCTGCACACCAGAGGGTGATGTCATCGCGGTCAGCGAAGACCTGCTCAAGATGCTGCACACCCTGACGGGAAGCGATGACGCTAACGAGATGGGTGCAGGCGGGCAGGCCGCGAGTGACGAATGCCTTGTAAGCCAGTTCCATGCTCTCGCCGGTGGCCAGCATCGGATCGACGAGCAGCAGGGTGCGGCCGTTCAGGTCGGGGGTTGCGATGTACTCGATATGTACATCCACCTCGCGGCACTCCTTATCCTTGTAATAGCGGTAGGCGGAGACAAAGGCGTTGTCAGCCCCGTCGAAGATATTCAGGAAGCCTGTGTGAAGAGGCAGTCCGGCACGGAATACTGTGCCTACGACCAGCTGATTGTCGAAAGTGGAGGCTTTGGCGGTACCGAGCGGCGTCTGCACCTCTTTCTCGCTGTAATTGAGGGTTTTGCTGATTTCGTAGGCAATCATTTCGCCGATACGCTCCAGATTGCGGCGGAAGCGCATACGGTCGTTTTGGATGCTAACGTCGCGCAGTTCGGCGACATAGCGGTTGATCACGGAGTTCGTGGTGCTGAAATCGATTAGGGTCATAACGGAAGGGGGTTATCTCGTGTTACTTACTACGAGGGTGTTGCTCATCTGATTGTAGGAGACACGATAGCGATAGAGGCTGATGCCGGTGGTGTCGCTATTCATTATGCCGAGGTTGTTGAGGTCGTATTGTCGTGTGCAGCGCTGGCAACGGGCTATGCCGCCGTCCTGAAGTTTGATGCGGCGCGATATGCCACGTTCCTCGTAGCAGTTCGGACAACTGAGTTCATAACAGACCACGCGGGAGACATCGGCTCCCATCTCGGGGATATTGGGCAGTCCGATGATGAGGCCGTCGAGACCAAGGACGAGGGTGACACGCTGGTCTATGAGCGAGCGTCGAATGGGTGTGCTGCTATGCGGCGAGGCGAAGACGATATTGTCGCCGTCCGGTGTCACGGTGCAGAACTGCCCCATATTGTTCACCGCCGTATATAGTTCTGGCGCGGAGGTTACAGGGGTGAAGGTGAAATATGCCGGCCAATGGGCATAGGTGTCTTCGGCGGGGGAACAAGAAACAAGAGTTAAATGTAAAATGTAAAATGTAAAAAGGAGAAGACCCACCCCCTTACCCCTCCCGTGAGGGAGGGGAGTAAACCAAACCCCAGAGGACTCTCCCCCCTGCCCCTCCCTGCGAGGGAGGGGAGTAGAATGAGGAAAGCAGGGTGTTTTCTCTTTCATAATTGTCAACTGTCAATTATCCTATTAGCTGTGCTTCGGCTTGTTCTGCCCGCTCGAAGTGGCAGTCTGCGAGAGTCTGTTCCATGAGGGCTCGGATGCGGTCGGTGCATAGGTTGCCGATGCTCCCGGCGTGGGTGTGATGCACCTCCTTATGCGGAGTGAAGCGGCCTGCCTCGATGTCAAGTCCCACCTGACGGTAGGCATCGCGGAAGGGAGTGCCGGCAGCAGCCAGACGGTTGACCTCCTCGACGGAGAACATAAGGTCGTAGCGCGGGTCGTCCAGGATGTGTTCGTTCACCTTCATGCGGCTCACGATATATGCCGTCATCTGCAGGCAGTCGCGCAGCTCGCCGAAGGCAGGCAGGAAGACCTCCTTGATAATCTGAAGGTCGCGGAAATAGCCGCTTGGCAGGTTGTTCATTATCATCATAACCTGCTGCGGCAGAGCCTGAATCTTGTTGCATTTGGCGCGTGTAAGCTCGAAGACATCCGGGTTTTTCTTATGCGGCATAATGCTGCTGCCCGTTGTACACTCGTCCGGAAGCTTCACGAAGGCAAAGTTCTGCGAGTTGAACATACAGGCATCGAAGGCCAGCTTGGAGACGGTTCCGGCTATGGATGCGAGGGCAAAAGCCACGTTGCGCTCCATCTTGCCACGCCCCATCTGGGCATAAACCACATTGTAGTTCATGGAGTCGAATCCAAGCAGACGTGTTGTCATCTCGCGATCCAGCGGGAACGAAGAGCCGTAGCCGGCAGCCGACCCGAGCGGGTTGCGGTTGGCCATGCGGTAGGCGGCTTGCAGGAAGAGCATATCGTCGGCGAGGCTCTCTGCGTAGGCTCCGAACCAGAGGCCGAAGGAGCTTGGCATCGCCACCTGCAGATGGGTGTAACCGGGCATAAGCACGTCCTTATATCGTTCGCTCTGCGTCTGCAGTTCGTCGAAGAGAGCTTTGGTGAGGTCCGCGATGTCGCGAATCTGGCGGCGTGTCCAGAGTTTGAGGTCGAGCAGCACTTGGTCGTTGCGTGAGCGGCCGCTGTGGATTTTCTTTCCCACATCGCCCAGCCTGCGGGTGAGCATCAGTTCGACCTGCGAATGGACATCCTCTATCCCCTCTTCTATCACGAACTCACCGGCTTTGATGGTGCCGAGGATCGAACGCAGCTCACGGAGTAGGGTCTCCAGTTCATCCTTGGCCAAGAGCCCGATGCTCTCGAGCATAGTGATATGCGCCATAGAACCGATCACGTCCGACTCAGCCAGGAAGAGGTCCAGCTCGCGATCACGTCCCACGGTAAACCGCTCAATTTCAGCGGTCGGAGTGACGTTCTTTTGCCAAAGTTTATTAATCATATATTTTTAATAATAAGGTATTTGCGCCAGCATGTCTGCGAGTTTCTCAACCCCCTCCTTCAGATGTTTCTCTATCATCTTTCGGATAAAGAAGTTGGCCTCGATGCCAATGGTGCACTTCATCTTGGACGTATAATCGGAGGTGGGCAGAATCTGCACCCAGAGATTGCCTTGAATGGGGGCATTCTGAAGCTCGAACTTTATGCATTTCGGCTCATCGCGCTCCACGATTGCCAGCGTTACGGCACCGATGGGCGTGTTCGTGACGGTCACCGAGTCGGCGGTGAATTCCAGGTTCTGCACCGTCTCGCGCAGCTTCTCGACCTTATCGGCCGGCACTTGCGCAGAGATAGCCTGCTGGAACGCAGGGTCATCCATCCGATCCTTAATCACTTCGAGGTGGCGCAGGTCGGACAGGCGGGCAAATACCGCAGTCTGCTGATACGGCACCTGCTTTACTGTAGATTCGTATTTAGTCATGACCAGTGGGCGGGGTCTTTACGCCATTTGTTAAGCAGTTCGATGTCCTCGGCCTTGATATATCCGCTCTCGAGGGCTGCCTCAACGACAGCTTCGTAATTGGTGAGAGTCACGAGCTGCACCTTAGCCTCACGGAATGCCTTCTCTGCCACATCGAAGCCGTAGGTGTAAGCTGCCACCATTCCGATTACGTCGCAGCCGTTCATGCGGATGGCCTCAACTGCTTTCAGACTGCTGCCGCCGGTGGAGATGAGGTCTTCCACCACAACGACCTTCATCCCCGGGCGCAACTCGCCCTCGATGAGGTTCTCAAGTCCGTGATCCTTGGGCTTAGAGCGGACATAGACAAACGGAAGCGCGAGAGCGTCGGCTACGAGCGCGCCCTGAGGGATAGCGCCCGTGGCAACGCCGGCGATGGCATCCACCTCGGGGAAGCGCTCCATGATTATACGTGTTATCTCAATCTTAACGAAACTGCGTAAGTCGGGATATGAGAGAGTCTTGCGGTTATCGCAATAGAAGGGGCTCTTCCAGCCGCTGGCCCACGTGAAGGGGTTTGTTGGTTGCAGTTTGATGGCCTTGACCTTAAGCAGTTTCTCGGCAAAAATCTTTTCTAATCCATTCATAATTGTCAAACGTGTTAATGGAGGGGAGTCCCTCCTTTTCTTGATTGCCGCTGCAAAGGTACGTCTAATTCTCGAAATCTTAGCACTTATGCGACTGTTTTTTTAGTGTTACTCGGGAAAGTTACGTAGTAAAGTGATTTTTTGTCTTTTCTCTTCTTCTCTTTTAATTATTATTTGTACCTTTGCACCGCTTTTTGCAAAGTAATCAATATTTTATATTTATTTTATAATAATGAGTAAACAAACGGAAAAGATTCAGGAGCTGATTGAGCTCCGTGCCAAAGCTCGTCTGGGCGGCGGCGAAAAAGCCATTGAGAAGCAGCACGAGCGTGGCAAGTACACCGCACGTGAGCGCATTGACATGCTGTTGGATGCCGGCAGCTTCGAGGAAATGGACATGTTCGTGACACATCGCTGCCACAACTTCGGTATGGAGAAGAAGCAGTATATGGGCGACGGCGTCGTTACCGGTTATGGCACCATCAACGGCCGTCTGGTCTATGTCTTCGCACAGGACTTCACCGTAAACGCCGGTTCTCTCTCTGAGACTATGGCCCTGAAGATCTGCAAGGTGATGGATCAGGCCATGAAGGTGGGAGCTCCCGTAATCGGCCTGAACGACTCCGGCGGCGCACGTATCCAGGAGGGCATCAACGCTCTTGCCGGCTACTCCGAGATATTCCAGCGCAACATCATGGCCAGCGGCGTTATTCCGCAGATCAGCGGAATCTTCGGCCCCTGCGCAGGCGGTGCCGTTTATAGCCCCGCTCTGACAGACTTCACCCTGATGATGGAAGGCACAAGCTATATGTTCCTCACCGGTCCCGCCGTGGTGAAGACCGTGTTGGGCGAAGTGGTCACTCAGGAAGAGCTGGGCGGCGCAAGCGTACACTCAACCAAGAGCGGCGTAACCCATTTCACAGCCAAAACCGAGGAAGAGGCAATGGCTATGATCAAGCAGCTGCTGAGCTATATCCCGCAGAACAACCTGGAGAAGACTCCGCGCGTGGAGTGCACCGACCCGATTGACCGCAAGGACGACTACCTCAACGAGATTATCCCCGACAACCCCAACATGCCATACGACATGTACGAGGTTATCGCCAGCATCGTTGACGGCGGCGAGTTCTTCGAGGTGCAGCCCAACTTCGCCAAGAACATTATCGTCGGTTTCGCCCGTTTCAACGGACAAAGCGTTGGTATCGTGGCCAACCAACCCAAACAGCTGGCCGGTGTGCTCGACTGCAACGCATCGCGTAAGGGTGCACGTTTCGTACGCTTCTGCGATGCCTTCAATATCCCCATCGTAACGCTCGTTGACGTTCCTGGCTTCCTGCCCGGTACTGGCCAGGAGTACAACGCCGTCATCCTGCACGGTGCCAAGTTGCTCTACGCTTACGGCGAGTGCACAGTGCCCAAGGTGACTGTGACCCTGCGCAAGAGCTACGGCGGCAGCCACATCGTGATGAGCTGCAAGCAGCTGCGTGGCGACATGAACTACGCTTGGCCCAGCGCCGAGATTGCCGTTATGGGTGCAGCCGGTGCAGCAGCCGTTCTCTATGCCAAGGAAGCCAAGGCTATCAAGGAAGAGAAGGGACCCGAGGCAGCCAAGGAGTTCATTGCCGAGAAGGAGGCTGAATACACGAAGCTCTTCGCCAACCCCTACAACGCAGCGAAGTACGGCTACATCGACGATGTTATCGAGCCGCGCAACACACGCTTCCGCGTAATCCGCGCCCTCGAGCAACTCGCCGACAAACGTATGCAGAACCCCGCCAAGAAGCACGGGAACATACCTCTCTGATTATTTAACGATTTAATCTTTAATTCATTAAATCAGGATTATGACACTATTATCTACCGATTGGGGTCTGGCATGGGGAATGGCAGGCATCAGCGTGGGCGTGGTCTTCACGATTCTCATCCTGCTGGTGTGTGTGCTCTACGTCTTCAGCGCCGTGGCCAAGGGTTCGACCGCCAAAGCCGAAGCCGCCGCTAAGCCCAAGGTGCTGACGGGTGCAGAGTACGTCCGTTCGAAGCAGGCAGACATCGCCTCCGCCTCCGACACCGACAAGCTCGCCATCGCCACCGCAATCTACCTCTACATGGGCAACCAGCACGACGAGGAGAGCGGCATTCTCACCATTCACCACATGGATCACCCCGCTTGGCACGCCGAGCTGAACAAACACCTGTAGGAGTCTCGCTGCGCGGAGCCCAAGACTTCGCATGCAGCAAAAGAATCCTCATTACACTTTAATCTTTAAACATTAAACATTAAACTTTAATCTGCGGGCAGAGCCCGTATCAAATATGAAAGAATTCAAGTTTAAGATAGACGGCAAGGACTACGAAGCCAAAGTAGCCGAGCAGGACAATGGCGTCCTGGCCGTAACACTCAATGGCAACACCTATGCCGTGGAGGTGCCCGCACTGGCTCACCACGCAGCCAAACCCGTCGTGCACCACGCTGCCGCTCCCGCCGCAGCCAGCCATGCCGCCCCCGCCGCAGCCCCCGCCGCCGCAGGCAGCATCGTGGCTCCCCTGCCCGGCACCATCAAGCAGGTGCTCGTCTCCGACGGCCAGAAGGTCAAGCAGGGCGACACCGTCATCACCATGGAAGCCATGAAGATGGAGAACGCCATCACCGCCGAGGCCGACGGCACCATCCTGAAGGTGCGCACCAGCGTAGGCGCCAGCGTCAACCAGGGCGACGTCCTCGTGGACTTCGAAGGACTGGCCGTGCCTCAGACGCAGGCTCCCCAACAGCCCCTCTCTGCCTCCCCCCGTGGGGGGGAGAAACCCCAACCTGCTGAAAAGCCTGCCGCAAAAGAGGCTCTCCCCCCCGCGGGGGGAGCGGGGAGCGGGGCTTCCCACACCGTAGATGCACCCCTGCCCGGCACCATCAAGCAGGTGTGTGTCAGCGTAGGTCAGGAAGTGGCAGCCGGCGAAACCGTCGTCGTTATGGAAGCCATGAAGATGGAGAACAACATCACCGCCGAGTTCGCAGGCAAGGTAGCTGCCGTCAAGGTCAATGTCGGCGACCAGGTACAGAGCGGACAGGCTCTGGTGGAGCTGGCTTAAACAATAAATATTGAAATATTGAAACATTGAAATTCTGACAAAATGAAACAATATCTCAAATATTTAGGCGCTTTGGCAGTGATGCTGATGATTCCCATGGTCGTTGCTGCTCAGGACTTCTCCTTCGGCGAAGCCATGAACAAGTTCTTCGGCGAGATGGGCTTCACCAGCTTCTTCATCGGCGAAGGATGGAAGAACGCCGTCATGATCGGCATCGCCTGCCTGCTGCTCTACCTCGCTATCAAGAAAGAGTATGAGCCTCTGCTGCTGCTGCCCATCGCCTTCGGCATGCTGCTCTCCAACATCCCCGACGCAGGCCTCTTCCACACCTCCATGTGGAACGATGAGTTCCTGAACCCCGCCAGCCCCTACTACCACTCCTACCGCCACGTGATGGCCGAGGGTGGTCTCCTGGATGTGCTCTACATCGGCGTCAAGGCCGGTGTCTATCCCTGCCTCATCTTCCTCGGCGTGGGTGCCATGACGGACTTCGGTCCC
>JAFSNB010000045.1 GCA_017447625.1 Bacteroidaceae bacterium
CCTGGTCTGTATGTCTTAACGCATAGCAGTACTAAAGACAAAAAGAAAATGTTGGACAAAATCAATTCTGCTCTCAAAATGGGTTGGGAAATAGAGATCGTGAAATGAACCTGCTAAAGAAGAGTAATAGACATTATTCACAACGTGAGCAGATACGATATAAGATAAAATTTTAGGCATATATTTGGCTAATAAAAAAAGAATGATTACATTTGTAATTTCAAAACAGTTTTTATATGATTACAAAGATAGAAATTAATGGTAATTCTTAATTCATTATTTTTGCTTTCTTCTCATTTTTTACCTTTCTCTTTTATTTTTTCCCTCTTTAATTTTTAATTCTTCCTTAAAAGCCCTATCTTTGCGGCAAATTTTGCAATATGTCCTGCATTCTACATATAGAGACTAGTACGGAAGTGTGCTCCGTGGCCGTCAGTCAAGACGGCGGAGTGATATTCGAACAGGCAGACCGCGAGGGGCCGAATCACGCCACCGTTTGTGGTGTTTATGTTCAGGAGGCCCTCAGTTTCATAGACAGTCACGCTATTCCCCTGGATGCCGTGGCAGTAAGCCAAGGGCCGGGCAGTTACACCGGCCTGCGTATCGGAGTGTCTATGGCCAAAGGCGTATGCTATGGCTATGGGGTTCCGCTGCTGGCCGTTCCGACATTGAAGCTGCTGTGTGTCGCTCCGCTGCTTTATCACGAAGAACTCCCAGACGAGGCTCTGTTCGTTCCGATGATAGACGCGCGGCGGATGGAGGTCTATGCTGCTGTCTTTGACCGCTCGCTACGCGAGGTCCGCCCCACGCAGGCTGACATAGTCACGGCAGACACCTACGCCGAATACCTCGCCAAAGGGCCTGTCTGCTTCTTCGGAGGCGGAGCTGCCAAGTGCAAGGACGTGATAAACCACCCCAATGCAATATTCTTAGACGGCATAGTGCCGATGGCAAAATACATGGGGCCGCTGGCCGGCCGCGCTCTGGCAGAAGGAAAGACGGAAGACGTGGCCTATTTCGAGCCTTTCTATCTGAAGGAGTTCGTGCCTACGAGACCCAAAGACCTGCTACATCCACAACAAAACATCTGAACTGCAATATATGAAGTACAACACCCAAAGAGAAAAGCTCATCCTGCCTGAATACGGACGCGAGATTCAGGAGATGGTCGATATGTGCGTGAATATTCCTGAACGCGACAGGCGCCAGCAATGTGCAGAGACCATCATAGACATAATGGCAATCATGAATCCGTCCGTTCGCCAGCAGCCTGACTACAGACATAAGTTGTGGGACCAGTTGGATATCCTTTCCGATTACCGGCTGGATATAGACTGGCCGTTTGAACGGGTGGAACGCAGCGAAGTGAGCGCACGTCCCCGTCCTCTGAAATATCCGATGCAGCGCATCCGTTATCGTCACTACGGCCATCTGACCGAGGCATTCGTTCGCCGCATCAAGGATATGCCGGAGGGAGAAGAGCGCGACGAGCTGACTGCCATGATGGCTAATTTCATGAAGCGCAGCCTCTGCAACTGGAATCCGGACGCTATGGACGAGCAGAAGATTGCAGATGACATCAGCCACTATACCGAGGGTCAGGTGAGCCTGCCCGAAGGCTTCCAGTTTGCGGCTGTGACGGCAGACCGCTCGCAGGAAGGCGGCAAGAGGAGACGTAGAAAATCTTAAGGGTGAGAGTATGAGTTCGTTTCAGATTGAGGGCGGTCACCGCCTGCGCGGCGACATCCGGCCGCAAGGCTCGAAGAACGAGGCTTTACAGGTGTTGTGTGCGCCTCTGCTCACGACCGAGCCGGTTCGCATCACAAACATTCCGGACATAGCCGACGTAAATCACCAGATACAGCTGCTTAGGGACATTGGTGTGAGCGTGGAGCAAAACGGCCACGGCGACTACACGTTCCAGGCAGACAGGCTGAACACAGAGTTCCTGCAGAGCGCTGATTTCCACGACCGCTCAGCCCGCCTGCGCGGCAGCATCATGCTTATGGGCCCGCTGTTGGCCCGTCTGGGCAAAGCTGTGATGAGCAAGCCCGGCGGCGACAAGATTGGGCGCAGGCGTGTGGATACCCATGTGCTGGGACTTCAGGCCCTCGGCGCGAAATTCGACTACGACGCGCGCGAGGGGCTGTTCCATATCACAGCCGACCACCTGAGGGGCACTTACATGCTTCTGGACGAGGCCAGTGTGACAGGAACGGCAAATATAATCCTGGCTGCTGTTCTGGCCGAGGGTACAACGACCATCTACAACGCGGCCTGTGAGCCGTACGTGCAGCAGCTATGCCACCTGCTGAACAGCATGGGAGCCGACATCTCCGGCATAGCATCCAACCTGCTGACCATAAAAGGAGTCAGGAGCCTGCATGGGGCCACTCATCAGATTCAGCCCGACATCATCGAGGTCGGTTCGTTTATCGGAATGGCAGCGATGGTCGGAGACGGCATCCGCATTAAAGACGTGAACCACGAGCAGTTGGGAATAATCCCGGATGCCTTCCGCCGTCTGGGTATAACCGTTGAGCGTCAGGGTAACGCCCTCTTTATTCCGAGACACGACCACTACGAGATAGAGTCCTTTATCGACGGCTCATTCATGACCTTTGCCGACG
Source organism: Bacteroidaceae bacterium (assembly GCA_017447625.1). GTDB lineage: Bacteria > Bacteroidota > Bacteroidia > Bacteroidales > Bacteroidaceae > Physcousia. The sequence goes on from JAFSNB010000045.1 coordinate 2,631, forward strand.
CGCCCTGGCCTGGTCTCACGCCAGACCTGCTCAGCGTGCTGCTCGTTGTGAGCACTCAGGCAAAAGGCTCGGTGCTTATTCATCAGAAGATGTTCGAGAGTCGCCTGTTCTTCGTGGATAAACTCATAGACATGGGAGCTCAGATTATCCTCTGCGACCCGCACCGCGCCGTGGTCGTAGGCCACGACAACAAGATGCGGCTGCGCGCTTCACGTCTCACCTCACCCGACATACGCGCAGGTATAGCCCTGCTCATAGCTGCTATGGGAGCCGACGGCGTTTCCACAATAAGCAATATCGGGCAGATAGACCGAGGCTACGAGGACATCGAAGGACGCTTCAACGCTCTTGGAGCCAAGATTAAACGACTCGACTAAGAAGCTATGATTACAGAGGACGAAGTATATCAGATTGGAGTAATCACCCGCACCCACGGGGTTCGGGGCGAGCTGTCCTTCATGTTCACAGATGACGTGTGGGACCGCGTAGAGGCCGATTACCTCGTCCTGCGTCTCGACGGTATCTTTGTACCGTTCTTCCTGGAAGAGTGGCGATTCCGCTCGGACACGACAGCCCTCGTCAAGTTCGAGGACATAGACGATGCCAACGCCGCCACGAGACTGGTCGGCTCGGAGGTGTTCTTCCCGAAAGCCCTCACGCCGACCGACATCTCTGAAGAAGACCTGACATGGAAGATGCTGGCAGGCTTCAAGGTGCTCGACGCCTCGGATGCCCTCGTCGGCACGATAGCCACGGTGGATGAATCCACGATCAACGTGCTACTATATATTAATAGGCCCGACGGAAGCGAATTCATGCTCCCGGCTGTTGAGGAATTCATCCGGGATGTCGATTACCAGGCACGCACCCTGCACGCCGCCATCCCCGCCGAGCTTATCACATTGAACTAAGAAACTGGATCTTTATGCAAGAACCTAAAAAACGACAAATAGCAATACTCGGTTCCACGGGAAGTATAGGCACTCAAGCCCTGGATGTGATTGCCGCCCACAGCGACTTGTTCGAGGCGCGTGTACTTACGGCCAACAACCGCGTGGAAGAGCTCATTGAGCAGGCACGCCGCTTTGTGCCGGCAGCCGTGGTTATTGCCAATGATGCCCACTACGAGCGTGTGAGCGATGCGCTGGACGATCTGCCAATACAGGTCTATGCCGGCCCGGAAGCTCTCTGCGAGGTAGTTCAAGGCGGCGAGATTGACATGGTGCTTACGGCAATGGTCGGTTTTGCCGGCCTCGCCCCGACAATAGCCGCCATAAAAGCCCGCAAGGCAATAGCTCTGGCAAACAAGGAGACGATGGTGGTTGCCGGCGAACTGGTCAACAACCTGTGTAACGAATACAGAGTGCCGATCCTGCCGGTTGACAGCGAGCACAGCGCCATCTTCCAGAGCCTCATGGGAGAGAACAGCCCCATTGAGAAGATTATCCTCACCGCCTCGGGCGGTCCCTTCCGCACCTTCACCCTTGGCCAATTGGCTGAGGTGACTCCGGAGCAGGCTCTCCGCCACCCGAACTGGGATATGGGCGCAAAGATAACCATAGACTCCGCCACGATGATGAACAAAGGCTTCGAGGTAATTGAAGCCAAATGGCTCTTCGGAGTCGCACCCGAGAAGATTCAGGTTGTTGTGCATCCGCAGAGCGTCGTTCATTCGGCTGTTCAGTTCGAGGACGGAGCTGTCAAGGCACAGCTCGGCGTGCCGGACATGCGCGTGCCGATTCAGCTGGCCTTCTCTTTCCCGCATCGTCTCGGCAGCGACTTCGAGCGGCTCGATTGGTGGCAGATGCCGGCTCTCACTTTCGAGGCTCCCGACCCCGAGCGTTTCCGTTGTCTGGCCTTGGCTTACGAGTCTTTGCATCAGGGCGGCAACATGCCCTGCATAGTCAATGCAGCCAACGAAATAGTAAACCGCGCCTTCCTCGAAGGGCGATGCCGTTTCCTCCAGATGGCCGAAGTCATTGAGCAGACCATGCAACAGACATCATTCATTAAAGAACCAACATACGAGGACTATGTTGCCACCGATGCCGAGGCACGGCGCATTGCAGCAGAAGCCCTAAAAAGAGTTTAAGAGTTTAATAGTTTAAGAGTTTAAGAGTTAAGAGCTTAATAGTTTAATAATCAAACAATAAAACCAACATCCGCAGGTCTCCCCTCCCTCACGGGAGGGGTCTGGGGGTGGGTCTTTCCAGTCATGAATATATTCCTAATCAAAGCGTTTCAGCTAATCCTGTGTTTCAGTTTCCTCATAGTCTTGCATGAGGGCGGTCATTTCTTCTTTGCCAAACTCTTCAAGACCAGAGTGGAGAAGTTCTACATGTTCTTCAACCCATGGTTTCATCTGTTCTCCACAAAGGACAGGTGGTTCTCAAAACTATTCCCGAAAGTGGCTGCAGGCGAGACCGAGTACGGAATCGGCTGGATTCCCCTGGGCGGATACGTCAAGATCTCCGGAATGATAGACGAGAGCATGGACACCGAGCAGATGAAACAGCCCGTGCAGCCCTACGAGTTCCGTGCGAAACCCGTCTGGCAGCGTTTCCTCATCATGATTGGCGGCGTGCTGGTCAACTTCCTGCTCGCCTTGATCATCTACGCTATGATCCTGTTCACGTGGGGTTCCGACTCCCTGCCTATGAAGTCCATCACCAATGGCTTCTCCTACAATGAGATGGCGGAAGCCGTCGGTTTCCGTGACGGAGACATTCCGGTGAAAGCCGACGGGAAGCCTATCGAAGAGTGGAACGGAACCGTATATCGCACTATATCCGAGGCAAAGACCATCACGGTTCTGCGCGACGGCAAGGAGGTGACTTTGAATATGCCCGAAGAAGGGCTCAACCTGCTCGAGATGATCAATCAGGAGCCGCGATTCCTCGTGGCTAACGTGCCGGCGGTTATTGACACGGTTCTGCCCGAGACCCCGGCCTCAGCAGCCGGAATCCTCAGCGGCGCACGCATCCTGGCCATTGACAACCAGCCCGTAATGTGGTGGGGCGATTTCGATAACATCATGGGGCGCAAGGCCGACATTCTCGCTGCCGACTGCTCCCACGAGGACAGCGTAAAGCTCCGCAGCCTCACCATAACATTTGCAAACCCTGAGCAACTGGCAGCTGCCACGACGTCAGACTCAATCGCATCAACGACCTTGACGATAACTCTTGACGAAGACTACAAGATCGGTTTCCTGAAGAAGTCTATCTTCGATTCCTACAAGACAGAGCACCATGACTATGGCTTCTTCGCCAGCATCCCGGCTGGCATAACCTACGGCTGGGAGACTCTGAAGGGCTATGTCTCCGACCTGAAATACATCTTCACGAAACAGGGAGCCAAGAGCGTAGGCTCGTTCGGCACCATTGGCGACCTCTTCCCGGCAGCCTGGAACTGGCAAGCCTTCTGGAACATCACGGCCTTCATATCCATTATCCTTGCCTTCATGAACATTATTCCTATTCCGGGACTCGATGGTGGTCACGTCTTCTTCCTTCTCGTAGAGGCCGTCACACGCCGTCCGCCATCGGAGAAGTTCATGGAACGCGCCCAGATGGTTGGAATGATATTGCTCTTCGCCCTGATGGGTCTGGCCATATTCAACGACGTCGTCAAGTTCCTGTTCTAATGCGACCGCAAAATCCTAAAATCCTAAAATCATTAAATCCTAAAATATTCCGTCATGTTTGAGAACCAACCAAAGGGCCTATGGGCATTAGCCTTGGCCAACACGGGCGAGCGCTTCGGCTATTACACCATGCTTGCCGTATTTGCTCTGTTCCTACAGGAGAACTTCGGCTTCGCCACAGGAACTGCCAGCACCATCTATTCCACGTTCCTGATGTTCGTCTATTTCCTGCCCGTAATCGGAGGTATCGCAGCCGACCGCTGGGGATTCGGACGAATGGTCACAACTGGAATTATTATCATGTTTGTTGGCTATTTGCTGCTCGCCTTCCCGCTTGGCGGCGGCACCTCAGCAATCGTTGCCATGGCAGCTGCCCTGCTCCTTGTGAGCCTCGGCACGGGACTGTTCAAAGGCAATCTGCAGGTCATGGTGGGACGTCTCTATGACGAGGCCCGCTATTCCGACCGCCGCGATGCCGGTTTCTCACTCTTCTACATGGCTATCAATATTGGCGCGATGTTCGCCCCGACAGCTGCCATCGCTATCATGAACTGGGCGCAGGAAGATCTTGGCATCAGCTCGGCAGACAGCTATCATTTCGCCTTTGCTGTAGCCTGCGCTTCACTCATAGTCAGCATCGCCATCTACTATGCCTTCAAAGGCTGGTTCAGCCATGTCCTCGAGGGCGAGGGCAAGAAGTCAGACAAAGCTAAAGTGGAAGACACCCTCACGCCGGCCGAGACCACAGAACGCATCATCTGCCTGTGTCTGGTCTTCGCCGTTGTCATCTTCTTCTGGATGGCTTTCCATCAGAACGGTCTCACACTGACCTTCTTCGCTCGCGACTACACCCAGACAAGCTCCACAGGCGTGCAGAGCATGATGTTCGACGTCACGAACCTCGTGGCTGCCATTTTCATCGTTTATGGTCTCTTCGGACTCTTCCAAAGCAAAACCGGCAAAGGCAAATCCTTAGGGGCCATACTTGTGGCTGCCGCAGCGGGTTATCTGGGTTGGCAATATGCCCACCTCAGCGGCGATGTGCCCGTGTTCGCCCCCATCTTCCAGCAGTTCAACCCCTGTTTCGTGGTTATGTTGACTCCCGTAAGCGTCGGCATCTTCAGCTGGCTCGCCAAGAAGAACATGGAGCCCAGCAGCCCCAAGAAAATCGGTTTCGGTATGTTGGTGGCCGCATGTGCCTACTTCATCATGATTGGAGCCAGCATCGGTCTGCTCCTGCCTGATGCTCAGACGGCTGCAATCGACGCAGGTGAGGATGTCACCCGCGTATCGGCCAACTGGCTCGTAAGCACCTATCTCGTACTGACCTTTGCCGAGCTGCTCCTCTCCCCCATCGGAATATCCTTCGTCTCCAAGGTAGCTCCTCCGAAGTACGCCGGTCTGATGATGGGTCTTTGGTTCGCATCTACTGCCATCGGAAACTTCCTGGTTCAGATTCCGGGTCTGCTCTGGGGAGCCAACGTCCAGTTGATCTACATCTGGGCCGTTCTCGCAGGCATCTGTCTCGTCAGCGCCCTCTTCATATTCTCCATCCTTAAGAAGCTGGAGAAAGTATCCTAAGATTATGATAAAGAACCTGCAGGCACTTCGCTTCGTATTCTCATTCTGCATATTGGTCTCGCACCTTCTGGGGCAGCAGCTATCAACATTCGGTCTGGGTGAATACGGTGTCTGTGGGTTCTTTATCCTCAGCGGCTTTATCCTTTCCATTGCCTATGGCCGCAAGATAGACGGCCACAACTTCACTACGCGGCAGTTCTTTTTCAAGCAATGGGCCAAGCTCTATCCTCTGCACCTTGCCACCTTCCTCTTGGCCATCATCTACGACGCCCACTATGGCATATCCTACCATTGGGGGCAGTTGGTGCCGCCTGTTTTTCTCGTTCAAGGGTGGATTCCCGACAGTTGGTTTCATTACATTCCTAACGGGTCGTCGTGGTCGTTGTGCAGTTTCTTCTTCTTCTATCTCCTTTTCTCTACCCTGTATCTGTTCTTCAACCGCTTATCAACCCGCAAACTTACTGCCATTCTCGCGGTTGGGATTGCCGGATACCTGATTCTTGTAATCAGTCTGCCCGAGAGCCTGACTTATTCCTTTGTCTATATATCGCCGCTGATGCGTCTGCCCGAATTCATTCTTGGCATATCGCTCAGCCGTCTGGTGCGTTCGGATTTCGGCGAGAAGGCAAAGCAATGGTTTGCGACGTGTAGCGTGTGGAAACTCTCAGTAATTGAGACCATCGCTCTGGTGTGTCCCGTCCTCACTTTTCTGGCCTATGGGCACCTGTTGCCGTCTGTACGTTGCGTAAGCCTGTTCTGGCCATTCGTCGGCCTGCAGCTGCTACTGTTCACTTGGGGCGATTCGGCTAAGGGATTAGTCACGAGACTGCTTCACACCCGTCCGGTAATGTTTCTCGGGGGAATAAGCTTCGAGATTTATCTCACCCACATGTTCGTGGTCCCCGTTGCACGCTCCATGGCCTTCAAATTGGGCTACAACCCCACCGGAATCCTGGCTCTGGCCCTCGCACTTTCAGTTGCGATTCCACTGGCTTGGTCGGCAAAACGTTGGGTTGTGGAGCCTGCGTTCCACAAGCTATATACCCGTCAATAATAACTAATGTGCGGTTTTGGCGTAATTTTTATATGTTTCTTGCATCGTGATTGAGAAATAATCACTACTTTTGCTACCGAATTTGACAGATAAAACAAAAAAGCTGTCAATAACAGACGCAAAAACGTAATCAAAACAGCATAGAAACGTATGAAGAAAAGAATCCAATTCAGCCTCGTCTATCGTGACATGTGGCAGAGTTCGGGCAAGTTCCAGCCCCGCAAAGACCAATTGGAGCGCATCGCACCCGCAATCATTGACATGGGTGTGTTTGACCGCGTGGAGACCAACGGCGGCGCCTTCGAGCAGGTGAACCTGCTGGCCGGCGAGAACCCCAATGCCGCTGTGCGCGCTTTCTGTAAGCCCTTCAACGAGGTGGGAATAAAGACCCACATGCTCGACCGCGGCCTCAACGCCCTGCGCATGTACCCCGTGCCTGACGATGTGCGCGAGCTCCAATACAAGGTGAAGCACGCCCAAGGCGTGGATATACCCCGTATCTTCTGCGGTCTGAACGATGTCCGCAACATCATCCCCAGCGTCAAGTGGGCCAAAGCTGCCGGAATGACTCCGCAGGCTACTCTCTGCATCACCACCTCTCCCGTTCACACAGTCGAGTACTACTCCGACATAGCCGACCAGGTGATTGCAGCCGGAGCCGAGGAAATCTGTCTGAAGGACATGGCCGGAATAGGCCAGCCCGCTTTGCTCGGCGCTCTGACCAAAGCCATCAAGACCAAACACCCCGACGTCATCATTCAGTACCACGGCCACAGCGGTCCCGGCCTGTCCATGGCCTCAATTCTTGAAGTCTGCAACAACGGCGCAGACGTCATCGACACCGCCATTGAGCCGCTCTCATGGGGTAAGGTGCATCCAGACATAATCTCCGTTCAGTCGATGCTGAAGAACGAGGGCTTCGAGGTGAAAGAAATAAATATGAACGCGTATATGCGCGCGAGAGCCCTGACTCAAGAGTTTATCGACGACTGGCTTGGCTACTTCATTAACCCCGGCAACAAGCTGATGTCATCATTGCTCCTCGGCTGCGGTTTGCCCGGAGGAATGATGGGTTCGATGATGGCCGACCTTGCCGGCATCCACGGCGTTATCAACCAGACACTCAAGGCCAAGGGCCAGCCCGAACTCTCGCAGGACGACATCCTTGTGCAGCTCTTCGACGAGGTGGCCTACGTGTGGCCGCGTGTAGGTTATCCTCCATTGGTGACACCGTTCTCTCAGTATGTCAAGAACATCGCCCTGATGAACCTGCTGACTATGGCACAGGGCAAGGGCCGCTTCGTGATGATGGACGACTCCATGTGGGGAATGATTCTCGGCAAGAGCGGCAAGATTCCCGGAAAAATCGATCCCGAACTGGTGGAACTGGCCAAGAAGCAGGGCCGCGAGTTCACGGATGCCGACCCGCACACGCTGCTCAAGAACGCCCTGCCCGACTTCATCAAGGAAATGGAGGAGAACGGCTGGGATCGCGGACAAGACGACGAGGAGCTCTACGAACTGGCCATGCATCCCGAACAGTACCGCAACTACAAGAGCGGTCAGGCCAAGAAGAACTTCCTTGCCGACCTGGAGAAGGCAAAGGTGGCAAAGGCTCAGAGCGCCGCAGGCCCGAAGGTCTCCATCGAGGAGATCTCTGCCTTCAAGCACGCCAAGGCAGATGCCATCACAGCTCCCGAAAACGGTCAGGTGCTCTTCGAGGTGAGCGGCGATGCCGGCGTTACCCGCTGCATCGAGCCTGCCATCGGAACGAAATACAAAGAGGGCGACACCGTTTGCTATCTTCAGACACAATACGGCCAGCTCGTTCCTCTCAAGGCCGGACTGAGCGGCAAGCTCGTTGACATCACCGCCTTCCAAGGCAAGAAGGTTGTCAAGGGACAAGCCATAGCTTGGTTAGAGAGAGACTAATTGTCATTCGCTTAAACACAATATGAGCAATGGGGCTGCGCCATTCATTTGGTACAGCCCCATTGATTTTTTATTCTCCTGTTTATTTTCTGATTATTGTTACTTCACCGCTCGGCCCGAGCTTTATGATAGACGAGGGCTCATGGATAGATGTGTCGCGCTGACGCGAGAGGCAGACATAATCTACAGCCTCAATTATTTCCGGGTTGATGTCGGCAAAGGTCTGCGGCGAAGGCTCCCCGCTGATATTCGCCGAGGTGGAGACGATGGCCTTCTGGAAACGGTAGCAAAGCGTGTGTGAAAACACTTCGGAGGTGACGCGCAGACCGACGCTGCCGTCTTCTGCCAGGAGATTGGGGGCGAGACCGTTGGCGCCAGAGAGAATCAACGTGGTGGGCTTGGTGGCAAGGTCAACGATATCCCACGCCACGTCCGGCACGTTGCGTACATATCTCTGCAGACGTCCCGCGCTGTCAACCAGACAGATGAGAGCCTTAGAGTCCTCACGCCGCTTTATCTCAAACACCCTCTTCACAGCCTCGGGATTTGTGGCATCACAGCCTATACCCCATATCGTGTCGGTTGGGTAAAGTATTGTGCCACCGGCACGCAAGACCTCAATGGCTTTCTGGATATCAGTATCTCTATCTCTGCTCATGGTCTCCTAAAACTCTGATGTAAAGTGGAACTTGATGTGCTCAAAGTCCTGCTGGGCCATAGTGAGCACGTAGGCGGAGTCGGCCAGAAATACATCGCGGCCCTCGATGTCATGGGCCATATACTGGTATTTGCGCTTCTTGAAATTCTCCAGCTGAGCCTCATCGTCGCTTTCTATCCAGCAGGCCTTATATAGACTGACAGGTTCCCAACGGCACTTAGCACCATATTCATTCTCCAGACGGTACTGGATAACCTCGAACTGCAGTTGGCCAACAGTACCGATAATCTTGCGTCCGTTGAACTGGTTTACGAAGAGTTGGGCCACACCCTCGTCCATCAGTTGCGCGATGCCCTTCTCCAGCTGCTTCGTCTTCATCGGGTCGGCGTTCTCAATATATTTGAACATCTCTGGAGAGAACGAAGGCAGACCGCGGAAATGCAGCTGCTCACCCTCGGTGAGAGTGTCGCCAATCTTGAATATGCCGCTGTCCGGCAGACCCACTATATCGCCCGGCCACGCCTCGTCAATGGTGCTCTTTCGCTGCGCCATGAACTGAGTTGGCGAAGAGAAACGTACGGTCTTGCCCTGACGCACATGGAGATAGGGGGCGTTGCGCACGAACTTGCCCGAGCACACCTTGCAGAAAGCGATGCAAGAACGGTGGTTGGGATCGATGTTGGCCGTTATCTTGAATATGAAACCCGTGAACTTGGGCTCTTCGGGCTGTACGTCGCGCTCCTCGGCCTTGGTGGGGCGTGGTGACGGGGCTATCTCGACGAAACAATCCAGCAGTTCCTTCACGCCAAAATTGTTAAGTGCTGAACCGAAGAATACGGGGGCCACCTCAGCGTCCAGATACGCCTGACGGTCAAAAGCGGGATAAACACCTTCGATAATCTCAAGGTCCTCACGCAGTTTGTCTGCGTCATCAGAACCGACGCGGGCGTCGAGTTCGTCAGAATCGAGCTCCACACTAACCTTCTCCGTCACCCTTTGTTTGTCGGGGGTGAAGAGGTTAAGGTTTCCCTCATAGATATTATACACGCCTTTGAAGCGCTGACCCTGATTTATAGGCCATGATAGCGGACGCACCTTGATTTGCAGTTCCTCCTCCAGCTCGTCGAGCAGGTCAAACGGGTCTTTTCCCTCGCGATCCATCTTGTTGATGAAGACGATTACGGGAGTCTTGCGCATACGGCAAACGGTCATCAACTTGCGCGTCTGCGCCTCCACGCCCTTGGCTCCATCCACAACAATTATGGCAGAATCGACAGCGGTGAGAGTGCGGAAAGTGTCCTCCGCAAAGTCCTGGTGACCCGGGGTGTCGAGGATATTCACCTTATAAGCCCCCTGTTGTCCCCCGGCGGGGGACTTGGTCTGTTCGTCAGATTGAGTGTCCCCCTCTGGTGGGCTAAAGGGGGTCGGCATATAGTCAAACTCCATCACGGAGGTAGTCACGGAGATACCGCGCTGCTTCTCAATATCCATCCAGTCGGAGGTGGCAGTCTTGCGAATTTTGTTGCTCTTCACAGCTCCGGCCACTTGAATCTGGCCGCCGAAGAGCAGGAATTTCTCGGTAAGGGTGGTCTTACCCGCATCCGGGTGAGATATGATGGCGAATGTTCGCCTGCGTTCTATTTCTTGATTCACAATGATATTTGACAATTTACAATTTTACAATTGGGCTATGCAGTCGCGGAGGCTGTCCTCCCAGTAGGGAACCTCGAAGTTGTATGTCTGCTTGAATTTGGTTTTGTCGAGCACGCTGTAATGGGGACGGGCGGCTGGCGTCGGATATTCGGCTGTGTGGAGTGGGCGCACACGACATGTGGTTATGCCGGCGATGCGGTGAATGGCCTTGGTGAAGTCAAACCAAGAGATGACACCCTCGTTCGAGAAGTGATAGATTCCGGGCTTTATGCCTTGGTTCACGGCTGCCATGATGGCGGTAGCGAGGTCGCGGGCGTAAGTGGGCGTACCTATCTGGTCGAAAATTACACCAAGCTGTTCTTTCTCACGACCGAGACGGAGCATAGTCTTCACAAAGTTATTCCCGAAGCGACTGTATAGCCAGGCTGTGCGGATAATCAGCGCCTGGGGGTTGGCGGCCAGTACGGCCTCTTCGCCTGCAAGTTTCGTGCGGCCATAGACGGATGCAGGACAGGTCGGAGCCTCTTCTGTATATGGGGTGTGGGCTGTGCCGTCAAACACATAGTCGGTGGAAATCTGAATGAGGTGTCCGCCACGGGCTTCTATGGCCTCGGCGAGGTAGCCAGGTGCTGTGGCGTTCAGCAGATGAGCCTTCTCGGGTTCGCTCTCGGCACGATCCACAGCGGTATATGCGGCGCAGTTCACGATAATATCTATGGCATTCTGCTCCACAAAGGCGAAAACGGCGGCGCGGTCGGTGATGTCAAGTGTCAAAACGGCGGGGGAACCGCCGGCCACAGTAGCGGCTGCAGCGGCTGCAACATCCGTAAATAACCAATTATATTGGGGGTATTGCTTTGCCTGTAGTTGCATCTCATTGCCCAGCTGACCACAGGCACCTGTAACAAGGATATTCTTTTTGTAATTCATAATGCTCAATGCATAATTCATAATTTGGCTGACATTCTCCCCCCACCGGGGGGATTGAGGGGGGCCATTATATCTCCAGCTCGCCCGTACGCTCTTTCTGCCAAGCGTCGGAGAGCAAAGCGAGAAGATGGGTTACGGGAGCCAGAGCCTCCTGCGTCTCCTTGGAAATCTCGCGCTTCTGAAGACGGAGAAGCATCACCCCGTAGAGCATCTCAAGACAATTCTGCAGTTCGGGAGCACCTTCGCCCTTGCTCTTGGCACGGAACTCCACGATATACGGCAAAGCCTTGTAATAGGCAGCGCTGTAAAACGGGTGCTTGGGTGAGCGCAACAGAGTCAGATGCAGGTCTGTCATCAGAGAAATGGTGCCGAGAGTGCTCTGCAGATGTCCGTGTTCGGTCTTCCCCTCGGAAACCATCATCCCGCAGAGGCCTTCAAGCCACTGAGCCTCGGCCTCTCGATCGGCATAGCTCCAGTCAAAACGCGTCACGTATTCATCGCGCATACGTTCGGCATCGCAGCCGTAAGCGCGCAGAGTGTCCTCCAGTTGGAACATATAGAGGACGTATTCAGCAATATTGCTGTCTTTCAGTTGTCTGGCAATTTTCATAGAAAGAGATGTCAGTAGAGGGTAAGACCGAGCAGAGTGGAGAGAAGTCCCAGCACGCTTACCACCATTACGACGACTCCGATTATACGGTTGATAATATAGATGCGATTCAGGTCGAAACTCACTCGAACCTTATCTATAATATACGTGAGAGAGCCCCACCACAACATGGCTCCAAGGAAGATGGCGATGAAGCCCAGCGCCTGCTGCCAAGGGTGCTCCGGCACAACGAAGGTGAATCGTGCGAAGAGAGCTATGAAGAGCAGTATGATGAGCGGGTTGCTCAGAGTCACGAGAAACGAGGTTACGAAATTGTGCGTCAGAGTGCCTCGGTTGTGCGATGAGGGACGCAGCTGCGGGCGCGAGCGGAAGGTGTAGTAGCCGAATCCGAAAAGCAGAATGCTGCCAATCAGCTGCAGGATGTACATGGTTCGTGGCTGCTCGATGAACTCCACCACAAAACTCATTCCAAGACCCGTTATCAGAGCGTAGATGATGTCGCTGACGGCAGCGCCGAGACCTGTAACAAGCCCGTAGATGCGTCCTTTGTTCAGCGTGCGCTGCACACAAAGCACACCCACCGGTCCCATAGGTGCCGAGGCAACCATCCCGACAATCAGTCCCTTGATGGTCAAATCGAGTATTGCGATGTTTTCAAACCACATTTCGCGTGCAAAGATATGCCTTTTCTGCGAAAATACGAAGGAAAAAGGGTGCTTTTTAACTAAAAGTGATATTTTCACTCCTTTTTTCTTGCTGAGTGGCAAAAGAATGACTACCTTTGGCACTCAGAAAGCGAAATAACTTCAAAATAAGAGATATTATGGACAATCAGAGAAAACCTTTCGTCATAGGCCTTGACCTTGGCGGCACGAACTCCGTATTCGGCATTGTTGATCAAAACGCACACGTCGTGGCAACCACATCTATCAAGACTCAGGGACACGGCGACATCAACCAGTATGTTGATGACTGCGTCGCTGCCCTGCGCCCCATAATCGAGCAGGTCGGCGGAATTGAGAAAATCCACGCCATGGGCATCGGAGCGCCCAACGGGAACTACTACAACGGCTCTATAGAGTTCGCTCCCAACCTGCCGTGGAAGGGCAAGATACCTTTGGCACAGATGTTCAGCGAGAGACTCGGCATTCCCGTACGCCTCACCAACGACGCCAACGCCGCCGCAATGGGCGAGATGCAGTACGGGGCTGCAAAAGGGATGCAGAACTTCATCATGATAACCCTCGGCACAGGCGTAGGCTCCGGCATCGTGGTCAACGGGCAGATGGTGCTCGGTTGCGACGGCATGGCAGGCGAGTTGGGACACGTCATCGTGGAGAAAAACGGTCGCCAGTGCGGTTGCGGACGCAAGGGCTGTTTAGAGACCTACTGCTCTGCCACCGGCGTGGCACGTACCGCACGTGAGATAATCGAGAAGACCGACAAACCCACCATCCTGCGCGAGATACCTTTAGACAAGATTGAGTCCAAAGACGTAGCCATTGCCGCCGGAAAGGGTGATGAGGTGGCCAAAGAGATATTCGAAGAGACTGGTCGCATCCTCGGCGAGGCTTGCGCCAATTTTGCCGCCTTCTCCTCACCAGAGGCCTTCATCTTCTTCGGCGGTCTGACCAAAGCCGGCGACCTTATTATGGAACCCATACGCCGCGCCTACAACGAATCTGTGCTCCGCGTCTTCAAGGATAAAGCCAAAATCCTCGTCAGCGAACTCGACGGAGCCGCCGCTGCCGTGCTCGGTGCAAGCGCTCTCGGTTGGGAGGTGAAGTAAGACCCACCCCCTTACCCCTCCCGTGGGGGAGGGGAGCTATTTACATAACAAGATTAGAATACTATTATGGATAAAAACGAAACCATGCGCCAGCCTCTCCCCTCCCTCACGGGAGGGGTCGGGGGTGGGTCTCTTTTGAACCGTTTCCTCGACTACGTCTCCTACGACACACAGTCGAGCGAGGAGGCAGAGGGCTGCCCCAGCACACCCAAACAACTCGTGTTCGCACGCCATCTGGCAGACTCCCTTGAAGAGATGGGGCTCGATGACGTCACCATGGATGACAACGGATACATCTACGCCACCCTGCCAAGCAACGCCGAAGGCGATGTGCCAACTATAGGCTTCATCGCACACTACGACACCAGCCCCGATTGCTCCGGAGCCGACATTCACCCGCGAATAGTGGAAAACTACGACGGCGGGGACATCATTCTGGACGAGGCTGAAGGCATTGTCACCTCGCCCAAGATGTTCCCCGAGATGCTCGACCACATCGGCGAAGACCTTATTGTAACCGATGGCCACACGCTGTTAGGAGCCGATGACAAAGCAGGCATAGCCGAAATCGTCGAGGCCATGGCCTATCTCATGGCACATCCCGAAATCACTCACGGACGCATACGTATAGCCTTCAACCCCGACGAGGAGATAGGCGCCGGAGCACACCTCTTCGACGTGGAGAAATTCGGCGCAGAGTGGGCTTACACCATGGACGGCTCCGAAATAGGCGAACTGGAATACGAGAACTTCAACGCCGCCGCTGCTACAATCCGCATCCGAGGACTCAACGTGCATCCAGGCTATGCCAAGGACAAGATGCGCAACGCCTGCCTCATCGCCACCGAGTTCGCAGACGCCATGCCAAAGGACGAAGTGCCCGCACGCACCGAAGGTTACGAGGGCTTCTATCACCTCACCGGCATACGTGCCACCGTGGAAGAAGCCACCCTCAGTTATATCATTCGCGACCACGACCGCCAGCGCTTCGAAGAGCGCAAGAACTTCGTGGCCGACCTCGTAGCCGTATTCGAGGAACGCTATGGCGAGGGTATCGTTGAGGCTGACATCCGCGACCAGTATTATAACATGAAACAGCAGCTCGAAGGCAAGGACCACATCATCGACATAGCCCGCCGAGCCATCGAAGAGGCTGGCATGGAATGTAAGGTCAAGGCCATACGCGGCGGCACCGACGGCGCCCAGCTCTCATTCAAAGGTCTCCCCTGCCCCAACATATTCGCCGGCGGCCTCAACTTCCACGGCCGTCACGAATTCGTCCCCATTCAGTCCATGCAGAAAGCGATGCAAACCGTCATCAACACCTGCCGCATCGTAGCAGAATAGATCGATTAAGACCTCCATCGCAAATATAAACAAGCCCACCGTAGTGTCAGCACTCTGGCATTACGGTGGATTTGTTTATATAACGAGGAATAGGGTCCCGTTGATCTTTGTATAGAATCCTTTCGGCCTTGGGACAAAATCAATTAGGCCAAGGAGGAAAATCGTTTCAAACAGGGAGAATAATAAAATCCAAGCCTTGGTTTCAATAATCCACGGCGTGGATTATTAAATTCTCGGCTTGGATTATTGAATTCCCGGCTTGGTTTTATAGCCCTTATCTCCTTGTATGGCGGGGAGACATCTTCATTCTAAAGGGAGGGAATCCCCTTGCTTTGACGGTGCAAAGATACAACATTTTCGCGATTTATGCAATATTGAGAAGCAAAAAAATCGCACTTAATACCCTTAAACTTCTTAAACCTCTTAAACTCTTAACCCAACTCCCCCTCCGGGGGCAGGGGGGCTTATTGAGTCTTCGCTCTGCGGTTCAGCTCGTTCATGGCCATCTGGATACCGGCGAGACAGAAGGTTTTGATGGCGGCGGCAGCTACTTTGGTGCGCTCGGGGATAAGTTCTTCCTGCTCAGGGGGGAACTGGCTGAGGACGTAATCCACCTGCTGTCCGGGAAAGAAGTCGTTGCCTACGCCAAAACGGAGGCGGGCATACTGCTGGGTGCCGAGTATCTGAGCTATGTGCTTCAGACCGTTGTGACCAGCATCGCTGCCGCCGGGTTTCATTCGCATCTGGCCGAAGGGCAGGGCGATGTCATCCACACAGATGAGGAGATGGGAGAGCTCAATCTTCTCTTGCTGCATCCAGTAGCGAACGGCATTACCGCTCAGGTTCATGAATGTGCTGGGTTTGAGCAGGATGAGTTGACGGCCCTTGACGCTGATACGAGTTACAAAGCCGTAGCGCTTATCCTCCCATACGACGACCCCCCCCCCCCGGGCTTTCTCCCCCCCACGGGCTTTCTCCCCCCCACGGGGGGAGTCAGAGAGGGGCCCAGAGAGGGGCTTAGCTGCTGAAGCTGCAAGGGCATCTACGATGCGGAAACCAATGTTGTGGCGCGTGCCTTCGTAATCAGGGCCTATGTTCCCAAGGCCGACAATGAGAAATTTTTCCATAGGAGAAGACTCTTCGGTAGATTGAGGAGTTTTGTCTTTAGCAAATAGTTTACGCAGGAAGGAAAACATGTGCAATTGTGTGACGAATATTTACTGATAAATAAAGGCGTAAGGCTCTTTATAACCTTACGCCTTAACTGTCCTTGAATGTAATTACTCCCCTCCCTTCAGGGAGGGGCAGGGGGGAGAGTCCCCCTCATCTTTAAGCCTCCTCCTCAGCGGCAGCGGCGGCGCTGCGAGCGTTGCGGGTCATCATAACCTGGCAAACGACAACGCTGGGACTGGTAACCATCTCAAGGCCCTCGAAGGAGAGTTCGCCGGCCTTGATGGTCTTGCCGAGCTGCAGGTTGGTAACGTCGATATCCAAACGCTCAGGGATGGCTGTGTGAACGGCCTTAACCTTCAGCTTGCGGACACTGGCTGCCAGCTTACCACCGGCCTTAACGCCCTCTGCGAGACCATTGAGCTTGATGGGCACTTCCATCACGATGGGCTTCTCGTCGGTAATCTCATAGAAGTCAACGTGGAGCACGTTGTCCTTCACGGGGTGGAACTGAGCCTCCTTGAGGATGGCCTTGCACTCCTTGCCGTCGATGTTGAGGATGACGGTGTAGATATCGGGTGTGTAGAGCAGTTTGCGCAGCTCCTCGTTGGTTACTGCGAATGCGGTGGCTACGGGGAGACCGTTCTCACCACGCTTTTCACCATAGATGTTACAGGGTACGAGACCCTCTTTGCGCAACTGTTTGGCGAGCTTCTTGCCGCCGGCGGTACGAGCCGTACCTTTGATTTCAATTGTCTTCATGAGTTGTTTGTTAAATGTGTTACTCTAATTAAGTTTTTGTGCTTAATCGCCATCACACGAACCGCCTCAGCGGGGTATGTGCTTCGAAAAGCGGCGCAAAAGTAGTTACTTTTTCCCAATTAGCAAACATTTTGGCCCGATAAATTTGCAAGAACGACCGTTTCTGCCTATTTTTGCCGCATAAATCAAGGGAATTTGAACATTGAACATTGAACATTGAACATTGAACATTGAGCATTGAACATTGAACATTAAGCTGCGCGCAGCATAATTATGAATTAAGACGTATTGATGAGCGAAGTCGAATAATTATGAATTAAGAATTAGATAAAGATTATGACTTATAAATTATCATCACTTTTGTGTTCGTTGGCAGTTGCAGTTGCCACGCACATGTCGGCTCAGACAGACGTAACAAGTTTGTATCTCAGCAACCCCTCGTTTGAGGTGGCGACCTTGGGCAACCAAGTGACAAATCAGAATGACGGCCTTCGCGGTTGGGAGCTCTCGGCCCTTACAGGCTGGACAACGACCAATCCCGGCACGCAGTTGCTGATTACGGCCGACTGCTTCACAGACAACAACTTCGGTAAGACGGCCATTGCCGATGGCCAATACGCCCTCTACCAGCGTGTGGGCTGGACCACGGCCGCAAGCACCGTCAGTCAGGTGACTCAGAGCATACCTGCTGGCGAATACCAGCTGACATTCCGCACCAAGGCCTTTTATGCCAACAGCGCGACATCGTCTGCCACAGCGCGGGTCGTGGCAGGCGGAAAGACACTGGGGAGCCAGACATTCAGCTTTGTTCAGGGCAACGTGGGCTGTATGACAAGCCGCGAATGGACAGAGCAGAAGGTGAAGTTCACCGTAACGACTCCTGCTGCGCTCACCATCAGCATCGACCTGACCTGGCAGAGCGGAGGCTCGTGCATAGCTATGGACGATTTCCGCCTGATAAGCGTTCCCGAAGGAACAAACGCGATTGAAATCATAGGAGGGCGCGAGACAGACATCACCTCTCCCACCGAGGGCGTTATCACGCACACGTTCACAGACGAGGCTACGATGATGAACGACCTGCTGCAGATGCTGGCTAACTCGATGACATACGCCAAGAACATCTGGTTCGACTGCGCCGCCCCGAACAGCGTGAACGAGACGTGCGGCTTCTTCAAGGCCAACAGCGCGGGCAACAGTAACGAGGACGGCGTTCGCACGAACGCAGACTTCTCTATGATTTGCGCTTTCATTAATAAATACGCGCGCGGGAAGGTTACTCTGCCCACCGGCGTGACGTGGGACGAAGTCAAAGCTATGGCCATGAAGAGCCTCATCTTCGGCTATTCCACACACAAGGCCAACAAGCTGAAGGTGACTTCGAACAACGCATACTGGGGAAGCACAGCCACGAACGATGCCGTCTGGGAGAGCTCACTCTGGGCTATGAGCTTGGCCTACGCCAGTTATTTCCTCGCCGACGAACTCTCCAGCACGCAGAAGAACTACATATACAAGATGCTGAAGGCGGAGTGCAACTATGAGCTGAACCGCTCTATTCCGACGGGCTACGCTGGCGACACGAAAGCCGAGGAGAACGGTTGGGAGGCCGACATTCTGGCCGCCACGCTGGGTCTGTACCCCAACGACGCGCTGGCAACACAATGGTTCAATCGCCTGCGCGAATTCGCCATAAACAGCTACTCGCAGGTCGATGACGCGAACGACCGCACCGTCATTGACCCCGATTACGACCAGAAGACGGTGGCCAACCTCTACCGGGGGGCAAACCTCTACGAGGACTTCACGCTGCAGAATCACAACTATTTCCACACCTCGTACCAGAACGTGGTTATTCAGGAGCTGGGCGAGGCAGCTCTGGCGCTGAAACTCTTCCAAGGCGATTCACAACAATGGAAGACCAACGCGCTGATGCACGGCAACAAAGCCGTTATGGACAATGTGCTGGCTTGGTTGGCGCTTGCCGACGGCGAACTGGCTATGCCGAACGGTAACGACTGGAGTATGTTCCTTTTCGACCAGATCACTTCCTACTCCACTCTGGCCTGTTTCCTGCGCGACCCCGATGCCCTGCTTTTAGAGAACATGGCATACAAATACATAAAGGCCAGACAGCAGACAACGACCGACGGCTCCTGGCTGCTCAACTCAGACATAGGGCCGCGCCGAATGGGCGTTGAGGGACACCGTGTGATGATGACTTATCTAATGCATCTCGCCGCATCCACAGCCGATCTCCAACCGACAACTTGGGAGACGTTCCTGGACGAGCACATGGATGCCCGCCGACTGACGACCCAGAACATCATTCGCGCCGCTTCGCGAGACCGCTTCATCACCTTCTCGTGGTCCGACGGTCTGAAGAGCTACACAGGCTATTTCGCCGACACCACGCCAGACCGCAACAAGATTGTTTGTCCGTTCAAGGCGAACAACACGGGCAACCTGCTCGGATGGTATAACGTGAGCGGCAAAGGCACGAACGCCACCGCCGTCACCGCCGGTATATACAAGATGAAGGACAACGCCTTCACCATGAACGGAACCCTGAACACCAACGACGCCACGCTCCAGAACCGCTTCGTGCTGGCCGCCACAGAGGGCAACGCCGTTATTTACATGAACCGTGTTAAGGCGCTGGCCGACGCCACCATCAGCGGACGCAGGGGCGGACTGCTGGCAATCTCCACCGACCCGTTCATGCGCACAAAGCGCACTCTGTACCACGCCGGAGGCCGCATACAGGCTGACGGCACACAGTTGAGCGAACTCGCTTCGCCGTGGGTCAATATAGACAACTCCGTAGGTGTAGTCACCGTGGGCGGCACCGGCTCTATAGGCTTTGGCGACCGCGCCCTCTCCAACTCCATACAGATGAGCAAACTCTATCCGCTCTACTC
Source organism: Bacteroidaceae bacterium (assembly GCA_017447625.1). GTDB lineage: Bacteria > Bacteroidota > Bacteroidia > Bacteroidales > Bacteroidaceae > Physcousia. The sequence continues at coordinate 22,684 of JAFSNB010000045.1, forward strand.
CAACGCGAACGAGAGCGTGAAGAAGGACAAGACCGTGGATCGTTCGGCCGTAATTTACTACTCGCGTGTCGATAGCGCCGCCACAGCCGCCCTGCAGAAGGGTGTCGTAAGTCTGGCCGAACAGCTGCCGGAGACCTGGAACGGGCTCATCGCTCCCGACCCCGACGGCACGCGCTACTTGCTGCTGGCGAATTTCGAGGGTAAGAGCAAGAACAAAGCAGAGTTGAAGGACATCACTTTCGAGGAGGGAGCACCTGTATTCGGCTCAGAGACCACAATCCTCGATGGCAAGGCTTCCGCCACCTTCGCCATAGACGAAGAGCACTCGCTCATGCAGCACCTCTGCGTCTATGTCAAAGGAGCCGACGTCTATGCCAAAGCCATCTCGCCCACGGACGACGCGCTGATTTCCATCCGTTCAATAGGCCGAGAGCGCCAGAACGCAACAATCACCTACGTGAAGAACGGCAAGACGTTCACTACCCGGCAGGCTATGGAGCCGGACGGAACCTATCTCGTCACCTTCGACGACGAGAAGCTGCAAGTGAATCTGGTGAACGAAGCGCAGACGGAGACGTGGAAGGACGTAACAGCACTCCTGATAGCAAACCCTAATTTCGAGGAGGACAACACCTGGGGAACTACTGGCAACATCACCCTCAACGGTGTGGCATACAACCCATGCTACACCCAAAACGTGACACCCGCCAGCAACCAGTATCCCCAAGTGCTGCCAGTGGCAGGCTGGACGGCAGAAAACGGGCTGACCGCCGCTTCCAACTTCGCCCTCCTCTACTCCATGCCCTACAGTTTCACTCAGTACTGCGTGAGCCCCAGCAACCTCGGCAACAGCGCGAGCATAATGGCAGAACCAGCTGCATTTGCCGACAGTTGCCACGCCCGATGCCTCTCTGTCCTCAACTCGTGGACCAGCGGTACGAACGCCATCAGTCAGGAGGTGCAGTTGCCTTACAGCGGCCGCTACCGCCTCACCTTCGACATGCGCTATGCCTGCGCCAACGAGAGCCGCCGCACCGCCCCAAACGTCATCACGACCTCGGGCGGCAACATCAACACCGCCCTCTGCGGACTGGTCATTGACGGAGAAGAACTATACGCCCCCTACCCCTCCGCCCCCGACATCTGGGAGGAGCAAGTGATAGAGTTTGAAGGACCCACCCCCAACCCCTCCCGTCAGGGAGGGGAGCTAGCTGACGCGCTTCCTGTTACAATTCGACTCGGTCTGAACACATCTGCCAGTCAGGGAGCTGCAAACAATACCCGCCTCTATATTGATAACCTGCATCTCTATTACCTTCAGAACGATGCAGACGGCATCGAAGACATGAACTCAGAGAATAAAACCCTTAGATCTTTCCCACAACAGGAGTTCTCCCCACAACGGGGGGAGTCAGAGGGGAACCCTATAACATACGACCTCTCCGGTCGTCCCATATCTTCCACTATCAAAGGCTTACATATAGTAGCCGGGAAAAAACATATTTTAATTGAATAAATAAACGTAAATTATTATTTTTAACACCTACTTAACATGAATAAAATTATTCCTTTAATTGCCATCCTTGACGTAATAGCCGCAGGAGGAGTCAGCGGATGCCACAAAGAGAAGAACAGCGACTGGGAAACTATCAAGACAAACAAGACAGAAGTTGTCTTCTCTGCCAACGGAGGATTCGACTCAGTGGAGACAACAAATTACAGCTACTGGTGGATCTTACAAGTAAAGCTTCCAGATATAGATTCGACGCTTTATCCGGCTCCCAACGAAGCAGTAACCGCAGACTGGCTTCTTATTGAAAGCGACAAGAACAAGCTCTACATGAGGGCTCAGCCTAACTTATCCGAGAGCAACCGCCAAGCCAGAGTTGACATGAGTGTTGGCAATTCCTTCAAAATCATCGATATAATCCAGGAGGCAAAATAAAGATTAAAGAAGTAATGATTAATAATGTGCGAGCCGTTGTGTTCGACCTCGACGGCACCCTGTTGAACACCTTGGATGATTTGGCAGATGCCACAAATTATGCCCTGCGTCATAACGGGATGCCGGAGCGCACCGTCGATGAGGTTCGTATGTTTGTGGGCAACGGAGTTCGCCGACTAATCGAGCAAGCCGTACCCGCAGGTACTGACGGGACTCTGTTTGAGAAAACTTTTGCTGACTTCAAGGCTTATTATGTGCGCCACTGCCAGGACAAGACCTGTTTGTATGACGGCATAGAGGAGATGCTGAAGGTGCTGCACAACCGTGGCCTGAAGCTGGCTATCGTAAGCAATAAGTTGCAGGCAGGTGTAGATGAACTCTATGAGCGTTATTTCAAGGACAGCGTGCAGGTGGCTGTGGGTGAGCGCGAAGGAGTGGCCCGAAAGCCAGCCCCAGACATGGTTCGTTTCGCCCTCGACTCTCTGGGAGTAAGCGCAGCTGAAGCCGTGTATGTTGGCGATTCGGATGTGGATCTCGCCACAGCTCGCAACAGCGGTCTCCCCTGTATTTCAGTGCTTTGGGGCTTCCGCAACCGCGCTTTCCTTGAGAGCCACGGAGCCACAGTTTTTGCAGAAGTGCCAGCAAAAATCAACGAAATCATTTAACGCTTGTCAATATCGTCGTAAAGCGTCTGCAGGATGGCCTTGGCCGTGTGTTCCCGCTGCTGGTCGGGGCCGCTGACGACCTTGTCTGTGAGGATGTCGTAAACGGTTACGCCTGTAGAATCCCGGTATTGGAAACCGTTGGGATAAGTCAGCAGCGCAGAAGGATGCCGATAGGTGCGGCTGAAGACATCACGGCTGTATATGAAGTCTTCGTGAGCGATTCCCAGCTGCCCAAGTATCGTTGCGGGCAGGTCTGTCTGGCATACGAGCCGGTCGTCACGTCCGAGACGCGAGACAGCTCCACCAGTAAAAAACATCGGGATGTGCGGGAACTCGGGGTCTTCAAGCACGGAGTAGTTGTATCCGTGGTCGGCCACGCACGCAATCAGCAGGTTGTCCCAGGCGGGTGTCTGCTCCAGTCTGTGAATGAAATCGCCGAAGCAGCTGTCCGTGTACGCAAAGCCGTTCTCCAACGGGATGTCGTATTTATGGTATGGAACGTCGAACGGGTGATGTGAACTGAGGGTCAGGAAGCCCGTGAACCAAGGCTTGCCCGTCTGCTCCCGCTTCTGAATGTCATCGTATAGCCATTGGAAAGTTATGTGGTCAGGCACGCCCCATTTGGCCGAGCGCTCTTCCTTCGTGAAGGCGTTCTCGCTTAGCAGTTTGTCATAGCCCGTAGCAAGGAAATAGTCCGCGAAATTCAGATAGGTCATGTCGCCGCCATAGAGCATCTGTGTCTCGTAACCCTCGGCCTTCAGCGATTTGGCCAGACCTGGCAGGGAGCGCACCTTACGTGTATAAAGCATTATACTCACCGTGGGCAGGCCCGGGAAACCGCTCATGGCACAGATGACGCCGCGGTCGGTCTGGAAACTGCCTGCGTAGGCGCTGGAGAACCAATAGGACTGGTGCTGCATTATGTCATTTATATTCTTGGCCACAGGACGGCCTCCTCCCAAAGACTCAAGAAAACGGGCTCCCATACCCTCCATAACAATCAGCAGGACGTTGGGGCGCTGCGTCTTGACGATTATCTCAGAGGAGTCCTTGACTGCCGCCATGGAAGAATCAGATGCTACCACAGAGGAGTCTGAGGACATCGGGAAAAGCCCGGAGATTGCCTCTCTGCGTTCCTCGTCACTCATATAGCGGAACTGATTGCCGAAATCGTCCTTCTTGAAAGAGGTGTAGAAGAGGTTATAAAGGGGATTCAGGGCAGCGTGGTTGAAATAATATGTCGATGAGTAATAGGCGGTGGCAGGAGTCTTCGGTCTTGTCTTTAGACCTCGGATTACAACGAAATCACCAACAAACAGAAGAAGCATCGCAGCACTCACAGCCACTGCCTTCAAGAATGAAGGCTTACGCTTCCGGGCTTTCTTCAGCAGACGGGTGGCAAGACACAGAACATACCATATGACGACAACCAGAAGGATGAGGAGCAGCAGACGCACTACGAGATACCCCGTTGAGACGCTGGCAAAAGCATTCTTGGGGTCGTCAATGAACTGGAACACCACCTTGTCGAGCTTGAAGCCCCAGAACGAATAGAGCGAGGCGTCGGCTACGGCGGCAAGCGCGATAACTATAGCCATCAACGCGTCGTAAGCTTTCATCCAAGCCTTTATGTTGAAACAGGGGCGCAACGCATATACCCAAACCATGAGGATTGGGACTATGGTCATGTAAGCAGCCGTAGCCGCATCTATAGTGAGGCCGTGAGTGTATATATCCACGATGTCACGAAACGTGACGGGTATGTCGCGGTAACCCCAGTTACAGATGAGGAACAACGGCTTCTGGATGCACAGAAAGCAGAGGATGCACAGCGCGAAGTGCGCCAGGAGAAAGGAACAGAGCCTTCTCATCACTTCTTGAGCACCTCGACGATCTCACCAACGTACATTACGTGGATGTCGCCGTGGGAATAGTTCTCATCGAAGGGATCAAGGTCGAAGAAGCCTTTCTTCTCGATGGGCTGCTGGTAGAGTTTCTTGCACTTGAACACCAGCTCGGCCTCGCCGACATATACTGAATTGCCATCAACAACGGGGGTGAGGCCAGTCTCTGCAAACTTGTTCTGGCGCATACCGCTTACAGTGCCGCAGTAGGCCACCTGACGGCGATACTCCTCAGGAAGAACGGAGAGGGTGAAGTAATCCTGCTTGTCGATGAAGGTCTTGGTGTAGCGTGAGGGACGCACGTAGATGGTCATAACTGGTTTGTCCCACAATTCGCCCATCTGTCCCCAAGAGATGGTCATAGTGTTATAGCCAATCTCTTTGTTTCCTGCGGTCAGCAGCATGTGGCGCCTGCCGATGAGTGTAATCGGGTTAATGCTTAAATCTTTGTAATCTATCTTTTCCATAGTAACTATATATAATTTTTTCTTTTTTCTATTTTCTCTTTTCTTTTTTCTCTTATTCTCTTTTCTCTCTATTTAAGCCCTTCCTCAAACCACGTGGCGATGCTGCGGAAGAGGTGCAGCCGGGTGTTGCCGCCGTAGATACTGTGGTTGCGGTTTGTATATACAAGCTGGTGGAAGGGTTTGTCTGCCTGTACGAGAGCTTCGGTGAGCTCAGCTGTATTGCGCCAGTGGACGTTATCGTCTGCCGATCCGTGGCAGATAAGGAGACGTCCGCTGAGTTTAGCGGCTCGCGTGATTGGACTGTCCTCGTAACCGGCGCTGTTCTCTTTTGGCGTACGCATGAAACGCTCGGTATAGACGGTGTCATAGAAACGGTAGGATGTTACGGGAGCCACAGCCACGCCTGCATAGAACACCTGTCGGCCTTCCATCATCGACATCAGAGTCATATACCCGCCGTAGCTCCAGCCCCAGATGCCGATATGCGATTTATCCACATACGACTGCTGGGCAAGCCACAGGGCAGTCTCCACCTGGTCGCGGGCCTCTAACTGGCCAAGCTTCTGATAGGTCTGCTTCTCCCAAGCAGCTCCACGTCCGCCCGTGCCGCGTCCATCAACACAGACACAGATGAAGCCGCGCGTGGTCAGGTAATGCTCGAAAAGGCAGCCGCCGCTGTTGCCAGCCCACCAGGAGTCTATCACCTGCTGAGATCCGGGACCGCTATACTGGAACATTACCACTGGATAGCGCTTCGCGGGATTGAAGTCTGCGGGCTTCACCATATAGCCGTTCAAGGTCACGCCCTCGCCCGTGGTGAAAGAGAAGAATTCGGGCTTGGACAACTTTAAACCTTCTAATTTAGACTTTAAACTCTGATTATCCTCCAGCGTCTTCAGCACTTTGCCCTTAGCGTCGTTGAGTGTGGTGACAGGCGGGGTGCTGATATTGCTATAGACATTCATGAAATACTTGTGAGAGGTGGAGAAGATGGCGGTATTCGTGCCTTTCTGAATACTCAGGCGGGTCACCTTACCCTTGGCATCGCTCTTGAATACAGCCTTGTACTGGGGACCGTCGGGATTGGCGGCATAAAAGCACTCGCCGGTCTTGGCATCGTAGCCGTAATAGTCCGTTACGACAAAGTTCCCACTTGTGAGTTGACGCTTCAACGTGCCGTTCAAGTCATAGAGATAAAGGTGGTTGAAACCGCTGCGTTCGCTCATCAGAACAAAGCCGCCCTCATGGAACGACAGGTTCTTATATGGTTCCTCGGTGATATACGGCGCCACCTGATCGCGGACCACGAGCTTGCACTCTGTGCTGCGAGGGTTGGCCATATAGATGTCGAGGCGGTCCTGATGGCGGTTCTGCGTGAGTATGCAGAGCTTATTCGGATCGCTGGTGAACTTGATGCGTGGCACATATCCGTCGGCGTCGAGCGGCAGCTTCATCTTGCGCGTAACCTGGCTCTTCAGGTCGTAGGTGTGGACGCTGACGGTAGAATTCACCTCGCCTGCGATTGGATACTTGTACTTATATTCGCCGGGGTAGTCCGCATATTGCTCCATAGCCGGCATAAGACCTTTGTACCATGGGAAACTGAACTGCTTAACGGCCGACTCATCATAGCGGATCCAAGCGAGCATGGAGTTGTCTGCGTTGAAGTCGAAAGCACGGGCAAAAGAGAACTCCTCCTCGTTCACCCAGTCGGGCTTGCCGTTTATTATCCGGTTGAACTCGCCGTCCTTGGTCACCTGCGTCTCGGCGTTGTTATACAACAGGCGCACAATAAAGAGGTTGCCGCCACGTACGAAGCCGATTACGGTACCGTCGGGCGAGAAGGCAGGAACCTCCTGCGGTCCGCCATCGGAAAGCGGTACGAGCGTGCGGTTACGTACATTATATATATAATATACGGCGGTGAACGAATGGCGGTAGATGCGCTCGGTATTTGTTTGGATAAGGATGTTGCTCTCGTCGGGACTGAGAATATAGCCGTCAATGGATGTGAGGCGCACGTCACCCTTGGCATCGGCCACATCGAAAAGGACTTCTGTCTGCTCGCCTGTCTTGAATGAATAGGTCACGATGCGGCGCCCATCGACAAGCGAGGAATAGCGCTCGCCGTCAAGCATTGGGCGGACGCCAGTAACTGAACGTGCAGAGTACTGGCCATGCATAATATCCTCAAGAGTGAGGGTGGCAGCCACAACTTGCTGGCAGAATAGGGCCGCGACAGCCATCAGACATAGGAGAAGCTTTTGAGTCTTATTCATATAAAAAACTGCTTATTGTGCCTTGTTCAAATCGATTTGGATAACGCCCCCGTCCCAACGTTGGGGCGGGGGCGCATATCAAACATTATTAGAATTTTGTTTCCTCCTTTTATCAGCGGCTGGTTACCGCTTAGTGGTGGCTTTTGCCTTACGCTGACCTTTAACGCCACCCTGTGACGGATAGGGATTGTCCCCTTCGCCCGGAGTTACGGTCTCCGGTTCGAGAGTGGTGAATGTGACAGTCTCACCGTAGCCTGTACCTGCATCATTGACAGCGTATGCACGCACATAGTAGGTGGTGCTGGGCTGGAGGTTACCGGCCGACGTATGGAACTGTACTTTGTTGGCATCCAACGTTCCCGGATAGGTCGTTGGATTGGCCATTGAGGGCTCAGTAGATAGCTCAAATCCGGCATTCCGGATTTCACCGCCGCCGTTGTTTTCAACCATACCGCTAAGCTCGGCAGACGTGGAAGCGGGATTAGCATCCATAGTCTTGACGTTCGGTACATTTATCTCTGCGACTGTGGTGAACGTGCGAATATTACCGTAGCCCATACCAGTCTCGTTCTCAGCGAAAGCACGAACATAATAGGTGGTGTTTGGCTCAAGGTTATGGATTTCGCGCATAAACTCGAGCTGGTCGTTAGCATTTGCATCCACTACAATTGGGTCGGACATATCCTGGCTCTTAGATACCTGGAATCCTACGGCCCTGATTGGCGAACCGCCTTCGTTGCGTACATAGCCACCGAGGACTGCAAACGTGGTGCTGATATCCTCCGGCTGAACGGTAACTACAGAAGGAACGGAATTCTGAGAGTACGGAGTGGTCACGGTCTTAATCTCACTATAGGCGGTACCTGCGGAGTTCTGTGCGAAAGCACGGATGTAATATGTCGTACCGGCAGCGAGCTGATAAGAGATAGCACGGAACATGTTGTTGGCGTCAAGATCGCCGTGGAACCTCTCGGCACCTTCCATATTTTCCGATTCAGAAAGCTCGAAGCCAATCTCTTCCACAGCGCCGCCACCATTGCTGGCCAAGAAGCCGACCATCTCGGCCATATTAGCCGCTGTCTCATCTTGACTCGTAGTGAGAGAAACACTTATAATAGTAACAGTAGGTCTAGAGATTGTGCCACTTAGAAGAACCTCTAAGGTTTCACTGCTGTATCCCGTTCCTGCTTCATTTGTAGCATAAGCACGGACATAGTAAGTAACACCAACTGAAAGGTTAGAAATTGTACCAGTAAAGGTCTCGTTCCCATCCAAAGGACATTGAACACGATAACTACCTATGAGTTCTGGAACCTTTTCTGTACGACTATATACAAAACCACGCTCTGTTACTGCAGAAGTTCCTGCTGCAAGGATATCTGCAGAAATACTTACCTGACCAGCACCCGTAGAACCATTATTACGTGCGACCGACACAGCTGGCTCAGAAGTTGTTTGGGTGGTGAATGTTGTAATTTCGCTATAACCGACTTGTGAGCTTGCCGTTGACAATGCGAAAGCACGCACCGCATACCTCTCACCAGGAGCCAAGTTGGTTAGTACTGAATTAATCGTGCTATCTGCTTCATTTGGCGATTGGAATTTTGTCTGTATATCATCCTTTCCAATCAGCATCTCTCTTTGCAAATCAGTTTGCTGAGTTATTGCCTTATAAATAAAACCTGATAGAGTTACATCATCAGTAGTTAATCGATCACTACCAAAATCCGTGATCTTAGCAGATACAGGCAGCGAGACGGATGTAGCTGTTCCTTTTACAATCTTTTCAATTGTAGGAGCAGATGACTCCTTGGTAGTAACCTCAATAGCAGGGCCGTATGCCGTAGTCGTTTCAGGGTACAAGGTATCTGATACGGCATAAGCTCGAGCCCAATATCGCGTTTTGGGAGATAAACCACCAAGATTTCCATTGAAGCGCAAAGTTAAGGTTTCATCATAAAAAGCCCTATTTGCCAAATCTTCTGCTTTATAGGGGAAATCGTATTTGATAGGCGCACCATTATTATCGGTATTAAAACCAGCATTTGTAGCATACTGGACACCAAGTCGCTGAACCTGCACATCCCAATTTGCCTTCTGCATAGAACCACTCAAGAAAATCGCAGTACGAGTAATTGGTTCTGCGACATTCTCTGATGCTTCTTGCAAAGAGATGTTTATCTCCGGTGCGATATTATACGGAACCGTATCTGATTTACAACCAGTAAGAACACTTCCTGTAACCAGCAATGACAAGAAGATATATTGAAGTCTATTTATCGTTTTCATAGTTTTGTCCCTTTCTTTTGGTTAGAAGATAACACCGAGTCCGACGTTGACTTCGTGATACTTGAAGTTTACAGTTTGATAACCGAGCGCTACGGCCACAGGGCCTATCTTACCTATGACACCAAGTTCTACAGCTGCACCGCTGGTTGAGTGGTCAAGATTCTTGGCATATTCGCCATTGCTCATCTCCCAAGCCAAAGTGCGGTGTCCGTAACCGCCACCTACATATGCATAGAGAGGCTGGATTATGCGGCGCAGATAACCGGCTGTGATGGAGAGACGGGCTTTCTTTGTCGCACCTGTGTAATAGGGTAACGAACCATCATCAAGATAATTGGTATCATCACAATTTGCGACTGTTGATGAAGAGCCAAAGTCGCTCAGGAAGTGGATGTAACCGCCGTTGGCTGTTCCCATTCCGACCATTGCGCCATAGGACATCTGGCCCTTGGCAAAGCCTCCGCTGGCAAGAATGAAGGTGTGACGCTGCTCCTTGGGTTTGATGGTAGAAATCAGAGTGTATTGAACCTCCGTGGTCTTACCACCTGACTCTACGGTTATAGTGGTATCCAAGGGGAAGAAGAACTCCTTCTCGATGTGTACCTGATATTTGCCAGGCTTGCGACGAGCCAGTTTCTTCTCCTCGGGAGTAGTAGGCCACTGAGAGAGACCTACGGGAACGCCTTCGATGGAGATGCTCATTGAATCCTCGGGCAGGGTGAAAATCTTCATGTAACCGAAGAGAGCCTTCAGGGTGATGTTACGCATCTCTACGCTTCCCTCGTTGATGCTCACCGTACCCTGCTGGGTTTCATAGTCCTCGCAAGTTATCATGTAAGAGTGATTTCCGGCTGTAACGACCTCACTGACCACACCGTCGTTGTTATCAACTTCCTTACCGTCTATAACAACCTTGGCCTCAGCGGGGTTGATGTTAAATACCATACGTGTTTCACCCGGAGGATAGATACCTTTCAGAGTGGCCTTATAAACGTTAAGAGCCTTTATCTCTTCGGGATACTCAAACTCTAACTGCGGGAACTGCGGGTGGATGAACTTGACAGACTTTGCGCCACCAGGCACCCAGATGTAAATGGCACCGGCATCGTATTCAGCCGATGCGCCACCCAGGTCACCCTGAATCTTGACGTTAGGGATACCTGTGCTGATCTTAATCAAAGCACACTTGTCACCGTTGCGATCCACATGCGGGTTTGCACGAGCCGTGATATCGCCCATGTCATGATAAAAACCCTCCAGAACCAGTTCCTGGGCTTGAACGCTGAGTCCTCCTACTAACATAAGCAGGAGGAACAGTCCACGATTAAGAATTTGTCTATACATATCCTAATTTGTTTATTATTTGCCTTTTGCCTTTGCGTAAAGTTGTTCCAGTTTGAAATCGTTGAGGCGCAGACGACCGTCCTCGGCGCTGTTATCCAAGTCAGGCTGCCAAGAACGCACGTGAATCATAGGCTTCTTGATGTCGTTGAGGTCAACGAGCAAGAAGAGGTAGCCCTCGTCACCGTAGTTACTGGAGAAATAATCCTGCTTAATCTGAATACCATAAAGCTCACCATAGCCTTCACCAGCTGTCTTCACGGTGTTGTTGGCAAACTTGATGTTGATGTACTCGTTGGCAGCAAAGCACTTCTTCAGGCTGTTCATATACTCACCCTTTGTCTGAGTGGTATATTTGATGTGTGCGGGATTACGTGTACCGAGCTCTTTCTGGCTTGTCTCCTGCACCTTAGAACCAGTGATAATCAGAGCGTTGTCGGAGAATATACTGGTAATATAATCCAGACGCTTCAATGCGTATGCAGTCTTGTAATTCTCAAGGAAGTTAATGATGAAGAGGTGGTTGGCGGCTTCACCGGCCTTTAGGTTGATGTCGTCCAAAGCAGCCTGCTCCAATCCGAAGGCAACCTCGCAGACCTTGCTCTCCTTGTCGATATGGAACACTACATTCTCAATGAATCGGCGTCCGTTACGGCCCTTGAAGGTGAACTCCATAGGAATAGAGCGGCATACAATCTCATCAAGGAACGGGGTGTAGGAGATGGAAGGTGTACCTACGATGCGACCCGAACCGTAATGCATTAGTTTGATGAATACATCGAAGCAGTCGTCTGTAAAATACTTCTTCAGAGAATCATACTTCTTTCCACGGATACCCTTCTCGATATCAGCCATAATCTTGATATAAGGCTTCGCATCCGATGCGGTAAGCGACTGGGGCAACTCATTCTTGCGGATTGCCTTTACTTCCTCGTACTCTGCCTGAGCAGCCGTGGAAACCATGGAAGCTGCAAACTGGGGAGCCTGAGCCTTGCTCTGTTTCTTCACTTTGCTGGCGTCGATTGGCACGAGCTGTGAAGAAGGCATATCTGAATAGGCAACGATGTCCTTCAGGTTGGGGTTGATGTTAGCGTTGCTCACATCCCAATATTCCAGACTGACGCGGTTGAGATACTTAAGTTTGGTGTCCTTCGGGATTTCCAGGATGCCAGTACCGTTGTCAATAGGAGCCTTGGGGGAATGGAACTCATCACCGTCCTTCTCTGTGGCAGGGATATAGTTGTAAGATAGATACAGGTTGTTGACAGGCTTGCCCTTATAAGTCACCTGCAGGGTGAGATCAAGAATATCGCTGTCGTCCTCGTCCTCTTCTCTCGTAACAGCCACAATCTTAAGGTTATTGGCTATCTCCTTGATTTTGTTCTCAAGGTCGGTAATCATCGGGGTGTTGTCATAACCGATTGTCACCTTGTGACCGTCAGGACAGCTGCGGACAAGAGCAATGGCCCAACTGAAACACTGCAAGGCGTCCTGCACGTTGTCGGCTTCTAATGAGCGCATACCCTGCTTGGCATAGCCCTTGGCCTCCTCAATGCGATCCTTGAACATCTTCTGAATCGCATCCTTCTTAATATAATAATGTACTACAAATTCAGGCTTCGTTTTCTCAATCCATGACTCAGCGCCGTTGAGCGTTCCTGAACTGTAGGATTTCATAATCGACTGCACCTTCTCTTCCGATGTGCGGCTCTGGCCCTTGGTTGTCTCAGCAAGAACGCTGGAAAACTGTGACGAGACGGACACGCATATCTGGCTCATCAGGTTGTTCTGGGCAGATGTCTCAGCCTCAGCCTGGGTTTTGCCTATGCCCTGTCCGAATAGATACTTGTCTGACTTGGACAGCTCCTTCCACTTCTTTGCAGTCATTTTCTGTGCCTGAACTGAAGTTCCCAGCAGGCACAAAACGAATAAAATAAAATATTTCCTCATAGTCTTTTTTGTTTCTTTTTAATCGGTTTGTGATTATTCATGTATCAGATGCGGGGCAAAGGTAAACAAATTTTCACAATACCACACCATAAATAGGTTAAATAACATTTATTAACAGTTATCCTTCCATATACGCACTCCTTTTTTATACCTTTGCCACCAAATCTAACTAAAATAGCACCTGTAACATGAGATTTTTGCACATTTTCCTCCTTTCCGTAGCTCTGTTTTCATTTTCCGCACAGAGTAACGCCCAATCAACCGACAACACAAAGCAGTCTGCCGAAGTTCTGGACATGATTGTGAAAGTGAATAACTACTGGCAAGCAAACCACTCGCCCTACGTCCGGGCCTTCTGGGACCACGCTGCCTATCACACCGGCAACATGGAGGCCTACCGTCTGACAGGGCGCCCAGAGTGGTATGCCTACACCGACACTTGGTGCCGCCACAACGAATGGAAGGGTGCCAAGAGCGACGACATCCGCAAATGGCGCTACAAGACATACGGTGAAGGTGACGATTTCGTGCTTTTCGGCGACTGGCAGATTTGTTTCCAGACATATATAGATATGTACAATCTCGTGCCGGCTCCGTACAAAGTGGCACGTGCCATCGAGGTAATGAGCCACGAATGCTCTATGGAGGAGACGCATTTCTGGTGGTGGGCTGATGCCCTCTACATGGTTATGCCCGTTATGACAAAAATGTACCAGCTCACAGGAGAAGTGAAGTATCTGGACAAACTTTATGAGAATTTCCTTTGGAGCGACAGCCTTATGTACGACCGCAAGGAGCAGCTCTATTATCGCGACGCGAAATACATTTATCCAAAAGTCAAGACGGCTTGCGACGAGGGCAAGAGCTTTTGGGCACGCGGCGATGGATGGGTGCTGGCTGGTCTTGCCAAGGTGCTGGCAGATATGCCACAGGATTATTCCCACAGGGGTATCTTCATGCAGAGATTCAAGGAACTGGCAGAGGGAGTGGCACGTGTGCAGCGCCCCGACGGATATTGGAGCCGTTCGATGCTTTGCGAGGACGACGCACCTGGTCCTGAGACTTCTGGAACAGCCTTCTTCACCTACGGATTGCTTTGGGGCGTGAACCACGGTTATCTGGATCGCGATCAATATAAGCCAGTTATAGACAAAGCATGGAATTATCTGACTAAGACAGCCCTGCAAGCAGACGGGAGCATCGGTTTCGTTCAGCCGATCGGTGAAAAACCAGACCCGACGAAAACCGTGGATGCCCACTCTCAGGCTCCCTTCGGTACAGGTGCTTGGCTGCTGGCCGCCTGCGAAATGGTACGTTATCTGAACGGCTCGGTCGTCCCGAACTCAAGCATCATAAGCAACAGCATTTTCCACCACACTCCGGGAACAGCTACAGTCACTTTCCCGATCAATGGCGGAACATCAACGGCCTTCACAGGTGCACCTACTGCCGTAAATCCGCTGCTGCGCTCCACGTCACACGAGGGTTTCCTCAACTTCACAGTTAAGAATCCGACACAGGACCTTATCCAGCAGGTAGTTGAGCTCACCACCATGGACGCAATCCGCGCTAAGGGCGTGGCTGTGGCCCGTGAGTTCTTTATTCTTGATCAGGACCGCTACGAGATTCCTTATCAGATTACGCGCGACGGCAAGGTGCTTGTCCTGGCTACCGTTCGTCCGGAATCCTCTATCATTCTTTCCATATATCAGGGTCAGCCCCAAGACTATGTCCTCACAGCTAACGGACGCATATATCCTAACCGCCAGGAGGATCTGGTTTGGGAGAACGACCGCGTAGCATGGCGTTTCTATGGACCAGCTGCCCATAAGAGCATGAACAAGAGTTCCTACGGCTTCGATACTTTCGTAAAGAACACCTCCTATCCCATTCAAGATCAGCTCTACAACAACGAACTGACATCTTATAAAGTGAACGACAAGATGAAGAAGATAGGCCGTGGCAACACTTGGAACGAGGTGCATCGTGGTTATACCTATCACCGCAATCACGGTCTTGGCATGGATGCCTACACCGTCGGAGCTACCCTCGGAGCAGGCGCAGCCGCCTTGGTCAACGGCAAAGAGCTGGTCTATCCTCAATACTATGAGAAGGCAGAAATCCTTGAAAACGGTCCCCTGCGCTTCTGCGTTCGTATGTCTTTACCGAAGCAGAAAATCAACGGTCTCGGATCTGATTCTATCAGAGAAGTACGCCTAATAACTCAGGACTGCGGTTCACATTTCGCCCGCGTGGAGGTGACTTACGAAGGTCTTAACGCCGAAACACCCGTCTGTGCCGGAATCGTTGTTCACGAGAAAGCTCCGAAGGCTTATACGATGAATAAGGACGAAGGCTTTATCACATACGCCGAACCGATGGATCACCCCGAGACGATGAACGGTGAGCACTTCCTCGGAGTATTTATCCCCAAAGAAGCTCCCGCAGAACAGACATCGGGCGGTTTCACGAAGAAAATCAAGAAATTAGGCTCTAAGCTATTATCCGGAGGAGCAAAAGTCGAATATAAGGCTCTGCCAGAGAAGCGTGACACAGGCATCGGGCACGTTCTCATCTATTCCGCCTACAAACCTGGACAGCCTTTTGTATATTACACAGGCTCTGCTTGGAGTCTCTATGACGTTCCCACTCGTGCCATCTGGCAGGAAACACTACGCCATGAAGCATTAATATTGCAGCAAGGGCTCATTGTAGAAAGTAAAAAGTAATAAGTAAAAAGTAAAAGGCTCAGCGCAGCCTAATGGTCACGTACTGTTGAGCGAAGGCGAAAAATGGTCAATGGTCAATGTTCAATGATTTAAGGTGGCAAAGGATAAGATAATGTATGTGTGCGACAACTGCGGACAGGAAAGTGCGCGGTGGTTGGGAAAATGTCCTTCATGCGGACAATGGAACACTTTTAAGGAGATAAAGACCGCCTCCTCCCCTGCCCGTCAGGGAGAGAGAAAGCCCTTGATGACAGGAAAGACCGAAGGTGGCACTTCTGCATCTCGCCCCACTCCTCTTTCGCAAATCCAAACTGAGGCAGAAGTACGCTTCGACATGGACGATGAAGAGCTGAACCGCGTCCTTGGCGGCGGATTAGTTCCAGGAAGCCTGGTACTCCTGGGCGGCGAGCCAGGAATTGGCAAGAGCACGCTGGTCCTGCAGACCGTGTTGCGTCTCAAAGACAAGAAGATTCTTTATGTCAGCGGTGAAGAGAGTGCCAGACAGCTGAAGATGAGGGCGGAGAGACTTATTAAAAGAGAATCTCTGCATTCCGACCTGTTAGTGGTATGCGACACTTCGCTTGAGGCCATTTTCGACCACATCTCGGAAACACAGCCCGACCTCGTGATAATCGATTCTATCCAAACCATTTACACGGAGACGGTAGAATCCTCATCCGGCTCGTTAGCTCAAGTTCGCGAATGTGCGCAGCAACTGCTTAAATTCGCCAAGAGCGGCGGACCAAGCATAATCCTCATCGGACATATTAATAAGGAAGGAACAATTGCTGGCCCGAAGGTGCTTGAGCATATCGTGGACACCGTGCTCCAGTTCGAGGGCGACCAACATTACACCTACCGCATCCTTCGCTCTCAGAAGAACCGTTTCGGCAGCACATCTGAACTGGGTATTTATGAAATGCGTCAAGACGGTCTCCGTCCTGTCTCCAACCCCAGCGAGCTACTGATGACAGACAATCACGACGGGCTTTCAGGTGTGGCCATTTGCGCTGCTATAGAGGGTGTGCGGCCGTTCCTCATTGAGACACAGGCGTTGGTGAGCACAGCTGCTTACGGCACAGCTCAACGCCAGGCCACGGGTTTTGACTACCGCCGTTTGAATATGCTGTTGGCGGTATTGGAGAAACGTGTCGGTTTCCGCATTGCAGCTAAGGACGTGTTTGTAAACATTGCAGGCGGCCTTCGTGTCACCGACCCCGCTATGGATCTTGCTGTGATTGCGGCCATCCAAAGCAGCGCGGTGGAGATTCCAATAGATGCCGACACTTGCGTATGCGGCGAAGTGGGTCTGAGTGGCGAGATTCGTCCCGTAGCCCGCATGGAACAACGTGTTGCCGAGGCTCAGAAGCTTGGTTTCCGCCGAATAATTATCCCCTCATACAACTTGAAGTCAATCAACCCCAAACTATTCAACATAGAAATTGTCCCCGTCCGCAAAGTTCACGATGCAGTCAGGGAAATCTTCGGTTAGCCTAATCCTATGCGCTAGCCCAATTATGACGTACTGATGAGCGAAGACGAATAATTATGAATTATGCATTATGAATTCCATAAAGGTAATAGCATTTGATTTTGGCGGTGTCATCGCCACCCTATCCCCCCATCGTGCGGCTGCACGCCTCGGTGCCTTGGGACTTGAGAACCCTGAGTCGCATCTCGACGCGTTCACTCAGAGAGGCATATTCGGAGATTTGGAATGTGGACGCATCAGCGATGAAGAATTCCGGGCCGGTTTGAGCAAGCTCTGCGGCCGCGAACTTACTTGGAAAGATTGCCAGTTTGTGCTTCTGGGTTATATTCAGTCGGTGCCAGGGCGTAATATAGACCTCTTGCGACAGTTGCGAAACGAGGGCTTCCGCGTGGTCATTCTCTCCAACACTAACCCATTCATGATGGATTGGGCGCTGAGTCCGCGTTTCACTCCCGAAGGATGGAGCCTTAGCGACGTTGCCGACACCATATACCTCTCATACAAAATTGGTGCCATGAAGCCCGACCCGCTGATTTTCAACACTGTTCTCAATTCTGAGAAGGTAGCTCCTGGCGAAATGCTCTTCCTCGACGATGGGCAGCGCAACGTGGAAGCCGCTGCTGCCCTCGGCATCCAGACGATGCTAGTTGAAAACGGCTCCGACTGGACAGAACGGTTAAAGGAAAAAGTAATAGGTAAAAAGTAAAAGCTAAAGGTTAAGGTTAAGGTTAAGGTTTAGGTTAAGGTTAAAAGCTTATATCTACTTCCACGGGGCAGTGGTCTGAACCGTAGATATCTGTGTGGATACGGGCATCCGTGACATTTGGCATAAGGCGGTTGGACACAAGGAAGTAATCGATGCGCCAGCCTGCATTCTTCTCACGGGCGCTGAAACGATAGGACCACCACGAATAGACGTCGCGCACATCAGGATTGAGCGTTCTCCAAGTGTCTGTGAATCCTTCTGAAAGCAAAACCGTGAACTTCTCCCTCTCCTCGTCCGTGAAGCCGGCATTCTTGCGGTTGCTCTTCGGGTTCTTCAGGTCTATCTCCTGATGAGCAACATTCATATCTCCGCATACGATTACTGGTTTCTTCTCATCAAGAGTTTTAAGGTAACTGCGAAAAGCATCCTCCCAATCCATGCGATAATCAAGCCTTCGGAGGCCGTCCTGCGAGTTGGGGGTATAAACTGTCACAAGATAAAAGTCGGGCATCTCCAAGGTTATGACACGCCCCTCGTGATCGTGCTCGTCGATGCCTATGCCGTAAGTAACACCGAGCGGCTCGTGACGACTGAATATTGCCGTTCCGCTATAGCCTTTCTTATCAGCATAATTCCAATAGGATGTGTAGCCAGGAAAGGTTATATCCAGCTGTCCTTCCTGCATTTTAGTCTCCTGCAGACAGAAGAAATCTGCATCCAATTCGGTGAAGCGTTCACGGAATCCTTTTCCGTCGCACGCACGCAAACCATTAACGTTCCAAGATATGAATTTCATTGTTCTGGCATATTTTTGCGCCAAAAGTAGCAAAAATTCGGTAATTATTACTACTTTCGCGCCGAAAAAATCAAATAGGACATGAAAATAGGTGAAAAAGTCCGCTTTCTCAACGAGGTTGGGGGCGGAATTATATCAGGTTTCCAGGGCAAGGATATCGTAATGGTTCAAGATGAAGACGGCTTCGATATCCCAATGCTTCGCTCACAAATAGTTGTCATCGAAACTAACGACAACAACTTCGAAAGGCCGCAACGCCAGACTTCCGGCACATCATCCTACGATTCGAGGCCATCAGGCACTGCCGGGGTTGCTGAGGCACCTCAGCCGAAGCAAAAAACAAAGGTTGAGGACGAAGAGCCCCCAATAACCTACAAGGCCAAGCCCAAAGAGCGCAAAAACGGCGACCAGCTCAATCTGCTTCTCGCTTTTATCCCCGAGAATGCCCGCGAGCTCACATCCACCCGCTTCGAGGCGCATATTATCAATGACTCCAACTACTTCCTCAGCGTCATCATTGCTTCACGCGAAAACGCCTCGTGGCAGGCACGCTGGCAGGCAACTGTGGAGCCCAACACAAAAATGCTCGTGGAGACATTCGACCGCTCGCAGCTTAATGAGATGGAATATCTCTGCGTGCAGGGATTCGCATGGAAACAGGACAAGCCATATATGTTGCAACCCGCAGTAAATGTGCAGTTGCGTCTCGACTTGCCTAAGTTCTACAAGCTGCACGTATTCCAGCCCTCACCGTTCTTCCATGAGCCAGCCCTGATCTATGATATCGTGCGCGACGGGAAACCTATTAATCAGGTATTTGTAGAGGCAGAAGAAGTATTGAGCGCCATCACACAACCCAAGGAGGCGGACATCCAGCCTGCTTCAGATGGCGCTGCAAAGAAATCAAAGAGCGGGCAAACAGACAAGGATGTTATCGAAGTGGATTTACACATAAACGCACTTTTGGACAACACCGCCGGTCTCTCTAATAGCGTATTGCTCAACACCCAGCTCACAGAGTTCCGCACCGTGATGGATCGTAACATCAAGAAGAAGGGGCAGCGCATAGTCTTTATACACGGGAAAGGCGAGGGAGTCCTGCGCAACGCCATAATCAAAGAGCTGCAACACCGTTACCGCACCTGCACCTATCAGGATGCATCGTTCCGCGAATACGGTTTCGGAGCCACTCTCGTAACTATTCATTAAAAATTAAAAGTGCTGTTCAGAAAGCATGAATCCCCGCAACATAAAGATAGCCGATTACACCTATCCGTTGCCAGACGAACGGATAGCCAAATATCCGCTGGCGGAGCGCGATGAGTCCAAGCTCCTCATCTACGACCACGGACATATCTCCCATAAGCATTTCCGCGACCTTCCCAGCTTGCTGCCAGAAGGCTCGCTTCTGGTTATGAACAACACACGCGTCATTCAGGCACGCCTGCATTTCCGCAAGACCACAGGAGCGCTCATCGAAGTCTTCTGTCTTGAGCCAGCGCGTCCACGCGATTACGCCCAGATGTTTCAGCAGACAGGCACCTGCGAATGGCAATGCCTGATTGGTAACGCAAAGAAATGGAAAGAAGGAGCACTCACACGTGACATCTCCGTTGACGGCAAACCCGTCCGCCTCGTCTGTGAGCGCGTAACGGCAGACGCTCACACTTCATCCGACCGGCAGCACCAATCCATATCTGAAGGCTCCGCAGGCAGCCTTGTCATACGCTTCTCTTGGGACAATGATTCCGTCACATGGGCCCAAGTGCTGGATGCTTGCGGCGAACTGCCCATTCCGCCCTATCTAAACAGGGCCACAGAAGAGAGCGACCTGCGCACCTACCAGACAGTCTATTCAAAGATCAAGGGCAGCGTGGCCGCCCCCACAGCCGGTCTCCATTTTACGGAACGAGTCCTCGCTGAAGTTGACCGCAGGGGAATTGAGCGCTGCGAACTGACATTGCATGTGGGAGCCGGAACCTTCAAGCCAGTGAAGAGTGAACTTATCGAAGGTCACGAGATGCATTCCGAGTGGATCAGCGTGCCGCGCTCTGCCATCGAAGCCCTACTGCGTCACGGAGGCGAGTGCACAGCTGTTGGAACCACCAGCGTACGAACCCTCGAAAGCCTCTACTACATCGGACTCCGCATCCTCCAGAATCCCGACGTTTCTCCCAACGACCTCCACATCCGCCAATGGGAACCGTACGAATCCGAAGAACAACAATCAACTGTCAACAGTCAAAGGCTCTCCCCCCCACGGGGGGAGATGGAGAGGGGCCTCAACCCTTCCCAGTCCCTTCAGGCTATTCTGGATTGGATGAATCGGCAGAATATCTCAGCCCTCACGACAACCACACAAATCATTATTGCGCCGGGTTATAACTATCATATTGTGCGACGAATCATCACCAACTTCCACCAGCCGCAGAGCACACTTCTTCTGCTCGTTGCAGCCTTCGTTGGAGAAGAACATTGGCGAGACATATACGACTACGCCTTAGACCACGACTTCCGTTTCCTTTCCTACGGCGACTCCTCAATATTGATACCCTAAAAGCCCCCTAGTTGACAGTTGACAAGTGACAAGTGACAGTTGACAAGTGACAGTTGCCCTGGGTACAGGTTGTATGGGGAATGTTAGCTCCGAAGGGGCCGAAGGGGCAAAAGTGCTAAAGCACGACGTTTTCATTGCACCCCAGTCGGTCATTGGGTCAATTATCCGAAGGGTTTTCGCTAAAACCCCATAGGGTTTGGGGCAAAACCCCATGGACTTCTTGAATCATGATGCAAGGGTTCTTGCGGAGGCAGAGTGCCGTCATTTATCCCAAATGGAAGAGAGCATTCGTCGCTCTGATGAACGGTTTGGGATTATCCCTTATTGCTTTACGAGTAGGAGGCTAAGCCCCCCCTATGGCCCCCTATATAGGGGCCTAAGGGGAGGGGCTGTCGCCTAAGACGGCGGCGAACGGTCTGAACAGGCCCCAAGTCCCTCATCTCCCGGAACGCGTTGTTCCATATCCGTGAGTCGCAGTTGAGCAACGACAGTATCCAGGTCGGCAAATCGCAGCAGCACAGCGGCCCGTACACCATAGGGCACGGGTAATACTGGGCGAAACCGTTTCACGGCCGCCTTGAGCTCTCCTAGGTGCTGCACTTGCAGTACCTCGTCAAGAAACCAACAGACCAGAAGTATGGCG
>JAFSNB010000004.1 GCA_017447625.1 Bacteroidaceae bacterium
CACATAATATTGTAGACTGTCAGGTACACCTGGATAGTTGCGTGGTCCAAGGTCATAGAGGCACTCGAGAGTCACATCCAAGGTGTCACCCTCGTAAAAGGTGAAGTTCTTCATCTTATCACGGTGAAACAGGGCTGGCATACCAAAGTTGGAAGTAGGCTTCCCACCCTGGGATAAAATTACTGTTTGTACGTACCCGGTAGATGAATATTTCATCACTCGCAGGCTGAAGTATGAATCTGCATAAATATCATCTGGAGTCTTATTCTCCGTAGTATCCTTTGGAGCGTCTGGTATATCCTCTATCGATTCGTCGCCGCAGGCAGTCAGCGAAGTTGCCATTATGCCACCAAGCATAGCGGCTATAAATAACAATGTCTTTTTCGTCTTCATAGTTTTTCATTTACAGGGTGTTCCTTTACAGAGGAGGCATCTGTTCATTTTCCTTTCATGTGTCGGGCCATCATAATCATATATAAGCACCCGGCTTTCCTCAGCCTCCGTGATATGCAGTTCAAAAACCGTGTCTTTGGGAAGAGATGTCAAGTATGATGGCAGATCCTTTCTGTAAAATGCCAGAGTGTCCTTCGTAGTGATTGACAATTGCGGTATATCGGCTGCCACCTGCCCTAAGATGGCGTCGTCTTGCGAATACAGGACTTTGATGGAACTGCACGTATCTTCTAAGTCATTGTCTCCACACGAAGTGGCCGTGAAAGGAATCATCGCTCCAATCATTAGTGCGATAGTGAGTAAATGCTTTTTCATAGTAATAATATTTGTGGTTTCGTTTTGCAAATATAGGACTATTATTGCTAACAGCCCTATATTTTTGCATTTATTTTACTTTGATACAGAAAATTTCTGTGTTAGCACAGTTTCACCCACACGTGCTTGTACCGCATAAACGCCCTCTTCCCAAGAAGATGTATCAATGGTGTGAGATGCTCCTCTAATAGAGCCAGAGTACATCACTCTGCCGGTTAACGTGTTGGTAACTAAAAGATCCCAACTTCTGTTATTAGCACTCATAGAGTCTTCATCATTTAATCCGGATGGTGTAAATGTATAACTATTGCCTGATGAAGATATTAGTAATATCGGAGGATTAACAAACATCGGAAGCATAGGTCTAATAGTGAATCTGAAAGTTTCATAGCTATTAGTATAGCGCCCTGTTACTTGCATCCCCAATATCCATGCTCTTAATGCCGCTTCTTCATCTTGATCACGCAGTGGGGCTGGTGGCAGGTAGCGAAATTTGAATGAGATTGTGTTACCATTATGTGTCCAGTTGGATGGTGACTCATTTCCGGCAAAGCTGAAAGTAGCACCAACAAACTTTGGCGACCATAATGTAATGGTTGGGCCTTTATACAATGTAAATCTATCTCCGCTATGGAATGATGTGGGGGGACATTCTGGTACATAGGTAGATACGTAATCAGCACCTTCTTGTTCATAAGTACCATAAAAACCAGCCCCAGTGTCTATTGCCTTCTCAAATGTGGCAATAGTACTTCCATTTTTCGAAACTACAGCCACCAGTGTATCAACAATATACTCTTTACTGCTATTGTTTATTGTACATTGGTTTACAGATGGTGAGTTCTGAGTAATAGGAACTGTCGTATTACCACTTTTCCATGACCAGTTGACATTACAACCAGATGGAAGATGCAGAAGTGAATAAGAAGATGAAGCTTGTGGTATGTCGGGGCCTGAGATTGATAACAAAGCCCATATTGCTGCTTTGGCATCTATCAGACCATATCCAACTTGATTACTCCAACCTGAACTATTATACGAATAGGAGGGTAACTTTCGGCATGAGTTTTGAAGAATATTACGAATCTGCGCTTCTGTTAAATCGGGATTAAGAGATAACATTAAAGCAATTACACCAGTCACTTGTGAACATGCGGCAGAAGTTCCATCAAATTGATAGCAATAATTAGTAGGGTCGTAGCCAAGTGACCACATTCTGTCCGTAGTAACAATATCGTCAACACCACCAATCGCAGTTAGAAACAATCCAGCACCACGTTGACTGTATTCACATACATAACCGTTTTTATTAACTGCTCCAACTGAAATAACACCATTTATGTTTGCAGGGCAGACAAGGTCATTTGGAGCTGTATCATAATCATTTCCAGCAGCACAGACAACAGGCGTTCCTTTGCCATTGCGTCCATGAACCCGTGCGTCAGTAATAGCATCAACTAAATCTTGAGTGTATTCACAATTTCCAAAAGAGCATGATATCACATCAGCTTTTGGATAAGCCCATCTGATAGCATCTGCCAGGTCGTTGTAATCAACATCTATATGATGGTATCCATTGTTGATATTTACAATCTGTAAAAAAAATGTGTTCTATGTGGGAAAATATTAACCGGCAGTATTTTTACACCAGATGCAACGCCTCGAATGCCAATTGAGTTGTCATTCGCTCCTATAATACCAGCACAAGCTGTACCATGATTTTCTGAATAATCTGTTGGCGTTCCAGGAGGACTAGAAACATTAAGTGAATCCACAGTATATCCAGGTAGTACACAACCACTTAAGTCTTCATGGTTGTTTGCTACTCCATTGTCAAAAACTGCAACAGTAATGTCAGGATTTCCAGTAATTAGATTCCATGCGGGCTCCACATTTATGTCAATACCCGCAGTACCGCTATTCTGTCCGGTATTTTTAAGATAATATTGTTGGGAATAAAGCGTATTACATAAACTTACGCTTGAAATCATTCTTGGCTCACACCACCTTACTTCATCTTCATCATGAAGTAAACGTACAAGTCTAAAGATATCGTCAGAGGATGAAACGTTACAATTAAGACGATAACGAGTTCCGTCTTTTAGAATAACGGATAATGAAGGATATTTTTTTTATGATGTGTTCAATCCCCTGTCCATCATTTAATCTCACAGTAATATTAGGAAGTACCATTGCCCATTCTGTACGTGGAGTCTTATAGCATTCAGACACATAACAGCCTTCTATTGTTGGCCGTTCATCGCTTTTAACCATAAATCCATTTGAAAAGCTTTCTTCAAAGGCTGTGATATTATTTGAATTTGAAAGTTCCTGTTTGAGCGTCTCCCGCCCTTTTGAAGTATCTATTGACTTCACATAGAAGACTCCACATGGATTTGGAGTAAAATTAATAAATTTTGATTGGAACCAATAACCTTGCTGTGCAAACGTCGTTAATGCTCCCATAAGCATAACGACTAGAGTTATGAACTTTTTCATAATGACTAATTTTTTAGGTTTAGTTGTTTATTTCATCGGGGAGCCTCAAACAGAGGCATACTCCCCGATGAAATGGTAGATTTTGAATATTACAGCGTTATATAGCCGTAGTAATAGAAGTCATCCGTTACGAAACGGATCTCGTACTCGCCAGAGAGGGTTGAAGGCAGCACAACCTGCGAGGTTCCGGCAGCGATTACTGTGGAATAAACCACATATCCGTCCTCATCAAGGATCTGCAAGCTATACGTACAAGTATCGCCTGATAAAGAGAGGACATAATCCTCCAAATCTACATACAATGTAGGAATCGGGGATTTCGGGAACTGGTTTCCACCTCCACCTTTGTTAACAATCTCTAATGGTACATCAAAAGCATAGACTGGTACCATAAACAGCAGCATTGCTGCCAATAAGAAATAATTTTTCATTTGCTTGTTAATTTTGGATTATACGCCGCAAAATTAACTTGCTCCAAATTACGCTGCAAATAAAAAGGTAAACAATTGTAAATACTCAGACGATTTGCTGTACAAAAATGTCAAAATCGGCAGAATGAAGGCCCTTAACATCTGTATGCTTCATCCTGCTTAGCATTCTTCTCTTCATATTTGTTATTTGTTGCTTATATGAACCGATAAGTACAGCGGTTTCCGACAAACGGAAATTCATACGTACAAGAATACATAACCTGTACTCATTTTCCGTTAGCGGACCAAAAACATCCAAAAGAGATGAATAGAACGTCGGGATATACTCATTAATTGTCTGGTATAATTGCTGCCATACTTGCGTTGGTGGGATTGTCGCGTGTCGTATATGTTGCTTCAGTTGAGAATTAACATCAGAGGAGTATATAAATGTGTTTATGTCACCTATTGAGTGCCTTTTCTGTGTTTGAACTATCTGTTCACCCAAAGATCTGATCTTACCTTGCTTCTCAATAATTATAGTGTTCAACTCTTTATTTTCATCGGATAGACGTAAAACATCATTTTGCATATCTAAAAGCATCCGTTTAAGGCTCTTCCTTTCAAACTCTTGCTTCCTTTTAGCTATTATTCCCCCAATAACAATAAATATAATGCAAGTGATAAGAATAACAATCCATATAGCTCTACTGTACGCTATAGCCTCCTTTTCCTGTGCTATTTTCTCCTGACGTGAATAGTTGTAATGCGACTGAATGCGTTTGGATGCCATTGATACATTCAACAATATAGAAGAGTCGTTGTATAGACGACTCAGCATCGCATATTTGGCAACAGAGTCTGGAAATCCAAGCGAATCGTATAGATTGGCAAGCCCAAGGGCTGCTACATTTTTATTGTTATGGTCAGAACAACTTAACTCTTTTCTAAAATATATTTCTGCTGAGTCCATTTTATGTTGCCCTAAGAGCATTGTACCTTTAAGGAAGTAAAATATTTCGCGTCCTTCACTTATGTTTCCCAATGAATCGAATAAAGATGATTTCGTTTCATATTCCCTAATGAGGACGCTGGCTTTATCATAGTCCTCCTCGTTGACTAATACGTTCATGTACGTCCATAAAGAGATGGAAGCGAAATTCTCCTCACCCATCTCTTTATATTTTTGATAAACCCATTGCGTGATTTGTGGAATAGAATCGGTTTTGCCCAACATCTCATAAGAAAGTAATTTCCGTTCCTGCCCAACAATTGCACAATATAATTCGTTTGCTCTCCATGCAAAGCGAGTTGATGCATCGCAACACTCAATTGATTCGTTGTATAATCCCTGTTCATAAAACAAATCTGCCATTTGTCCATAAATACGGCATAAAAGATAAAAGCTGCAGTCGGCATCAGTTGTGTCGGCGCACTCTATAGCATCGTAATAGTCCTGGATGGCAGCTGGGGCCTCGCCCATGTCGGCGTGGGCACGGCCGAGGAGATAGTGGGCAAGCATACGGTCGTTGCTGGTGCCGAGCAGACAGGCGGGGCTGTCGAAATGGCGGACAAGGCGGAGAGCCGCGCTGTCCGACTTGAAGACTGTATCTGCCTGATTCTCCGCCTGCAAGGCAAGAAGGGCAGTGCACATCGAGCGGTGATGGCGAACGGCCAGTGCTATTCCAGTTGCCGCCACCACCAGCACGGCAGCCGCCAGCAAATACACATTTCTCCTTCTATTATCTCCGCTCATAACTTGACCTTTTATGGGATTTTCGAGCGCAAATATAATCAAATTATTGAGGATTTGATGACTCTTGAACAATAATTAACAAAATAAGCAAGAGACTTGGTACAGCAAGATAGCAGTTGCCGGAGTTGAGGCGGTGGCGCTCGGGTGAGACACCAGTTCAGCATGATGTTATGCAACCTTCATCATTTTAAGCCTAAATAATTGATTCACAAGAAACTAGTTCAAAATAAACCTACACTAAACCTACATCAAACCTACATTGGACCTACATGATGATGGTTGCATGTAGGTTTTATGTGGGTTTGTTTCGATGCAACCTTCTATTACTCAGCAGTTTAAGCAGGAAATGATGAAGGTAGTCATTATTTAGGCGAGGTCAAAAAATTGATGCAGGTTCAACAGCATTTTGATGCTGTACGAATGGAGGTTTGATGCTGTACGAAAGCAGGTTCGATGCCGAACGATTTTCCGTCAACCCTTCTCCCCCCTCCGGGGGGATTAAGGGGGGCCGTCAATTACATCAAGGTGTAAAGGTGATTGCATCGAGGTGTAAGTGCAATTACATCAAGGTGTATTTGTGTTTTGCCCATGGTCAAAATGTAAATTGCCCATGGTCAAAATGTAAATTGCCCATGGTCAATATGCATTTTGATGCTGGTCAATTTGAGATTGGGTGCGGGTATGTGGTCATTATTGTGCCAGTAATTTGACACTAAAATACGGCAATAAGCCGTTCTATTCCACATCTCTGAACAGGTCGTCCATTGTCACTTCACGTAGGACAACATCGCTATATTTGTTGCGTTTCAGCCCGTATGTAGTAACCATCGTAGTATGAAGCGACTTACGTGTCCCTGTCAAAGCACGGAAAGTTTCCTTGCGTGAGTTTAGCCGCTCGGCATAGTCCTGGCTAATGGCATAAGCATCTGTAGAGAACTTACACTCACAGAGGTTGATGGTCTCGTCACGACGGTCAATAATCAAATCTATCTGTGCGCCTTTATGCTGTGTACCGTCTCTGTCTGTGAATGCTTTGCATGACCAAGAACAGACTTCGCTCAAGACACCACTGATTCCCAACTTCTGTTTGATTTGTGGGATATGGTGCAGACAGACTTGTTCGAATGCATATCCCTGCCATGTCGTCCGGCGTGGATTGTCCTGCATGTTGCTCCAGAAATGGCTATCCTGACCACTGAACTTGCTGACGAATTGTAAATGGAACAGAGAGAACAGGTCTATCAACTGGTACATCTGTCCACGGTCTTTATTCCCGAATGCCGCATATTGCCGCAAAAAGTCACACTTGCACAGATTGTCAAGCACTTCTGTCAGAAAACCGCCATCTTCCATCTTCATCGCTTCCTGTATATCCTGCCGGCTCATACCAACAGAGCTGTTGGCAAGCAACTCTACGACAGAACGGTAAACTTTGGAGTTACGGAACAGCGACCGGAAGATAAAGTCATACTCTGTACGTAGGGCAGCTCCTTCCTGAAAGAACAGGTGGTCGATATTCTCGTTGAGCGACAGATTACCTTCCAACATATCTATATAATAAGGTATGCCTCCCATCGTCATATAAGCCTCTGTGACTTGGTACATCTCCCAGTCAACGCCCTTACTCTTCAAAAACTGCTGAGTCTCATAGAGTGTAAACGGACGAAGATATATCTGACGGTTCACACGGCCATGCATACCTCCCTTGTCACCGATGAACTTAGAGAGCATCCATGTCGTAGCAGAGCCGCAGACGAAAAGTTTCAATCCTGAAACAGATGATGCCCAACTGTTCCAGAAATAACTGAAAGCAGAGAGGAAGCCGGACTTAGGAGTGTCCATCCAGGGTAACTCGTCAAGAAACACCACTACACGCTCTTTATGAAGTGATGATATATACTCCCTTAGAGCGTCAAATGCTTCATACCAGTCCTTGGGCTTACGCAGTTTGCGGCCGGAGTACCTCTCCAACTCCTTCTTAAATAGAGTTAGTTGTGTACTTCGTGGTGTCTCGAAAGAACCTGTGAAGTAGAAGTCAAACGTTTCATCGAAACATTGTTTGATGAGATAAGTCTTGCCGACACGTCTGCGTCCATAGACGGCCACAAGTTCAGCCTTAGGGGATTCATAGTACTCCCTAATCAAATCTTGTTCATGCCGTCGTCCGATAATTGTAGTCTTATAGTCCATTATCTTCGATTTTTGCTGCAAATTTACAAAAAAAAATCGCGATACTACTTCCGAAACACCTCTTTTTTTGCCGTAACGGAAGTAAAATCGCCACTATTTAACATTTAGTATGAATCTCTATTCTCATCTATACGCCTGATTTGTGCCACATGTTCTAATATTTTGAAACGGGAAGAAATCTTCGCCAAGGAAGATGAGTATCATCATTCTTATAGAAGAAGAGTATCAGAGATAGAATGCGAATTTCGAGCCTTTTGCGCCGATGCCGTCGTAGTCGGCAGTAATGGGGAACTGGCAACATAGATTACTGATGGCATCATCATCGAGGGTGACAGTCAGCTCCAGTTCGATGGCCATACGTCGCTCGTTGTAGCTGAGATTCCAGATACATTCACCCAGAACGGCATTCACCACCGTTCTGATTTCATCCTGTGTGCGCCATATGGAATCGTAGTCAGTCATAGTATTCTATTTGAAGTTCCTGGCTGACATCAAACTCGCGGTCATCATCATAGAAGTACACCAGTCGAAGGCCACGATACACTGATGGAACCTTCAGAACTTCTAGCAGATGCCATTTGGGCTTGCCGAAATCATACGATGAGCGGTCAAGGATGATTCGATTAGCGGTATAATCGAAATGATAGTAGCCACCACCTAAACATGAATCATCTGGTTTCAGCAAGTCTTTATGCAGGTGACCCCTACTTTTCAGCGACTTCCACCGCCTTTTACGTTAGTATTCGTCCTCGTTGAAGAGGAAGTCTTCTTTGGTGGGATAGTCTGGCCAGACGTCTTCTATGGTTTCGTAGATTTCGCCTTCATCTTCGATTTCTTGGAGGTTCTCAATTACTTCCAACGGGGCGCCGCTGCGAACGGCATAGTCGATGAGCTCCTCCTTGGTTGCAGGCCAGGGAGCGTCTTCCAGTTTAGATGCTAATTCAAGTGTCCAGTACATATGGTGAGTTTAGTTTAAAGTTTAATGTTTAAAGTTTAATGTAGATAGTTTCAGGTTTCAAGTTTCAGGTTTCAGGGAGTCCCACTCTGGGGGAATTGAAGGGGGCTTTTCCCAAATCGGGCGCGAAGATACTATTTTATTTCATTCTATGTGCAAACGACATCGTTTTTTTATATGAAAATGTCGATTTTTCTTTGATTTTATATTTAAGAAGGCCGTTACCCACACTTTTTGGGGCAAAAAAAGGGCGACAAGATTGCTCTTGCCGCCTAAGACCCACCCCCGAACCCCTCCCGTGATGGAGGGGAGACCTGCGGGGTGAAAATTTAGAGTTTAAAGAAGGAACAAAAAACCAGAAAAACAACTTGTCTTTTTCTTTTTTCTCTCCTCTTAGAGGTTGTCCTTCTCGATATCCTTGAAGTACTTGTAGGTGCCGTGCTTCAGTTCGTCGGTGGCTGCCTCGTCGCAGACGATGATGGCGTGCGGGTGCATCTGCAGGGCGCTGATGGTCCACTCCTGGCTAACGGCGCACTCGATAGCGTGATGGATGGCGCGGGCCTTGTTGTGACCGTTGGCCACGATGAGAACCTCCTTGGCATCCATAACGGTTCCTACGCCGACGGTGAGGGCAGTCTTGGGCACCTTGGTGACGTCGTTGTCGAAGAAGCGGCTGTTGGCGATGATCGTGTCTGTGGTGAGGCTCTTCACGCGAGTGCGGCTCTGGAGTGAGCTGAAGGGCTCGTTGAAGGCGATGTGGCCGTCGGGACCGATGCCTCCCATGAAGAGGTCGATGCCGCCTGCTGCCTCGATTGCTTTCTCGTAAGCGGCGCACTCAGCTGCGAGGTCGGGAGCGTTGCCGTTGAGGATATGAACGTTCTCGGGGTTGATGTCGATGTGTGAGAAGAAGTTGGTCCACATGAAGCTGTGATAGCTCTCGGGATGTTCTTCGGGCAGGCCGACGTACTCGTCCATGTTGAAGGTGATGACATACTTGAAGCTCACCTTGCCTGCTTTGTTGAGTTCGATGAGGTGCTTGTAAAGGCCCAGGGGTGAGGAACCGGTGGGGCATCCCAGCTTGAAGGGTTTCTCTGCGGTAGGCTTTGCCTCGTTGATGCGGGCGGCTACGTACTCTGCTGCCCAGCGCGAAAGATTCGCGTAATCGGGTTCAATAATAACTCTCATAATTGTAATTTAATGATTTAATGGACTCTCCCCCCGCCATCCCTGTAAGGAGGAAGCGAAATGAGGACAAGAGATGATTATAATTAGTTTAAGATGTTTAAGTGGTTGAAGAGCGGCCTTATTTTGACGTTATTACGTTTTACCGTTATATCGTTATTACGCCGAGTCGCTTTTAAGAATAACGCAATTATTGTGGTTTTATTGTCTTTTTGTCAGAAAAATCGGGATTTTCTTTACTTTTCTATGAATTTGCTTACTTTTTGTTCTTGTTCGAGTACTGCTTTGCGTATTTTGGCAGTAGAAACCTGGATGGGGTTGCGGGTGAGTTCCGGCACATTGTAGCTCTTGAGCAGTCGGATGTTCTGGCGCGGGTCAAGCTGTGGCAGCAGGAAGGGTTTGCGTGCGTTGCCGGAGCTGTCTATATAAGATATGTATATGCGCGTGAAGTTCCCGTCGTCGCGGCGCGAGGCAAAGGCTATCCAGCGGCTGTTGCTCGACCAAGAGTGGAAGCTCTCAGCCTCGGGGCTGTTGAGGTTGGCCCCCCTTTCGCCCCCCGAGGGTGGCACAATACTATCAGTCGGCAAAGCTATCGAGGCCCCCTCGGGGGCAGTATGGGGGGCCGACTGGTTGGTGGGTCTTATACACAGATCTGCACTCTTGTGCCAGATATGGAACTGGCCATAGTCGGCAACGGTGTAAAGCAGGAAACGGCCGTCGGGACTGATGCGCGGCACGCTGGCACTCTTGCCCTCGGCGGCGCAATCCACCTCAAGCTGCGGTTCGCCGAACGTGCGGGTGAGGGTGTCAAAGGGCATAGACCAGATGTTGTAATGCAGTTCTGAGTAGTGCTCCATCATCCACGAGCCGCGGTCCTTTGGAGCGAGTGTGTCCGGCAGGTTGGGGACGTCGGCCGAGACATAATAGAGGCGGTCGCCCGAAGGAGCCCAGCAGGGGAAGGTCTCGAACTGCTTGTTCGTGGAGAATATCTTGCTTACGGTGTTCTCCTTCGCGTCGTAGAGCAGCAGGTCGGATGCCTCGTCCAGAACCTCTATGCGTTCGCTGTGTTGCATGTGGAAGATCTGTCCGGTGAGGTTTGTGGAGAAAGCCACCAGAGGCAGCGTTGGATGCCACGAGGGATATACTCCGGCAGAGAGAATGCTGTCGTGCTTGATGCCGATCTTGTTGATTTCGCCGTTGTCGATGATTATTGTGCCGCCGTGGTTGGAACGCACGTGGAAGAGCATACGGCGGGTGTCGTTGGCCTGATAGTTGTGGCAGTTCACGCAGTGGTTCTCGTCGTCGTCGAATGTGCGGTTGTTCTCATAAATCGGCGTCTCCTCGTAGGTGGTGAGGTTACGCTGATAGATGCCGAGCTGGCGGTAGAGCTCGTAGCTCGGTTCAATGAGGCGATAGGAGAGGTAGGCATCTATAGGCTCCTCGGAGATACGGAAGGAGATGGGTCGGTGGCGTTTCCACTGTCCGTCGCTCCGCGCATAAACTGTTATCTTTGCCGTCTTGCCGGTATTTGCCTGAAGCAGGGCGCGCCACGCGGCTGTGTCGGGCTGCACGAGACCGCCTGATTTGGCTGCCACGATGAAGTTCCCGTCGCTCTCGCAGTTCTCGCTGTTTCCTTCTGCTGTGAACTCAACAACGAACGCGTCGGCAAGCGAGTCTCTGACGATGAAGGTCAGAGGGGCGATATTGGGCGGAACCGTTACACCCCCGTAGTCTGGAGAGATGTCTGCCGTCTCGTCTGTGTCGGTGAAGGTTGCCGGGCGTTCGGTTGCCGGCCCGCAGGCTGTCAGCAGCAGCGCCAGAAGGAGCAGGATATGTATGCTATGTGTCTTCAATGCCTTAAGATTTTAGTTCACTCCGGCTTTCGACGGTGAGTCTTTTGCCGTACTCTTGCGTGTGGCTTTGAGGTTGCCGAAGAAATAATAATATGGATAGTAGCCCCGATAATCCTGGAACAGTTTCTGGGCGTTGCCCGCGCGGTCTTTTATGTAGGGGCTGACCGTCTGCAGGAAGAGGCGGTAACGCTGGGCATCCATCTGTAGCGAGGGGAAAGCCTGCAGGATCTGCGGGTTCTTTTGCGACTGAGTGATGAGTCCCTCGCCGATGGACTGTGGCAGAACCTGCCCCACAAGCGGCTGACAGCGCATCAGGAAGTCGTTCATTCGCTTGGAATAGAGGTTTGCCATAAGGCTCTGGTACAGGGCCTGAAGCGAGCGTCCTGCGGTGAGCACGGCGAAATATCCGAGGAATGTGGGTTCTTGGAACTGGCTCTCGAAACAGTCTGCCACGGGTTCGCACATCTTTATTGAGGCAAACTCCGGGTCGGACTCTCTCAGTTGCGCAGCCGCAGCCGTCTGAGCCGTCATCGGTTCGTACTTCTCCACAAAGGCCGACTCAAAGGGCATATGCGAGATGATGTCGAGGTATTTCCGCGCGAGATTGAAGTCCGAGTGTAGGATGGCGAGCCGCGTGAGATGCTTCAGCGTGTAGAGCGAGGGGCCGTCCATAGTGAGCATCTCCATTGTGTTGTGTTCGGCCGCACGCAGCAGACCAGAGTGGTAATTGCAGTCTGCGAGATAATAGTTTGTGCCGTTGTCCGGTGTGTTGCTGCGTCCGCGTAGATACAGGGAGTCGTAGTCGAGACGTATCTGGAAGAGGTCGTCCGTGAGGCGGCCTGTGCGGGCCAGCGCAATGGCGTAATAGGCGGCTATGGGGCGGTAACTCAGGGTCGCGTTGCTACGTGCGGTCTCAGCCATAGCCTGCCAGTCCTGACTGAGCATCTGTACCTCCATCCGCGTTACGGGGCGCAGATAGGGGTGACGCAGCGAAGTAGTGGCCACGGGAACGGCCGTCAGCACGATGACGAGTACCAGCTGTGCCAGATTCTGCCTCTGCGTCTCGTCTTTCGGCGGACGGACTATCTCCGGCAGCGGTTTGCGGGAGAAGGTGGAGATTATGAATCCGTCTATCGCCACGACGACGAACCCGAGCAGGAGTGTCCCCAGCGGACGTCCGCTCTCGTGTTGGTAATAGAGTTCGAAGCCGCTCCAAGCCACCCACGTCATCCACGCCGCGGCGGGCAGATACTGAATCCATCGCCACCGCGGGCGCAGACGCAGACAGTAGCCAAGCATCCACGAGCCGAACGCGAGCATCGCCGCCACGACACCGCCGCCAAGCAGCGGCCAACGGAACAGCGTGAGTAGCGCACGTCCGAGAATCCACAGCGAACCGAACTCCTGCTGCCACAGAAACTGCATCAGCGTCGAGTCTGTGGCAAAGAACGAGCGCTCGCGTGCGATTCGTCCCACGTCTCCCATCCACCACGATGCCCACACCCATGTGAGGATGAAGAATATCAGCGGAATCGGCAGTTTACGTTTGATCATTGAACATTGATCATTGAACATTGACCATTGCGGCCTTTATCATTGACGTTATTACGTTATACCGTTATATCGTTATTACGTCGGGCCGCTTTTACTTTTTACTTTACAATAACTTTCTTCCCGTTCAGGATGTAAACACCCTTCGGTAATTGAGCATTATGAATTGAGAATTGTGAATTGATTTTTCTTCCGCTAATGTCGTAGATGCCGGTTTTGCCGGTTGCGGCGTCAGCAAATGTGCTGGTGATAGCGGTGGCGTTCTGCATCGGGAAGAGGAACGGAGCGGCTGTCTCTGCCGTCTCTACGCTCTGACCGTCGGCTGTGAGGACGAGGATGTTCTCCTGAGTCTGATAGTCGCAGGGTGCGAGAGCTACGTTGCTGAGGCTGAGGCTTACGTTGCCATTCACCACAGCGGGCTGTCCGGCGCGAACTACATCGGCTGCCGTCATAGCGAGTTGCTGGTCGTTGTATGTCGCGATCTGCAGACCCGGGATGTCGGTGCTGGTCACGTCAAACGGCAGGCGGAGAGCTGCGTAGGCGCTGTTCTCCATAGTGAACGTGAGCGCGTCGGTCGTTGTCTCTGACGGCAGATAGAAGGGCAGGTTGCCGTTGATCACCATGCTCTTTGCTGTGCCGTCTGTGTCGATGATGTTGTTGGCTTGCGTCACGCTTTCGGGAGCGTTGGCTGTGCCGATGACACCAACTGCATTCTCCGGCAGATAGTCATTCAGCTTGGTCTGTTCGTTTGCAGCCCAGATAATCTTCTTGTCCTCCTTGCCGAAATAGACATTAACCTGATAAACCTTGGACGTTGAAGCGTTGTAGTAGGGGCAGGGCACGTCGGCCATGTTGGCCTGAGCCGTCACCACGTAATAGTCGGTGAGCGGGCTGAGTTTCTTCACAGCGTCGGGCAGCGGGGCTTCCTTGGCGTTCGTGGCCCAAATCAGGTTGCCGTTTGTGTCGTAGAACTTATGTCCCAGATAGTTGCCCTTGCCCTTGAAGGAGACGGTGTTGTTCGTGATCGTGAAGCGGTCGGCGCTTACGGTGTAGTCGGGATTGCCGTTGTACTCCTCGTAGTCGCCCACATCGCCGATAGGCAGATTCTTGTACTCGCTAACCTCGTTGTGCTGGCTGAGGTTGGCAATGCGGTAGCCATCGCTTGCGGGTATGCCCTCGAAGATGTTGTCCGGGTTGGCTTTATGCTTTACGATGTGGTCGTCGATGAACATGATGTTGCCAAGTTTCTTCGGGTATCTCTGCATATAGCGCTTGGCGGAGTTGATCTTGGATTGTGTCGTAGTTACGACGTAGTTTGAGTAGTCGCCTACATGTACGTCCTTGATAGGTACGAACATTCCGTAAGCCTCGAAGAACTCGCTCAGGTCAGCCTGTGCCACGTCGCAGATCATCTTGGCCAGATGCAGGTAGTCGTTGGCTCCGTCGGCCACGTTGGCACCGGTCTGCTGGTTGCCGTCACCGTCGATATAAGAAACAGTGCTGCTGTAAGTACCCTTGTTGATCGGGTTCTTGCGCATCCTGCGGAACAGGTTGGGCAGGAAGTTGTCGTCGTTGTGCTGCACGTGGAAGTAGAGGTACAGCTGGAAGAACATACTGGTTGTGTTCCAGATGTTGCGCTTCACCCACGGGGTCGATTTGGCCAGTTCGGCGAATACATCCACAGGCAGTTGGCGGCGCGAATCCACGATGCCCTGCTCAAAGGTGTTGATGTTCGAGAACATATTGTTCGAGCTTTCCGTTGTTCCGATTACGTTGATGCTGGCCTGGTGGTTGTGACCCATCTCGTGGCTCGGTCCCCAAAGGCTGCCGGACTTGCGCATATTCGCGTAGTTCATGATGGTCTCAAGAGTGCTCTCGTTGTAGTATGTGCCGTATGTGGAGGCAAACATATAGTTGTAGTCTATTGAGAACACGTTCCAGATGTTGCGGTAGCGGCCCTCGAAGTCCTCAACGCCCATGTAGCGCTCTTCGTTTTCGGGAATCTTGTCCCAGATGCGCATCAGGCCCTCCATCTCGTTCGGCTCGCATTGCTTCACCAGAGCTGCGTTCATGGCGAACACGAGGTGTTCGGTCTTCAGGTTCAGCACGGGACTGGCTTTCAGCAGGTTCTTCTGCAGGTTCTTCCAGTCGGCGTTGGTCATCCCGCGTGTGGCATCCCAGTAGCCGTTGAGTTGTCCGCCCTCGATGTGTACCTTGATGTCGGGATAGTCGGCCAGATATTTCTTGGTGTCGTCGAGTTGGTGGAAGATGTAAAGCATCACCTGGTCTGCGGCGCGGTAGATGTTCAGGCCCTGAGTCAGATTCATCGTTGTGCCGGTCTGGTGGTTGCCCGGAACTCCGTCCGTCGGTACAGCTTCCAGTTGCAGAGTGCAGCTGGCCTTCGGCGAGCTATTCACATATAGGTAAATGATGTCGCCCGTGTTGGCCACTATGCCGGTAGGGCCGGACAGCTTGCCGAACGAGTTGCTCATGACGAAGTTGTCGGCGTTCATCATCTTCTGGTAATGGCTGTAGATCTTGTAGTCGGCGATGCGGAAGAAACGCTCGTAGTCGGCGGTGTAGCTGCCGTTGGTGTATTGCTGCCAGGTGTTGTTCTTCACTTTCAGCACCATAGCCTTCATGTTCGCATTCAGCGCGGCGTAATGTTCGTTGGCTGCCAGAGCCTCGTCCGAAAGGGCTGCAATGTCAGCCTTGAGTGTCGTGCAGGCCTTGTCCTCGAAGAGATTGTCCAGATGGCTCTGGAACTCAGCTTTGTTGGCAACCAGGTCGTTGTAGGTGTTGATCTCTCCGCGTGCGGCGTCGATGGCCTCTTGCGTGAGTTCTGCTTCCTGGAAACTCCATTCGCTGGCAGCGGCATCCGTACCCCACAGCACCATGTTGTGGCCTTGACTGCTGGCATCGTGGAAGCCCTTGCTGTTGCCTGGGGCGGCTATGGTCCATTTGAAGTCCCATTCGTCGCTGGTGCGCTTGATGTTGAAGTTCACGTTGAGGCTGAACTGCTCCATGTTCGCGGCCGTAGTGGTGTGGAACGGGGCGCTGGTCGTGGTCTGCGGCAGAACGAAGCGCTCTGTCAGAACATTCTGTATGCGCCAGTAGTTGCCGCTCTTGGTCAGCGTCCAGTACTGCGAGATGTTGCTGGCATCCACATCCTTGGTGCACATGTCACCGCCGGTAGTCTCGGAGTCTTGCAGGGCGCGGCCGTAGTAGGAGATTATGCGGTAATACTTGCCCTCGCTCAGCTCGCCTACGTAGCCCGTCATGTCGGCAAAGTGCTGGCGCACCTCGTCCTCGGTGACATCCGTCACAGTCTCGAACGTCCACATAGACCCTTGGTCGTTGTTGCAATTCCATTTGGTTATCTGAGTTCCGTTATTGCCCAGATTAAGGCAAGTCTGGCCAGAGAAGTCGCTGCTCGACGAGATGTTGTAATAGGTGTTCGCGTTCTTGTCCTGCTGGATGTACAGCGTGGCCTTGCTGCTGGCGGGCGTTGCGAAGTCAGCCTGCAGATACTCGGCCGTCTGAGCGTTGCGCAGCGTGTATCCGTTTCCGCTGGCCAGCACCACCCACACCTGCGAGAGGCCCGTGGTCTTGCTGGCTCCCTTGGCTGAGCCAGAGGTGCTTGAAGTGAGGTATGCCGTAGAGGTGCGGCGGTTCTTGATCCTCAGCAGTCCTGTCGGTATATCTGCAAACAGCTGCAGGTTTCCTGCGAAGGTGAGGATTGCGGTCAAAAACAGTACAAATCTTTTCATAGTTGGTCAGTTTAGTTGGTTTGTGTCTGCAAAAGTAGCGGTTTATTCTGACACTGGAAAGTTTTTTTGCATAAATCTTATTATTAATGTATTTAACCTCTCTTTAACATCCAAAAAAAGAGCACCCCGAAGGATGCTCTTTTCAAATGTATTTAGCAGGTGATTTACTTCACAGTCACCTTGCGGCCGTTGAGCAAGTAGATGCCCTTTGGCAAACGGCTGATGATGTTGAGGTTGCCGTTGCGGCTGACCACACGACCGTCGATGGTGTAGATGACGCCGTTCTTGGCCACGTCTGCGATGGCAGCTGCGATGCCGTCCTCCTCGGTGGTGATATTGAGGGTTACGGCCTCGGAGATGGTGAAGTTGTTCTCCTTGCTGATGTAAGCCTGGTTAGCTGCTACGATACCGCCGTGCATCACGTCCTTGATGATGACGAACTGGTTGCCTTCAGCCACTACATCGCCGCGCTCCAGGGTAATCTGGTTGTAGGTACCCTTGAGGTAGCTGCTGGTGTAAGGCTCGGGGTTGATCTCGTAACCATGCTTGAAGGGTACGGGCTCGTAGTCGTCATCCAGCTCAGCGTCGTAGTTCTCCGTCTCGCCGTTGATGTAGATGAACGGACGGCCCGCTACGGCTTTGGTCAGAGGAGCCAGCACGAGTTCGTTGCCCTCGATGCGGTTGATGCCGTACATGCCTTCGGCGGCGCTGATTTCAACGGGATAGCAGAAGGTGTTGACGGAACCGGGCTTCATGCTGATGTTGAACGAACTGCCGTCGTAGTCGGAAGCTACGGCCTCGGCTTCCTCGATGTAGAGGGTGCTGTTGCTGCCGGGGGTGTTGGCGTTCCAGGTTACGAGAGCGTTGTCGCCAGCCTGAATGTGGAGGTAGTTGTTGTCTGCGTTAGCGATGCTGAATGCCTTGATGGCGTTTGCACCGTAACCCATTGCGCTTACCTTGAAGAGTGAGGGATGTACAGATAGGATTGCATGTCCGGTGGTGCCGGTCTTGATGAAGAGGCCGGTAGCCTTGTTCTGGATCATATAAGCTGAGTCGTTGGCAGCTACGAAGCGGAACAGGGCGAAGTCAGGATTTGGAATGTCTGAGGTGGCGTCGATAACGAGCGACTGGCCTACAGATACTTCTGAGAGCACGGCTTCCTCGATGGTGTACTGAGTAGCAGTTCTGTCATTCTGCTCACCGGTGGGCTGACCGTCACCGTCAAGTACGTCTTCCTTGTACTCGATGGTCTCAGATGCGATGTTACCGATGGTCACATACTTGCCGAAGAGAGCCTCGTGCAGCACATCCTGAGTGGCCTCAAGTACGCTCTCGGAAGCGGGACCCTTCTCCCAACCGTACTGGTCATATTCATCCTCGGTGCCGAAGCGGAAGCGATACCACTTGCCTTCCTCGATGCCGATGGCTGCGTCTGTGATGGTGTTGGAGAGACGTGTCAGAGTGGCTACGTGCTGGTCGCTCTCGGTGCGGGTATAGACGCCGGCCTCGTTGTAGGCCTTGGCTG
This sequence comes from Bacteroidaceae bacterium, assembly GCA_017447625.1. Taxonomy (GTDB): domain Bacteria; phylum Bacteroidota; class Bacteroidia; order Bacteroidales; family Bacteroidaceae; genus Physcousia. The sequence continues at coordinate 18,460 of JAFSNB010000004.1, forward strand.
CATCGTAAGCGTCGTTGAACGCAGCAGCGGTGCTGTTGTCTTTCCAGAAGCCCGGCTGTGTGCCGATTACAATCATGCCGGTCTTGCCTTCGAGCTGAGCCAGGAGCTGACGCAGTTCGGTAGGATCGACGATCTGTCCTATGAATGCCTCATAGGCATCCTTCAGGGTCTCGTAGTCCTCTTTGGTGATGTCGTCTTCTTCCTTGTCAGCCTGTGCCTTCACGATGGCATCAAGCGTCGTTGCGATTTCGCCGAGCTTAGCATACTGAGAGTTGGGGTTCTGAGAGATTGGGAAGAGCTGGAACTCAGATGCGTGTCCGTAGCCGCGTCCTGTGGTTGTGCCGTCGATGTAGAAACGCAGATACTTGAAGCCCTTTGTCTCAAAGCCCTTGGTGTTGATGGTCTCGGTGTTGCTGCCGAACGGGGTAGGCAGAGAAGCTACTACCTCCCAAGCCTCGTCTGCAGCCTCCGGATCGTTGCTTCCATATACGCCCCAAAGGGTTACGTGGTCGTTTTGAACCGGGCGGCGGGTAATCTGGAGTGTCAGTTCGCTGTAGTCACCGTCGGGCAGGGCAACCTGCAGGTAGTGAGTGTGGTTGGCTACGTTGCCGGAAGACCATGCTGAATGCCAATAGGAACTGGGATTGCCGTCGATTAGGGCCTCAAGAGAGCCTTCGCTGCTCTCTGTCCACGGTGAACTGAGCTGGTCTGCGCTGGTGATGAGACCATTTTCACCAATGATAGGATCCTTGGCAACCTCGATCTTGGAGGCTGCGTCATCGTAGATCTTGTGGTATTCAACCAGCATCTCGTTGCGCTCCTTTACGGGGATGTAGGCTTCCATGATGGCCTGAGCATCAGCATCAGAAACAGGTTCGAACACCCAGAGGGAAGCGGGCTGAGCCTCGTTGCTCACGACTGCATACCAGCCTACGAGCGTACCGCTCACGCCTGTGCCGCCGCCGTGACCGCTCTGATGGAGAGAGTTGTTCTCGTCCTTCTTCTCAGCCATGCGGATGAACACGCTGGTCTCGTTGTCTGCGGTCTCGTATGCATCGATGTAGAGCAGACCGTCGGCCTCCTGTGAGCTGACGATGGTTCCGGAAGCGGAGATGTCGTTGAAGCGGGTCTCTGTGGCCACGTTCATCAGGTCAACAAAACCGTCCTTGTTAGTCAGCTGGAAGAGCATCAGAGCCTCGTCGTCGGCCTTGTCGGTGCGGTTCTGCCAGCGGCTGGTGATCTGATCTTCGCCGATGACGTTGCGGATGTACTTGTACATGCTTTCGTCGCGGGTGATGGGCTGGTTATTGCCGTCCACCTCGCCGGTGTTGATGGTGTTGGTGTACATCGTGCGGGTGCGGATACGATAGTAGCCGTCGGGCAGAGTGATAGGAATCTTGGCAGCCACGAGAGCGTTGTATGCATTCTCAAGATCTGTGATACGAGCGCGGATGTCGTCTTCGGTCATGCCATCCAGTTCGCCGGTGAACTCCAGCTCGTCATAGTCTGCTCTGACAAGAGCAGTCTCGAGAGCGGTAATGAGTGACAGCGGATAGCAGCCTGGGTCTGTACCCTCAACAAACTGATCAACGACATTGTACTTGTTGAAGGCAGCCTGAAGGTCGATGATGGCTTTCTGCATACCTTCCAGCGGCTCGATGATGACGTAGAGGCCGATAGCGTTCACGAAGAGCGCGTTGTTCTGGCCATTCAGAGCTTCGTCAGCAACGAAATCCACAGACAGGCTAACCTCTGTGACGTTGCCGTCCTCGGAGATGTCCTTTGCCTCTGCGTGAGAGGGAGTGCCGGTTCCGGCTTCGTAGTCAGCCTTGGAGACTGTGCTGACAACGGCTTCCTCGCCATTGATAGAGAGGGAGACACCGTATTCGGCTGTTGAAGGTCTTACCGAAGGATGGGTACCTACGATGAAGTCGCAACCAACTTCCAGAATCTTGTAGCCTTCTTCAACTGCGATAACATAGTTCTGGGGGTGTGAACTGCCCACGAGTGCGTAGAACTGCAGGTCTGTGCCGTTCCAGAATGCCATGTTATTGTTCGTGTGCGTGATGGTGATTTCGGGGCCGTCGATGGTTTTGATCTTGCGACCCCAAGCCATAGTCTTGTCGGCATTGCCGTTCCATAACACCCACTCCATGTTGTCAACATTCAGATTCACACGGATGGGGTCGGCGTTAGCCTCTGTCGTGCCTACGAATAGCATCGCAAACACGGCTGTAAGAAACATGTAGATTTTCTTCATAAAATAAGTTTTAGGGTTGGTAATAGGTTTAGTTTTGATAGTCTCTAAAGTGTAAAATACACTTTTCGGCGGTAAATATACAAACGGCGCGGCATTTTGCGTGCCGCGCCGTAGTTAAATATCTTTTGGCTTAAATATTTTTAACTAAATAACAGCCACTTGTATTTGGAAGTTAAATGGAGTTATGCCAACCCTTCCAACATTGCAATGATGCGGTCGCCGAGGGCGGACTTGCGCTCGATGTGTGCCAGCACCTCTGTTACGAAGGCGTTGCTCTCGAAAGCGCCGCGAACCTGCTCGAAGTCCGCTTCGGCTGTGCGGTCGTGGCCGTCGAATCCGAAGCCCGTCTTGGCAGAGAGGCTGAACTCTTTCTTCGCATCCTCATAGAGCATCTTGTCCAGAGAGACGACGCTTTCCTTCCACTGGCGGACAATCATGATGAGGTCTTCGATGGTGATACGGTCGGGACGTAAGTCGTAATACTGAAGCATCTTCTCGTAAGCCCAAGTCCACTCATATTCATAATAGTTTGAGTGGATGGCACGCAGCTCGTCGTTCAGACGCTGACCCGAAGAGATGTTGCCGCGTTCCACGTCGTCGAGTACGTTGTTGATAGAAGCCTTAGGCGCAATCAGTCCTGCCAGATCCACCCATTCGCCGTGACCGATAGTGCTGGTTGGTTTTAGGCCTTCGAGCAGGCTTTCCACATTCGAGCAGTCGATTTTCTCCAGTCGGCTAATGAGAGAGTTGCCCAGGAACTTCTGTATGGCGATGCGGTAGAGTTTCTGTCCGCGATGCAGGGCACTGTTGCTAATTTTCGCACTCTGATAGGCATAGACATCGCTGGTGGCACCGCTGAGGTTTTCCAACTCTTCAAGGATGTGGAGACCACGAATCATCTTGTCTATCGTGTAGGGAGAGAGCAGATTAAAGTTGATTTGATCCAAGCGCCCGTCCTTGTATCTCTTGTCGCGCTTAGGCCATTTTTGGGCGTCACGTACGGTTCCTACGCTGCGCAGATTCACGGCTGGTGCAAGATATGTTTCGCCATTTTTCTCAATGAGATAGCTAAATGGCAGAGCAGAGGTGTCGGGGTTCGAGGAGTGACGTCCCATGACCAGACTGAACGCGCCGATACGTGCGGGCCACAGGATGTAACTGTCGCTGCTGGTCTTTGCTCCGCGTTCCAGCGCACCCTGATGTATTGGGCCGAGCTTGTACATATGGTTGCTCTGGTTGCTGCCTGAACCGGCGTTCATGAACGAGAACATACCGGCAATGAGCAGGGTGCTCTTGTGGTGAGTAACGGTAAACGGGCCGGCAAATATGGCGCAGGCCTCGCCGTTCTCCTCCTGACAGTTGCAGAAGAAGAGGCTGTCCGATGCGGAGTAGCCATGTCCGAGCATACAAGCCTGACCGACATATACGCGGGAGATTGTGGTGCAGTCCTCTACGCTGCTGCCATCCTGCACGATGAAGTCGTCAGCGATAACGCCGTAGCCAATATGCACGGGGGCCTCCTGGCGGCTGTTGAGCGTGCCGTTTTTCAGTCGGCCGGCTCCCTCCACTTTGGCATACGGGCCGATATATGTGTTCTTAATGTAGCCTGTGTCCACGATTGTGGCGTGCTGGCCTATGGTGCCGCGGTCGCTGGTGCGGGTGGCTGTGTATTCGGCAACGAAGCGCTTGATCTGGTCAATGAGGGCCGGACGGTGGCGGTAGATGGCCTGCAGATATGCCTCGTGGGCAGTAAGATGATCGTGGATGGTGACTTCGCGACCGCCCGTCTCGTTGAGCACAGCCACTTCCACTCCGTTACCGAAGGTGCTGTGGCCCTCGCAGATGATGATATCCACATTCTCTATGAAACAGTCGTTGGCGATGTCATAGTTTGCGATGTAGTTCTTGATATTCTCGATGCAACAGTTGTCGCCGATGGTGACGTTGTGCAGCGTGGCGTTGAATATACCAGTGTGTTTGTGGATTCCACCAGCCATCTCGAAGCTGTTTTCGAACTTGCCGATTTCGATGTGGCCACTGAAGCGTGCGCCACGAACATATTTCAGACTCGGAGCGTCGCTGACGAGCACTTCTGTCCAGTCCTGCGCAGAGCATCCTTGTGCTTCCAAACGCTTGATTTCTTCTGTTGTGAGTTGTCTCATAGTTGTCAAAATGTTTATTTTTTCCTAAATTTGGGGGCAAATGTAAATCTTTTCCTGCAAAAACTATGTATTTTGCGAGAAAAATGTTACTTTCGCACCGATAATTATGACAAATAATAAGTTTCTTTTTGTTCGTCGCCCTTGGATATGGCTTAAGCGCTTCCGTAAGCGTCGGGGTTATGGAGTTCATTCTCCGTGGGCCTTCTCACTCATCGATGGAGTCATCCTTGAGTGTGGACGCTATTATGCCTACGACTCGCTCAACAAACTACACCCGTGGCCTGTGCGAATGCTGAAGCTCTATCCGTTGCAGTGCCGCCGCCTCCTTTTCCGCCTCGCCAACTGGGTACATCCCTCGTCTGTTCTCATTTTTGGCGATGCACCCATAGAGACCGCATATATCCGTGCCGCCGTACCTGAGACGGAAATTAAAGAGGTTCAAGAGGTTCAAGGAGTTCAAGAGGTTCAAGAGGTTCAAGGAGTTCAAGGAGTTCAAGAGGTTCAAGGAGTTCAATGTTCAATGGTCTTCGTTTCCTCCTCTCATCTTCTCTCTTACGAGCCCAGCCCCTGTGCTCTTTGTATCCTTGAGGGCATTCACTCCTCGCGCGAGGCGTTGGCCAAGTGGCGCGAGGTGCAAAAAAATGAGGCCGTAGGTGTTACCTTCGACCTCTATACTTATGGTCTTGTGTTCTTTGACCGTTCACGCCATAAGCAACACTACATCGTCAATTTTTAATTCATAATTATTCGACTTCGCTCATCAGTACGTCATAATGCATAATGCATAATTAGCTTGCGCGATGTTGTTCTTTACCTCATTTGAATCACTTCGTCTCGCTGCACTTGCAGGACGCTGCTCAGGCGCTTGAAGTAGGCGATGCTCTCTTCCACGCTCTTCGTGGCGGGGATGCGTACGGCACAGCCGTTCATCTGCTGGAATGTGTATAACACGGTGCAGCCGTAACGCTGTGCGGCAGAAAGGACTTCCTGTTGGGCTCCTTCCTCGAAGAAGATGATGAGTGTTGCGGGGGTGTAATGCAGGTTACGCTCCTCGGTGGTGGGCAGAAGCGATACGGTGATGTCGAGGCGGTTGCGCTTCTCGCGGTCCCACTGGCGCAGCCAGCTGAACCACTCCTGTGAGGACTTGAAGCCCTGCTCTTCCATAGATGCGCAGATGGCGAAGTCGTAGGCTATGAAGCCCTGACGTGGACGAAGCAGACAGAGGTAGTTAGTGTCGTCCTCGCGAGTCTCCCGCAGGAACGGACGCGGCACGCGGATGCCCAGACCCACTCCCTCGACGAGGTCGGTGGCGGCTTTGTCCGGGATGTTACGGCCCCAGGAACCTGCCAGTCCGGTGTTCTCTATGAATCCCTCGTTGGCTGTCTCCAATTTCTGCACGCCTGTGGCAAAGGTGGAGGCGTCGTCGGTGCCTTGCAGCCAGCACTCGAAATGCACGTCGCGGTGGCCTGCGAACATCGTGTAGCGCTGGCGCATCTGCAGGGTACGTCCGCGATAGAACCAATTGCGGTCCCACACCTCAACGATGCTGCGAACGGGGCCTGAGGCTATTACTCGCTGGCCGCGTGCCTCCACGCTGTCGATATATGTGGTCTGGTTGTCAAGCCAGCCACGGAATGAGCCTACGCTGACGCTCTGTCCGGCAAAGAGGATGTCGCAACCGAGCCCGTTCTTGATGTCGTCGCGTGTGGCGTAGAAGTTCGTCTTGTTGAGAACGAGCGACGGGCGCGGCTTGCCGTAGATATCAATGCTCTGGCGGTGATCCATATACACGCGGAAGCCTCCGTACTCGCTCTCCCACATCGCTCCGTGACCATAGATGGCGTTATACGTGTCCAACGGCCGCTCGCTGCCTCGGAACTCAATGCTGTTTATGCGGGGAAACTGGAACTTCTGGTCCCAAAGTTTCATGAAGGCTGTGACGCGAGCCGGATATTGTCGCTGCGGGTCTGTGTTAGATAGAGTGGCCACGAACGAGGCCGTAGTTTTGGCGGGCATAGTGGCGGTGAAGGAGAGCTCGTCTGCCACGAGGTCGTCGTCCAAATCGTCTAACTGCGAGGCATATTCCACTCCAGCCGCATCCGTTACGATGGCAGATGTTATGCGCGTGCCTGCGGGCAGGTAGTTATGCAAGTCGATGACTATGGGAGCGTCCTTGCAGACGAAGTCGGCGCGGTTGCTCACAGAGATAGTGAGGGTCTGCGCGCTGGTTTGGGTTGTGGCTATCCCACAACAAGCCAAACAGAGGAGGAAATATTTGCGGAACATATAGAGATTTGACGATTTGACGATTTGACGATTTACGATTTACGATTTGACGATTTAGGCTGCGCGTGGCCCCCAATTTACATTTAACATTTTACATTAAACATCGTTTACTTCACCGCTTCGCCCTTGCCGTCTTCGGTTAGGTAGAAGAGGGGGGCGGGGTTAGTCTGTGGTTGGCTGTAGTAATGGAGGCCGCTGTCGTTGGTGCGCGGATACCAGTTGGAGAGCAGGCGTATCATCTCAGAGGCGGCCCAGATCACAGGACCGTAGCCATGAGCTGCGGCAGAGGAGACGGGACGATAATAATAGAATGCGGGGTCGAAGGCCATGCCAGTTCCTACGCAGGTGCCGGCAACTTTGCCCTCGTCGGTGATCTTTGTGGAGATTGCGTGCCAGGCCAGCTGTGCCACGCCGCCGTATGTGATGCCCTCGAGCCAGCCTTTGTTTATGGCGTGAGCTATGGAGTAGCAGTAGATAGCGGTGGCGCTGGTCTCGAGATAGGAGTCGTTGCGGTCAAGGAGTTGATGCCAAAAACCTTCGCTGGACTGCAAGGCGCAGAGTCCTGCTACGTGAGCGCGCAGCTGGTTCAGTATGAACTCGCGGTCGGGGTGGTTTTCGGGCAACATATCCAGAATCTCGACTGTCGTCAGCAGAGCCCAGCCGTTGGCACGGGCCCAATGGTAAGTGGGCTGCTGGGCAAGACCTTCGACATATCCGTGACGGTAGATTTGCTTTTCAGGCACCCACATACGCTTCACGAAGTTCTTGTACATCGTGGCAGCCTCGTCGAAATATTTTTGTTCACCGAAGTAGATGCCGGCGTAGGCGAGGGTGGGGATTCCCATGTACATATCGTCAAGCCACACGGTGTTGTGCTGCGGACGATGACGAGCAAAGAGGCCGTCGGGCAGGCGGTACTGGCCATTCTCAACGAAGTTGAAGTAGTTGTCGATAATGGATGAGAGCTGACCATTGATCGTTTGTGACTTTGAGGCTTTCATCATCGCTGTGCACATAGTGCCGCAGTCGTCGAGCGCGCGCGGGTGGATAATCTGCTCCATCTGGGCGTCAGCAATCTCCTCTTTGTCGCTGTCACGCTTCTGGAAGGCGGGAACGGCCTGAGCCAAAAGGTCGAACTGTCGCTTTACGTAGTCCTTGTATTTCTCTTCGCCGGTGGCTTCGGCTGCGTCTAACAAAGCCTGATAGGTAATGCCCCATTCGTAGGAGCCGATGCGGAAGGCACCCTTCTCCACGATTGCACCTTCGGGTAGGTTCTGCAGGTCGGTGACTTCGGCTCCGTCCTTATCGATAATGCGGTGTGGCGTGTTGGCATCGCAGTAGTTGAAGACACGTTCCAGGTCGGCCTTCACCTCCTCTGCCGTCAGTTCGCCGTAAGGCACTTTGTATTCGGGTTTCAACAGATGAAGTGGGGTAGTGGAATCGTTGATTTCCTCGGCCTGCTTGCCGGAGTTGTTACAAGCCGTGAATGTGCAGGCTGCAAAAGCCATCAGTAGAAGCTTTTTCATGACGTTTCTCTTTATTTTGATGTTGTTGGGCGCAAAGATACTCATTTTTCTCTGACAACTATCTTTTCTGTTTTCTTTTCTTCTCTTTTCTCTGAAAAAATTTCTTTTCTCTTCTTCCTTTTTAATATTTTCCCCTATCTTTGCGCCACAAATGTAGCACATGAAGATGAAACGACTCCTCACAACCCTGTTTTTGCTGCTTCCGCTCATGGTTTTTGCCGACACAGCGGTAAAACTGCATTGGATTGGTCAAACACCTCAGAATGACAAGCCCGTCAGTTTCGGCATACCCTTTTCCAAGGGTGAGTTCAAGCCCTCTGACTCTTTCAGCCTCACTTCCGATAAGGGTGACGTTATCCCCGCAGACTTCTGGCCTACAGCCTATTGGCCAGACGGTTCTGTGAAGTGGGGCGGCTTCGCGGCCGTTGTTCCCGGCAACACAAATTCCCTCTCTTTCAAGCAGGAGAAAACCGCACGCAGTGTGGACAGAGGTTTCTCATCTGTCACCGTTGCAGAATCCGAAGCCCAGATTTATATCAACACAGGTCCGCTGCAGGCATATATCTCCAAGAGCGGCACAGCCATAATAGACAGCCTAATATATAAATGTACGCGCGCGGGAGGCCGAGGACAGCTCGTCTGTACCACTCAGGATCAGCCCTATGCCGAGAATCTGGATCGGATTCAATTCCATCACTACACCGCTGAGATACAAAAGGTGGAAGTGGAACGCGCAGGCGATGTGCGCGCCGTGGTGAAGATTGAGGGCAAGTACGCGGGTGTGGGCGGTTTTACCCTGCGACTCTATTTCTACGCCGGCTCTGAGCAGGTGCGTATGGTGCATTCTTTTGTATATGAAGGCGACCAAAACCGCGATTTCATCCGCTCCTTAGGTGTGCGCTTCGAAGTGCCTATGCGCGAGCAGGCATACAATCGCCACGTGGCCTTTGCCACACAGGATGGCGGAGTGTGGGCTGAGAGCGTGCAGCCGCTAAGCGGACGAAGAGTATTGGAAGGAGATTTAGAGGGGTCTCAGGTTGCTGGTATGCGCATCCCCGAACCGGAAACTTTCGATGCGAAGGGGCAGGATCTGCTGCGCCACTGGGCAAAGTGGAACACCTACCGCCTCACACAACTCTCAGACCAGGGATATACAATTCAGAAACGGGCACACACGAATAACCAATGGATTGGAACTCATACGGGAAGACGAGCTGCCGGTTATGCCTTCGTGGGTGATGTCAGCGGCGGACTCGGTATTAGCGTGAAGGACTTCTGGGAGAGTTACCCCGCATCGCTGCAGGTCGATAGCGCCACGCACGCTACGGCCTATCTGACCGCCTACCTTTGGGCACCCGAGGGCGGAGCAATGGATCTGCGCCACTATGATAATGTGGCACACGACCTGAACGCCAGTTACGAGGATGTGCAGCCGGGTATGTCCACCCCCTACGGCATAGCCCGCACGTCTGTGCTGACTCTGATTCCTGAATCTGCTTTTCCCGGCAAGGCCGCTATAGCCCAGCGCGCACGTCAGCAGGCTGAGGATGCACCGCTGGTATGCACGCCTGAATACCTACATTCGCGCCGCGCCTTCGGTGTTTGGAGTCTGCCAGACCGCTCAAACGAGAAACGCGCCGAGGTGGAGGATTTGCTGAAAGACTATCTGGATTTCTACGTGAAGGCTGTGGATGAACGTCATTGGTACGGATTCTGGAACTACGGCGATTTTATGCATGGATACGATCCGGCCCGCCACGAGTGGAAATACGACGTTGGCGGATTCGCCTGGGACAACACAGAACTTGGCTCAATCTCTTGGCTCTGGTATTCGTTCCTCCGTACCGCCCGCCCGGATGTCTGGAAGATGGCGGAAGCTATGACCCGACACACGTCGGAGGTTGATGTCTATCACCTCGGCCCCTTTGCCGGTCTCGGCTCGCGCCATAATGTGAGCCACTGGGGTTGCGGCGCCAAGGAAGCCCGCATCTCGCAGGCCGCTTGGAATCGCTTCTACTATTATCTGACTACGGACGAGCGCACGGGCGACCTGATGACAGCTGTGAAGGATGCAGACCAGATGCTCTACACCATAGACCCGATGCGTCTGGCTCTGCCGCGCGAGAAATATCCCTGCACCGCCCCCGCCCGTCTGCGCATAGGGCCTGACTGGGTGGCATACGCAGGCAACTGGATGACGCAATACGAGCGCACCCGCGACGTGAAATATCTGAAGAAGATTCAGGCCGGGATGAAAAGCATCGCCGCCCTGCCGCAGGGTATGTTCACAGGCCCCGGCGTCCTCGGTTTCGACCCTGCCACGGGCGTTCTCTCGTGGGAAGGCGACAAGAAACTCACCTCAACGAACCACCTGAAACTCATCATGGGAGGTTTCGAACTGATGCACGAGCTGATGGAAATGGTTCCGAACAAGAAGTTCGAGGCAGTTTATCTTGACCACAACGCGCGCTACCATAAGGTTACGAAAAACCACTTCCGCATAAGTCGTCTGAAGGGTTATGCCGCAGCCAAACTCCATGACAAGGCTCTTGCCGAAGAGACGTGGGCAGATATGTGGAAATACAGTCGCGCGGCTCAGCATTACCGCTTCGAAGCCCATGAACTGTTGCCGCCCGAGGTTCCTCAGCCGCTCACCGAAAGCGTGGAGACAACCACTAACGACTGCGCCCTCTGGAGTCTCGATGCCATTTATTTACAAGAAGTTATACCGCAATGATAGACAGAGCGACAGTAGATAGGATCCTTGACGCGGCGAACATCGTTGATGTGGTGTCCGATTTCGTGACGCTGCGCCGCGCGGGGGCAAACCTGAAGGGACTTTGCCCGTTCCATGACGACCGCACGCCGTCGTTCATGGTGTCGCCGTCGAAGAATATCTGCAAGTGTTTTGCTTGCGGCGAGGGCGGCACGCCCGTGCATTTCATCATGAAACACGAGCAGCTCACTTATCCTGAAGCCTTGCGCTATCTGGCCAAGAAATATAACATCGAGATAAAGGAGCGCGAGCTGTCAGACGAGGAGAAGGCTCAGCAGAGCGAGCGTGAGAGTTTGTTTGTGGTCAACGAGTGGGCCAACAACTGGTTTCAGCACCAACTCCATGAGTCCGTCGATGGGCGCGCAGTCGGTCTTGCCTATTTCCGTCATCGCGGCTTCCGCGATGATATCATAAAGAAGTTCCAGGTAGGCTTCTGCCCTGATAAACGTGACCAGATGTGGCGCGAGGGCAAGGCCGAAGGCTATAACCCAAAGTATCTGATTGACACGGGTCTCTGCATAGAACATGATAACGGAACGCCGACCGACCGCTTCCGCGGACGAGTCATCTTCCCGATTCACACCGTCTCGGGCAAGGTGGTCGGTTTTGGCGGACGTGTGCTCGATGCGGCCACAAAAGGCGTAGCTGTAAAGTATCAGAATTCGCCCGAGAGTCTCATTTACAGCAAGAAACGTGAGCTCTACGGCTTGTGGGAGGCTAAGCAGGCGATAGTGAAACAGGACCTGTGCTATCTCGTGGAGGGCTACACCGACGTGATGTCTATGCACCAGATGGGGGTAGAGAACGTGGTGGCTTCGTCCGGCACGGCACTCACCCACGAACAGATTCACGCCATTCACCGTTTCACTGCCAACATTACCGTGATATACGATGGTGACGCGGCTGGAATCAAGGCCTCGCAGCGAGGTATCGACATGCTTTTGGCTGAAGGAATAAACGTGAAGCTGCTCCTCCTGCCCGACGGCGACGACCCCGACAGCTTCGCACGCAAGCACTCGGCAGAAGAGTATCAGGCCTATCTCAAAGAGCATCAGGTGGATTTCCTCCGCTTCAAGACCGACCTCCTGCAACAGGAATCCAAGGGCGACCCGCTGCTGATGTCGCGTCTGGTCAATAGCATCGTGGATAGCCTTTCGGTAATTCCCGACGACATCACGCGCACTTTCTATATTAAGGAGACGGCCCAGATGCTTTCGATGGAGGAACGGCTTCTAACTACTGCTGTGACGAAGAAACGCAGAGAGGATAAGGAAAGACCCACCCACGAAAGACCCACCCCCGACCCCTCCCCTGGAGGGAGGGGAGAGGCTGGCACGGAGGTTGCTGACGCGGAGAATGCTGGTACGGAGAATGCAAGCGGGGAGGAGGCAAGCGGAAATGAAAGTCTCCCCTCACGGGGAGATTTAGAGGGGTCTCGTGGGTCTCGTCGCGCCATTGCGGAGAGTCTGTTCAACAAGAAAGAGCGTCTGCTCATTGAGATGCTCGTGCGGTTCGGTGAGCAGGTTCTGTGCGATGTTGAGGACGAGGACGGGAAGGTGCGTCCCCTCACTGTAATCGAGTATATACACTACACCTTGGAACAGGACGGGCTGGAGATGCGCGATGCCACACACCGACGGATGATGCAATTGGCTATGGAGCATTTGCACGAAGAGGGTTTCAACGCAACCCATTTCTTTCAGAACAACGAGCACGAGGACATAGCCCGTCTGGCCACAGAACTCTCCATAAGCAGAGAACCTCTGAGCCGTATCTATGACAAGGATGCGACTATGATTCCGGACGAGAAACGTCTCATGGAACTGGTGCCGCGCGTGATGATGGATTACAAACTTGCCATAGTCCGCGAAGAGATGAAACAGCTGCTCCGTCAGATGCGCGACCCGAAGGTGTTGACAGACAAGGATGCGCGCCGCGAACTGATGAGCCGGATGCAGGATTTGAAGAAGGTAGAAGGGCAGTTAGCAAAGGAATGTGGCGACCGTGTAGTGATGCGTTGAGGCTTTTTATACCTAAAAACGATGAAAAAATGTGCGTTCTTGCGGCGGAACGCACATTTTTTTGTACCTTCGCCGCCATGAATAACGATTTTCAACTATTGACACCTCTTTTGGACGTGAATCCGGAGCCTGGCGTGCGCGTTTTGGCGGCTGATGTCACGCCCTTGGAGAGCGACGAACTGTTCTGGTTCGCCCTGTCACGTGTCTCCTCTCACAGACGCAAATTAGTTGAGGAGACAAAGAACCGAAAGGTGCAGAACCTGCGTCTCGGAGCTGCCCTGCTGCTGGACAAACTGCTGAATCGGCACGGGCTTCATGAGTGTGATATGGATTATACCGAGGGCGAACACGGCAAGCCCGGATTTGCGACGATGCGCAGTCTCGCTTTCAGCCTCTCACACTCCGGCTCGGTGGCAGCTGCCGCCCTTATGCCGGCGCCATTTGTCACCTACGAGAGCCGCGCGTGGAAAAACGGTGAGCCGATGCGTCGCATAGCATCCAGCTTAGGTTTGGATGTGCAGAAACAAACACACAAGTGGGAGAGTGTGGCCAAAACCGTCTTCTCCGAAGAAGAACTGGCTGCAATAAGCCAAGCCCCAGCGCCCGACGAGCATTTCACCCGTCTGTGGGCTCGCCACGAGAGTCACGTCAAGGCCACAGGCGAGGGCGTAGGTCGTCCGTTGCCGGAGATTCCAGCAGAAGCCCGCATACACGAGTTTCAGTTTGGAGGCTACCTCTTGTCATTATGCATCCTGTAATAAAACGATAACCATTATGAAGAAACTGATCACACTTCTGACCGTAGCTGCGGTCGCCGTCTCTGCCTATGCACAGACCACCATCAATGGGCAGGCACGACAATCGGCAAGAGAGGAAATCGCCGCCAACCGTTTCCTCTGCGGCAGCAACCATCTGGACTATGACAACTATCCGGCAACGCAGAAACTCACACCTGCGCCCAAGGGCTATGAGCCTTATCTGATGAACCACTATGGTCGTCACGGCTCGCGCTGGCTCATCCGCAAGGGCGAATATACCAACGCCATCAACACGATGAAAAAGGCTGGCGAACAGGGCAAATTGACCGCCAAGGGCAAGGAGACGCTGCAGAAACTGGAGCAGTTCTATCCCACAACCGTGAATCGTTTGGGCGACCTTACCACCGTTGGCGAGCGACAGCACCATGGCATCGGTCGCCGAATGGTAGAGAACTTCCCCGAAATATTCAAGAAGAAGGGAGTGAGCATTGATGCCAAGAGCACGGTGGTGATTCGCTGCATCCTCTCTATGGAAGCCGAGTGCGAGGAAATGGCTGCTGCCAACCCCACCGCCCGCTTCCACAACGATGTCAGCGAAGCCTTTCAATATTACCTCAATGCCTCGTGGCCGAAGTCGTTGGGGGAAAGCAGTCGCAAGGGCGATGATATTCGCCGCGACATCCGTCAGCGCTACACCCACCCCGAAAGACTATCCAGCGTGCTCTTCAACGACGCCCAATGGGTGCGTGACAGCATCGACGCCGCCGATTTCATGCGCCAGCTCTTCTACATTGCCAACAACATGCAGAGCCACGACACAGACATTGAGCTCCTGTCTCTATATACCTCTGATGAGCTCTATGATTTGTGGCGCATTAAGAATGTGGATTGGTATCTCTCTTATGCACATGCTCCGCAGACCGACGGCGTGATGGCATTCAGCCAGTCGGCTCTCTTGCGCGATATTATTAATGTAGGAGATACAGCCAGACAGACGCAGGCTGTTTTGCGTTTCGGTCACGAAGTGTGTGTGTTGCCTCTGGCCTGTCTGTTGGAGCTGGGTTCCTGCGGCGCACGCGTGGAGAACATCGACGCTTTGGATCAGGTGTGGCGCAACTACGACATCTTCCCGATGGCCTGCAACGTGCAGCTGATATTTTATCGTCCTAAGAAAAACAAGTCCGGCGACATTCTGGTTAAGGCTTTGCTCAACGAGCGTGAGATGAGTCTGCCAGTCAAAGCAGTCACAGGTCCTTACGTCAAATGGTCAGACCTGAGAAAGTTCTACATCGACAAACTGAACGGTTTCAAGGATGAGTAAATAATAGAAAAAGGGAAGAGTGTTACTCTTCCCTTAGTTTTCTTACCTGTCCGGGTGTTAACCCGAATTTCTTCTTGAATATTGCAGAGAAATGACTGACATTCTTGAAGCCCACGTCGAAACAGCAGTCCGATACACGGTGCCCGCGTTTCAGCATGTCGTAGGCAGCGCGGAGGCGGCGGTCTGTCAGCCAGCGCTCTGGTGACAATTCGCTAACCTTCTTGAAGTCGCGCTTGAATGTGGAGAGGCTTCGCCCAGAGGCTTTAGCGAATTCAGTCATTGACATGTCACTGCGGAAATTCGCATTCATGAATTCCAGCAAATCAGTCTTGTGACTGTGGGAGCGTGTCCTGTGTATTTCGTTCGACATAGGAAAATAATTAAAGGGATTTATATTTTTCCGCTGCAAAGGTATAACAATCAAAAATATCCCCGTTTGTTATAAAGTTCAAAGTGAATAAATAAGCCTTTTAACGACAAAAATTAAGCATTTTTGTTCTTAAAACGGGATTTTTTGTAAGAATTTACCTACTTTTGCGACGTTTTATTATTACTCATTCATTCTTTATATGACATCATTATGAGAAGATTTGCTTTTAAGATGTTCCTCAAACCAGGTTGCGAGGATGAATATGCACGCCGCCACGCTGCGCTGTGGCCCGAATTGAAGAAACAGATCAAGGATGCCGGCGTAGGCAACTACAGCATCTATTGGGATCGCGACACGAACATTCTCTTTGGTTATCAGGAGATAGAGGGAGAACAGAGCTCGCAGGATATGGGCGCTGACGAGACCACTCAGAAGTGGTGGGATTACATGAAAGACATAATGGAGACGAATCCGGACAACTCGCCCGTGACCGTACCCATTCGTGAAGTCTTCCACTTAGATTAATTCATAATGCTTAATTCATAATTATTCGACTTTGCTCATCAATACGTCATAATTGGGCTGGCGCGATGAAGACACCTGACTGCATACCGCAGGCTATTATGAATTATGCATTATGAATTATGCATTACCTGAGGCTGATTTTCTGTCCGTTCACGATGTAGATGCCTTTGGGCAGTCCGCTGATGTCGTCAGCCACGCGACGGCCTTGCAGGTCGAACACACCTTGCCACACCTCGGTGTCCTCCTCGTAGTTCTCCGTGGCGAAGAGCGGACGTATGTCTGAGGGTATAGTGTTGGCGTAGCCAATCAGGTTGGTTTTGTAGAAACCCACTTTGTAGGGCCACTGTTCCTTCACGGAGGTGTCGTCCGTCCAGGGGCGTGTCCAGTAGCGTGTCGGAGCGCCGGAGACCACGAAGAACAGGTCTGAGCATCCGGCGGGAACGGTGAATGTCAGCACGCCGCCGGGCTCTTTGTAACTGGCCTCGCGCATCTCGGAATAGACGCGTGTGCCGTCCTTCTTCAGAGCCACGAATCCGTATCTCCATCCGGCTGACGTCTTGTTATACGAGATGTAGCCAGTTGTGTCTGCCATTCCGAGGAACGAGGCGGCTATGTCCGTGTCTTTTGTCTGCGACGGCACCTTCAGCCTTATGGCGTTGTTGCCGAAGTTCTCGATACAGTTCGATGCGTCTGGCATCCAGTAGTTACCCTTTATCTTGTGCATCTTGCATTGTTCGCGGGCAGATATGTAACTGGCTCCGCGGGCGCGCAGGGCATCCATGTCGAAGGTCGTCATGCGGGCACCGTACTCCCACATCTCGTCGCCAAGCTGGGCCGTCCTCTTTGTGCCTGTGCCGCGCATGAAGATGCGCATATAGCCCTGCAGGGGGTCGTCGGGGTTCACGCTGCGATTCCACACCTGTGCCACAGCACTCATATCGTCCTGTTTGAAGCACCAGAAGTCCTGAATGAAGTAGTTGTTGTAGCGCAGGTCTGACTCGCACGGCTCGCGGTGCAGGCCGTTGATGGTGTTTGTGAACCACTCGTTGCCAAACTGCTGTTCCGGGTAGAACTTATAAGCCTGCCACTGGGCGCACATTTCCCAGAACACGCTGCCCCAGCCGTTTGCGTACATGAATCCGTTATTGTTGTTGTTGTCACAATGCACCTGATACTGGAAACAATGTCCAATCTCATGTGCCATAGTCTGTCCGCCGCGTGAGGTGTAGGCCCAGCGTGACAGCGTGAGCAGACCAATCTGATTGTCGATGCCGCTGCCCGATGCCTCCCACTCGGTTGTGGAGCGCAGGCGGATAATCATCTTATAGGTATCGGTCTTTGACTTGCCCTGGTTTATAGTAATGAACTTCAGGGAGTCTGCGTAGAATTCAAATACGCGGTCGCAGGTCTCCAGAATATTGTCCAGACCCGATGGTTTGGCATCGCCGTAGCCTTTGTCCCAGAACACAATCCAGTGTTTCGACTGCTGACTGCGCTGATAGCACCACTCGTTGTTCACGTTCTGCAGGGCGGTTCCCGTGCCAACGGCGTTGCCGCTCTCATAAATCTTCTTGTCCAGCAGCTTCACGCGGTTATTGAGATTCTTGAGTGCGGTGGCCAGTTCGTCGTCGGTAAGCGCGTAGTTCGCAGCTGCTTCTTCGGCGTTCTGGATGGCTGCTTGCAGGTTGTTCCAGGCAGCCACCCTGCGTGTGCCGTCTGCCCACCAGCCCAGCAGTTTGCGTGCATAGACCAGAGCCTCGCGGATCTCGAGGTAAAAGCCGTTGGAGGTTTCTGCTGCTTCTATGGCGGCCTGCATCGCGGATATAGCCGCGCGGAGAGCCGTTTCGTCCTCTGGTGAGGCTTCGATGGTCTGCTGTGCTCCTGTTACGGCATCCTCCACGATGGTTCGAATGGAGTCCTGAACGCCATCCTCCAGATAGTAGTTGGCAGTCTTTATCTGTGCCTGCAGATGTGTGGTTAAGGCCGTTACGTCTATGGCACCGACATAATAAAGCTGGAAGTTGTCAATGCAGAACCAGTTGCCGGTGGCGCCCTCGGCGTATGCCCCGATGCGCACGTCAGCCGCGTCCTCCACAACAGCGAATTCCAGCGTGTAGTTCGTGGAGCGGTTGATAGGTGTCTCGTATTGTCCTGCATACAGAGCCACACCGGTCTGCGGCGTGGCGTTTATGTTCATGTCACTGCCCGAAGCCCTCTGCTGCACGTTCAGTCCGGCAGCCGTGAGACGGTATTTGCCGCAGGGCACATTTCTCAGCGTCTGTTCCACCATCGCGTCGCCAATCTTACGGCCTCTGTCCACCCACGTCTCCATGTAATAGGTGGCGTGTTTTTTTGTGAAGTGCGTGTTGCTCTGCTGCGACATGTTGCTCACAGTCCAGCCCGTAGTGCCGTTCTCGAAGTCGCCGTTGGTGATATACTGAGCGGTGACATCCACCGGATCTGAATCCTGGGCTTGCAGACTGCCCATCGGCAGCAAAGCTATGCATCCCAGCACTAATAATTTTTTTATTTTCATCATTATTTATTTTCTATTATGCGGCCTTCGTTAAATCGTTTAACCGTTTAACCGAATAATCGAAGTCTTTCGGGCCGCTTTAACCTTAAACCTCTTAAACTCCTTAAACAACTCCCCTCCCTCACAGGGAGGGGCTGGGGGAGAGTCCCCCCCCTTAGTCCTTAATTACTGCCGTCCCCAGGGCGAAGTTCTTTTCCAGATTTCCAGTGCCGTTGGCTGTGTCGGTCTTCGCGCTCAGGTCGTCAAGCATATTCACGAGTATAGCCTCCTGCGTTGCGGGAACCACGGGCGAACCGAACTCCAGCTTGCCGTGGTGAGCCAGCACGCAGTGGACTATGCGCTTGGCCTCCTCGGTGTCGATGCCGCGCTTCTCAAGCTCCTGGTGCAGTTTGTGTGCGCCGATATAGATGTGTCCGAGCAGGTACATGTCCTGCCGCGGCTCGCCCGTCTTCTGGTATTCATAGACCTTGCCGTAGTCGTGGAACAGGATGGCCAGCACGCAGCGCTCAATCTTCACCTCGTATGGCAGATGTGGATAGACTCCTGCCAGCATGTCAAGCAGTTGGTGAGTGTGGTTCAATAGTCCGCCGGGGAAAGCGTGGTGAACGGTCGTTGCAGCGGGGTATTCGGAATAAGGCTTGTACAGCACGTCGGCGTATTCGCTGATAATCTGCGTCAGCTGCTCGTCCTTGCAGTATTCCGTCAGTTGCTTGATTGTGGCATCCCAAACCTCGCGCTTGATGGGGCGGGGGAGCTTGTTGTATAGCGGGTGGTTCTCGTCGGGCAGGCCGATGACCTTGAAGTCGCTGCTGTTGCACGACTTCTTCCCGGCATTGTCCTTCAGCACGTAGAAACTGATGAGCTGTCCCACTGTGGGCGGCTGCTGCGGGTTCAGTTCCCACACAGCGACATTGATCACCTCATCTACACTCTCCACCTTCAGGGTGGCAAAATTAGAGCCGTTTTTTGTTGTTCCGTTCGTACGGCTCAGCACGATATACTCTTTCATATTTATTTATGTTGTAATTTATTCGTATTGTCTGCAATAGTTTATACCTAAGCGGTCGTAGATCTTCAGCATGTGCGGCAGACGACTCTTGAAACGGTCGAAGTCCTTCTGCTCCGAACGGCACCACTGCACTTCGCTGATGGCGTCGAGACGCGGCAGCAGCATATAGAAGATGTGCTGCGGGTAGGCGATATACTCTGTCCAAAGATTCACCTGCGGACCGAGGATATATTGCTGTTCTTCTTCGCTGAGGTCGTCAGGCAGGATCGGTTCCAGCGAATATACCTTTGATAGTGGGACGTAGCCACCTATGCTCTGCGGTTGTCGGTCGCGGTTCTGCAGCTGATAGTAGTCTATGTAGCAGAATGTTGTCGGAGCCATGATAACGCGGTGGTGTTGCTTGGCTGCTTCGATGCCGCCCTTGATTCCGCGCCACGACATCACTATGCCGCCCTCGGTAAGGCCGCCTTCGAGCACCTCGTCCCAGCCGATTATGTCGCGGCCGCGCTCGCGCAGGAACGCCTCCATCTCGTGGTTTATCCACGTCTGCAACTGGTTCTCTACGCTGTGCTTCCCGTCGTCCTTCAGTCCCAGAGCCTGAGCCTTTGCCTGGCATTTCGGGCAGTTCTTCCAGCGCACTTTCGGGCACTCGTCGCCGCCGATATGTATAAACTTCGAGGGGAACACATCGCACAGCTCGCCCAGAACGGTCTTCAGGAACGTTATCGTCTCGGGGTTGCCGGCACAGAGCACTTCGTGCATCACGCCCCAGCTCGTGCAAACGGGGTAGGGGCCTCCCGTGCAGCCGAGGTTCGGGAACACGTGCAGCGCACTCATCATGTGTCCGGGCAGGTCAATCTCCGGTATTATATTAATGTAGCGTTCGGCGGCGTAGTTCACCAACTCGCGACATTCGGCCTGAGAGTAAAAGCCGCCGTAGCGCTGACCGTCATAGACCCCTGTGTTGTGACCAATCACGGTCTGCTCTCTCACACTGCCCTTCTTGGCCAGCTCCGGCAGAGCCTTCACCTCGAAGCGCCACCCCTGGTCTTCGGTCAGATGCCAGTGGAACTGGTTGCAGCCGTGCATAGCCATCAGATCCAAGTATCTCTTCACGGTTGCCACGGGGAAATAATGCCGTGCGCAGTCGAGCATCGCGCCGCGGTAGGTGAAACGCGGCTCGTCCTCGATAACCGCGTAGGGCATTTCTATGCTGATGTCGTTGCCGTCTGCCGCGTTGCTCACCACGGGGAGGCTCTTGCGCAGGGTCTGTGCAGCGCGGAAGAGACCCACAGGCTGGCGGGCGGCTATGTCAATGCCGCTCTCGCTCACGGCGATGCGGTAAGCCTCCTGTTGCTGTTCGCTCAGCTTGGCAGTAGTCTTCTTACCTTTCTTCCCCTTGACATTCTTATCAGCCGGCAGGCCTATGGTGAGCCGTATGGCAGCCCGTTTGTCGTCGGGCGTGAGGGCGAGACGGATTCCCGTCAGCTCCTCCACCCACGTGCGCAGGAACTGCGCGTTGCGGGCAATCTCCGGGTCAGATGCGTCGTATGCTATGCCCAGCCCCGTCTTCAGGGCGAATGTCTTGGTGCTGTCGCTCTGTACGCTCTTCGGCAGTGGGATTACGTTGTAGTCAGCCCTCTCTGCCATTGCAGATGCCGCCCACATCAGCATAAATGCGGTCAGCAGAGCCGTTATCTTCATCTTTCTCATAAATTGTGCTTTATGTGGGGGCAAAGTTAGTGAATTAATTCATAATTCATAATTCATAATTGATAAATTTTCACTTTTCCCCTTTTAATTTTTACTTTTTACTTTTTCCCTTAAAAAAATAGTCTTACCTTTGGCCTCAGAATTAACCAAACCACAGAAATTATGAAGACAAAGAATCTATTATGTCTCTGCGCCTTGTGCCTGATTACATCTCTCTGTGCCGCGCAGACAGACCCCCTGCAGGGCAAACAGCTCGGCATCATCGGCGACAGCTATGTGCGCAACCACCGCGAGCCGGTGGAGAACACCTGGCACTATAAGTTCGCCAAGAAACACCAGATGCAATACTTCAACTACGGGCGTAACGGCAACAGCATATCCCTGGACCTCAAGCGGTGGGGGCCCGCCATGTACAAGCGCTACACCGAAATGAAGGACTCGCTGGACTATGTCATCGTAGTTGCCGGTCACAACGATGCCGTTCCCGGACGCATAGACTCCATCGGTGTCGATGTGTTCCGCGAGCGTCTTGGCATCCTCTGCCGCGGCCTCATAGCGAAATACCCTCGTGCCAAAATATTCTTCTTCACCCCGTGGACATGCGAGAATTTCGTGGGTAGTCTGCGCCAGCAAGTCGTGGATGCCATGCTCGAAGTCTGCGGCTCCTACGGAATCCCTGTGTTCGACGCCGCCCGCAACAGTAACATCTTCGCCGCCGACGAGCAGTTCCGCAAGATCTACTTCCAGGGAGGCGACGGCACCGACAAAGCCCACCTCAATGCCGCCGGACACGACCGCTTCCTCCCCGTCGCCGAACAATTCCTGCTGAGGTACTGACGATTTTAGAACGTGCATTTTTTACACGCCAGCCCCAAATAGTCAGCAAATACGTGAAGGTGGTAAACCTTATCAATCAGAGGAACTAACAATAACGAAATCCCGACAACCACACACGGCCGTCGGGATTTTTGGAATATATCTCAATTTTTCTCGTCTTTTTTGCTTCTCATTAAAATATTAATAGTACCTTTGCGACTAAAAAGGACATAATTGGTTTCTCCTCTCACGCTGCAAAGTAACACACTTTTATTCATTCTTGCAAATATTTGAGCATTTTTTGTGGCTTTTCACAGAAAAGCCTTATCTTTGCCCCGTCCTAACCCGAAAAGTGGAGGCAATAAAGCCTTTCGAGGCTTGAAAAGCCGAGACCGGGAGGGTGGGACACTACATATTAAAAAGGCGTTATCGCGCTTTGTTTTTGGTCTTCGAAACTTCCACAATCGAATAACGGTCAAGAACATAGCAGAGGTAACTGCCACGGGGTGTGTATATCAGACTCCGTAGTGTGCTGCGAGGCTCGCGTAGCCTCAACGCACACTTTACGGTGTATCTATATACTCCTTTGTGGGTGTTTCTCTGTCTGTTTACCGTTAAGGCTGTGGAAGGCCTCGAAGACAAACAGGCAGATGAAAGCACCCACGTTTTTTGTATGTAGTAACAGATAGTAATAATTGTTCGTATGGGTGAAGGCGGACACTATAAAAGTACGAACTAACGACAAAGGAATAATAACGAGTTTTTGACATCCTTGATTTGACTGATTAACCAGAACTTGCACTAAATATTTACATCAGTCGGACAAGCAATTGGATGTTTGCGCTCATACGGGCGTGGACTGTTGGATTGTTGTCTGATGTGGGCTGTGCAAGGCCTTGGTTAAACACATCTCTTCCACGCCCCCTTTTCAAAACGAAGAGAGGGCTTTTTCATGTCAAAGAAGAAATTACACAAATTACCCCAACATGATATTATTAGAGTTTTTGAGGGTTTCGCAGGTTATGGTGGAGCTTCTTTTGGATTAAAACGTTCCGGCCTGAACTATCAGGTAATAGGAATGTCCGAGTTTAATCCATTTGCCAGCAAATTACTCGAAGCAAATTTCCCTAAAATAAGGAATTGGGGAGATATCACAAAGATAGATCCAAAGGATTTGCCTGATTTCGATATGTTTACGGGAGGTTTCCCTTGCCAACCATTTTCATCAGCAGGAATGCAGATGGGTGAAGATGACAGATATGGTAGAGGAACGCTTTTCTATGAGATAATGAGGATTCTGAAGGAGAAACGTCCCCGATATCTCTTATTGGAAAACGTCAAGGGATTTACAGCTAAGAAATTTGAACCTACAAGAAATCGAATAAAGGAGATTCTACGCGAACTTGGTTATGGTGAACTCCAGTACGCGATCCTTAATTCGTGCGATTATGGTATTCCCCAAAATCGTGAAAGAATATGGATGTTTGCAATGTTAGGTGGAGTCCCTGAAGGATTCAACATCGTTCCACCTAAAATTAGGCTGACTAAAAGATTTGGTGACTTTTTGGATAAGAATGCTCCATCATACCTCTATCTGTCTCAGGCACAAATAGCTCATCTAAAGGAGAAACATCATATAGATTCTTTTGTAGTTGAGGAACCACTTTGCTTTGATGTATACAATAAGAAAATAAAGACTAATGCCTTGAGTATAACTATCACACAGCCTGAGCATAATAGTCTTCGAGTTGTTGAAGTTCCCAAAGAAGATGGTTTGGAGATCGTTAGAAAGATGTCTGTTGATGAACAGTTTAGGTTTATGGGATTTGAGGATGGTGAATTGAATTATGCCGGTCAGTCTTATTCCCAATTATCTACAAGAGCAGGTAATGGATGGGATGTGAATTTGGTAGGAATATTATTAAATCATATATTTAGTCAGTTGTTATGAAAATAGATTTAGGCTCATTTGCTTTTGGTTCATCAGTTTCAAGTGGAGGTAATACTCCATCATGGGGAACATCCCTTGGTCAGATTAAGCCAGACCTTAAGCTTACTTATCCTGGTTATGATAATATAGTCATAGGAATGGTAAATAAATCTATTCCAGTAGATAAGGTTTTTATTCCACTAGGAAAAGGTGGTCATGTATGTAATAGCCTTGAAGATGAAGGAATTTTGCTTGCTGCTCTATTTGATAAGGTATATATCAATGAGATAAAGGTGAACGCTCCATTCATAATGCTTATATACAAGGAAAGTTCCGATAGTTGGGCAGGAAGAAAAACACTAAAGTATAGTGTGAAAATAGAATACCGAAGGAATAGAAATGACATTGTCTATAATTCGAATTTTGTAATTGCAGCAAGAAAGGCACTTCATCTAGCCGATAATGCATGTTGGGTAATTAGTGATATGTTTATCTTGAACCAAGATGAGTTGCATATGATTGCTGGTATCGTAAATCCCAATCAATCAGAGACCTATCCTACAACTGAGTCGCGAAAAGCAGCTTTTATTAATGCAATAAAAACTACGTTTGATGAAAATCCACATTTTAAACAAAAATATTTAAATGATCAATTAAATGAATCTTTAATAATACAGGAACAACCTACAGCAGCATCCGCCTACAGACCTTACATTACAGCCATCAAATCCAAGCCATTCCTTTTGCTAGCAGGCATCTCTGGAACAGGTAAGAGTCGTATTGTGCGCGAGTTAGCTCGTGCTTGTTGGGATGAGGGAAGTGAAGAATACGAAGCGCAGAAACCGAAGAACTTTGAAATGGTGCAGGTGAAGCCTAATTGGCATGATTCGAGTGAGCTGATAGGTTATGTTAGTCGTGTAAGTGGGGAGCCCGTTTATGTTGCAGGCGACTTTCTGAAGTTTGTAGCAAGAGCTTGGGAAGAACCCGAAGTGCCCTATTTCCTTTGTTTGGACGAAATGAATTTGGCTCCTGTGGAACAGTATTTTGCTGAGTATTTAAGTGTGGTGGAAAGTAGAAAAGCGGACGAACACGGTAAAATAGTTACAGACCCAATATTAAAGAAGAGCAAAGAGGATTGGTATCGTGTTTTAACGAGTGAGTTGACAGATTATGACGAGGTACGCAATCGTTTTCTTGAAGAAGGTATTTGCATTCCACAAAACTTGATAGTAATTGGAACTGTCAATATGGACGAGACCACTTTCTCATTCTCACGTAAGGTGCTTGACAGAGCTATGACAATAGAGATGAATGAGGTTGATTTGGATGGCGGTCTTGAAGATAAGTATGAATATATAGGGAAACTTGGCGCCGCAGAACTGATAGGAAATGCTGTGGAGGGAGTTGATATTTACTCTTCTTACAAGGCTGTCTGCGATACGGTTATCGATTACCTTAAGAAGATAAATGAGAAACTTGAGGGGACTCCTTTCAAGATTGCCTATCGTACTAGAAATGAAGTACTCCTATATGTTGTAAACAATCTGCCGTATAATCGGATTGAAGGTGATGATGAGTCAACCTATAAGGAGGAATTCGTTATCGCCCGTGCACTAGACGAGATAACCAACATGAAAATACTCTCACGTATTGAAGGTGATGAATCTAAAGTAAGCGAAGCGTTCTTACAGGATTTAAAAGAGACGATAAGAGACGGCTTACTATCCGTGTCTGACGAACTTTTCGATGAAGACGAAGACGGCATATATACTTCCATTTCCATCGCCAAATTAGACGAGATGAAAAAGCGTCTTACTTCTGGCTATACAAGTTTTTGGAGCTAATTGTCTATGGAACTGCTGACGATACAACACGAGGACTTCACGATGTATGTGGAGTGTTCGAAGTATGAAGCCATCTGGGAAAAGGCTGTAAGGAATGTGGGCGAAGAGAATCTGCTCACTACTTACACTTGGACGGATGGCGTGAAGTCAGCTACGATTGGCGATGAGCCATTAGAGAATGGTAGTCAGGCAAGGGCGGTGTTTTTTGATAATGCAGAATATCCCATCTGGGTGGAGTTTGGAAAGCATGTGAGCAAGGCCCAGTTCGGATCGATTATCCAAGCAGATAATGACAGGTTCAGCTTCAGAGGCCATACTTTAGCTGGCTTTATCAATTATGGCAATGAGATAGGCCGGAGCGAGCTACAGCTGGTATATAATATAGGTAAGGAACAACGACACTTCAAGTTAGGTTATGAGGTACTGAGTACCAAACTTAATTATCACGAGCATTGGAAGAAAATCATCGAGGACATTGAGGCGGAATATCGCATGTTGTCGCTCGACTACATGAAGCGAACTTTTCATGGCTTCTCGCCCGATACGACAGGCGACACTCCTGAACTGATATGGTGGAGCATCTTTGCTGGTGAACAGGAGAAGTTTGTGAAGGCTTGCCGCAGTATAATAGAACGACCTCGTCGCAGACTAAGAGGCTATGAGGTCTATTTGAGGGCAGACAAACTGAAGCGTGTTCCTGCAAACATAGAAAACGAGCTGGCTGAACACAGACGAGAGCAGGGGCATCTGTATCGTATAGAAGAACATATTCAGTCGAACGACACACAGGAAAACCGCTTCCTTAAATATGCATTGGGTGAGATTACGACTAAATACGAAACGCTGAAACGGCGCATAGAGGCCATTAGGGGTGTAGGAAACTCTTTGCATGAGGAAATGAATACGATGCTCGTCACGTTAAAACATTTGCAACGCAACCCGTTCTTCAGAACCGTGGGAAGGTTCAAGGGCTTGACTCAAGAGAGTCTTGTGCTACAAAGAGCCACAGGTTATAGTCAGGTGTATAGGACTTGGAACTTGTTGCGCAGGGCTTATTCGTTGAATGATGGAATATACAGGCTGCAATCAAAGGACATCGCTACGCTCTACGAGATATGGTGCTTTATCGAGGTTAGTCATATCGTCAAGGAACAACTGGGCTTAGACGTTGATGTTGACCACCGTAACCGCATGGAGATGAACGGGGTATTCACTTGGGAATTAGGCAAAGGGGAACATTCACGAATCTTATTCAGGAAGGATGGCGTGGAGATGGCAGAACTTGTCTATAACCCTAAGCATACAGAAAAGGAGAACGACTCCATCAGTATGGAGCACCTTGTGGTTCCTACCGTTCCCCAAAAGCCTGATATCGTGCTACAACTGACCAAGGACGATATTGAGAAAGGCATGAAGATGACATATCTTTTCGATGCCAAATATCGTATTAACGACAGAACCAGCGAAGGAGTGGATACACCTCCTGACGATGCCATAAACCAAATGCACCGCTATAGGGATGCCATTTATTATAGGGAAAACAAAGAGGGAGAGACAGGCTTGAAGAAGGAGATTATTGGCGGATATATCCTTTTCCCCGGTAATGGTGACCCCTTGGAAGTGGCTAAGGCCAAGTTCCAGCAATCGCTCGATGAAGTAAACATAGGTGCTTTCCCGTTGAGACCCAAAGATGAGGAGAACAGAAAGCTATTGGAGAATTTTATTGCGGAATTGATTGGAAAAGCCTCAACGGAAATCCTTGGCTGCAGCATACCGCAGAAAGGATTGTTCTATACGCCTGTAGAACCAAAGGATGCTGTATATATGATACTCACGCTTGACGATAAAGCCAATAGCGATGTCCATGCAATACTGGAAGGACGTGCAAATGTTATCATTATGGGGAAAAAGGGCATTGAGGAAACAAAGGACATACAAACTATCCGATACATTGCGCCTATAATACCTGGTGGACATATTGAAGGATACTATAGAGTTGAAAAGGCAAATCTCGTACGTGTGAATGATGCAGATTATCCCATTCGAATCAAGTTTGATGTTTGCGATTGGGTAAAATTGGAGCGTTCAGCGAAGTTCGGAATGTCGAAATGGGCTTTTCGGGGTGTATGCAAAACGCATGAAGAATTCTTCAAACATTGCAATGAACATGCAATTTAATGTGTGCATATAATTTTCTTGCTAATTTTTTGTTCATTCTGATGAATTGTTATACATTTGCCCCCGAAATGATGGCATAGTGCTATCATATCGCGGATAAATAGATATGAGATTATGGCACAATCGGCAGTTACAGTCAGGATGGACTCTGAAATGAAAACGCAGTTTGACGCACTCTGCGAGCAGTTTGGTATGAGCGTCAATACGGCGTTCAACGTCTTTGTGAAAGCTGTGATAAGAAGTCGCAGCATTCCCTTTGCCATCAAGGGGACGCCAAGTGCGCAGGATTTGTTTATGCAGCAAAGAAGCGCTGCTGAGTTGAGCCAGGAGCCTGAACTCTCGCTGGATGAAATCAACGAGGAGATTCGTGCGGCAAGGGAAGAAATGAGGAGAATGATGGATTCGAAAAAGAAATAACACATTGGGGTGTTATGGACAAACTCACACCACAGCAGCGGCATAAGAATATGGCGGCTATTCGATCGAAAGATACGAAGCCGGAGATGATTGTGCGACGTGGGCTGTGGAAGAGAGGGTTCAGATACAGGCTTAACCATAAGCGGTTACCTGGGCACCCGGACTTGGTGCTGAGGAAATATAGGACATGTATCTTCGTGAATGGATGCTTTTGGCATGGACACCAAGTTCAATTCATAATGCAGAATTCACAATGCATAATTGAGAGTTCTGAGTGCTGCAAGATTCCGAAGACGAACCGCGAGTTTTGGGTGAATAAGATTCGCAGAAACAAGGAGCGAGACAGCGAAGAACAACGGAAGTTGGCAGAGATGGGTTGGCATTGTATTACAGTCTGGGAGTGTGAGCTGAAACCATCGAAGCGAGAAGAAACACTGGACTCGATTGCGTTTACTTTAAATCACATCTGGCTGCAAGACCATCACGCCAAGATTGTGCAATACCCTTCAATGGATGAAGACGATATACAAATGTCTATGGCTGCAGAAGAAGATGGTGAATACAGAACTTGAGAAGTATATTAAACAGAAGGATATTGAGGTGTTTTTAGTTGAAATACAATAAGTTAGAAAAGCCTTAAATTTACTCGTATGAGTGAAATGGTACTCTCCACCACTTTAGGCCTAACGCGCATTAAATCAGGGTGTTAAATGCGCGGAGACTGTCCACTAACTCTCCACTATGCTTCCACCGCAAAACCCCGCCCCTAAAATCTTAAACTCCTTAAACTTTTTAAACTCTTATGCTGACTCTAAACTCTAAACGATACACTCTAAACTTTGTCCATAGGACTGTGGAGAGCGAGTGGAGAGTTCGTGGACAGCCTCCACGGGTCAAAGAGAATGAATACCAACCTCTTAACCCCCAAGTGGTGGAGAGCTCTCTTTTGTTCATAGAGAAAAATAATGGCATAGAGTGGGACAAAAAATCGATTGAGGTCCAACCTCCATTTGATGCTGGTAAAAGTGTCATCTGACCAAGGGCAAAACCACTTTTGACCAGCATCAAAACGCAATTACACCTTGATGTAATCGCATATGCACCTCGATGTAAACGCCAATGCACCTTGATGTAAACGCCAACACAACGTGATGAAACTGAGGTGTACTGATTTAGGTTGACAGTTTATATTCTTAATTTCAATACGGGTTTACAATCCTGTTTGTTTACATTGTTTTAGCGGTGTCTTTCTTATTCCTAAGAGAGTTGACACCTGGAACGCTTTGTCCCATTTCAGG
>JAFSNB010000046.1 GCA_017447625.1 Bacteroidaceae bacterium
CAAAGGCAAGACCGTTATTCCGTTCGCCACCTCTGGCGGCAGCAGCATCAAGAAGGCATGTGAGGATTTGAAAGCAGCCTATCCTGATGTAAACTGGAAGGAAGGCAAACTTCTAAACAGGATTAGCAAGAAGGAATTAGAAACTTGGGTGAAAGGATTGTAAGATTGGTAACGTCCGTGTCACGAAAAAATGGCACAGACGTACTATTTTGTTAAATTGTTTAACAAATATCGCTAAGAGCATTCTATGAATTGATGCGATTTTAGAATCTGCAAACTTCTGCAAATATGGGGTGTAAACAACCCTGAAAATGAGTCTCAGATATTTGCAGATTTTTGAATGTTTTTTCCATCACTTCTGACGAAATCTTATGCAGAATGTAATAATAAATCAATAAAAATGTGACCTGAAAAGGATAAAATGTTCTTATCCTTTGGTAACGGATAATATTATTCTATATCGATGTCGCCATAGCTCATGCGGTCGCCCTCTGCCAGACGGTCGGCATCGAACTTTATGATACGGGCCTTAGTTGCGGGAAACTTGATGGTCTGCCAGATAGGATTGTTCACAACGTTGGAGAATTCACCCGAAGCGAGTTTCGTCCAATGTGTCCAGTCGGAGGAGGCCCAAAGGGTATAGTGGGTAATAAGACCGTCGCGGGTGTTCTGCGGAGGCAGGTAGCGGAAGGTGGTAAAGGTCTGCTCCTGCTCCCAATCAATCAGCATCTGCTTTGGCGAGCTGAAGAAGATGTGCAGGCCAGAGGATTTCTTTTCGCCCGCATCAGCGATGTCCGCCGTTATTTCCGGAGCCAGATAAAGTCCCAGTTTCTTTATGATTGGCTCTGCCTTAGCATCGGAAATGGTGAAGCGGAGTTGCGTCGCTCTGACTGTTGGAAAGCAGATGATTCGCCGGTGGCCTATGGTTGTAAGGCCGTCTTTTCCGTCCTCAACGAGCATATCGCGCAGCGGTTGCCACTTACCGTCAACAAGGGCTTCAAGCGAGAACTTCTTGACACGCTGCCCCTGGGTGATGTCCTCCTCTGCAAGGAAGCGGTTGAAGAGGGTAGGGTGTTTGAAGGAGATGGTGGTGGCGACGGGCAAACCGTCGCCACCACGACAGCGGGTGATTTTGGCTTTCTCAATGAGGTTCTCCTTGAACACCTCGTCAATCATCCGTTTGAAGGCGATGCCACGCAGACTGTCTGTGGGGTGGATGCGGCCGTTCGGAGCTATGGGGAAATTCAGGAGCAAGCATGAATTGCGGCCCACACTTTTATAATATGTGTCCATGAGTTTGGAGAGACTCTTCACGTGCTCGTTCTCCGTCTCGTGGTAAAACCAACCCGGACGGATGCTGGTGTTCGTTTCGCCAGCCACCCACAGCTCGCCGTCCTCGGCACCATAGTGTAGCAACTGGTGTGTCAGTCGTCCTTCGCGAGGCACCAAACTCCAGTTTGTCTCGCCCACGTAGCCAGCCTCAGTTCCGACCCATCGCAGGTCGCCGCGGTCGCCGCCAGCA
Organism: Bacteroidaceae bacterium; assembly: GCA_017447625.1. Lineage (GTDB taxonomy): Bacteria > Bacteroidota > Bacteroidia > Bacteroidales > Bacteroidaceae > Physcousia. The sequence goes on from JAFSNB010000046.1 coordinate 1,523, forward strand.
TCGCTCCAGATGACACATTGGGGCTGCAGTTCACGAATCATCTTAAAGGTTTCTGGCCATCCATAGTAGTCTTTAGTAATCTGACGCCGTTCGTTAGCACCGCCATACCAGCCGTCACCGCCATTGGCTCCGTCGAACCACACCTCGAAGATGTCCCCATACTCCGTCAGCAGTTCACGCAACTGGTTGCGGAAATAGGTGACGTATTCGGGCTTGCCGTAATCCTTGTGGTTTCTATCCCAAGGCGAGAGATAGACGGCAAATTTCAATCCTTCTTTCTTGCAAGCATCAGCCAACTCGCGAACCACATCACCCTTGCCGCCCTTCCAAGGTGTGTTCTTAACGCTATATTCCGTGTATTTCGACGGCCACATACAGAAACCGCAATGGTGTTTGGCTGTGAAGATTATGCCCTTCATGCCAGACTGCTTGCAGACACGAGCCCACTGACGGCAGTCGAGGTCTGAAGGATTGAAGAGGCTGAGGTCTTCATTGCCGAAACCCCATTCCTGATCTGTGTATGTATTCAAGGAATAATGTATAAAGGCATACATTTCTATCTCTTGCCAACGCAGCTGGTTCTCTGATGGCAATGGACCGTAAGGTTTTGCAGGTGATGACGCCTGCGCAAAAGCACTTAAACCTGTTGACAGCACAACTGCCAGCAATAATATAATCTTCTTCATACTCACTAATAGCGTAAATACCTTAAAATGTTTATAGCCAAACCGTCATAATTCTCACATTATTAGCAGTTTGGCTATTTCTTCGAGGTGACTCCGTTGGGATTCGAACCCAAGACCCACAGCTTAGAAGGCTGTTGCTCTATCCAGCTGAGCTACGGAGCCATTTTGAACGGTCGTTTGCCGAAATCGTGTGCAAAGGTAGGTCAAGTTTCTGACTTGGCCAAATTTTGTGGCCTTATTATGTTATTTTTTCTGTTTTGAGGCCCTTCGGAACAGTTCTCGGAGTGAATTGAAGTCTTTTTTCAACTGTATTCCGATGCCTTGAGTGGTCAGGGCACTCTTGGTGAAGTAGCGGTCGTTGGTCTCGCTGTAGGCTTTCAGGCTCACGGTGCCGTGGGGTGTCAGCAGCCACTGCACGTCGAAGTCGCCAATGAAGTTGGTGTTTGCCACGGGGGTGTCGCGATAGCCAAATGTGCCGTTTATGAGGAGGCGGTTGTTCAGCAGGCGTCCGCTCAACATTCCCTCTACGTCCATATCTTGCCAGCCGAGCTCGCCCGTGGAGAGGCTTGTGCCGAAGTTCCAGTTGCCGGTGTCGCCGATGGCCCGGCGCAGATATTCGTTGAGCTGTCCGGAGAGGGTGGTCGAGAGGAGGCTCTGCATGGCGGAGTTGGTCTGCGTCTCTGGGTTCTCGGCGTTGTAGGTGTAGAAGCGTCCGATTCCCAGCAGATACATCACCTGCATGTTACGCTCCTCCTCGGTGGAAATCAGCGTACGGACCATTTGCTTCTCATCTTCGTTCACGTTGGGGATGTCGAAGTCGAAATCCACCTGCGGCTTGCCTGCCTGTCCGGTGATGTTCATTATGCAGTTGACGCGGACGGTGCTGCTTGAGAAGTTGCTGCCCACGGCAAGGTCGTTGAGCGATACGCCGGGCACGGTGTAGATGGCTTTTATGTTCAGGTCGCCCTTCATCGGCGCTCCCTGGAAGGTGAGGGTAGAGCCTTGTTCCAAACGGAACTCCTTGCGGATGACATCCTGGAGCGAGAGGCGGTAGAGGCCGTTATCTACGGTGTATGTGCCGAACATCTGGAACGAGCCTTTGTTATAATATGTGGCGCGGATGTTGCCGCCGCCGTGCACGGTGATGTAATCCTCGGACTTCTTGTCCATGAGCAGGCGCATAGTGGCATCGGGCGTTATGTCCAGGTTGAAGTTTATTCGTATGTCGTTCGTGGATTCCTCTTCCTCGGCCTCTTCTGCGGCTCCCGATGTGGTGTCGCTTGTGCTTGCAGTAGCTGTAGAGTCTCTCTCGGCGGGTGCTGTCACGTCTTTGAGTGACTTGAAGGTTATGAACTCGTTGTTCGTGGTGATGTTGGGGCTGGAGGCGTTGTATGTGAAGACGGTGCCTGCGGTCGGGGAGCCTTCGAGATCCACGAGCAGTTGTCCGGGTTGTCCGTTGAGGCGCACCTGTCCGGTGGCATATACCGTGCCGTAGAAGGACATGTCGCCGAACTCGCGGAAGTCGTAGCAAAGGAGGCGGTCGGCGCTTATGTCGAAGGTGTAGCGCAGGTCGGAGAAGTGATCGTGGAGCACACGTCCGGTGATTATGCCCTGATGTCCCTCGGCGTCGTAGGCGGGTGCGTGGTCGAAACTGATGAGGCCCGGTCGCAGACGCAGGGTGTCGCCGGAGACGTAGTAGCGGGTCCCGATGACAGGAATCCCGACGGAGGCGGTGTCAATGACCAGGTCGCCCTCGATGTCCAGTTCCTTGAAGGGGCCAAAGAGGTGTGCGTGACCTGTGGCGTGTCCCTGGAGATTATCGAATATGGAGCTGGTGAAAAAGTTTATGAAGTAGGCGTTCAGGTACTGAGCGTTGAATTCCAGGTCGAGGCCGGAGCCCTCGTCGTGGCCCGGAATGACTATGCCTGAGACGGATGTTGTGCCGCCTTTCACGGGCTCGCGGATGAGGCCGTTGAGGTCTATGGTCTTCTCTCCGCGGCGGGCGAATCCGCCATTGAGGTAGAGGTGCCCAAGCAGGCCGTCGTTGAGTGTGAAATCGGGAACCTCGATGTCGGCGCTCACTCGCGGAGCCTTCATTATCCCGTGGGCATTCACTGAGCCGGTGGCGAGGCCTGCGAACTCAACCGCGTGGAAGTTTATCATGTTGAAGATGTACTGCAGGTCGATGGCCTGGAGGTCGGCTCGCAGCGTGTCTGTCTCCTCGCCGGAGGCGATGCCGTTGATTCGCAGCGAGTGGGCCGGATGCGCGCCTGCGAGAATCATTGGGGCTGATTCCAAGGATGACGACACGAAGAAGTCATTGACATGAATCTTCCCGTTGTCTAAGCGGATGGCGGACGGGTGCACGTTCCACAGGGTGTCGGCCACGACGATATGTGACGGCTCTACATTAATAAGCGCGTTCATGTGTGCGCCCGGGTCTTTGAAGAACTGGCTGTTGAAGCGCAGGAGACCGTTGAAGGCCGGGCTCTGCTGATTGTCCCATTCGATTTGTGTGTGGAAGCGGTCGTTGGCCACTGAAGTCTCCAAGCGCAGCTCCATTTGGTTCTCTTCCATCTGCCGCATCGTGGTCACGTTGGCATAGATGCTGTCTGCAACCTCGCGAACGAGCCAGCGTAAGTTGCGCAGAGTCTCGCCGCCTATGTGGAGCAAAGGAAAGTCGCCGTCGGTCTGTAGCGTTCGTGAGGACTGGTTCAGCGAGGCTGTGAAACGGGCCCGCTGCGGGATGGAGATGTCCATTCCGGTTATGGTTGAGAGCGGTTCTAAGTCGAAGATGTCTGCAGAGAGGCGCAGATAGTCGTAGCCCTGTGTGGTAGCAGCCTGGCTCTTAGGCGCGGAGACGAGGGTGGGCATTGCGCCGTGGAGCAACTGGCGGACTATGGGCACGAGAGTGGAATAGGAGTAGTGGCCCGAGGCCAGAAGGGTGATGAAATCGCCGTCAAGCTGCAAATGCCGTTCGTCCTCCTCTTCCGAGGCGGTGATGAGGAGATTATCGAAGTCCAGGGTCTTGTCGCCGTTCTTCCAGAGGAAGTCAGAGAGCTGCACCTGACCGAACAGGTGGTCAAGGCCCTCAAGGGTGGGTTTGAAATCGGTGTCCGAGTGCAGGTCTGCAACGATGTCGCCGCGCAGGATGTCGCCGTCGGCTCCGACAGTTCCCTTCAGTATTCGCGGGGAAGCCTCGATATCCACGTTCACGTCGGTGAAGTACATCTTGCCTACATCCAGACCCGTGGCATCAACTGTGGCCTGAAGAGTCTTGTCGTTGAGGCTGCCGTGGGCGGCAATGCTGGCACTGTGCAGGCCTAAGGCTGTGGCCATGTCTTTCAGCGCGATGTCGGAGCCTTGCACCTTCACGTCGTACGCGTCCATGGATTTCAGGGTTCCCTCGGCCTTGACTTTTCCCGCCTGGGTCGAGAGGCTCATCTGCGCTGTTGTCAGTTGTTTGGAATAAGTTGCGTGTCCGCTGGCGTCTATGTTCCCGATATGCGCTATCCATGTGTTTATCGTCTGGGCTGTCTGCTGCGGCGTGTTCGTGTTTGCTAATATTCCGCTGAGGCTGTTCAGGAAATCGCGACCCGCGAAGAAACGCTCCAGCTCTATCTCTGCCGAAGAGACTACCAGCTGCGAATCCTGCTTCAGTTCGGCTGCCAGGAGGCTGCTTTGCCACTGCAGGCCTTCGCTGTTGATCCGGGTGTCGGTGAGCTGCGCGTATCCGTCCGCAAGATCGATGTCGCTCTCCAGCGTTATCTGGTTGTTCAAGCTGGCAGTCAGGGGCAGGATGGGGGAGAGGTCGGCTGGTGTCACATGGCCCGACAAAGTTCCTTTGGCTCGCAGATCCATCAGCTTGAATCCGTCGAAAAGGGTGGGCGAGGGCTGGGGCTTGGAGACAGTAAGCGAAGCGTGTAATTCACTCTGCGGCAAACCCACCATGAAGTCGTTCAACGATACTCTCTGACGGTTGCCCTCCAAGTGGAAACGCAGGTCTGCGAGCTCTAAGCCTGACAGTGAATCTGTAAACGATAAATCCTTTATTCCTACATTGATACTATCATCTGTTAGAGCATCTATAGAAGCCTTGGCGTAGAAGTCGTTCAAGACGACATTGAGCTTTTTCGCGGGTGAGCGATGCTCTATCGTACCGCGTCTGATAAGTATGGTTGAGATGGCCAAATCGAGCGGTGTATGCTTCGTGGTGTCCTTGCTGGCCAAGCGGTCCAGGATGAACTGGAAGTTGTAAGGCAGAGCCTCGTCGTCCTTGTGCAGCGAAACGCGGAAACCGAGCAACTGGACGTTGTCTATGCGTATCTGCCCGTCGATGAGCGGCAGCAGTTGCATCTTTGCGCTGATGCGGGCGGCGTGGAGCAGCGGCTTGGCGTCCTGCCCGTCAATGTACACATCGTCGATGACAACGCGGTTGAACAGTCCGAGAAACACGTTACCCACCTCCACTTTCGTGTCCAGTTCCTTGGAGAGGATTGCAGAAGCCTCCCTTGCTATTCGCTGTTGAAAGGGAGGTAGGTTGGTGAGCAGAATCAGTAGCAACAGAAGTCCGACTACTATACTCACCAGCGTGGTGATGACATTTCGGAGCGTTTTGATAGGCGAATCCGTTTGTAAATTGGGGCAAAGGTAGCGAAAAAACGACAAATCCACCCTTTTATACATAAAAAATAAGGGAAAAGAGAAAAAATAAGGCGAAAGTGAGGGCTATTTGGACAAAAAGAGCTAATTTTGCGCGGATTTAGTAAAATCTCTTTCAATCACTGTTATTATATGGCAAATGTAATCAAGTTACGTAAAGGCCTCGACGTAAACCTGAAGGGCAAGGCAAGCTTGGAAACTGTAGCTGTGAAAGCCTCTGAGAAGTATGCACTTCTCCCGGACAGCTTCACAGGTATGAAACCCAAGGTTGTGGTCAAGGAAGGTGACGCAGTCAAGGCCGGGGATGCTTTGTTCGTTGACAAATTGCATCCCGAAGTGAAGTTCGTTTCGCCTGTAAGCGGTACTGTGGCTCTTATTGAGCGCGGCGACCGCCGTAAGGTGCTGAGCGTTCAGGTTACTGCCGACGGTAAGAACGAAGCCGTCACATTCGACACCAAGAGTGTGAAGGATGCACAGAGCGCCATCGCGCTGCTCTGCGAGTCCGGCTTGTTCGCTTTCTTCCGTCAGCGGCCCTACGATGTCACAGCGAACCCCGAGGACAAGCCCAAAGCTATCTTCGTGAGCGCGTTCTGCGACATGCCTCTGGCTCAGGATTTCGAGTATGTGCTGCAAGGCCAGGAAGCTGACTTCCAGGAGGGCCTCTCGCTGCTGGCCAAGATTGCAAAGGTGCATCTCGGCGTAAGCAAGAAGCAGAAGGCTCAGGCTCTCACCGCTGCCAAGGACGTGCAGGTGACCATCTTCGACGGTCCCGCCCCCGCCGGCAATGTAGGCGTGCAGATCAACCACGTTGACCCGATCAACAAGGGCGAGGTGGTTTGGACTCTCGGCGCTGAGGAAGTAATCTTCATCGGCCGTCTTCTCCGCACAGGCAAGGTGGATCTGACCCGCACGGTCGCTGTGGCCGGTAGCGAAGTCAAGACTCCGCGTTATGCCAAGGTGCTCGTTGGCGCTCAGATTGCCGACATCCTGGCCGGAAACCTCGTTGAGAGCGAGAAGCACCAGCGCTGGATCAGCGGCAACCCGATGACTGGCATCAAGGTGAAGCAGACCGGATGGCTCGGCGCACACCACACCGAGGTCACCGTTATTCCCGAAGGCGACGACACCTACGAGATGCTCGGTTGGATTGCACCCCGCTGCAAAGAGTTCTCGACCAGCCGCAGCTATTTCAGCTGGCTGCGTCCGAAGAAGACCGAATACACTCTGGATGCACGCATCAAGGGTGGCGAGCGCCACATGATCATGTCCGGCGAATACGACCGCGTGTTCCCCATGGACATCTATGCAGGTTATCTCGTGAAAGCTATCATCGCAGGCGACATCGACCGTCAGGAGGCTCTCGGCATCTACGAGGTGGCTCCCGAGGACTTCGCTCTGGCAGAGTTCGTGGATAGCTCCAAACTGGAATTGCAGCGCATCGTGCGTCAGGGACTTGATATCCTAAGGAAAGAAAACGCTTAATGATTATGAATAGTTTAAGAAAATACTTCGACAAGATAAAGCCGAACTTCGAGGAGGGTGGCAAGCTCCACGCCTTCCGTTCGCTTTATGACGGTTTCGAGACATTTGCCTTCGTGCCAAACACCACGAGCGGTGTGGGGTCGGTGAATGTCCATGATGCCATCGACAGCAAGCGCATAATGAGCCTTGTGGTCATCGCCCTTGTGCCGGCGCTGCTCTTTGGCATGTATAACGTGGGATATCAGAACGCTCTGGCTGCCGGCCAGTTGGAGAACGCTACCTTCTGGGGTATGTTCTTCTTCGGCTTCCTCGCCGTTCTGCCCAAACTGATTGTGAGCTATGTGGTGGGTCTCGGCATCGAGTTCACCGTGGCTCAGTGGAAGAACGAAGAGATTCAGGAGGGCTTCCTCGTGAGCGGTATCATTATCCCGATGATTGTTCCCGTGAACACTCCGCTCTGGATGCTGGCCATCGCCGTTGCTTTCTCCGTGATCTTCGCAAAGGAAATCTTCGGCGGAACGGGCATGAATATCCTGAATGTGGCTCTCGTCACGCGCGCGTTCCTATTTTTCTCTTATCCTTCCAGCATGACTGGCGACGACACCGTATGGGTTGCTCAGAACGCAATCTGCGGCCTCGGCTTCAATGTTCCTGACACGTTCTCCGCTGCTACTCCGCTCGGTGAGATAGCTGCCGGAGCAACCGCTCTCAGCACATCGATGTTCGACCAGGTGGTAGGTCTTATCCCGGGTTCTATTGGTGAGACGTCTGTCATCGCCATCGCTCTCGGCGCATGCCTCCTGCTCCTCACGGGTGTCGCTTCCTGGAAGATTATGCTGAGCGTGTTCGTTGGCGGCGGTCTCACCGGCTGGTTCTACAACGCCCTCGGCCTCTCTCCCCTGGATGCTTGCCAGCACATTGTTCTCGGCGGCTTCTGCTTCGGCGCTGTCTTCATGGCTACTGACCCCGTCACCAGCGCTCGCACAGAGGGCGGTAAGTGGATTTACGGTTTCCTGATCGGCTTCGTGGCTGTGACTGTTCGCGTGCTCAACCCGGGTTATCCCGAAGGAATGATGCTTGCCATCCTGCTCATGAACGTCTTTGCTCCGCTCATCGACTACGGCTTCGTAAACGCTAACATCTCGAAGCGTGCAAAGCGTGCGAAGATTTGACAATTGGACAATTTACAATTGGACAAATGAAACTGTTAATCGTTAATTCGTAAATCGTAAAATCGTCAAATTACGTTATGGCAAAGAAATTTTTATGCAGTCAATGCGGCCAGACTTTTGAAGCCGCATCAATGCCAGATAAGTGCCCTATCTGCGGCGCTGATACTTCACATCTCTCCGAAGTGAAATCAAAAGGCATTAACACCAACGGAAATGTCTATACGATCGTCTATGCTTCAGTCATGGTGATCATCGTGGCCTTCCTGCTGGCCTTCGTGAGCAGCGCCCTCAAGCCTGCACAGGATGCCAACGTGGCCATTGACAAGAAGAAACAGATTCTGGCTTCGCTGAACGTTCGCGGAATAGCCAAGAGCGAAGTGGAAGCCAAATACAACGAATTGATCCAGGAGACTTTCGTGCTGACTCCCGACGGACAGCAGATTGAGGGTGCTGACGCCTTCGATGTGGATACCAAGGAGATTGGCGAGAAGTTCCCCATCTACGTGGCAAAGACCGCCGAAGGTGAAGACGCCTACGTGCTGCCTCTGAAAGGTCGTGGCCTCTGGGGTGGCCTCTGGGGTTATGTCGCCGTTACGCTCGACTGCGAGAAGGTGCTCGGAGCATATTTCGACCACGAGAGCGAGACTGCCGGCCTCGGTGCCCTCATCAAGGAAGTGCCCTTCCAGAGCCAGTTTATCGGTCGCCCCGTGTTGGCTGATGGTCAGGTAGCCCTCACCGTCGTCAAGAAAGGCGAGAGCAAGGCTGAGACCGAAGTCGATGGCGTCACCGGTGCAACGCTGACCTCCAAGGGCGTTGGCGAGATGGTGAAAAACGGCATTCAGCAGTATGTCGATGTTGTCGGCAAGGGCATAGAAGCCGCCTTTGGCAATGTCGCTGGCTGTGAGAAGAAGCACGAAGGCTGCGGCAAGCACGAAGGCTGCCCCAAAGCTCAGAAGTGCTGTGAGAAGCCCGACTGCAAATGCGCTGAGAAGAAGGTCTGCGCTTGTAAGGACGGTAGCTGCGGCGATGCTGCATGCAACTGTGCATCAGAAGCCAAGTGCTGCGCCCGTGAGGAATGTCCCTGCACCTGCTGTGAGAAGGCTGCTCCCTGTGAGAAGAAGCACGAAGGTTGCCAGAAGCACGAAGGCTGCGACAAAGCAGCCAAAGGTTGTGGCGGCTGCCCTGAAAAGGCTGCTGAGGCCGAAGGGCAGAAGTGCAAGAGCGGCAACGACTGCTGCAAGAGCGGCAAATGTGACAAGAGTGGTTCATGCGGTAAGCCCGGTTGCGACGGCGACAAGGCTTGCTGCGGCCAGAAATAGTAAATTGTAAATCGTCAAATCGTATATTACTATTATGAGTATTTTATCAAAAGCAAATAAGGAGGCACTGACCAGCCCGCTGAACCTGAACAACCCCGTTGTCGTCCAGGTGCTCGGTATCTGCTCCGCATTGGCTGTCACGGCTCAGCTTGAGCCCGCCATCGTGATGGGTCTTTCCGTGACCATCATCACCGCCTTCTCCAACTTGATCATTTCCATCATCCGCAACTCTATCCCCAACCGCATTCGAATCATAGTGCAGCTGGTGGTTGTAGCTGCTCTGGTGACCATCGTCAGTCAGGTGCTCAAGGCCTTCGCCTACGACGTGAGCGTTCAGCTCTCTGTCTATGTCGGCCTGATCATCACCAACTGTATCCTGATGGGTCGCCTCGAAGCCTTTGCAATGATGAACAAACCCTGGCCCTCGTTCCTCGACGGTATCGGAAACGGCATCGGATATGCCATCATCCTCGTCATCGTGGGCTTCTTCCGTGAACTCCTCGGCGCCGGCACCCTGCTTGGCTACCAGGTCGTTCCGCAGTGGTGCTACGACCACGGATACGTGAACAACGGTATGATGACCATGCCCGCGATGAGCCTCATCCTCGTCGGCTGCGTCATCTGGGCACACAGAGCATATAACAAAGAGCTTAATTAAATTCACAATGCACAATTCAGAATTCATAATAGGCTGCGCGGCGAAAACCAAACGCCGTTAGGCGTACACATTATGAATTGAGAATTAAGAATTATGAATTAAATCATTTATTATGGAACATCTAATAAGCCTATTCGTCCGCTCCATATTTGTGGACAATATGATTTTCGCGTTCTTCCTTGGTATGTGCTCTTATCTGGCCGTCTCCAAGACCGTGAAGACTGCACTCGGCCTCGGTGTGGCTGTCACATTCGTGCTGCTCATCACCGTGCCTGTCGATTATCTGTTGCAAGTATATGTCCTTGGCCCCAATTGCCTCGTTGAAGGTGTTGACCTGAGTTTCCTCTCGTTCATCCTCTTCATCGCCGTGATTGCCGCCATCGTTCAGTTGGTGGAAATGATCGTCGAGCGCTTCAGCCCCTCGCTCTATGCCGCTCTCGGTATCTTCCTCCCGCTGATTGCCGTAAACTGCGCCATCATGGGCGCCTCTCTGTTCATGCAGCAGCGCATCACTATGCCAGACACCAACTCCCAGGCCATCACCGGCATCTGGGATGCTGTGGCTTACGCCCTCGGTTCCGGTATCGGTTGGCTCCTTGCCATCACCTGCCTCGCTGCTATTCGTGAGAAAATGGCCTACACCGACGTGCCCAAGCCCCTGCAGGGCCTCGGCATCACCTTCATCACCGTCGGTCTGATGGCAATGGCATTCATGTGCTTCTCCGGATTAAATCTCTAAGACCCACCCCCAACCCCTCCCGTTAGGGAGGGGAGAACCTTCGGGGTGTAATCTAAATCACATTTATAAATTATTAAATAATGACCCTATAAACTTCCAAGCGCTAGCCGCTCCCCTCCATTATGGGAGGGGTCAGGGGGTGGGTCTTCAATTTATGAATACATCACTAATCATCACAAGCATCGTGGTCTTCCTCGCGATCATCATCGCGCTGGTCATCATCCTGCTTGTCGCAAAGGCATACCTCTCACCGAGCGGTAATGTCACTATAACAATGAACGGCAAGGACCAGTTGTCCGTGCCTCAGGGCGCAAGCCTGCTCTCCACCCTTGCCGCTGAAGGAGTCTATCTCCCCTCAGCCTGCGGTGGTAAGGGCTCTTGCGGCCAGTGCAAATGCCAGGTCGTAGAGGGCGGTGGCGAGATTCTTGACTCTGAGAAGGGACACTTCACCCGCAAGGAACAGAAAGACCACTGGCGTCTCGGCTGCCAGTGCAAGGTCAAGGGAGATCTCGGCATCAAAGTACCCGACAGCGTACTCGGCGTCAAGGAGTGGGAGTGCACCGTTATTGGCAACAAGAACGTGGCCACATTCATCAAGGAGTACAAGGTCGCTCTGCCCGCAGGCGAGCACATGGACTTCGAGCCAGGCTCCTACGCTCAGATCAAGATTCCTGCATTCGACTGCATCGACTACGACAAGGACTTCGACAAGTCCCTCATCGGCGACACCTATCTGCCCGCATGGGAGAAGTTCGGACTCTTCCCGCTCAAGTGTAAGAACCCCGAACCCACCATCCGTGCATACTCTATGGCCAACTACCCCGACGAGGGCGACATCATCACCCTCAACGTGCGTATCGCCACTCCGCCGTTTAAGCCCAAGGATCAGGGTCCCGGCTTCATGGATGTCAACCCGGGTATCGCTTCCAGCTATATCTTCAGCCTGAAGCCCGGCGACAAAGTCATCATGTCCGGCCCTTACGGAGAATTCCGTCCGCAGTACGGCACCGGTCGCGAGATGATTTGGGTCGGCGGTGGTGCCGGTATGGCTCCTCTGCGCGCTCAGATTATGCACATGCTCAAGGGCCACGGCGTGAAGGACGAAGACCGTCAGCGCCCGATGCACTACTTCTACGGTGCACGCGCTCTGGAGGAAATCCCCTTCCTCGACGACTTCCTGCAGCTGGAGAAGGACTTCCCCAACTTCCATTTCCACCTCGCACTGGACCGTCCCGATCCCAAGGCAGATGCAGCCGGCATCAAATACACGCCGGGCTTCGTAGCACCTGTTATGGGCGACACCTATCTGAAGGCTCACGAGGCACCCGAAGACTGTGAGTACTACCTCTGCGGTCCTCCAATGATGGCCAAGACCGTGCTCGACCTGCTGCACAGCCTCGGCGTAGAGGATGACATGATCCGCTTCGATAACTTCGGCGGCTAATCCACCCTACACATCAATCGACCCCCCAGCGGTTCCCCGCTAACATAAGAATCCCTGCCAACCTCGTGGTCGGCAGGGATTTGTTCTTTTCTGCGGATAAAACCGTTTCACTCTTATTTCACCATTATCTTGCGGCCGTCTCGGATGTAAAGGCCCTTCGGATAGTTGTCAGTTGAGATGCGGCGTCCGCTGAGGTCGTACACCGAGCCGGCCTCGTTATCCGTAGTCCATTTTCCATTAGCCACAGGCATGATGCCAGTCGTTGACATCTCGCTAATCGGGAAGAACTCCTTGACACCGGCACCTCCGGCAGGGGTGTAGTATGCCTCAAAAGGTCGGGCGGCACGAACGCTGCGCACGAACACAGAGCCGGGAGGATACACAGCTGTTGGCGAAACGTATTCCTCATCGTTCAGCACATAAATGGTGTCGGAAGCCTCCATGCTCTGCCAGCACGGGGTTAGTGCGAATGTGGCACATTCTGCCTTCTCGTTGCTCGTAGGCTGCACCGTGGCGTTCGTGGCCGAGAAAGTCACGCTTCCGGTGATATTTCCCGCTACGTATTCTGTGCTGTTCGGCATAGCCAGGATATAGGGTTTGTTAGCCTCAATGCTCTTTGCTGCCGTGAAACCCGTCTCGGGGTTCACTTCTGCCAGCCAGAACTTGCTATATCCGCCCAGGTTCGTTCCGAAGGGCCGGATGCCGACGCTGTCGCAAGTGATGCTCTGCACATCAAAGGGCAGCACCAGCGACTCCCAACCGCTTGCTACGCCTTTGACGGTCGCCTTTGAGAAGTTATGCGTATAGGATATATGCTGCGCTGTGAACGGCTTCGGAACATACAGCGGCTCGTTGTCATAAATGGTTATATCCTCAATTTGTCCGTTACGGATTATGTTATTCCATCCATCCACCTCAAAACGATCGTAGGTCTTATCTTCAACATATAGAAGCTTGTTCATCCCAGATTCTGACTGATAACAGCTCAGCTCTCTCAGCGCTGTGTTATTTGAAACGTTCAGCGCCGTCAGTTGATTATTGTAGCAGTACAGCCCTGTCAGCGCTGTATTTTGTGAAACGTCCAGCGCCGTCAGTTGATTATTGAAGCATTCCAGCCATGTCAGCGCTGTGTTATTTGAAACGTCCAGAGTCGTCAGCTGATTCTCGTAGCATTTCAGCCTTGTCAGCGCTGTGTTATTTGAAATGTCCAAAGTTGTTAGGTGATTGTAGTGGCAGCTCAGCTCTGTCAGTGCTGTATTTTGTGAAACGTCGAGAGTCGTCAGCTCATTGTCGCTGCATTCCAGCCATGTCAGCGCGGTGTTATTTGAAACGTCCAGAGTCGTCAGCGGATTACCGCCGCAGCTAAGCTCTGTCAACGCTGTGTTATTTGAAACGTCCAGAGTCGTCAGTTTGTTGTTGACGCAAAAAAGAATATCCAACGCTGTGTGCTGTGAAACGTCCAAAGTTGTCAGCTGATTATCTTGGCAGTACAGTCTAGTCAGCGCTGTGTTATTTGAAATGTCCAGAGTCGTCTGCTGATTACCGCCGCAGTTAAGTCCTGTCAGCGCTGTGTTATTTGAAATGTCCAGAGTCGTCAGCTGATTGTTGTCGCAGGACAGACTTGTAAGTGCTGTGTTTTGTGAAACGTCCAGGGTAGTCAGCTGATTAGCGCCGCAGTAAAGTTCTGTCAGCGCTGTGTTATGTGAAACGTCCAGAGTCGTTAGGGGATTGTAGCGGCAGTCCAGCGTTGTCAGCGCTGTGTTATGTGACACGTCTAGAGTTGTCAGTTGATTGTTGCCGCACGTCAGCTGTTCCAGCGCTGTGTTTTGTGAAACGTCCAGCGCCGTCAGCTGATTGGAGAAGCAGAACAGATATTTCAGTTCTGTATTATTTGAAATGTCCAGAGTCGTCAGCTGATTGGTGTCGCACCACAGCTCTGTCAGCACTGTATTATTTGACACGTCCAAAGTCGTCAGCTGATTTCCGGGGCAGCCCAGATTTATCAGCGCTGTGTTATGTGACACGTCTAGAGTCGTCAGCTGATTGTTGTAGCAGTACAGGTTTGTTAGCGCTGTGTTTTGTGACACGTCCAGAGTAGTCAGCTGATTGTAGCCGCAGAACAGCTCTTTCAGTGCTGTAAAATACTCAATGCCCTTTAAACTGCTAATGCCAAGATTTTCTAATTCGATTTTATAAATATCAGCAATCTCTGCATCTGTAAGAATACCGTCTGCGCCGTACCAATGACTGAGAACCCACTGCCGGAATGTCTCGTCCGGGAAAGTCGTCTCGTTTATCTCCACGTCTGCCCATACAGATGTGGCCGTCAGCAGAGAAAGAAGCGAGAGAATGATTCTCCGCGTTATGTTATTCATTCCTTGAATAAAACAGAGGTTTTTGTTTGCGTTCATAGTTATTCGCGTTATTAAGATGTATTCGTTTGTTTGTTAATGACGGGGCAAAGTAACGAACTTTCCTTGGAATAAGCAAAAAAAGAGCAAGGAAAATTGGTATCGAAACGGAAAAGGAGTATCTTTGTCGCACAAATGGTGTGTGTTTATGACGCGAGAGGAAATGATTGCAGCAGGACGCTTGCTGCTTTTATCTCCTTGGCTTTTGGACGGAGATTCCGATTATGCCCGATTCCATAACCTGAATGATTTGGCCCGTGATATTTGTCTTGCCTCGGATACACGTCTGTTGGGTTTGGGGTGATAGCGCAATCTATTAAGACCGAAGGCCCTATAGAGCGAGGAAAACAATTCATCAGTCCTTGGTGTAAAATCGTTTTGACCTTGGTGTAAAATCATTTTGCCCGTGGAGGGTAAATTAATTCTTGGCGTGGAATCTTGGATTCTCGGCCTGGTTTTAATAATCCACGGCGTGGATTATTAAAACCGTGGCTTGGATTTATTTGTTTTCAGCTTTTCGGTTACAACATTACGGATGGCGGAAAACGTATCCTTTAACGCTGCAAAGATACAACATTTTTCCCGAATAAGCAAGGGGTTGCGCTAAAATATAATGGGAAAATGATGGGGGATGAAAAAAAAGCATTATCTTTGCAGCGCAAATATATATTAATGTAAAGATGAAGAAGATTTTTGCTCTTTTCCTGTTGCTGTCCGTTGTGTGGCCACAGGCTTTATTGGCTGATCACGTGGATGTATGCTGGCCTATGGGCGAGCAGGATAATCTGGCGGCTTATACTATGACCGAAGGCGCTGAGGCCAACGTCACCCCGTCGTTCGTGTTGGGTAATAACCTTACTGTCACCGGCGTGAAGCTGGCGCCAGATGCGGAGTCGGGCTACACGGCCGTAGAGTATAATCCGGTGATGGTGCTGCTGACGCCGAAGACTCGTGTCACGCAGAAGACCTCGGGACATCAGGTGTCGTTCAGGGTAAAGGCCAACACGGGCCACACGTTCAAGCCCACGACCATTGAACTGGATGCGGCGAAGTGCGGAACGGACGGCGGCAACTTCGACGTCTATATCCGTAACGGGGCGGGCGAGGAGGTCGCTCTGGCCACAGCCGTTTCTCCCCTGCGCAACAAAGTGGGGGCGAACAACAGCACAGGCAAGAGCCATCACACGTTCCAGATTTCCGACCAGCTGGTGACTTCGGGCAAGACCTTCCAGCTGATTCTCTATGTCTATAACTTCAACGGGCAGGACACAGAGAACCCGAAGAGCATTGGTTTCAACAACGTAACCATAAGCGGCGAGGTGGATGAGCCCATCTATGACGCTTCGCATTATTTCACCGCTGCCACCTGCTCGGCAGGCAATCTGCTCGACGCAGTCAGCACGTTGAAGAACGGCGAGAGCACAGCGTGGCCGACAAAGCTCTTCGGCGACCCCACCGACCTGTCAGTAACGGCAGCAGAGGGCTACACCGCCACGATAACTTATCAGGACAAGTATATCACTCTGACAGCTCTGAAAGACGGCAAGGCTGTGTTCTCTGTGAGCATCCGTTTCGTGGTGAGCCACCGTCAGCCGAAGGGAGAGGCACAACCCCTGAACCGCGGCCTGATGGCGGTGAAGACCAGTGGCGGAGTGCTGGTGAGCTGGCGTTATCGCGCAGCCGACATGGATTCGAAGCCGCGCTTCCGCCTATACCGCAACGGAAAGATCATCGGTTCAAATCCCATCACCGAGCGCACCAATTTCCTCGACACCAGCGGCTCCACGACCTCCACATACAAGCTTGAGGTCATAGATATCAACGGCAATGTCATAGAGACGCAGGACGGCGTGAAGCCCTGGACGGACCAAACCAAATATATCACTCTGCAGGGCGGCGCTCCCACAGACCCCACGAACGCAGGCGCGACATACACCCCGAACGACGCCTCTTACTGCGATATGGACGGCGACGGCGAATATGAGATTATCCTTAAGTGGGCGCCCAGCAACGAGAAGGACGCCGCCAGCAACGGCACTACATCGCCGGCTTTCTACAGCTGCTATAAGATGGACGGCACCCGCCTCTGGATGCTACATACGGGTCATAATATGTTCAACTCGGCTCACACCACACCGTTCATAGCCTGGGACCTTGACGGCGACGGCTATGGCGAGTTCATGGTGAAGACAGCACCCGGAGCCATTGACGGCGAGGGCAACTTCGTAATCATGCCAGGTGATGACCCGAAAGCGAACCTGAAAAGTGACAGAGGCAAGCAAGACCATGGTCCGGAATACATCACCGTGTTCGACGGCACCACAGGCGCAGAACTGAAGACTATAAAATACCACACGGCTTACGGCGACGAGACCACCTCATTCTGGGGTGACAGCAAACAGAACCGCTCGGAGCGCTATCTGGCAGCCATAGCCTGGTTGGACGGCGAGGACAGCAACCCGTCGGCCATCTTCGCACGCGGTTACTACAGCGGTTGCAAGATAGGTGCCTACGACTGGGATGGCGAGGAGCTGACCCTGAGATGGCTGCACCGAGGCACAGGAGCCAACAACGGCACGGTGACCTACGCCAACGGCACGGTGAAGAACCTCACCAAATCCGTTTATGGTGAGGGCGCTCACTGGATCTGCGTGGGCGATGTCACAGGCGACGGCAAGCAGGAAATCCACTACGGCTCCGGAGCCCTGAAGCCCGACGGCACGACACTCTACCGCACGGGCTTCGGTCATGGTGACGCTATGCATCTGAGCGACTTTATCCCCTCGCGTCCGGGCTTGGAGCTGTTCATGCCGCACGAGCACTCTCCTTACGGAGTGGATCTGCGCGATGCCGCCACAGGCGAAGTCCTCTTCCGCACTACAGCCTCCGGCGACACAGGCCGCGGACTGATAGCACACTTCAATCCCGAGGCAGACGATGCCTATTGGCAGTCGAGCGCCAGCGCATCGCTCTTCGACACAGGCCAGAACGTGATCCTGGAGAGTTGCAGTCACGGCGGCGGCGCTTCGCTCAACAATCGTATCTACTGGAACGGCGATCTGGCTGACGACTTCTACGACAAGTCTGTGCTGGAATACTGGAATGTGGAAGGCAAAGGCTTCTGGCGTATGCAGGTGAACGGCAGCAACTACACCTCCGGAAACCTGAACAACTATACGAAGTACAACCCCTGTGTGCTCGGCGACCTGCTCGGCGACTGGCGCGAGGAGATTGTCAACTGGACGCAGAGCGGCAACAACTTCCAACTGGTTATCAACGCCACGGACTATCAGACGGACTACATCGTGCCGCATCTGATGGACAACTACGCTTACCGCGCACAGGTAATTAACCAGAACTGCGCCTACAACCAGCCGCCGCATTTGAACTACGACCTCATTGACCGCTACACCGTGGAGCGCACTGTGCCCCAGAGCGGCTGGGATGTGCTCTATGCCCCGTATCCGCTGCTCGTTCCGCAGGGCGTCACGGCTTACAACGTGGGAGGCGTGAATGCTGTAGCTGACACCGTGCGTGTCACAGCTATCAAAGGAACGGCTGTTATTCCGGCAGGCGCATCAATAGTCTATAAGGCAACAGCCGGCCAGACTGTCCGCTTCCGCCCGACAACAAAAACTACTTCAAATATCTCGAAGACGTACCTGAAGGGCTGCTCCGTGGATAGCGTGCTCGTGAGCAACGAGGATACGAAGGAGTATTTCTACACCTTCCGCGTTGATGCCGAGACGGGAGCTATGGGATTCTTCAAGGTAGAGGAGTCCACGACCGTTCCCGCCTGCACGCCCTGGCTGCGGGTTAATGGAACCGCCACGAACCCGCCTCTGCCTCAGTATTTCCTGACCAAGGGGGGCATCCCCTCTGCTGTGAAAGCGTTGCCCTCAGCCACAGACAAGGCCGAAGAAATCTATGATCTCAGCGGCCGCCGCGTAGAATCCGGCGCCATGAAGTCCGGAAAGATTTACATCATAAACGGCGAGAAACTCAGGAAGTGAGGCTTAAAGGAAAAAAGGAAAGCAGGTTGTTAGCCTGCTTTCTTTTTTTTAAGACGTTATACCGGAATACCGTTATTTCCGTTTAATCGTTTAATCGTTTAATCGAAATTCCGAAAATCCGTTATTCCGTTATTTCGTTATTCCGTAATTTCGTTATTCCGTAATTTCGTGATTCCGTAATTTCGTGATTCCGGGGTTACGGCTTCGCCGCCTTATTGGCCCTCTCAATGGAGTCCTCTCGCATCTGCTGAATGTAGGCTTCGTAGAGGAGGTCTTTGAAGGTCTTCACCTGATCAAAATGCTCGAGGCCACGGAGACGATGCTTACGGCTTTTCTCACGCTTGCGGTCTTTTATTGCGAAAGGGTGAGTGATTTTGTCGTTGATGCCGGGAGACAGTTTCTCGAGCACTTTGCCCAAAGAGGGGATATTCACCCGTCCCTCTTTCCATCTCTTCAGGCTTCGGTCCAGAGCCTTATTCACGGGCAGTCCCTGAGGGCTATAGACAACCACCTCACGCATCGTGTCCGTACGCATCGAGTCTTTCTGGAGCGTGTCGGTGGCGAGGGCTAAAGATATAAGCAGAGGGAGCAGCATCTAACTAAAGTTCGTCGGGACGAAGATCTAAGACTTTCCCGTTGCGGCATACCACGAGCGTGGTGCCCATTAGCTTGGCCCGTTCCACGAGCCGCTGCTGTGCCAGAAAAATACCTTTGTCGATACTTTTCTGCATTTCAATTACTTCGCGGTCACTCATGGTCGGATTCAATTTGATTGTAATGCTCGTAGAAAGCCTGATATTTGGCTTCGTTCTCAATGTTCACGCGCACGTTCTTCCATCCGCAGGCCAGACGTTCGCTGGGAACGGTGGAGTTGTCGTACAGCGCCCAGTAATCCACAACGGGGATATACAGCTGGAATAGATTCTGCAAGCCGGCGTGATAGCGGCGCAGGATTACTTCGGTGGGGATATTGTGCCCACCCTGACTGACTCGTTTTGCCACGCGGGCTACGGCCTGCTCGGGGCTGGAGAGCGAGAAGAAGAGGAGCGTGACGAAATAGCCGCGCTTCTGCGCCCGCTGAATCAGTTTCACGTATGAGCGTGTGGCAAGAGTGGTCTCGAAAGCGAATGTCTCACCTTCTTTCAGAAGATGGATGATACGGTCTATCATCAGTCGGCCTGCCTGAATAGCAACTCCCTCGGGATTGAACGGAGAGAGACCCTTGGCGATTTCGTCTGCATTGACGAACTCGCGGCAGTTAAGCATCTCCGGCAGCACCGTGAAAGAGGCTGTTGTCTTTCCGGCACCGTTGCATCCGGCGATGATGAATAGGTTTAATTTCTTTTGATCGGCCACGATATTGAGTTTAAAGTTTAGGACTCTCCCCCCGCCCTCCCTAAAGGGAGGGAGCGAAATGAGAAAGTTGGATGTTCTCCGGGCAAAGATAGGCTTTTTTTAATTGACAGTTGACAATTGACAGCCTAAAGTTAGGCTTTGCCCCCCTTTTTGGTATTATTTAACAGAATACTAAAGTAGTAGATTGGCAATTTAACAGATAAAACCCCAATTATGAATTAAGCATTATGAATTAAGCATTATGAATTAAGCAAGTCTGGTCTCAGTCGGCGGGTGCGCTCCAAACTCTGCTGCAGTTCCCACTCCTTGATTTTCGCCTCGTGGCCGGAAAGCAGGATGTCCGGCACGCGCCAGCCTTTGTATTCGGCGGGGCGCGTATAAACAGGGGCTGCCAGCAGGTTGTCCTGGAAGGAGTCGGAGAGAGCGCTCTGCTCGTCACCAATGGCCCCCGGGATAATGCGCACAATGGCATCTGTCATCACGGCAGCCGCCAGTTCGCCGCCCGTGAGCACATAGTCTCCGATGCTCACTTCCTTGGTGATGAGGTGTTCGCGGATGCGGTAGTCTATGCCTTTGTAGTGGCCGCATAGGATGATGATGTTCTCGCATAGCGAGAGCGTGTTGGCCATAGGCTGTGAGAACTGTTCGCCGTCGGGGGTGGTGAATATCACTTCGTCGTAGTGGCGCTCGCTCTTCAGCTGACTGATGCAACGGTCTATAGGTTCGCATTGCATCACCATCCCGGCAAAGCCGCCGAAGGGGTAGTCATCGACGCGGCGATAGCGGTTAGTGCTGTAGTCGCGCAGGTTATGCAGATGGATTTCCACCAGCCCCTGACGCTGTGCGCGCCCGATGATGCTTTCGTTCAGGAAGCCCTCGATGAGCTGTGGCAGAACTGTTATAATATCGATTCTCATATTAATTATGCATTATGAATTATGCATTATGCATTGAATAGACTACCATTGGTTCGAAAGCATATCGAGCATATCCTTGGCGGTGAGGCGGTGGTTCTTGTCTGCGCCTTCGAGGATGCTCTCAGAGATAGCGCGTTTGGACTCGTGAAGACGCAGAATCTTCTCTTCGATGGTGTGGTGACTGATGAGGTGATAGACAGTGACGGCCTGCGTCTGTCCGATGCGGTAGGCACGGTCGGTGGCCTGCTGTTCGATGGCGGGATTCCACCACGGGTCGAGATGGATGACATAGTTCGCAGCCGTAAGGTTCAGACCTACGCCGCCCGCCTTGAGGCTGATGAGGAATATGGGTCGCTTGCCCTTCTGGAAGTCGGCCACGAGCTGCTCGCGTTGCTTGATGGGCACAGAACCGTCCAGATAGAAGTAGGGCAGGCCGATTTCCTCCAGCGCTTTCTGTATGAGTGCGAGGAATCCGGTGAACTGACTGAACACAAGTACGTTGTGACCGCCATCGACGATATTCTGAACCAACTCCTTGAAGGCGTTGACCTTGCTCGAGCCGCCAGTCCATGTCGGGTCGGTGAGCTCGGCGGAGCAGGCCGTGCGGCGCAGACGTGTGATTTCTGCCAGCGCGTTCACAGACAGCTGTTCGCCCTCCTCCTTGAACTTCTGCTCGGCCTCGCGACGGATGACCTCGTAGAGAGCCATCTCCTGCGGGGTGAGTTCCACGGTGAGGTTAATCTCGGTCTTGTCCGGCAGTTCCTTCACCACAGCCTGTTTCGTTCGGCGCAGCATGAACGGAGCCACGAGCGCCTGCAGCTGGTTCTGTCGGTTGCGCTCCTCCATGTTCTCTATGGGGATAATATATTTCTGGCTAAATTGCTCGTAGGTGCCGAGAAGTCCGGGATTGATAAACTGGAACAGATTCCACAGCTCGCCCAGATGGTTCTGCACAGGCGTACCCGTGAGGATGAGGCGGTGGGTGGCAAGGATTTCCATGCAGGCGGCGCTGGTCTTCGTGCCACGGTTCTTGATGTTGTGTGCCTCGTCCAGACAGGCTACATTCCACGAGCGGGCATTGATAAGTCCGGCCTGCGACACCAGAAGACCGTAGGTGCAGATAAGCACGTCACGGGCTTCGGCCTGTTCCACCAGCGGCCGGCGGTCGTAGTACTCGCTCATGTTGTAGGCAGTCAGGGTGGGGGCGAAGCGCTCGATCTCGTTCTTCCAATTGGAGACCACAGAGGCGGGAGCCACCACGAGCGACGGTCCCTGGTCTGCCATCTGCAGCAGATAGGCAATGGTCTGAATGGTCTTACCCAGACCCATATCGTCGGCAAGACATGCGCCGGCTCCCCATTGCGAGAGACGCATCAGCCACTCGTAACCGTCCTTCTGATAGGGTCGCAGCGTGGCCTTGAGGGTAGTGGGAACAGGTATTTCCATCTTGTCGGCGGCCTCGATGCGCTCCTTCATGTTGTTCAGCTCGGTGTCGTGGTTTATGTCTATCTCGCCGTGGAGAAGCTGTGCGAGAAGGCTGGTGTGCAGGGTTGGGATAGTGGCGTGGCCATCGGTCTGCGTGGTGATGCTCTCGAGCGTGTCGAGCTGCTGGCGCAGTTTCTCGCTCAGCCACAGGTAGTCGCCATTTTGCAGTTGCACATATCCGCCGTGACTGCCCGAGATGGCCTGCAGAAGCTGCTGGGCGGTGAGCACCTCGTTGTCGTCCAGACGCACGTTGCCCTCGATCTCGAACCACCGTCCGCGGTTCTTCAGCGAGATGTTCCACTGAGCACCCATCGTGGAACGCATCTTCAGGCGTTCGCCTTCGGGCCACTCCACACTACTCATTTCCATGTGGCTGCTAACGAAGGCCAGCAGGTCGAGCACCTGCAGCGTGGGCAGATGTCCGTTGAGGTTGCCGTTGAGTTTTATGCCGTGGATGTTGCAATAGTTGA
This sequence comes from Bacteroidaceae bacterium, assembly GCA_017447625.1. GTDB lineage: Bacteria > Bacteroidota > Bacteroidia > Bacteroidales > Bacteroidaceae > Physcousia. The sequence continues at coordinate 24,337 of JAFSNB010000046.1, forward strand.
GAAGGATGGCAAGCGACTGCGTCTCGCCCTCGAACTGGCGCTCAACGCGGAAGCGTCCGTCCTCGTTCTCGTCTATTATCACCTTGTCTCCCTGGCCAGGCGTTGTGGTCATGTGTCCTCCGGCGAGGGGGCGCACCATAATGTCGGCGTCGAACAGGGTCTGGGTTACGGGGTCAGGTGTCAGACGGATGAGTATTGATGTCTGTCCCTGAACCACTGGCAGCTCCCTCTCGTCGGGAATAAGGTCAGAGTGGATTTCTATGACGTTGCGCAGCATCGGCAACAGTTTCCTCAGCTGAGGCTCGGCTGCGGCGGGGAAGTCAGTCACGGAAAGCAGTTCCTGAAGCACGCTGCGCTCGTGGTCTTTCATCGGGAAATAGACGTAGTGCATAGCGTCGTCGCGGTGGAAGACCGAGGTGGGGGAGAGAAGTTCCTGGAACTGTACGTTGCTCTGAAGATGGAAACCCTCTTCGGTGTGTTCAACCATTATATACGGCGGTTGCGACTCGATGTTCACGCGGCGGTTGGGCGTGTATTCGCTGGTGAAGACGCGGTCGGAACCTACAAGATGCGGCAGGATTATTCCCACCGTGAGGCGGGTGCTCTGTGTGAAGCGCAAGTCGGCCAGAACGGCTTGGTCGGTGCGGTCCATGAACGACTCGTTGCCGCCGCTGAAACGGCTCAGAGGCATAACCTTGCCAAGTCCCCACTTGCCGCTGCGCAGGCGGTTCTGCTCGCGCAGTTCTACACTTTCGCCATCGGCCTGAATCACATACATCACGCGGCGTTCGCCCTCGTCCGACGGCTCCATGCGCTGGCTCTCGCTTGCCAGCAGGCGCTCAACGACCAGCTCCCAAGGCGCCTTGACTTGAACCATTCCGAGCATCGGCTTTGAACCGAACACGTTGTCGAGCAGTCGCTTCTCATACTTGGTGGTCTTTATGAAGCGCAGGGCTTCGTGGCGAAGGAAAGCCGTCTGCGGCTCATCCTCTTTGGCATACGGCATACCGCCCAGCTGCGCACCGATCACGGCTGCCAGCTTCTGTTGCAGGATGTATTCGCGGTCGGCCAGAGTCTGCGGATTCAGCAGATCGGCCAGCATGTCCATGTTGAGGCGCTGAAGGGGATGCAGCAGCATGTCGGCCAGCAGGATTGCCGTACCCACGCGGCGCGGATTGCTGGCCTGTGCCAGCTCCTTGAATTGCATCAGAGCGGCGCGGTTGTTGTCGCCCTTGCTCAGCCAAGTAGCTATAACCCAATAGATTGCGGCTATGCCATCGGTGATGAACCGGTCGCCGCCAGTCTTGGTGCTGCTAAGCGCATCGGAGAATAACTTCACAGCCAGGTCGGCCTTGCCGCCAATGATAGCGTGTACGGCCTTGGTCAGCAGGTCGTAGTAGTTCATTCGTATGCCGCTCGGGTTGTTGTAGGTGCCGCGACACACGAAGTTGTAGTAATTCACCAGCGAGAACATCATCTTGATGTCGGGATCAGAATCATCGAGCTTGCGCATAGAGAGATGCTTCTGCAGGATCTCGTCGTTGTCCTTGAAGTCATCCTTCATCCATTTCTTTATGCAAGCCATGATGAAAGACGGGAAATCCACGTCGCGAATCATCAGTAGGAGACTGTCAAACCGCCTGTCGTTGGCCAGACCTACGAGATAGGGCGGCATATTCGTGTCGAGCATGATTGGCGGCGGCATCTTGCCTGCGGCACACATACGCACCACCTTCTGCAGGTCGTCGTATTTCGGATTGCGGGTCAGGGGCCACTTCTGGAATTCATGAATCCAGTCAAGATGCTCCTCTATGGCAAAGAGCATCACGTCGGCATAGTAGCGTGCCCGGATCATCTGCTGCTCCGGCGCGAAATGGGTGGCAGGCAGGTGGGCCACTATTCCGTCCTCAATGAGCGAGGCGGTGAGCAAAGGCAGTTCGCCCATCATGCATGCGCCGTGAACAGCAAGCTGCGTTTTGTCCTCATCACTCAGATGCCCGCCAATGTAAGCATAGAGGCAGGCCAGCTTCTGTGCTGCCGGTGAAATGTTGTGAATATATTGTCTGAAATAGTTCATATTTGAGCTATATTTTGTGGTTTATATACAGTTTTCTCGTTATTGCGGCGCAAAAGTACAAAAAAAGAACGAACCATACAAGACTTTTCCTTACCTTTGTGCCATCAAATCTAACAAATGCCTCTTATGGAAGAGATTAATCGCATAAATTTCCTTCGTGCCGAACTGCACCGGCTTAACCATAACTATTATATTAATAATGTGTCGGAGATTCCCGACCAGGAGTTCGACGCCCTAATGCATGAGCTCATGGATCTGGAGGCCCGACACCCCGAGGTCTTCGACCCGAATTCACCAACTCAACGTGTCGGCTCCGACCTGAGCAATGAGTTCGAGACTGTTGTTCACAAGCGCCCGATGCTCTCTCTGGCCAACACATACAACCGTCAGGAAGTGGCTGAATTCTACGAGCGAGTGCGTCAGGGATTGCAGGGCGAAGAGTTCGAGATTTGTTGTGAATTGAAGTTCGATGGTCTCTCAATATCACTGCATTATGAACACGGGAAACTCGTGCGTGCAGTAACCCGTGGCGATGGTGTTCAAGGTGATGACGTGACTGCTAACGTGCGCACCATCCGCTCCGTTCCCCTCGTTCTTCCCGAGGGCGTAGGCTGGCCTGAAGAGTTCGAAATTCGCGGAGAGGTGCTTATGCCTTGGGCTTCGTTCGATGCCCTGAACGCCGAGCGCGAACGTCGTGAGGAGCCCCTCTTTGCCAACCCGCGCAACGCTGCCAGCGGCACCCTCAAGAGCAAGCAGGCGGCTGTGGTCGCAGAGCGTCGTCTCGATGCCTACCTCTATTATCTCCTTGGCGACAGCGTCCCCTGCGACGGACATTATGAGAACCTGCAGGCTGCGCGCTCGTGGGGCTTTCAGATCAGTCGCGATATGCGCAAGGTGAAGACTCTGGAGGAAATATATGAATATATCGATTACTGGGACATCGAACGCAAGAATCTCCCTGTGGCCACAGACGGTATCGTGCTGAAAGTGAACTCACAACGCCAGCAGCGCAGTCTTGGTATGACAGCCAAAAGCCCTCGTTGGGCCATAGCCTATAAGTTCCAGGCTGAGCAGGCTTCGACCATCCTGCGCGAGGTCACTTATCAGGTGGGCCGCACAGGAGCTGTCACTCCTGTGGCGAACATGGAGCCTGTGCAGCTGAGCGGAACTACAGTAAAGCGTGCCACACTGAACAACGCCGACTTCATCCGCGCCCTTGATCTCCATATCGGCGATCACGTCCTTGTTGAGAAGGGCGGCGAGATTATCCCGAAGATTACAGCCGTCGATGAACAGTATATCACAGCCGAACGTGGCCCGCGTGTAGAGTTCATTACCCGCTGCCCCGAATGTGGAGCGGAGTTGGTTCGTTACGAGGGGGAGGCAGCCACCTACTGTCCAAACGACACAGCCTGTCCGCCGCAAATCAAGGGGCGCATAGAGCATTTCATCAGCCGCAAGGCAATGAACATCGATTCGCTCGGGCCGGAGACCGTGGATGACTACTATCGTCAGGGTTTCGTGCGAAACGTAGCCGACCTTTATGACATCACCATAGACCAGATCAACGGACGCGACGGCACCCGTGAGAAGTCTGCCCGCAAGATTGTACAGGCCATCAAGGACTCCACCCAAGTGCCTTTCGAGCGTGTTCTCTTCGCCCTTGGCATCCGCTTTGTCGGCGAGACAAGCGCGAAGGTGCTGGCGCGGCGTTTCAAGTCTATGGACGCTCTGGCAGCGGCCTCGCTCGATGAACTTACTCAGGTAGATACAATAGGACCTCAGATTGCCCAAAGTGTGCGCTCTTGGTTTGAGAATCCCGATAATGTATTTCTGTTGGAGCGCCTGCGGGCCCGCGGCCTTCAGTTCGCGCTCTCCGAGGAGACCCTTGCGGCCCAGAGCGACCGACTCGCCGGACAGAGCATAGTTATCAGCGGCGTTTTCGCGCATCACAGCCGCGACGAGTACAAGGCACTCATAGAGCAGCACGGCGGCAAAAACGTAAGTAGCATCTCCGCCCGCACTTCCTTTATCCTTGCAGGCGAGAATATGGGGCCTTCAAAACTGGAAAAAGCACAGAAACTCGGCATCCGCATCGTCAGCGAAGACGAATTCCTAGAGATGATTGCTAATCAGACTGGTGACTCAGGTAACTGAATATCTTTGCGATAGCCCAATCCTGTGACGTGGCAGATGAGGCGGCCAGTCTGGTCTGTAACACGAACTTCAGCAGAAGAAATTTTGTGATGGTCGGCTACGAAGACGGCCTCTGCACGAAGCATATCTCCCTCTTTAGCACTTGCCACATACATGATGCTATTGCTGATGCCGAAAGTGAGGTGCCCATGATAGTTCATTATTGCGGCTATTGCCAAGTCTGCCAATGTGAACAAAGCCCCTCCCTGACATACGTTTCCGCCGTTAAGATGGTTTTTCGTCACCTGCATCTCTGTCACAGCATGCAGAGCATCAACTTCAGTAATCCTGCAACCGGCGTTTGCAGCAAATCTGTCGTTTCGATTAAGTAATTCTTTTATGTCCATGTATCAGTCTGATTTCAATATTATTGATTCGGTCCGGTGACGATTGGATTTCCAACTGTATCAAAAGTGAGTGGGAGCCATAGATGGCGCGAGTTGGCAAGGCTGCGTGGATTCCACACGTCTGCCATAAAGAGAATGCCGTTGCCGTAGTTGAGCATCCATGTGCCCTGAGCGCCGTAGGTGCGCTTGGCTCCGCGACCCTGACAGGGCGAGGGATGTTGTGTCCAAGGACCGGCGATTGATTTTGAAGAGAACAAGCGGGCTTCGTTGGGATCCCAGCCTGTGCAGCCGCTGCAGAGTAGCCAATAGGTGCCGTTGTGTTTCACTATGGTGGGGGCTTCGTTCTGCCCGCCAGGGGCGATGCGATAGTAGCGGCCTGTGTAGCCAAGATAGTCAGATGTCAGTTCGGCAGCGTGAATGGTGAGGTTGTCCTCCGAACTGAATATATGCCACGCGGTACCGTCGTCGTCGGTGAAGACCGTCATGTCACGGCTCATCTGTCCGGCCTCGAAGTCGCGCCATAGGAAAAGGCCTTCGGCAATGGCTTTGCGCCAGGGGGCTGTCCACCACTCTTTGAAGTCGTTTATCTTGAGTGTTTTCGCATGTGCGATATCAGCCTCGGTGAAATCTGTTGGCCACTTACCGGCGTTGGGCCTCTGTGCATGATGCAGGACGAACGGCCCCTCTGCTGTCTTGCTGGTGGCGAATCCCGTCATAGCCGCATCGTAACCGCGCCCTTTGAGTTCGAGATGAAAGAGCATCACGAATTGCTTGTCGCTCTCGTTCCACAGCACTTTCGGACGTTCTATTATGCAACCGCGCTCTATTGGGCTGCCAGCTTCATCCACGACGCTCATAACTAAGCCCCGGTTCTGCCAGGCTACAGTCTGCGGCTGACTCATGTCTGCTGTGGCGGGAGCGGTGTAGAGAGCTACGCCAACAGATGTGAAACCGCGTTCGGGACGGGCTTCACCGTACCAAAGCCATTGGTCACCGTGGCGGAATATACTGCCCCCGTGGGCGTTCACGTGCTTGCCTTCGGTGTCGAGTGTGGCGGGATAGTCGTACTGACGGGGACGTTGGCGCTGGCCAAAGAGTGAGAGGGTGCACAGCGTCAGCGCTGCGAGGCTGACGAGATACGGACGAAGTTTAGTTTCCATAGCTTTGAGGGTTTGGGATAGAAGTCGATTTGTGTGGGTTCGCTCTCGTTTCCGGCACGGTCTATGGATGTTACTGCGAAATAGAGGCCGTTGCGAGCGACAAGAGCCGGGTCGAAGCGGAACCGGGCCTCCTGAAGGAGCGGCGACACAAGATTATCGGCACATTCGGTATCTACGGGGAAGCGGTTGCTGGCGTAGATGTTATAACGGAGACCGCCCGTTGAAGTTTCATCTACTTCCCATGTCAGTTCCTTCAGCCCGTCGGGTGTGTCTGAGATGCGAACCGACGACGGCTTGCAGGGCGAAGTCTGGATAATCCAAGGACAAGCTGGCGGCAGGGCGGGGTAGAGGTAGAAGATGTCGTGGAGATAGTCGTAGAGCCCCTTGACGTTGTCTGTCAGGAACTTACTGCGGAAATAGCATTGGCCAGCCATCTGGGTGAGACGGGTGAAATGCAATTCGGATGTTATGTCGCTGAGGGGCCAGTTCTTCTCATGCGGATGCAGGAAATAGATGCCAAGACCGGGCGCCACCTGTCGTCCTGCGTTCTGCTGTTGCCAGTCGGCGGCGAAGGGGAAGAAGTCGTTCCCGCGGAAATACATCATCGGGAACAGGATGTCGTGAATCCCCTGGCGCAACCAGCCTTGGGCGTCCTGATGAACTGCGTCGCGGGCGTTCCAGCCTTTTGATGAGAAGCGGGTGAGGTTGGCATATTTCCCGACTGGGCTGCTGCTCACCTTCACCCAGGGCTTCAGAGCCTTGATGTCTGAATAGAGGCGGCGGACGATGGCTGTGATATTATCCCGTCGCCACGCTGCTTTCGACTTGCCAGCGCCGTAGAGCTTGAATGTAGCTGCATCGGGGAAGGAAGCGGCTTGTTCGGGGTAGCGGATATAATCGAAATGTATGCCGTCAATGTCATAACGTCTCACTATTTCTGTGCAGATGGCGGAGAGATAGGTGGCTGTTCCCGGCTGTCCCGGATTCATATACCAGGTGTCTCCATGACGGAGGCAGAGGCTCTTATGGGTTTGCAGCACGCTCTTCGCTCCCATTCGCTTGGCCACATCAACCTTGAAACAGGGTATCGTGACCACCCACGCGTGCAACTCCATGCCACGACGGTGAGCTTCCTCGATGGCGAAGGCCAATGGGTCATAGCCCGGATCACGGCCGTAGGACCCCGTCAGGGACTGATCCCAAGGCTCAATGTTCGATGGGTAAATGACGCTGCCGCGAATGCGCGTCTGCAACATGATGGTGTTTATGTTTATAGCCTTCAGCTGGTCCAGAATGGCACACAATTCTGCCTTCTGGCGCTCCCGGCTCGCTGCATTGGTGGCCTTGGTCTTTGGCCAGTCGAGCCCGTAGAGGGTAGTAAGCCATACTGCGCGGATCTCACGCTTTGGGAAAGACCCACCCCCAACCCCTCCCGTAATGGAGAGGCAGCTGCGCAATGAGGTCTGCCCGTATATAGGGTAACACAAAAAAAGAAGTAATAGTAGTATTGCAATGTGTAGCTTACGACGCGCAGCCCACGCCCCTCCCTGACGTGAGGGGTTGGGGGTGGGTCTTCTAATAATATATAAATGTACGCGCATACGCGAGAGAGTTTTGTGGGTGCAAAGGTAAAAAAAGGCTTTGAAATATGCAAGTGTACGACAAAAAGAAACTTTTTTTAGTGTTTTGCTAAACTTTTTCTCATTTTATGATGGTTTTTGTGTCAAAAATGCGTAACTTTGCACCCGAAAACATAAAGATAATAGTTAAACACGCTATTTTTTAACCAAAGTTATTCATAACCAATTAAAAAGATTGAATCATTATGGACGCAAAGCAAGTATTGGAAGACCTTAAGCGTCGTTTTCCGGGAGAGCCAGAGTATCATCAGGCAGTAGAGGAAGTGCTCGGTACTATTGAAGAAGAGTACAACAAGCACCCCGAGTTTGATAAGGTGAACCTTATCGAACGTCTCTGCATTCCCGATCGTGTTTATCAGTTCCGTGTCACTTGGACTGATGACAAGGGTAACGTTCAGACAAATATGGGTTATCGCATTCAGCACAACAACGCCATTGGCCCGTACAAAGGCGGCATCCGTTTCCACAAGAGCGTGAACCTCAGTATTCTGAAGTTCCTGGCTTTCGAGCAGACATTCAAGAACTCTCTGACCACTCTGCCTATGGGTGGCGGCAAGGGCGGTTCTGACTTCTCTCCGCGTGGTAAGTCCAATGCTGAGGTGATGCGTTTCTGCCAGGCCTTCATGCTTGAACTGACACGTCACATCGGTCCCGATGTGGATGTACCTGCTGGTGACATCGGTGTCGGTGGTCGTGAGGTTGGCTATATGTTCGGTATGTATAAGAAACTCACCCGCGAGTTCAGCGGCGTGCTGACTGGTAAGGGCTTGGAGTTCGGTGGCTCTCTTATTCGTCCCGAGGCAACCGGTTACGGTAATGTATATTTCCTCCGTGCTATGCTGCGCACACGCGGCGAGAGCATCGAGGGCAAGAAGGTGCTCGTTTCCGGTGCCGGTAACGTGGCTCAGTATTGCGCAGAGAAGATCCTGCAGCTTGGCGGTAAGGTGATGACCATGTCTGACTCTGACGGTTACATCTACGATCCCGAAGGTATCGACCGCGCAAAGCTCGACTATATCATGGAACTGAAGAACGTATATCGTGGACGTATCCGCGAGTATGTTGAGCAGTATCCGACAGCTAAGTATGTAGGCGACGGCGCTAAGCCCTGGTTTGAGAAGGCCGACATCGCTTGCCCCTGCGCTACGCAGAACGAGCTGAACGAAGAGGCTGCCAAGGCTCTGGTTGCCAACGGCTGTATCGCTGTGGCTGAGGGTGCTAACATGCCTTCCACTCCGGGTGCCATCAAGGTGTTCCAGGAGGCTAAGATTCTCTACTCACCTGGTAAGGCCAGCAACGCCGGTGGCGTGTCCGTATCTGGTCTCGAAATGTCTCAGAACAGCGAGCGTCTGAGCTGGTCTGCCGAGGAAGTGGATGCCAAGCTGCTTTGGATTATGGAGAATATTCATGAGAACTGCGTTAAGTACGGCACCGAGCCCGATGGTTACATCAACTATGTCAAGGGTGCTAACGTGGCTGGCTTCATGAAGGTTGCTAAGGCCATGATGGCTCAGGGCATTGTCTGAACAACACACTAAACACTTAATAAAAATGGGGGGATGCATCTCACACGGATGCATCCCCCTTTATCTTTTAAAGTCGTTATAACGTTATATCGTTATTTCGTAATATCGATTAATCGTTATACCGTAATATCGTTATAACGTTATACCGTTCTCCTTTTTTTAAAGTGAGGCCAGATAGCGCTCTGCTTCTATTGCGGCTTTGGCTCCGCTGCCAGCAGCCACTATTCCCTGGCGGTAGTGCGGGTCAGCCACATCTCCTGCGGCAAACACACCCGGAACTCCGGTGCGGGGCGAATCACCCTCGACCTTGATATATCCGGCTTCGTCGGTCTGAACCCATGGGCGGAAGATGTCGGAGTTGGGCTTGTGGCCAATGGCCAGGAAGAAGCCGTCGATGGCTATATCGTATCTGCGTTCGTCTGCCTCGCCCTTACGATATACTACATGTGCGCCTTCAACGCTCTGCTCGCCAAACAGACCGAGAGTGTTGTGCTCGAAGAGTACTTCAATCTTCGGGTTGTTGAGCACGCGGTCCTGCATGATCTTCGTGGCGCGCAGGAACGGCTTACGGACAATGAGATAGACCTTTGAGGCGAGACCGGCAAGATAGGAGGCCTCCTCGCAGGCGGTGTCTCCTCCGCCGACCACAGCCACGGTCTTCTTGCGGTAGAAGAAACCGTCGCAGGTGGCGCAGGCCGAGACTCCGGCTCCGCGATATTTCTCCTCGTCTGCCAAACCGAGATACTTGGCTGTTGCGCCGGTGGCGATGATGATGGTGTCGGCTGTGACTTCGGTGTCGTTGTCAAACCACACATGATAGGGGGCGGTGGAGAGGTCAGTTCGTACGGCAATGTTCTCGCGCACTTCTGCACCGAAACGCTCGGCCTGGCGGCGCAGGTCTTCCATAAGCTGGAAACCGTCAACACCCTCGGGGTAGCCAGGGAAATTCTCTACTTCGGTGGTAGTGGTCAGTTGACCGCCTGGTTGAATGCCCTCATAAACTACGGGCGATAGATTGGCACGGCCAGCATAGATTGCCGCTGTATAACCGGCAGGGCCAGAGCCAAGGATTAGGCATCGGATGTGCTCCATAGAGTATATAGTTTATAGTATATAGTTTATAGTTTATAGTTTAGAGTTTAATGGTTTAAGTTTCAATTCCCATATTTCACCTTAAATCAATATATTCAACATCGGGATACTTGTCTGTGGGGAAGGTGAAGGCAGTAGGTGAGACCTGCTGATTAGGCTGAAAGGAGAGGATTGCCAGACGACTCCAGTCTCCGTGTTGACGGGTGCGGATGCATAGTGGGGTGTAGTCTGCCTGTGTCACATCCACGATGATGTCTGAGTAGGTCTGACTCTTCTTCTTGGCTTTCATTCGTACGCAGAATGTTTTCTGTCCGCGCAAGGTGCCTTTGGTCACGCTTAAGCTATAGCCCTTCTTATATATATTAATTAATGTATAGGGGTTGATGGCCTCCTGCTCTTCCTCGGTAGGTTCGGCAACGTTCACTTCATTGTTATTGGCGAGTTTGGTCCACTGGGTCGTTCCGTCGAACCAAGTGAGCATATCGGGCGTCTCCATGTAGAACTTGCGTCCTTCGAGAATCAGAGTTCCAGAGGTCGAGCCCTGTTCTGTGGTTCCTGAGAAGGCCGTTGCATTGAATTTGGCACGGATGCAGCCGGACTGCGTGATGCGTGCGGCTGTGCGGTCAAGCACCGTACGGGCTGACTGTGCTGCGGATGTGAGTCCGTTCAAACACAGTATTGCGGCGAGAATGGTCTTTTTCATCTTGTGTTATGTTGTTATTACAGGCTCTCCACCTTGAGGTTTGTAACCTTGCTCTTCAGGTTGGCGTCCGTTGTTGTCAACGGGAAGCGGAGCGTGCGGATAATCCTGAACTTCTTGTCATTGGGGAAGGTTCGCAACTGCGGATTGAGGGTCTCCACGCACCGTCCGTTTACATAAAGGCTGGTCTTCTGGTTATCACCCTCGATGGCGATATGCTCTTTGGTTCCGGGTTTCAGCGAGTGGCGGAAGCTGAACAAATACCCGTCGCGTGCGAAACCGATGCGGCCGGTGATTGGGTCTGAGAGATAGAATTCGGTGTCATCGTTTCGGAACAGGGCCGTGCCGCGCGATTCCGTTTCGGCCTCGATGTCGAAGCTTACGCGATAGGGGTAGCCAATCTGTTCTATCGGGCGGCGTGAGTCGGGATAAACGTTGGCAGAACTTATAACGACTCCTTTCGGATAGCGGCCGAGGTCGTTCACGTTGGGAGCTTCGCCGATGTTGAGAGCCAGCTTCTGCCATTCGGCAAACGTGCGCACGGTGTCGGGGGTCCAGCACTTCTCGGCAATAACCTGAATGGCTGGGAACGCGCGGTGGTGAATGTCGGCCACAGAGATGCCGTTGCCTACGATATCGTTCCACACGGCGAACATCCCCCCCTCGATCTGCGGGTCACGCTCCTCGAATTGTTTGTTGCCAATCCTGGCAGGAGTCCAGTTCTTATAGAGGTGTTGTATGTTGAGGTAATCGTAATAGTATCCGGCTGCAGGCACGATATACACATAGCCGTCGGGGATGGATAAGAGTTTGTAGCCAAGACGATGCATGGAGTCCGGTTCGGCATAGCCGTTAGACCAGGCCATCATCAGAACGTTATCCACCTTCACGGGTGTCTCGCCTTTGGCGTGAGTGAGCGATCCCCACAACACTGCCTGCTTGCCGCTCTTCTCCACTCGTTTGATGAGGTGGTCTGTGAGAGCGCGGAACTGCTCAACGGTCTCTTTGCGTTTGTTGCTGTACTCGTCCGTGCCGATATGCACGCGCGGGCCTGCAAAGACGGGATATGGCCCGTCGATATATTCGGCAAAGAGGCTGTCCAAGAACGGGATTACCTCCGGGTTGCTGAGATTGAGGTGGTCCATGCCGAATTCTTTCGAGCCGAGGCTGGGGCGATAATGAGTTAAGGCGAGGCTGTGGGCCGGCACGTCAATCTCAGGAATAACTTCTATGCCCAGTTTGGCAGCGTCCAGCACGAACTGGCGGAAATCAGCTTTCGAGTAGCTGCCGTCCTCGGCCGTAAGACCGGGGAACTGCTCGCTCTCCAGACGGAATGCGGCGTATGTGTCGTCCCAGTTGTTATAGAAAAATGGCGGGAAACCGCAGTCGTTCAGATGTACGCTCAGCGTGTTCATCTTATAGTATGCCATGGTGCGAGCCAGTCGGCGCAGATAATCCATTGGGATATATTTGCGTCCGCAGTCGATCATGAAGCCGCGCATGGGATAGTCCGGGCGGTCGGTAATGCGTCCGCAGGGCAGGGTGACGGTCGAGGGCAGGAAGGTGAGAGAGGAGGGAGCCGGATCAAAGTGTGCTATTTGCAGCAGCGTCTGTGTGGCGTGCATAGTGCCCCGCTCCGTGCCTTCGATTCGGATGCTGTTGGCTATCTCCATTGTATATCCCTCGTCGCCGAGCTTCTTCTGTTGCTTGTATGTGAGAAGGATTCCTCCGTCGGCGGCTTTCTTACCTTGCTTTACGGTGAAGTGCTGATCGCTAAGCTCGAAGAGATCCACTGCGAGCTGTTCGGCAACCGTCCGCAGGCGCTCATCAGTATATATAATCGGCGTCTGGGGCGACAGTGTGAACGTACCCTGACGTCCCTGCCATTCGTGAATCGCAGGTATAGTGAACGGGCGCGGGTTCACAGCGGCCTTTTCCTTGGCCGAGAGACTACTGCAAAGGAGGAAGATTAAGACCCACCCCAAGCCTCTTCCGTGGTTGGAGGGGAACAGCTGGCGCATTGTAATCATAATTAAAAGCTTTTTTCGTTATTCCGATATTCCGTTATTCTGTAAATCCGTGAATCCGAATCCCATTTTTATCCCAGATTGTTCATAAGCATTTCCAGACTCACCTCGTCCTGAATCAGCACGTCACGCGGTTTGGAGCCTTGGGCGGGACCCACGACACCGGCCTTCTCCAGCTGGTCCATGAGACGTCCGGCGCGGTTGTAACCGATTGAGAACTTGCGCTGAATCATTGATGTGGAGCCTTGCTGGGTGGAGATAATCAGACGGGCAGCCTCCTCGAACATCGGATCCAGGTGATTCATGTCCACATCTGCGGCACCGCCTCCTGCATCCTCCATTGGTGGACGCGGCAGACCGAACGGGCCGGAATAGCTCTGCTGACAGGCTATGAAGTTGCAGATGCGCTCCACCTCGGGTGTGTCCACGAAGGCGCATTGTACTCGCACGGGGTCGTTTCCGGCCAGGAAGAGCATGTCGCCCTTACCCACCAGCTGGTTTGCTCCCGGACGGTCGAGGATAGTGCGGGAGTCAATCATGGCGCTCACCTTGAATGCCATTCGGGCTGGGAAGTTGGCCTTAATTGTGCCGGTGATGATGTTCGTAGTCGGGCGCTGAGTGGCGATAATCATGTGAATGCCCACGGCACGAGCCAGTTGGGCGATGCGGGCTATGGGCAGCTCAATCTCCTTACCGGCAGTCATAATCAGGTCTCCGAACTCATCAATGATGACCACGATATAGGGCATAAAGTGATGTCCGTTTTCGGGGTTCAGCTGGCGGTCGCGGAACTTCTGGTTGTATTCCTTCAGATTGCGGGCGCGGGCTTTCTTCAACAGGTCGTAGCGGCTGTCCATCTCTATGCAGAGGCTCTTCAGCGTGTTCACCACTTTCTGCACGTCGGTGATAATAGGCTCGTCGTTCTCGTCCTCGATTTGTGCCAAGAAGTGATTGATTATAGGCGCATAGACGCTGAACTCCACCTTCTTCGGGTCAACCATTACCAGCTTCAGCTCTGCCGGGTGCTTCTTATATAATAGGGAGGTGATAATGGCGTTAAGACCTACAGACTTACCCTGACCCGTGGCACCGGCCACGAGCAGGTGCGGCATCTTGGCCAAATCCACCATAAACACCTCGTTCGTGATGGTCTTGCCGAGCGCCATAGGCAGTTCGAAAGTGCTCTCCTGGAACTTCTTGCTGTTCAGGATGCTCTCCATCGATACTATCTGCGGCTTGGCATTCGGCACCTCGATACCAATTGTGCCCTTGCCGGGAATCGGAGCTATAATACGTATGCCGAGAGCCGAGAGCGAGAGGGCTATATCGTCCTCCAGATTGCGGATCTTGGAGATGCGCACGCCCGGCGCAGGCGTGATTTCATATAGTGTGATTGTCGGGCCAACGGTAGCCTTGATGCTGGAAATCTCCACGCCGAAGTTGCGAAGGACGTTGATAATCTGGTCTTTGTTCTTCGTCTGCTCGTCCATATCTATGCTGGCGCGGGTGTCTATGTCGTAGTGAATAAGCAGGTCGAGGGTGGGGTAGCGGTAGTTCTCCAGATCCAGCTTCGGGTCGTAAGGCTCAAGCGCAGCCTTGCCTTCTTCGTCAGCCACCTCTTCGTCGGTCGGGTTCTCTATCTCGAAGATAGGTTCTGTGCCGTCAGACGGGGTCTTCTCAACTTTTGGGGATAAGATTATAGTCCCGTCCTCTTCTTCCTCATCCTTTTTTCCCTTTTCCTCACCGTTGTCAATTATTGCCAGCGGTATATCTTTGGCAACAATATCAGCTTCTTCAATAGTGTCCTCCTCATCCTCTCTCTCTTGCTCATCGTCAAGATTCTTGTCATCCTCTTCCAAGTCGTTCTCAGCAGCCTCGTTCCTCTTGTCTTTGCGGCGTTGCCACCACAGGGCAATCCTCTCGGCGAAAGGCAGGCGGCCTGCCATATCCTTAGCAAGACGCTGGGGATGCATTAGACGGCGAATCCACCGCAGGGTCTCTGCGCTTAGATAAGTCAGATAGGCCAGCAGCGTAAGCAGCAGCACAAGGAACGTGCCGACCTTGCCTATGGCGGCGTTCATCGTAGCCACCACATATTGTCCGTGAGCGCCTCCCGGATTGATGTAGCTGATATTTGGATTGGACTCGAAGACGTTATTCAGGAAGAACGTGGCAGCCACGGAAATCCAGATGAGCAGTATGGCGCAGTTCAAGAACCACTTCCACAGACGCACGCGGTAAGCGCCAGTGAGTCGAATGGAGGCGGCAAAGAAGAATATGGGGATAAGCACCGACCCGATACCGAACTGTTTATTTATCCAGAAATCGCTCCACCAGGCTCCGGCCCAGCCGGCCCAGTTGTGAGCCACAGCGCTGCTCGCTCCATGCAACAGCTTCTGGTCCTCGCCACCCGTGAAGATGTGAGAGATAAAGCTCAGCAGAGTGAATGCGGCCAACGCCAAAAGCACCACTCCGCAGACCATAGCTACCATTTCTCCACGGCTCATCGGGTCGTCGATGTCGCCGTGCATAGCCTGATTTATCTTGGAGCGTGTACTCTTATTACCGACACTCGTTTTTTGCCTTTGCCTGCCAGACGAAGGCGATTTGGTGCTTTTCTTAACTGCCATGTTTGAGTTCTATTCCTTATTTGGCTGCAAAAGTACAAATAATAATTAAAAGAGAAGAAAGAAAGGAGGAATTTTTAAGAGAAAAAAGAAAAGAGAAAAAAGAAAAGAGAGTTTTTTAAGGGAAAAATATAAATAATGAATTATGAATTAATAATTATGAATTAAAATCATTACCTTTGCACCGCTTTTGACTAAACAGTACGTGACCACAATATATAATAAATACGATAAGAAGCTGATTGCCGACCTGCCGCGTGTCCTTTTCGAGGGGCGCGTCATAGTCATTCAGACTCCGGGAGAGGCTCGACGGGCTGTGGATTATCTCCTTCGGTTCCCGCGTCTCGGCATTGACACGGAAACCCGCCCAAACTTCCGGCCTGGAGGGATGAATCCCGTGGCTCTGCTTCAGGTCTCCACCCCCGACACTTGTTTCCTGTTCCGTCTAAATATAATGGGACTCACAACCGATTTACTGCGACTGCTCACCAACCGCAAAGTGCTGCTCGTGGGCCTCTCGCTTCATGATGATTGGGCGCAGCTTCGTCGTCGCGCTGAGTTCAAGCCAGGCAACTTTATCGACCTCCAGGATTATGTGAAGCCCTTAGGCATCGAGGACATGGGACTTCAGAAACTCTATGCCAACATCTTCCATCAGAAGATTTCCAAGGGTCAGCAACTTACCAACTGGGAAGCCGACGTTCTCTCCGAAGCCCAGAAACGCTATGCTGCCACCGACGCCTGGGCCTGCCTCCGCCTCTATGACGAAATAACAAGGCTAAAGGCAGAACAGGACTATCAATTAGTAAAAGAGCGGACTCTCCCCCCTGCCCCTCCCTGTGAGGGAGGGGAGTAATTAGAGGACAAGGAGTGGGAGTAATGTATAATGTAAAATGTATATAATTGATATTTATGAATAAAGAGCATACATCCAGCCATACTCATTCTGCTCCCTCCCTAGCAGGGAGGGCGGGGGGAGAGTCTTGTGAGTCCTCCCTTTTCCTTCGCCGAGGCAAGGACGAGTCCCTGCGCCGCTTCCACCCCTGGATTTTTTCAGGAGCGATACATCATATCGAGGGAAAGCCGGAGGAGGGCGACATCGTGCGCGTATATACTGCCGACGGCGAGTTTATTGCAGTTGGCCATTGGCAGATTGGCACTATCGCCGTGCGCGTACTCTCTTTCGAGGATGAGCCGATTGACGCCGCATTCTGGGAGCGCCGCGTCCGCGTAGCCTACGAGATGCGCAAGGCCATCGGCGTGGCCGGACGCGAAGACAACAGCACCTACCGCCTCATTCATGGCGAGGGCGATCAGATGCCCGGTCTTGTCGTGGATATCTACGGAGAGACGGCCGTAGTGCAGGCTCATTCGGTCGGTATGCATGTGTGCCGCACTGAGATTGCTACCGCTCTGAAGGCCGTTCTTGGCGATTCCCTCCGCAATGTGTTCTACAAGAGCGAGACCACTCTGCCCTTCAAGGCTGGACTGGGACAGGAGAACGGCTTCATCATCGGTGGCGATGCAGACGATGTGGCCGTAGAGAATGGCCTCCGCTTCCATATCGACTGGCTGCGCGGCCAAAAGACGGGCTTCTTCGTGGATCAGCGCGACAACCGCAGTCTCCTCGAACAGTATTCCCGTGGCCGCTCCGTCCTGAATATGTTCTGTTACACCGGCGGCTTCTCCGTATATGCAATGCGTGGCGGAGCAAAGCTGGTTCATAGTGTAGATAGCTCAGCCAAAGCCGTGGATCTTGTCAATGCTAACGTGGAACTGAATTTCCCCGGCGACCCGCGCCACCAGGCCTTCGCCGAAGACGCCTTCAAGTTCCTTGATAGAATCCCTTCAGTCAATGAAGACGAATTGTTGAGCGAAGGCGAAAAATGTTCAATGGCTTACGACCTCATAATCCTCGATCCGCCTGCTTTTGCCAAGCATAAGGATGCGCTTCGCAATGCCCTGAAGGGCTATATCCGCCTCAATGCAAAGGCGTTCGAGAAGATTCAGCCGGGTGGCATCCTCTTCACTTTCTCCTGCTCGCAGGCAGTCAACAAAGAGCAGTTCCGTACGGCCGTTTTCACCGCTGCCGCCGCCGCCCGCCGACAGGTGCGCATCCTTCACCAACTGCATCAGCCCGCAGACCACCCCATTAACATCTATCACCCAGAGGGAGAATATCTTAAGGGGCTCGTTCTGTATGTTGAATGACATAAAATCAATCCCTTTTGGTTAAGGAAGGTTAAACTGCTGCATTTTTATTGTGTAATTGTTTGCAAGTTATCAATATATGGATAATTTTGCACCGTGTTTTTCATGGTATTAGATTTAAGGTTAAACAGAAAGATGATTGTCGTGAGATAGACGTCTTTCACTGTCAACCTCTTCCTTACATTGGAAGATAAGACAAACCCGCCACAATCCGCGAGGACGGTGGCGGATTCTTTTTTATTAACGATGAATTATATGTGCAATTAATGATAATTCGTGCAAAAAAAGAAAGATTCTCACAAATTTGTCGTAACTTTGCACGCAGAAACGTAACATTCGATGATTATGGGGGTAAAATTCGACAGCGAGCAACAGCGGTTCGTGTTCGATTTTGAGCACGACGGGACAGACGACATCGTCAGTCTGACTGGCGAGGGCTATCAGGTGGAGGCCTTCGGCAAGTGCTTTTACTATGGATATGAATTTGGCGACGAGGTGGACGGCAGCGTCCGCTCGGCATTCATCAAGTACGTAAAGTTTACCGAACGCTTGCAGGACGATCCTAACCTGACGCAGTTCATCCAGAAAGCTGTCAACAACCTGAACCGCCGCATCAATCTTTATGACTACGACCTCGTGGTTATGCCGCAGTCGTCGAGCCGCGTCAACAACTATATGCTGCGTTACATCTACCGTTTCGCCCAGCCCACGCTGCGTAAGATGGAGTTGGTGAAGAACTTGCCCGCCAACATCTCCTTCGACATGGATGCTTTCACGGAGGCGTACCTCGATGATGTGCTCGAAAACGGCCGTCCCCGTTACACGGAGGCTCAGAAGGAGGAGGTGCGCCAGCAGATTGCAGGTATGCTCGACCTAATTCATCAAAAGGATTACTTCACCATTGCCAAGGACGTGAAGAAGAGTCGGTTCCGCCCCTACATGACGCAGTTCCTCCGTTTTGCCACAAAGACCGACGAGGAGCTTTGCCAGACGATACGCGAGCAGAATGTACTGGTCATAGATGACGTTACTACCAGCGGTTCTACCTTAGGCGAGGTGTTGCGCACGCTGCGCATCCTGAATGAGGACAACCGCATCACCATCTTCAGTCTCATTGGTCGTCGCGACTTAATGGCTGACGTTACCACTTGATACTGGTGAATTTGTTTCGCCGTGATTGTTTCCTCATAAAATTGGCAAAAAGTTTTGGCAAATGTCTGAAAAAGCGTAACTTTGCCGCGTGAAACCACAAAAAAAGGATAGAAACGTTATGAGTACAGCTGCATTGATAAACCTGCGCGACTACCTTACGGGAACTTTATCTACTGCCAACATGCTTTGGCTGAGTGAGGAACTGGCCGACTGCGCAAAGAAAAAGGCAACGCCACCATGTCGTTTAACCCTGAAGGAGATGAACGCTCTGCTTGATGAGGCCGAGGCTGAAATTGCAGCAGGGGGAGGGACACCTCACGAAGAGGTGATGCGCGAATGGGACGAGGAAATCGAACGCTGGGAGCAAGAAGACCTTGCACTCGCAGAAGGTCGATTGCCGAAACAAGAATTCGAAATGGCAGAAGCTGTATGAAGGTGAGTTGGCAGACACCTGCGAAAGAGGGTCGACGCAAAGTTGCCGCTTACATCCGCAAAGAGTTTGGCACTAAGCGTGTCAAGAATTTCAAGCAAGAGGTTGACGACATGGTTCATATGCTTATGCGTACTCCTAACATTGGTAAACTTGACCCGCTCTTCGAAGACCGCCCACAAGCCTACCGCAGCGTCATCATCAATGGCTTGAACAAGATGGTCTATCGCGTCGAAGATGACATCATCTACATCGTTGGCTTTTGGGACACCCGCATGGATGACGAGAATCAGGCTGTACAAGTAAAGTAATATCCTTTTTACACCCCGAAGTGTCCTGGCAGGGGGATATAAACGGTGCCGCTTCCGCGCCCGTCGCTTACCAATGCGCCTTGTTCGGTGAGACGTTTCAGCAATCTGCGCCCATCGTATTTATTCAGTACTAGTAGATTACAAAGCTCGCCGCTACGGATGCTGTGCCTGCGCGAGAAGAATTCGGTAAGTTTCTCTTCTATTACGCTATCGTCTATCTCGTGTGAGGCCAGATAGGTTCCTTCTTTGAAATGCACATTCTGGAAATAGTCGATCATGCGTTTTTCTGGTTTGAAGAGAATGGAGCGTACACGGGCGTTATCAACTTTCATGCGCTTGCGCTTCTCGTCACGCGACACATCGCCTGTGATGCTGAGGCTGAAGAACCCAAGTCCGTCCCAATGAACTGTAGTATTGTTGTTCAAGTATTCGGGGATAATTTCGCTCAGCGCATCAAGTACGCATTTGATGTCGGGGCCAGTCAACGTGCAACGCTGGGATAGCACTTCGCAAAGTTGCGTTGTGGTCACAGTGTCTGTTGTTATTGGGCGGATGTGTGCTTTGTGTTCCCTATCACTAGTTTTAGGATGTGGAGACTGCTGTATTTTATAATGTATGTCCATATTGATTTGATTAGTAAGTGGTTTTATGAATTTTCTCCCTTGGCCTGTGAATATTTCTTCCTTGGTCTGTCAATCGTCACACAGCTGTTATACAATTGTCACACAGCTGTTGCACAATTGTCACACAGCTGTTATACAATCGTCACACAACTGTGTGCTAAGTTGTAGATGCAGGTGCATCGGTTTTTGACTTATGACGTGTGGGTTGTTTCCTCATGGCCTATAGCGTTTGTTGTATTGGGTTGATGTTTGTTAGCTCCTTATTTGCGCTACAAAGATAGTGATTATTTCCGACATTTTCACCATTTTCAGATAAAAAGCGTGATTTATTTAGTGATTATTTCATTTTATAGTGGGATTTGTAGGTGTGTGATGGTATTTTGTTTATCTTTGTCGCGCAAACCAATACTTTGTCTTATGAAACGACTGGCATTTATCTTCATCGCGCTGTTCTCTCTGAACATCGCTTACGTTTTTTCGCAGGAGTCTCAGGAATCACAGGAGTCCTCCTCTTTCCGCTCCGGGGGAGGCAGCGGCTCTTCAATAGATGACTTCTTCCCAATCTGGGGGATTACACTCGGACGAACCACTTGGAGTCAGGCCCAGACGATGGGCTTTAAGGTTGAGATGTTCGAGGATGGCCCCGATAGGACTGCCGAGAAAGATGATTTGCCTACTTTCTGGGATCATGATGGTGTGGGTTACTTCACATCAATCTATTGGACCTATAGTGATGATTTTAATTCGAAATGGAAAAATAAAGGCTTCTCTTGGCAGCTCTCATACGACCAGTGGGTGTCCCTCCTCAGAAGACTTGGCTTCAGCATAACTGTCACAGAGGGTCCCACTACTTATGAATGGCAAGGCAAGTCGGTATTCAAAGCAAAGATAACAGCTTTAGCCTCTGACGGCGTACTGCAATTCCGCATGGATTTCAACTATCGTGCAGACGGCACTCTTAAATCATCCGCACATTCTCTGTATTCCATAACCGTTGAATTAAAGAAGAAGCCATCCTTTTCATCAACTGGCGGTTCATCAATTTCATCCGCTTCCAGTTCCGGAAGTTCAAGCGTTGGCACTTACACGGGAGAGAAGCCCAAGTCGAACATGGTACTGCGCGAGATGCTCAAGTCTCCTATGGGCAATGTGCCTGCCAGTCACGAACTGATGAAATACGGAGATGTCAAGAAAGCCGCCAAGGGAACCTATACTGTGGATGACGACTCGGATCGCGACTCAAACGTATTCTTCATCTTCAAGAGCGACAATCCTTGGACCTCGTCAATGCAATATCAAGGCTTTAATTTCGACTATTATAATTTTGACGTAAGCAAACGCTACTCATTCTTCGATCGCAAGTTTCAATACACCTTCCAGATTGATAACAACTTGGCCAAAGCTTATGCCTTCATGGATTATATCATTCAGGATTTCAAGGATTTGGGCATCCCTCTAACCTATACCAAGAAGGACGAAAGCAGTATCAAGGCTCAGGGCGAATACTCAGAAGGCCTAAAGACATACAGTATAAAGCTTGAGACTTACGGCCAGAACCACCTTCGATTGAGAATTGGACTCTTATATAAGAAGCCTTAAACAAACAAAGATATATGCAACCCTATGACCATAGGGGGAGGGATTTGTGTGTATTTGTGCAATTTGTTGCGCTTAACAAATCTTAACATGGAAGTGAGCTGTATAATAAAAAATATGTGTACCTTTGGCGTCGAAAATCCAGAAAACACTAACATTTTATACTAACATTACCAAAAAAGATGAAGAAATTACATTTCTCTTTCCTTGTGCTGCTATGCCTTATAACGCAGAGCTTAGCAGCACAATCTTGGACGGCCTGCGCAGTAGGTGAAGGCGAATTCTTCCTGTATAGCGTGAGTGAAAGCAAATTCGTCACGGCAGGAACAACCAACGGCTCTCGTGCTTCCCTCGTAACGCAAGGAGGTATTCCGCTCACATTTACAGCCGTTGATGCCGTGAATGGTGTTTATTCCATTTCATCCGAACCCACTTTCACGGGGCGTGTAATGGGTATCGGTTCTGACGGTAACGAAGCATATTTCGATGTTTCTGCTTCCAGCAGTTCACAGTATTCTGACTGGAAGTTTATTCCCGTGGCTGGGCAGGAGAATACATACCTGATCCAAGCGATGAATAACAACAAATATATGGTGGCTCATGCCTCCAAGTTGGATCGTACATCAGTCACAAGTACTTCTGTACCCACAACAACCAAGGGCTATTGGAAGCTTGTCACCAAGGAAGCACTCTACGCCACACTTGCCACAGCAACGAAGGATAACCCTGTAGATGCCACCTTTGCCATCCTCAACCACACCTTTGCTCCGTCATCATCAAGTAAAACACGCTGGACAGGAGATGCGACGGCATGGGATGGAAGCTCAGATAACAAATGTGTAGAGCAATACAATCGTACTTATGAAATGTATCAAACCATCACAGATATGCCCAATGGCATCTATAAAATGCAATGCCAGGGCTTTTACAGGATGGGAGGACGCTCGAATGCAAGAGACAATCGCAATGCAGGTACAGAAGCTCTCAATGCTAAGTACTACATAAATAATGAGGAACGTTCACTCATGTCCATTTTTGCTGATGATAATGCTACAAAAGCATATAAAAGTGGATATAATGAGAATTCAGCATATACGGTTGATGGTGTGAACCGATATATACCCAATACCCTTAGTCAAGCCGCTCAATGTTTCTTTGCGGGCTATTATCTCAATGAACCCATCGAGGTTGTTGTTATAGACGGAACGATAACAGTTGGTTTCCGCAAAACGGTCTCTTATGGTAGCGACTGGGCTGCATATGACAATGTAACTCTTACCTATTATGGTCCTGATCTCTCTGCCATCAAGGAAGCAGCCCTGGCTCAATGGGATGAGTATGATGCGTTGGTCGTAGAGAATGGTGACCGCACCACATACGACGCTACTCTGGCCACTATCAAATCAACTATTGAGGATGCTACGGACGAGGCTGCCATCAGCGAAGCAGTTAGAGGATTGAAGCCTGCCTATCAGATTTATCAGTCTTCTCCAGAGATATCTGGCGCCCCGCTGAACCTTACATCAATGTTTACCAATGCCGATTTGAAGGGAGGTGCAACGGGATGGACCGTGACTTCTACCGGTGGCACTCCTTCTTTTGACACCAGCAAGGATCCTGTCGTTTTAGAGGCATACGCTGGTTGGGATAATTTGGATATGACTGCTTTCAAGATTGAACAGACAGAGTCTATCACGCTTGCTCCAGGTAAGTATCGTCTTAGAGTAAATGCGTTCTATCGTTATGGCGTAGCCTATAATAGTGACGGTGAGACTCCTACTTCATTAGCATATATGTATGCGGGCGATAATCGTCAGGAGATAATGCGTCTTGGAGACCTCGCAAACAATGAATACCCCAACAGTATGTCTGATGCTTCTGCATCCTTTGCAGCAGGTAATTATCTTAACTCCATGCTCTTCACCATCGACGAACCGACAACTCTGAAATTCGGTGTTGATGGCACTCACACCCTTAAGCAGTCGTGGTTCATCATGGGCCCGATGACATTGGAGAAAGTGATGGAGAATGAGGCCTTAGGTGAATATATGGTTCGTTGGGAAGCCCTGAAGACCATAACCAATCAGGCTTTGGATCACAACGGTTTCGATGCTACCGTAGAAGAAGGTGCGACAGCAACGACAGAGTCTGAGATGGAAGCAGCCGACGCTGCTGTATGGAGTGCTTTTTGCAACCTCCTGAAGACCGGCACCACAGCTACCGGACAATTTGATATCACATCGCTCGTAGAAGGAGCCAGCACAGCTAATGCTCAGGAAAAGTTTAATCAGACAGAAGCTACTGTTACCCACACAATAGCTGATATGCCAGCTGGAACCTACACCGTAAAGGTGCAGGCGTTCCATCGTTCACATGATTACAAGACATCGAGCATTGCTTACGAAAACGGAACGGATGTTGTGGCTGCAAGTCTCTATTTTGGAGATGCATCAACGTCTGTAAAGAACATCAATGACGATGCACGATACATTTCGGCACGCCGTTCAAGCGACGTTGCTGGTGCTTATCAGCGTAGCGTTCCCAACACCCTAAATGGTACCGATGACGCCTTTAATGCAGGTCTGTACTGGAACACTCTGGTTGCAACTACAGATGCTGACGGAGACATAGAATTCGGTCTTCGCCTTGAGAATGGACAGACAAACAACTGGATGCCATATAACAACTTCCGTCTCTACTACGGAGCTGCGAAGACTTCAGTAAGCCTCAGCACGTCAGAGGCATACGGAATCACCGAAGCCACTCGTGCCGATGTGACCACGAACATAGCTCTTCACGCGGGCGAATATAATAAGGTATGTCTGCCTTTCGGTCTGTCTGCTACTCAGGTTTCTGCTACATTCAGCGGAGCTTACGCTCTGGGCGGAGTAACCAGCGACGGCGAGGCTCTTACGGGGCAGCTCGTGCCTGTATCCACGATGGAAGCTGGTGTCGGCTACTTCGTGACAGTTGCCGCAGACAAGAACCTAGCTGTTGAAGACGTGCTGTTGACTCCTGCAGCTCCTGACAGCATCCCCGTAATCTGGGACGGCGCTGCTACCGTTGGCAACTATACTGGCTACACCTTCGCCATTAACCTGCCCAGCGAATATTCAGCATTGGCCAGCACTCTGACATACACCCCCGTTGACTATAACAACGTCAGCTTCACCACAAATCTGGAGAACTGGCAGGCACGCCGCTTCCTAAACGGACCGACATACGACCAGAGCAGTGCCTCCAAGATAGGGCAGTATAACCAGGCTCCTCCCTCACGCCGCGACCAACCGCACTCTGTGTTTATACCTGTTCCGTCAAATTCAGCAGCTTTGACACTGAGCGTGAGCCTGAACAGCGACTACTCAAATGCAACCACATACGACTTCGCCGCAGGAACAACTCTTTGCGAAGTTCACAATCTGGTTCCGCAGAACACATATTATTATAAGGTAGAGGCAAACGAAGCCATTATCACAAAGGGGCAGTTCAATACCGAAGGCCGTCTGCGTATGATTAAGGCTACCAGCGGCAGCAACATCCGTGATCTCGGAGGTTGGCAGACAATTGACGGTCTCCGCACAAATTACGGACTTGTCTATCGCGGTGGCGAGATGAACGCCGAACACACTTTGAACGCTCAGGATATCCAAGTGCTGCGTGCCTTGAATATCGGCGGAGAGGTTGACCTGCGTGAAGACAAAGACTTCGACAACTGGGGTGGGGCAACACTTCATGAAGCTTCTGCTCTCGGAAACGACATTGACTACACATACGAGAACCTTAGCATCTGGGGCAGCGATGCTCTGCAGCAGGTTCCTGAGAAGTTCGCAGACGCCTTTAACCTGACTCTCAACACTCTGAAAGCAGGCAAGAGCGTTTATTTTCACTGCATCTGGGGTGCCGACCGCACAGGTTGCTATGCAATGTTGCTCGAAGGCCTGCTCGGTCTGACTGAGGATCAGCTTTGCAAGGACTATGAACTGACATCTTACTCACATGCAGGAACCCGCACAAAGGACGGCCTCGACAGCAAGTTCAACTATATCAAGAGTTTGCCTGGTGAAACACTGCAAGAGCAGTTCTATAACTACTGGCACGTACAGGTCGGCATTTCAAAAGAAGACCTGTTGTATTTCATCGAGATTATGACAGACGGACATCCTGCCATACTCGATGCCGTGCTTCCCGAATATGGAGTAACTCCTGTTGTGGCTGACGGTGACTACTATATTTATCTGCCTGCTTATGAGCAGTTCGTAGGTCGCGGAGATAATTACGGTACTCGTGTCGTATTGGACAACTACGGTGTGCCTGCACATTTTGCTACCTCTGGTTTTGGAGTAACTACCATTAAGTTCTTGGATAGCCAGCTTTATCTCGGTTCAGACGTATATACAGACAAGGCTTCAGACTATAACTCCATCAACTGGACTATGGAAAAGAAAGAGGGTGGCTTCGTGCTGAAGTCCGAACTTGAAGATAAATACCTACAGATGGAAAACGACGGTAAGATACGCCGCAGTGCTACTACTGATGAAAATGCATGCGTCTTCACCGTTAAGACTCTTTCAGATCAGAAGTCTATTGTCGCAGCAAAACTCCTTGCCAACAAACTTGCAGCAGCCTCAGCTGCCGGGTTGTCGGCTACCACTCTTGAAGCTTTCAATACAGAACTTTCTACTAACTACAACGCTATACCTTCAACTGCTGTAATCAAGAGCGCTAACGCTGGCAGTACAACAGATTGGATATTGACACAGGCTGGCAGTCAACAGGATGTTTGGAATGCTTACAATGTTGGCAGCTATGGTGCTGAGCTCTATCAGAAGTGTGGTTCTACCGTATCACAGACCATTACCGTTCCTCACGCTGGTCTCTACAAACTGACTCTAAATGCTCTTTATCGTCAAGGACAGAATGATCGCTGTTACGAACTTGGTCAGGCTGGTTATGAGTTGAGTGATGCATGGGTAAGCGTGAACGGAACTTACTTCGCACAGATCCCGTCTTGGTACAGCGACTGTGCCAGCAGCTCGAATCCAAATAACACAGACGAAGCCAAGGCTCTGATGGATGCTGGCAAATATGCAATCGAACTGTATGCATACGTAGGCAATGACAGGCAGCTGACGATTTCAATCAATGAACAAGGCTACTTGGCCGGCAGCTGGTGTCTCTTCAACAACTTCGCTCTCACGGAGTATGCCAAGAAGATGACTATCAGCGAAACCGATACAGAAGCTCCCGCCGAATGCGAATTCGCTGACGTGACACTGACACGCACCCTCAAGGGCGGACAGTGGAACGGCTTCAGCCTGCCATTCTCACTCAGCGCAGCTCAGCTTGCAGCTTCTCCTCTCCAGGATGTCGCCATCAAGCAATTCTCGTCTGCCGACGGAAATGTGATGACTATGACAGATGCAACCGAAATCGTTGCCGGTGAGCCTTATCTCGTAAAGCCTGTGAACGAAGACATCGTCAATCCCGTCTTTGCAGGTGTTACCGTGGAGAATCCTGAGGGGGCTGTTAAGGGCGATGGTGACTACAAACTTGCTGCTCACCTCTATAACACAGCTCTTTCCACAGATGGAGACGTGGCCTATGTCTCAACCACCGACAGCAGCATTAAGAAGCTTACTTCCGGAGGCATCAAGGGCCTGCGCTCATACTTCCAGATTCCTACGAGCAATGGAGTCAAAGCGCTTGTGCTGAAGTTTGACAATGCAACTGAAGTAGAGACCATTGACAATGTACCATTTGCCATTGAAAATGAGGCTGACGCAGTGTTCGACATCAGCGGCCGCCGTGTCAGCAAGGCTCATAAGGGATTGTATATCCGGAACGGTAAGAAGGTACTCGTGAAGTAAATTAATTAATTAATAACCCTCAAATAATGACCCTATAAGCCTCCAAGCGCCAGCCGCTCCCCTCCATTACGGGAGGGGTTCGGGGGTGGGTCTTACAATATGAAAAAGATATATATAATCCCGACTCTTTGCATCGTCCGTGTTAATAACGAGATGCCGATAGCCAATTCCAACCAAGTGACAAGCGACGGAAACGTTGAACTTAACGAGGAGACGATGGAAGAAGGCAACGGCGACGATGCCGTGAAAGCCAATCGCTATTCGGTTTGGAGCGAAGACTGGAACGAATAAAGAATTCAACATTCTGAAGTAGTTAAGTAGTCAGTAGTTAAAGAAGTTAAGCCGAATGGCTGGTGGCTGAAAACAAGCTGATAGAAGTAATGGCTAAACTACAGTCCGAAAGGACGAGCGAAGCGATAACTTCTTAACTTCCTAACTACAAATAAGTTGAGCAAATGCGAAACTTGAGTAAATAAAATCAATAGTCATGCGTAGGACATTATCCTTTATCCATTTTACACTATTTCTGGTTGCACTTGCCACAGCGCAAGTGCAATTGGACTTCTCCACCGCTGAGAGAGGTCCCGTAATAGGGCCGCTTCACTACGGCATCTTCTACGAGGAGATTAACCACGCTGGCGACGGAGGTATCTATGCTGAGCTCGTCCGCAACGGGTCGATGGAGGAAAACTCCGGCAATCCAGACTATTGGTGGACATTGGGTAATGCCACGTTCAGCATCTCCTCGCAGAACCTGATAAATTCTGCCCAAAAGCGCGCTATGCACCTGAACCTGACCAAGTCAGGCGACGGTGTGCGCAATATTGGCTATTGGGGCATTAATATCGTGAGAGGGGAGAGGTACAGGGCAACCTTCTGGCTGCGTGCAGCCGACACATGGAAAGGAAATGTCACGCTGACTCTGGAAAACTATGACGGCACAGACCTTGGACACACCGTTGTTCAGGTCAATGCCGACTCCCGATGGCAGAAATATACTGCCGAGATTGTGGCCACCGCATCCGACGGACAGGGGTGGTTCGCTATCCGCGGCTCCCGTGCAGGAACGGTGTATCTGGACTGCGTGAGTCTTATGCCGCCGACATTCAAGAACCGCGAGAACGGAATGCGGCGCGATCTTGCCGAGAAGCTTGCCGCTCTGCATCCGCGTTTCATGCGGTTTCCTGGTGGCTGTTATATCGAGGGCGGCAACCGCTACCAATGGCGAAACACCGTTGGCCCGGTCGAGGAGCGACTGGGCTTGTACAACAGTCATTGGGGCTATCCCGTGTCGAACGGGATGGGTTATCATGAGTTTCTGCAACTGGCTGAAGACCTTGGAGCGGAGCCTCTCTTCGTGGTGAATGTCGGAATGGGTCACGGTTGGGTGCAGGATTACCAGCACATCCAGGGCTTTATCCAGGAGGCTCTCGATGCGCTGGAGTATGCCAACGGCGACACCACGACCTTCTGGGGAGCCAAGCGCGCTGCGGCAGGTCATCCGGAACCGTTCAACATGCGGCTAATGGAAATAGGCAACGAGAACTACAACTTCAACGCAAACGATAATAGCGATCAGAGCGACCACTACGCCGAGCGCTTCAAACAGTTCTACGATGCCATCAAGGCGCGTTGGCCGCAGGTTATCTGTATTGGGAACGTGGAGAGCTGGGGAACGGACAACCCGACCTGGCGCAACCGCTATGCCGTGGAGGTCGTTGATGAACATTACTACCGCAATCCCGACTGGTTCGCCTCGAACTATAACAAATACGATAACCACAGCCGCACGAGCAATAAGATATACAACGGAGAATATGCCGTAACAAGCGACTTCGGCACCAACGGCACACTCAAGGCCGCCCTCGGCGAAGCCATATATATGGCTGGCATGGAGCGTAACTCCGACGTATGCGTGATGGCCAGTTATGCGCCTATATTCATGAATGAGAACGAGGCCCAGTGGCGGCCCGACATGATCCATTACAACTCGCACTCCAGTTTCGGGACGCCAAGCTACTGGACTCAGCAGATGATGGCTTCCGCAGTGGGCCATCAGAACATAACGTGGACGGAGACGGGCAACTCGGTGTCTCTGGCAGCCGGCGCTCGCCTCGGTCTCGGCTCGTGGAATACGGACGTGACCTACTCTAACATCAAGGTGACGAAGGCCGACGGTACAGTTGTCTATGAGGGTGACGAGCAGGTGGTTTCCTCAGCCAACATCCAAGGCACGGCCCGAGTGATTGATGTCGTTACAGACGACTGCACAATAGAACTCGATGCTGTGAAGAACTCGGGCGACGAAGGCTTCCTGATTGGTTTTGCCTATGGCGACAGCAACAACTACGCCTGGTGGAATCTCGGAGGGTGGGGCAACGCACGTCACGGCGTGGAGCAGGCCGTAAGCGGATCAAAATCCACACTCGCCTCAGCAGCCGGCAACATACAGACAGGAACAGTCTATCATCTAAAGGTGGTTCGCGAAGGACTCACTGCCCGTTGCTACATCGATGACGAGCTAATCCACACCGTGACCCTCAGCGCAGCCGGCGGATCGCGTCTCTACCTCTGCGCCTCGCTCAACGAAGCCGAGGACTCCGCCATCGTGAAGGTTATCAATTACAACGGAGCAGACGTCCCCACAACAATTCGTTTCAAGGATGCAACCATAAGCGGAAACGCCAATGTCCGCGTGATGAGCAACCCCGACAACTATGCCGAGAACTCAATGGCCACCCCGATGAAAGTAAGCCCCAAAAACTCTCAACTCTCAACTGTCAACTCTCAACTGGACTACGCCGTTCCCGCCTATTCACTTTCTGTAATAACGATTCCGCTCTCCGACGTGAGTGCAGAGTCAAGGCTTCAGCCGGAGGCCGCTCCAGAGCCATCCGTAAGCTACAGTTTTGACAGCGGAGAAGCAACTGACGATACGGGCACATTGACTGCTTCGCTCAAAAGCGGAGCTTCCCTGCTCACGCTTGCCGACGGCAACTCAGCCCTCTACACCGGCCCCGTCGCTAACCAATCTGCCACTGGCTCCTCAGATTCATCTGAGGGTTCCGCCTATCTCGACCTCGGCAACGAAGCCGCTCGCGCCATAGGCACGCTAATCAACGGCGAGGCATATAGCGTCAGCATAAATATCCTGCTGCAAGACGGCGTCAATCTGGACAAATTCTGTTGGGCTTGGAACGTGAACAATGGCGATGGGAACTATGCAGGCCTAATCAACAAGCCAAACAATCAAGACTGGTATTTTGAGAAGAAGAGCTCCGGCACATGCACCGTCCGCTCTTTGTCTGGTTTGAGTCAGGGCTCATGGCATAACATCACCGTCACCTGCGACCAGACTGAAACCCGCATCTATGTCGATGGGCAGTTGCGAAACGTAAACACCTCCAACCGCACGCAGTCCATCAGACTCAGCAACAGCACAGCCGCCTGGATCGGGCGAAGTCCGTTTACAGGCGATGCCCGCATGACAGACACTTTCTTCGACGACTTCGCCGTGTATGACTGCATCCTCACTCCCACTCAAGTGCTGAGCCTCTATGAGACGGCAAAAGCCAAAGCCACTGGGTGCGAATCCTTGCAGCCCGTTCCCGACACGGAAATTAACGCCGAAGCCGTTGAGATTATCGGTGGCGGCAAAGAGGTGGACATAACTGCCCTGCTGAAGAATCCCGATTTCGCCGACGGCAACAACGGGTGGGAGGGTACTCCGTTCTCTGCGGCTCCCGGTACCGTAGTCGAACATTTCTATCAGCTCTTTGACACCTACCAAGTCATAGAAAATATGCCGGCCGGCCGTTATCGTCTCGAATGGCAGGGCTTCTACCGCAACGGCAACATCCAAAACGCCTATCTGCGCCACAATCAAGGGGCAGAGAATATGGCTGAAGTCTATGTGGCAGCAGGAGAGGGTCTTAATGTTCAATGTTCAATGGTTAGTGTTCAATGGATTACCCCGCTTACCTCTCTCTTTGCCCACACGGACAAATTCACATACGACCCCTACACTTTCCCTGACAATGTAACTACGGCTGCATCTGCCTTTGCCAACGGGCTTTACCGTCAGCAGATGGAGTTCACTCTTGACGGGATGTCAGACCTTCGCATCGGCCTACGCAACTTTACCCCTTCGGTTTACGATTGGTCCTGTGTAGATAACTTCCGCCTCATATATATCGACGATATTCACACTGGGATAGAAGAATTATCGGTTAATGGTCAAGGGTTAATGGTTAATGGTTCAAGTCCAATATACGATCTTGGCGGACGCCGAATCTCTGTGTCCTCTGTACTCCCGAGGGGATTGTATATCACCAACCGCAAGAAGGTGATGGTTAAGTAATTTGTCTTAGTAATTTGTAATACTCTGCTGCACCGAGGAGGAAGCAACCGGTGCCGAAGTCCTCGAAGTCGGGGTGACGGTCGTGGGTTACGGGTTGTGCGGAGGCAGGCTCTTTGCCTGTGCCCTGAACGAAACCGAGGAAACCGTCGGGGTGAACGCAGTCGTTTACCATAGCAGTCCAAGCGCGGTCGCAGGCGGAGCGGTAGCGTTTGGCGGGGATCAGCTCTTGACGTATTCCCCAGCTCAAGCCGCAGAGAAAGAGGGCGCTGCCTGTCAGTTCCTTACCGCCGTAGTTGCTGGGGCAGATGAGGCTTACATTCCAAAGACCGTCGGCTCGCTGACAACGGAGCAGGGCTTCGCTCATCATACGGAAGTCTCTCTGGAGCAGTTTATAGTGGCGTTTCATCTGTTTGTTCATCGGACGTGAACTGAAGTCTTCCATCGCTTTAACTATGGCCACGTAAGCCCAGCCCACACCTCGGCTCCAGTAACAATTGCTGCCATCCGCCTCGCGGTAGGGCGGTACGTAGTCTTTGTCGCGCCACCACAGTCCTTCTTTCTCGTTGAAGAGGCCGCCAGCCAGCGTGTCTCGCGTCCACGTGTACATCTTCATTGCGTGGTCGGCATAGCGGCGGTCGCCCGTGATGCGGTACATCTTGGTATATACGGGCATGGCCATCTGAATGGCATCCACCCATGTCCACCAGCCAATCTTCGTGCTCATCTGATGTTCAAGGTTCTCGCGGACTCGCTCTATCATAAGCGGCTCTTTCGTCATCATGTAACGGTCCAGATAAGTCTGTCCGCAACATTGGTTGTCTGCGTCCGTGGTTGATACGCCGCCGCGTGGAGTCCATTTATGGAACTCGCCCCAGCGGTCTGTGTAGTCGAGATATTCGGTTTTCGGGTCGATGCTGTAGAGTGCCATCAAGCCCTCGTAATAGACGGCACGCGTCCACAGGTGACTTGGTCGCTCTTTCTTTACGAACGTAGGCACGGTGGGGTCGGGGACTGTCTTCATGAAATAACCGTTCACCAGCTGCGCCGTGGCCAGTACGCTTTCCGGCGTGGTCTGAGAGAAGGCGGGAATACTGAGAAAAGAGAGGCCCCCTATAATCCCCCAGAGGGGGATGCGGGGAGATAAAAGAGAAAAGAGAAAAGATGAAAGATTAGAGATGGCTGGTTGTTTCATGAGTTTGGCTATTATTCTTTGTCAATTTGCGGGCAAAGATAGGAAAAAGTGGTGATTGGAAAGCTTTTTTCTTTAAACTTTAAACATAAAACCTTAAACTTTTCCTATCTTTGCCTCGCAAAACGTTAATTCAATGAGATTCCGAATACTTCTTATTGCCTTTTTGTGCTCTTTTGGAAGTCAGGCTGCTGATTTGTGGCCCGACGGAACGCCTATAAGCAAATGGTTTGCCGATACAAGCCGCATCGATATTGCCGGGTTGGGAAAACGATATGTGCTGACAGACTGCGGCGTATTGGCCGACAGCACACGCATACAAACGGCGGAGATACAGGCCGTGATTGACCGCGCGTCGGCAAACGGCGGAGGAGTCATCGTTGTGCCGCGCGGCACGTTCCTCAGCGGAGCTCTGTTCTTCAAGCGCGGCACACACCTGCATATCGAAGAGGGCGGCAAACTGAAAGGCATCGATGCCATAAAGCACTACCCAATCCTGAAGACCCGCATCGAGGGGCAGACACGCGACTACTTCGCCGCGCTGGTGAATGCCGACAGCGTGGATAACTTCACTATAAGCGGCAAGGGAACAATAGACGGTAACGGCCTGCGCTTTTGGGAAGAGTTCTGGATTCGCCGTCGCTTCAACCCCGAATGTACAAATCTGGAGGCTCTGCGCCCGCGACTGGTTTATATATCCAACTGTAACGACGTGCAGGTGCAGGATGTGCATCTAATCAACAGCGGCTTCTGGACAAACCACCTCTACCGTTGCCAGCGTGTGAAATATATCGGGTGCACTATTTTTGCACCTCACGAGCCAGCCGAATCCAAGGCGCCAAGTAGCGATGCCATAGACATCGATGTATGTACGGATGTGCTCGTTCACGGCTGCCGCATCAGTGTGAATGACGATGCTGTGGTTATCAAGGGCGGCAAAGGCACGTGGGCTGACAAACAGCCAGAGAACGGCCCAACGGAGCGCGTTATCGTTCAGCATTGTCACTACGGTTTTGTTCACGGTTGCCTCACACTTGGTAGCGAGAGCATCCACGACCGCAACATAATCCTGCGCGACTGTCACGTGGACGCTGCCAGTCGGGTTTTGTGGCTGAAGATGCGTCCCGACACGCCACAGCACTATGAGCAGTTGCGCGTGGAGCGCATCACCGGCTCGTGCGGCAGCTTCATCTTCGTAAGGCCATGGACGCAGTTTTTCCAGCCTTCCGAGCGTAAGGATATGCCGCTGTCCGAGTGCAACGACATCACTATTCGCGACATCAGTATGCGCTGCCGCCGATTCCTCGACATAGGCAAATCCGAGAAATACCGCCTCAGTCGCTTCACCTTCGAGGATATCGATGTAGAGGATGAGCGTGGCGAGTTCAAAACAGAGGCGATTGACGATGTTAGTTCAAGCCGCGTGAATATCCGCAAACGCCAGACGACATCAATGGCAAAGGCCGGCACCCGGTGGTGGTGGATGGGTTCGGCCGTTGATGAGGAGAATCTGCGCTGGAGTCTTGAGCAATATGCCGCCAAAGGCATCGGGACAGTGGAGATAACTCCCATCTACGGCGTGCAGGGTAACGAGGCGAACAATGTGCAGTTCCTCTCACAGCGCTGGATGGATTTGCTGCGCTGCTGCATAGAGGAAGGGGCGCGACTGGGCATTCAGGTCGATATGAACTGCGGCACGGGCTGGCCGTTCGGAGGGCCGGACGTCCCTTTATCAGAGGCCGCCTGCAAGCTTGTTGTCGTAGATACCATAGTTGCCAAGAAGGAGGCCTCACGAATCCGTTTAGAGGCTCCGAAGAGAGAGAAGGATGTGGCAAAGCTTATCCTTCAGCGCGACTTCCCCACTTCTGACAAAAAGCGCTGCCGTGTCATTGCGCTCTTCGAGAGCCGCACACGCCAGCGGGTGAAACGTGCAGCTCCGGGCGGCGAGGGACTGGTAATAGACCACTTCGATTCCACGGCCGTGGCTCACTACCTGCAGCGCATCGATGCGGCCTTTGCAGAGACCGGCACACCGTGGCCTGCCACCTTCTTCAATGACAGTTACGAGGTCTATGGCGCCGACTGGACTCCTGCTTTATTGGAGGAGTTCGCCCGCCGACGTGGCTATCGGCTGGAGGACCGTCTGCCGGAGTTTATCGACGGCGACGCAGATGTGGTGAGCGATTACCGCGAGACACTGTCCGACCTGCTTCTGCAGAACTTCACAGAGCAGTGGACCCGTTGGGCTCACTCCCACGGTGTGAAAGTGCGCAACCAGGCTCACGGCTCGCCTGCCAACCTTATCGACGTGTATGCCGCTGTGGATATCCCGGAAATCGAGGGCTTCGGCCTAACCGATTTCAACATCAAGGGACTGCGCCGCGATTCGGGATTTACACGCAAGAACGATGCCGACTTTTCCATGCTCAAGTACGCTTCGTCGGCCGCTCACATCACGGGCAAGCCTCTCACCAGCGCAGAGACTTTCACGTGGCTGACAGAGCATTTCCGCACAAGTCTCTCGCAGATGAAGCCCGACCTCGACCTGATGTTCTGCGCGGGTGTAAACCGGATGCTGTTCCACGGCACATGCTTCTCGCCCAAGGACGAGGCGTGGCCTGGGTGGCAGTTCTACGCCTCTGTGGATATGTCTCCCACGAACTCGATCTGGCGCGATGCGGGGTATCTGATGCAGTACATCGAGCGTTGCCAGCAGTTCCTGCAATGGGGGCATCCGGACAACGATTTCCTCGTGCTCTTGCCCGTGCGCGATATGTGGCGTCAGAACACGCAGCAGCGGCTTATGCAGTTCGATATCCATTCTATGGCAACCAAGGCCGTCGACTTCATACGCGCGATACTTTATATAGATTCATTGGGCTTCGATAGCGATTATATCAGCGAACGCCAGCTTCTCCGTGCTACCTTCGACGGAAAAAACTTGCGCACAGCCGCCGGTACCGCCTACCGAGCTCTCATTATCCCGGGCGACTGCCGTTTGACGGATGCCGTAAAAGAACATCTCTCTAAACTCGAAGCTCAAGGGGCTCGCATCATACGCCAATTGTCATCGGAAGCCCTGCAACAGGCAGCCCGCCCCGAAGCAATGAAGAGCGAGCTGGGCTTGAAACTCATTCGCAGAGCGGATAAGAAAGGCTCCTCTTACCATTATTTCATAGCAAACTTATCGCCCCGCGACGTGGATGCCACCGTTCCTCTTGCCGTTCCCTTGCGCTCGGCAGCGTGGATAAACCCGCTAACTGGCACAGAACCGCAGGCGGCAGAGATTTGCGATGGCCTGCTCCGTGTCCGCCTCCGCTCAGGAGAGTCGAGGTTGCTGGAAACGGACCCACCCCAAAAGGACTCTCCCCCCGCCCTCCCTGTTAGGGAGGGGAAAAAGACCCTCTCCCCGCTCCCCCGTGAGGGGGAGAGCCTCAGATCCTCTTCCCGTTCCCCCTTGGAGGGGGAAGCCTGCGCGCAGCTAATACCCCTCCCTGACGGGAGGGGCTTGGGGGTGGGTCTTACCTTCATCGATAGCACGCCTGCTGTGACGCAGACTTTCTTGCTCGATTCTCTGCAGACATGGGAAGGGCTCAGCGCAGAGACAGCGGAGCTTATGGGAACAGGCGTTTATGAGTGTACGTTTAATATAGATAACAAAGGTTGCACTTCGACATCTTCACCTGCTTATCAGCTCGACCTTGGCGATGTCAGAGAGAGCGCGCGAGTCAGCATCAATGGCGTGGAAATCGGTTGCGCTTGGGCTGCTCCCTTCGTCTTGGATGTACCGCAAGGAGTAATCCGAACAGGTGAGAACAAACTCCGCATCGAGGTAACGAACCTGCCTGCCAACCGCATCGCAGCCCTCGACCGCCAGCATATCCCCTGGCGCAAGTTCGAGGACATCAATGTCGTGGACATCAACTACCGCCGCACCACCTACGACAACTGGTCTCCCGTTCCCTCCGGCCTTAAAGGCCCCGTCCGCCTGACACCTATTTATTAGAACAAATACAATGTGATTTTCATAATCTATTGAACTATTTGTGACTCATAAAAGCATTAAAATATAAATCTTTTGATATTTTATTTGTTTGTTCGGAGTATGGAACGTATCTTTGCGGCGGAGATTAGAATTAAAGAACGACATCTATATTATGAAAAGGACAGAAGTGGTAGAAAGAATAAGACATGAGGCTCACAAAATGCGCCCCCATGTGCAGACCATACTCTATGGGTCAGAAGCGCGTGGAGATGCAAGGCCTGATTCTGACATTGACTTGTTGATGCTTGTGGATAAAGACAAACTGACCTATAGCGATAAGGATAGTATTATAGCACCGTTCTATGACATCGAGTTGGATACTGGTATTCTCATAAGCACAATAATTATGCCACGCAAAGAATGGGAAAACCGCCCTTTTATGACTCCTTTCCAATATAACGTCAAAAAAGAAGGTATTACATTATGAATACAGGGTTGACAGAAGAAAACTATGAGGCATTGGCGCGATACCGTCAAGACCGTGCGCATGAAACGCTTGCTGAGATTCCCTATCTTCGGGAAAAAGGGTTTTACAATACAGCCGTAAACCGTTTGTATTATGCCTGTTATTATGCTGCCGTTGCATTATTGACAAAACATCATATCCCAACCGCGACCCATGCGGGAGTAAAAACTATGCTTGGCCTACATTTCGTTTCGAAGGGACTAATTACTAAAGAGAGTGGCCGTGCATTTGTAAATCTCTTTGATAGTCGTCAGCGTGGTGATTATGATGAATTCGTTTATGCAACTCAGGAAGAGGTAGATGAACTAATTCCCAAGGCACAGCGATTCATTGAGGAAATTGATGCTTTGCTATAATCCTTTTTGTATTTTGAAACCAACATCCACCGTAGGGGGGGATACCCCTTGTGTAAGGCTGAAAAAGGTGTGTATAGTTTATTCGATGGTTACATGGCGAGGCGGAAACCTAGGTTTGAGTATGATACTCCTTCCATGATGTTACTACGGGCAGACACGCGACACCCAGCAGCTATAGTATCCCAGGCACCGCCACGGCAAATGCGGAAAAAACTCGATTTTGGACCAGTGGGATTGGTTTTAGACCTGCGACTGTAACTCCCAAAGTTATCGTTACACCATTCCCATACATTACCTGACATATCATAAAGCCCCAACTCATTGGGTGATTTTGATCCAATATCGTGAGTTTTATTGTCACTATTGTCTTTGAAGTATGCTATGTAACCTAAAATACTACTTCCACTGTACTTATAGCCGCAGCTCATATCACCTCCACGAGCGGCATATTCCCACTCAGCTTCAGTAGGCAAGCGGAATTTAGCACCTGTTAGAGTATTTAGCTTTTCAATAAATGTCTGGCAATCTATCCAACTTACCATTTCTACAGGTAGGTTGTCATCTTTAAATTTTGAAGGGTTGTTACCCATTACAGCTTTCCATAATGCTTGAGAAACCTCTGTTTGACCAATGAGGTAGTCTTTTGTAAGTGTAACCTTATGAGCAGGTTTCTCGTTATCAACTGCATCTATTTCATGTTCTTTTGTTGCCCCCATTGTGAACGTACCAGCCTTCACTTTTACCATCGTGAATTCTACGTCATTGACTTTAAAGATTAGATAGTCTGAGGCTGTATTTGTATTAGATAGATTAACATCAACATTTGCGGAGCCGCCGCCGTTAGGAGGGGCTGTGATGTTTTTTGATGTCTCTGTGTCGCTTCTTCCCTTTTGTGGTGCTTCCAGTTGGAAGAATTTCTTTTGGCCACCGACGACTTCGATGGTGGCATCTGCGTTTTTGAAGTTGAGGGCGCGGCAGGAGACGGTGTGTCGGCCGGCAGAGAGTTTGCCTTCCCAGCGGCCTGTGCCGACTTTGCTGCCATCTACGTAGATGTCGGCGGTGAGGGACTTACAGAGGAGAATCACTTCACCCTCGCCTGAAGCGGTCTCTGAGAGACTGCCTTTAATCAGAGTGGCGGAGAAGGGAGCCGTCTCGCCCTCTTTGATGGTGATGTTGCCCGTGTAGTCGTTATAGCCGCTGCGGACGAGCTTCACGGTGTGGGAACCAACGAGAAGGTTGGAAACCAGTTGAGGTGTCTGGCCCACTTTCTTCCCGTCGATATAGATGTCAGCCATTGCGGGTTTACTGTCGAAGTCCGCATCTCCGAGGATAGGCGTGGGAGCGGGCAGTTGGATAGTCTGCGGTCCTTCGCTTAGGTCGATGGTTTTGGTGAGCTGCGCATCACGGTGGCTCGCTTTCTTAGTCTCAAAGAGGTAGTCGCCACCGTTGAGATTCCCTTTCCATGAGCCATTGCCTTTGCGCTCGCCATTTACCCAAATCTCTGCATCGTCTGGGGCGGTAAGAGTCACCTGCGTGAAGTTCGGCTTCAGCGTTACATTGACCACATGTTTCTCGTCCGGGTTGTTCACTTCGATGCGCCCGACCTCCTGCTGGTAGTTGGGAGCCTGCACGGTGTAGTTGTACTTGCCCATCTTCATCAGTTTGCGGGCTATGCCGTCGTTGGTCTCCAGCATCTCGCCACCTATGGTCACGACTGCGTTTGGCGGAGTCAGCTGAAATACCACATACTGATGCGAGCGTGCCTGCTTGACCACGGTCTGCACTTCGCCCGAAACAAGTTCCAAGATATATGTCTGGCCAGGCTGGAGAGCCGTGCCGAGGTCGTAGTCATAGAGATTGCCCAGTTGGGCGTGGCCAATGGAGAGGCGCTTCACACCGCTTTGCACCCACACGTAGATCTCCAGCGGATGAGCGGATGTCTGCTCCTCGGTCTTCTCTATCGGCAGGAGCTGTCCTGCGTCAAAGGTAAAGCCGCGCTGGTTCGTGCGCACTTTTATCAGTGCGCAGGGCTCGTCGTTCTGGTCCATGATGCAAGTGCTGCCACGGTTTGCTGTGCCGTCGCGCTCTGCATGGAAGAACTTTTTCACCACGAGGTTCTGGCCTGCGACATTCACGCTTGCCGCAAACACGAAGAGAAGCAAAAGGAAATATCTTGTCATAGAGTTCAAAAGTTCAAGAAGTTTAAGGGGTTTAAGAGCTGCGCGATGCTTGTTTTTGAACACGAATTATACGAATTGAACGAATATAGGCTAGTGCGGTGCTTTAGATTTTTAACATGTAATTACCATTAATTGACCATTAATTTCTCATTAATTATAATTCGTTTGATTTGTGAGATTACTGCGTTCCTCGTGGGTCTGCGACAAATCTCGTGTTCACTTTTAAATCCGTTTAATCCGTGTAATCTGTTGTTGATAAGATTTTCGTTTAATTAACTTTGTTGATTGTACTCCCGCTCGGCAGACTGAAAGCATGTTTTCGTATGCTCTCGCTTATTCGTACAATTCGTAAAATTCGTTGCGTTTATTGTTAGCAGCGAGCCCAATGTTCACGTACTGTTGAGCGTAGGCGAAAAATGTTCAATGATCAATATTCAATGTAGTTTTAGCTGAAATCCCCCGGGCCGTAGAAGCCGAAGTCGGGGTCTTTGTCCGGTTGCCACGTGCGGACTTTGATTAGTGGGCGCTCGGGTTTTGTGAGGTCGATGATGAGCATCAGATAGCCCTTATCCGAGTAGTTGTCAGAGTAGTAGTCCTGCGCAATCTGTATGGCGTAGATGTCCTCGTTGCCAAGTTTCTTCACGTCGTTGTTGGCGAAGTGAATATTGATGAAATCCTTCTGTCGGAAACTGCGTTCCAGTTTGTTGAGATACTGCTCTTTGTTGTAGCGTATATACTGTATGCTCTTCTGGCTGAATCGCTTCGAGTTCCTGTCCAGCTCCATTGGCGGGATATTCGTGCGCTGCACCTCGTTGCCGACAATGATAACTGCTTTCTCGTCGAATATCGTGCGCAGGAACTCCAGACGCTTCAGGGCGAAGGCCGTCTTGTAATTCTCCATGAACTGCATCAGTAGCGTACGCACCTGTTCTGGCCAAGTGCCTTTGCAGAGGATGTCCTGTTCGGCTGCGTTACCGAGGCCGAAGGCGAGGCTGGAAATCTTCGCCTGCTTGTCCAGAGTGAATACCATCTCCTCCACGAACGACTTGCGGACGCCCTGTTTGAAATTGAAGGACATCTGTATGCCTCGGCAGATAACGTAGTTTCCATTGTGGTGGAAGACCGGTGCGGGGTTCGAGAGCAGTTTGGCAGCGCCGTAGGTGATGAGTTTGTTGTACATCTCCCTTCCGGCGGTCGTGAAACAAGGCTCTGCGGCCTGGTAATTGCGTGTGCGGATAGCCTCCAGCACCTTCTCTATGGTCTGTGCGTATGCCTTCTCGTTAGCCACTGGCGTAAGGCCTGCCTCCTCGATTTTCGGACGAGTGATTGTGCCGCCGCCCTGCGTTCCGGGAGCCACGGTGGCGGTGCTGAGAGAGGCCATCGCATCGGTGTTTACGGTCTGGTTCTCCTCTTCAAATCTCGAGGGTTTGAGCACTTTCATCACCGCGCTCAGCTCGTTGTCATAAAGGTCTTCGGTGAGATATTGGTGTTCGATGCGGATCTTGAACGTTTTGCCCGTAAAACCGGATGCCATTTCCACCAGCGCCTTACCGTCCTTCGCGCTCACTCGCGGACACCAGATACGGCCGTCGTAGTATGTGAAATTCATGCTTGCCACGGGTTTGCCACGGAAGGTCACGTTCAGCTCTATGTCGTTGCCCGAGTTGCCCGCCGCACTGATTTTCACGTCCTTCATCACATCGCGCTTTTTCTGTGGCAGCCAAGCCATCATCTGGTGCTTCTGCTTGTCGGGGGTCTCGTAGAAGGCCTCGTTGGGGCGTTGCAGCGAGCGCACCAAAGCTATGGCATGAGTGTAGTTGCGCAGAGCTTCATCAACCTGTCCGGCAGCTTCGGCTTCGAGAGCCAGAGTGACCTTCTCCTTCGCCTTATCAAGTCGGGCCTGGAAGATGCGGTCCACCTCGGTCTTCAGGATATAGCGGCCCACGCAGAACTCGGAGCCGCGTTCCCAATCCATGCGCTCGGTGTTCTGCAGCGTTCCCTGGCTGTAGGTCTTCACGCGGTTCGTTATGTATGTGCGTGAGTCGGTACCGTCGTTACCGGTCTTCTCCTCTTCGATGACCTCGAAGTTCGACTGCACCTGCAGCGAAATCTTCGAGAGCAGGTTGGCCAGCGCCTGCTGGTCGGCCTCCTCGGGCGTATTCCCAATGCCTTCGCCGACGAGGTACTTGGAGTTATTCTTGATGTCTTCCCAGTTCTGAGCGTTCAGGGGGAGGAGTGGTAAGAGGGCGATTAGGATGAGGACTGCTTTGGCCCCCCATGTCCCCCCGGTGTGGGGAGTAGGGTTGGAGGTTTTATTATTTGCCATAATGATAATTTACGATTTTACGATTTACGATTTTACAATTTTGCGGCCCGGCGTAATAACGATATATCGGTATAACGGTATAACGTTAACCGAAAGGCCGCTTTTATTCTCTATTATTTTTTTACTTTTTTTTTCTTAAAAACTCTTTTTTCTTTTTTTTCGTCTTCGCTCAACAATTCGTCTCTTCCCTTATCCCCCGCCGGGGGATTATAGGGGGCGTATCTGCACCGTTTGCGGTGTCGTTGAGAAGTTCTCGTTGAGCGTGAGGGTGGGGGCGGCCGGATCGCTGAAGTCGAAGACGAGGCTTACGGACGAGATCCAGTTGGTGAAATGGATTGTGGCGCGCAGCTGCGTGTCGTCTGTCCATGTGTAGCTGCCACCCGTCTGCCACTGATTAGGCAGATTCGAGAATGCGTTCAGCGTTGTGCCGATGGAGTATGGCGGGCGAGAGGTGACGACGCTTCCAGCCCACTCCTCGTAACCCAGAGCGATTGCCTGCGGTCCGTCGGCTGTGGTGACAGTCATTATCAGATGCTTTCTCTCTTCGCCTTCGGAGATATCCACTGACTGCCATCCGAGGCGGTTGTCCGGCAGCGTCAGCGAGAGCGGCAGTTTCACCGCAGATGATTTTGCCGACGGCTTCAGACCCTGTTTCTTTGCCAGCTCGTGGGCAAGGGGCAATACGGCCGCGCGCTCGAAATTCAGCAGTCGCTGATAGGCTCTGCCAGCTCCTGTGGGGCGGTCGGTGATGGCAGGCAACAACTGTCTGAACAGAGCGTAGCGCTCGCGCTGCCCTGCGTTGCTGCCAGAGGCTATGCATTGCGTCATCACAACAACCATCTCTTTCTCGGGGATAATGAAGACGAACTGCCCCATCGCTCCGTCAATGCGCGTAGCCCCTTCGGACTCGCCGCAGAGCCAGATCTGATAACCATAGTTGTCGCCTTTCGGGTTATCCACGTGGCGGGTGAGCATATTGCGCACCCACGATTCTGGCAGAATCTGCGTTGTGGTTACGGTGCTGTCGGGCGCCATGACGCTCCATTTGCCGCCGTTGAGCAGCAGTTGTCCGAACTTCGCCATGCTCTCAGCCTGCAGCCATAAGCCCCATCCGCCGGTGGTGACCCCTTCGGGGCTCTCTTCCCACGCCACCACGTTGATGCCGAGCGGCTGGAACAGACGAGGCCGCAGATACTCCATCATGCTCTGCCCCGTAACGCGCTGAATTATGGCTGAAATCAAATAGGTATCTATGCTGTCATAGACGAATTTCACGCCCGGCCGCGAGGTTAGGGTTCGTGAGAGATAGGTCTTCACCCACTCGGTATATCTCGACCGCATGTTCCAGTCGGCGGGGAAACCGGAGGTCATAGTCAGCAGGTCGCGCACGCGGACAGACGCTAACCACTCGCTCACCTCCGCCGGCAGTTGTTCGGGGAAGAACACAGCCAGACGGTCGTCCAGTCGCAGTCTGTTCTCAGCTATTGCTATGCCCACAGCTGCGGCTGTGAAAGTCTTTGATGCAGAGTATATTGTATGACCAAAACGCGCGCGGAACGGCTGCGGGTACATCTCGCCGATTACCTTGCCGCGCCGCATCACGATTACAGAGTGAATGTCCGTGCCCGGCAGCCGCATCAGCGTGTCCAGAAAAGCCCTCAGGCGGTCTGACGGCAGTCCCACGCTCTCCGGTGTGGCGCGAGGCAGGTCGTTGATCTGAGCGTTTATGTCGAGTGCTGCAAAAAGCAGCATTAGAGTCAGGAGAACTTGTCTCATTTGTGTTTGTTTTGTTATTTCGCGCGCAAAGGTACTCTTTTTAATTCATAATTCTTAATTCTTAATTCATTATTTTTGTTTTCCCCTCATTTTTTTCTCTGACAGTAAGGGCCGAACCCTCACGGCTCAGCCCCTACCCTTGGCAAAAGATAACAGAAAATCTAAAAACAACCTTATATATAATTAACTATCGGAAGAAGTTAAGAAGTCAGTAGTTAAAGAAGTTAAGCCGAAA
The DNA here is from genome assembly GCA_017447625.1 of Bacteroidaceae bacterium. GTDB lineage: Bacteria > Bacteroidota > Bacteroidia > Bacteroidales > Bacteroidaceae > Physcousia. The sequence goes on from JAFSNB010000046.1 coordinate 68,852, forward strand.
ATCCTGCTCCCAAAAACAGTCAACTGTCAACTCGTCAACTTGTCAACTAATTCTAACTTTTCTCTTAGTCTCTCTTCTCTCAAGATTTCTCTTCTGCTCTTTTCTCTTTCCTTTCTTTTTTTTGTTCCAAAAAACATCACTAACATCACCTTCTGGGGTAACGGTGGCGTTAAATATCTATTTTACAGTCAATTACCAATTCGACGTTAGGGTGATGTTTGGAGTGATGTTTTCAGCCAATAGGTGATGTTATGGTGATGTTTTACCTAACGTTGGGGACGTTCAATGTTCAGTTGGATACACCTGCATTCAGCCGCTGTTCCGACTGGCGGGAAAGGGCATTCCCACAAGTGGGACACACCTTTCCCACTTGTGGGACGGGTCTGTCCCACTTGTGGGAATCCTCCCTGCACCAATGGCCATTAATATACAAAAAATATCAATAGAATCCAAACGTTTTTCAGTAAACCTTAACCCTAAC
>JAFSNB010000005.1 GCA_017447625.1 Bacteroidaceae bacterium
AGCACAATAGAGGATGCACATGTGCATCCTCTATTGTGCTTATGTAGCTCTACTTCTATATGTTTGTGGTGATATAATATGTCTTTCTTGTCCAATGATAGGACAAAATTGACGTAAATATACATATAATATATATTAGTATTACATTTGCACCGCAAACCAAAGAATAGAACTCACTAACAACACATTTACTATGAAACTAAAGATTATATTGATGATGATGGCACTCTCTGCCACATTCGGTACTTATGCTCAGACCGACATGACCAATCGCATCGCTGACCCCGACTTCGAGCAGGAGGGAAAATCAGTGTGGAAAACAAACGGTTTTGGTCGTCAGGGCAACAATACCTTCCCCCTCAAACACGAGGGCTACTACCGCGAGACATGGTCGGGCGGCACAGTTGGCGACTATTATATCTACCAGGACCTGACTAATCTGCCGGTGGGAACATATACGCTGACGATGGCCTGCCAGAACATCAAGGAAAGCAATAAGAGCCAGATCTGCACGGGCGCTTGGATTTATGCCAACAATCAGAGAAAAGAATTCAACCAGCCGGCTGACTACACCGTCACCTGCGTGGTGAAGGATGGCAACCTGCGCATCGGCGCAGAGACCAAGAGCTGCACCGGCAACTATGTCTGCATAGACAATGTGCGTCTCACCTATCAGCTCGTTTACGAGGATGTGAAGGACTATCTGGAGAAACTGGTGGCTGATGCCGACGCAATGAAGACGAACGACGGCAGCGCCGAGGAGACCGAGCTGGTGGCTGCCCGCAACGCGCTGAAGGCGCTTATGGATGCAGCTCAGAGCGATGGTATGGATGTCGCCGTGAAGCGTCTGCAGCAGGCTATGCTGACCTATCGCCTGCATCTGGCCAGCCCCGAGAACCCAATTGATTGCACGGAGTTGATTCTTAATCCGAGTTTCGAGAGCGGTAACGACGGATGGCAGTTCAGCGGCATGGGCACGCAGGGCAACAGCGACTTCCGTAAGGTGGGCAACACATACGCAGAGAAGTGGACCGATCGCGGAAACGGAGTCGGCGATGCCAAGCTTTGGCAGACTCTCACGGACTTGCCCAACGGACGTTATCGCGTGACCGCAGTGGCTCAGAATATCCAGCAGGATGTTCCCAACAAGAATCAGACGGGTTGCTTCGTGATAGCCGGCGACAGCAGGACAGAGGTCGGAGTCTATGGCACCTACAGCACAGAGTTCGTATGCGTCTCAGGAGAGGCCGTCATCGGTTTCCAGACCATAAGCGCCACAGGCAACTACTGCTGCGTCGATGACTTCCATCTCTATTTCCTGGGCTTCGACGATGAGGCCGAGCAGACTGCATTCAACACCCTTATCAGGCAGGGCGAGGCGCACCTGAATCAGGAAATGAACACCTCTGTCAAGCAGGATCTGCAGAAAGCCATCAACGATGCAAAGGCTGTGACCGGTTCCAGCGGTCGTGACACCGCATCGAGAGCACTGAACACCGCTATCGCGGCAGCCAACGCCAGCCACGAACTCTATGTCCAGCTCGCCGCCATCATAGCCAAGGGCGAGAAGGCTCTCTCTTCCGGCAAGCCAAACGGCAAGGAACGCCTGCAGCAGGCCATAGCCGATGCTACGGCTCTGAAGGCCAGCGGCAACATCGATGATGACAAGGTCGCAGCTGCTGACACAGAGGTTGAAAACGGCATATTTGCATATAATGTCCTCAATGGCAGCGGCACCGCTCCGAAGGTGACAACAGGTGAGGTTATCGTAGGAAGCCATGCCATGGTGGGCCGCATGAGTGCCACAGGAAGCAATATAATTGAGCGCGGCTTCTGCTGGGCAGAGAATCCCACCCCGACCGTGCTAGACGACCATACATCATACAACCAGAGCAACGACGAGACCAACTGGTCACCTGTCTGGGTCATGTACAACGTGAAGCCTTCAACGGAGTTGTGGGTGCGCGCATACGCTCTCACCAGCACTTATGCCGTAGGCTACGGCGAGCCTAGGCGCGTCATCACTTTGCCTAAAGGGGAGACAGAATACACATTCCTCTGGAACGGCGACGACGAACACAACGAGTGGCTGGACAACGCCATGCGCGAGGCAACTGCCTACTACAACACTTGGACTGCCATCAAAGGCTTCCATCCGACGGCCAACTACAGCCCCGGCACCGAAACCGCCGACTGCTCATACGGCGGATGGATCAACGTGGGACCGTGGCGCTGCAACACTGGAACCATGGTGCACGAGATGATGCACGGTACCGGCGTCGGTCAGCACGGACGCTACTGGGACAGCAATCTGAAAGACGGCATCATGTGGCAGGGAGAGCGCGCCAACCGCATCTGCCATTTCTTTGAGAACTATGACAGCAGCCGAGGAAACTACAACTGCAATGGCGACGGCATGCACATCTGCTACCAGGGCAACGGCAGCGACATGCAGCAAATCCGCTCCAGTCTGCTGATGCAGGCTCTCTACGAGGACGGACTGCCCGCAGTGTCCGATGGTGCCTGCCCGTTCTACTCTTTCGAGAGCATTGACACCCTCCACTACTATATCACTAACTATGAGTTCGGTGCAACAGAGAAGTACCTTTGTGAGTCTTCTGGCGGCAAGCTGGTCTATAAGTCGGCCAGTACTTCCGAGCTGCTTGCAGACAGCACATTCGCCTGGAACGTCATCTACGACAAACTGACCGGTCTCTACTTTATCAAGAACCTGAAGAGCGGCAAGTATTTCAGCCACACTGGTTCTGCCGTAAACCTGACCAAGAATCAGCCTAAGACTTCTGAGACAATTCAGCTGATGCCGGCCCGTATCTGGATGGACTTTAATGTCGGCGGCAAGGTGGTTAAGAAGAAGCCCTACTGGTTAGCACGCGGCAACCGTGTTGAGAATCCTAACGTGATGGCTATTGACGCTGCGACAAAGACTACACCGTCTGCTCCAACGCTTAATTTCGCGAATACCGCTACAAAACAGTTTTGGCTGATTCTCTCACCAGAGGAATTATTAGAGCTTGAGGCTGCCAATGATGCCGTCAACCGTGAGCGTCTGGAACGACTCATTGCCGGCTCAAGGGTTGTGGCTTCAAGCAGACACAACCAATCTGCCGAGGGTCAGGATGCTGCCTTCCTCGCAGTTGTGAAGGAGGTGGAGGATGCTAAGGACGGTTACACTACGGCTGAGGCTGAGGCCGCAGTGCAGACTCTCTTCGAGAACCTCACGGAATACCTGCCTGCTATCGAGGTTCTCGACTCCATTGACATCTCATTCATGCTGGACGATCCCGAACTGAATACAGGTGCCGGTTGGACCGGACTGCCAACGCTCACAAACGGAATGATCCGAAGCACAAATACCGATATTTTCACCGCTGAACAGCAACTGCCTTTCAAGATGCCGAGAGGTGAGTATGGTGTACTTGTTCTCGGATACCAGCGTCCGGGGGCCATTGCAACAGTCATGAAGGACTTCGTGGACGGTTCGAATAAGGTAAAGGCATATGTGACAATCAACTCCAAGAGTCAGCTGATGAAGCACATCGCTGAGGGGGGTGCAGAAACGAAGCTGAATCAGGGCGGCAACGAGACGAAGTACTCCGGCATCTTTGTCCCGACTAACAACGCTGCAACTGATGCATACTTGAATGCAGGACGCTATGACAACCTCATGAAGCTGAACCAGACCATTCTGAAAGTGCTTAAGGTTGGTGTGAAAGTCACTCAGAAGATAGACAACAGCCTCCTCGTCGTTGACGGTTTCCAGCTCTTCTATTACGGCAATCCCTCGATGGTTGGGGTTGAGGAACTCGAAGGTGATACTGAGGATGCTGAGGTCGAAGGCTACTACAACGTCAGCGGTCAGCGCATAGCTAAGCCCGGACGTGGTCTTTCTATAGTGAAGTACAAGAACGGCAAAGCAGCCAAAGTCATGTTGTAATAAGTTAAGCTTAACGTCTTAACTTCCTTAACTTCTTGCGAAAGATATAAAAGGAAATGAAGCAGGAAAAGCTTTGGAACAGCAACTACAGGCGGGTGATGACGGCGAACTTCGCCCTCTTCTTCGCCTTTTATCTGCTGACTCCGCTGTTGCCGCTGTATTTGGTGGAGCGCTTTGACGCCACCAAGGACGTGGTGGGACTGGTGCTGAGCGGCTACACGCTGACAGCTCTGTTGGCGCGTCCTTTCAGCGGTTTCCTCGTAGATACTTTTCCTCGTAAGCGGGTGCTGATGGTGTGCTTTGCCCTATTCTTCATTTTCTTCGGTGGCTATTTAGGTGCAAGTTCGCTGCTTCTTTTCACCATCGTCAGGACATTGCACGGTGCTCCGTTCGGTGCTCTTACGGTGGCCAACTCCACGATGGCCATAGATGTGCTGCCGTCATCGCGGCGCAACGAGGGCATAGGCTACTACGGCCTTAGCAATAACCTCGCTATGGCCATCGCGCCTATGGCGGCTATTTATATATACCGCCTCACCGACAACTTCCAACTGCTCTTCTGGCTTGCCCTGATAATCGCGGGATTTGGAATGGCGGTGGATGCGGGAATAAAGCCAAAGGAAAAACTGCAAAAGAGTCCCGCACGCCCGATCAGTCTCGACCGATTCTTTTTGGTTCGCGGGTGGATGCTGGCCTTGAATATGGTGTTTTTCGGTTTCTGCTTTGGTGTGATGAGCAACTACTTGGCCATATACAGCATGGAAGTGATGGGCATAACGGGCGGCACAGGTACTTGGTTCCTTCTGCTCTCTCTGGGCTTGGTGGCTTCACGTCTGCAGGGAGCCAAAGCCTTGCGTGAAGGTAAACTGTTGCTGAATGCCACCGAGGGGACTGTTATTTCATCATTTGCATACAGTATCTTTATCCTTTTCCCAAACTCCTTCGGGTATTATGGCTCTGCCATCCTGTTGGGCCTTGGAAACGGCCATCTGTGGCCAGCCTTCCAGAATATGATTATCTCTATAGCTCACCACAACGAGCGCGGCACAGCCAACTCCACTCTGCTTATCTCGTGGGACATCGGCATCGGTCTGGGCGTTCTTGTAGGCGGATTTGTCAGCGAGCTAATAAGTTATGCAGCTGCTTTCTGGATAGTTGCCATATCGCAATTGGCGGGGATGTTCCTCTTCCTGCTCTTCACACGTTCATTCTATCAGAAAAGAGTAATCAGTCATTGATTGCTCCGCAACGGGGGCAAACGCCCTTGTCGGCCAACTTCATCCCGCAGCGTCCGCACAGATAACGCGCGCGGGCGTGCTGCCAATATTGTTTTAAAGCGAAAATGCAGAAGGCAAGGCACAGGAGATATGTCAGCAGTCCGGACGGAAGCAGGGAAAAGAGGAGATATAGCAGCATACAGATGGCCAGTAATGAAATCAGGTACAGTACGGCATCGTGTGGACGTAGCATCCGGAAAACGTCCTGCACGACGGCCAGCGAAAGCAACATAAGCAGCCAAACTGTTATGAGGAAAGCACAGAGAATAGGCGGCTGTGCCAGCGGGTTGAGTGTGGGGTGGAAATAGAAATGCACCCACGTCTGCGGCTCAAAGTCCTGGATGTAGGAGTACAGCACAGACGAGATAGCGAGAGTTATAGTAAGGCAGGTGGGGTAGGCTGAAGGTATATCGTTGTAGAGCAGCATACGGAACCTCTGTTTGAGCATGGAGCGTATGGCGATTATTACTATTGCGCCTCCCATAATTATCAAGAACCAGATGAGATGTCGTGAGGAGAAAACTCGGATGAATTCGCTTATAGGGTCATCTGGGGCGGCTTCGCGCAACAGGTCTTTCTCGTGAGTCCAACCCATTGTCAGCTGGTCGCGAGCGACCTTTACCCAAACGCTGTCGATGCTGTCCTCCGGAATAACTGTTATGGCGGCTACCACAAGCTGGTCCAAACGTCTGACCCATTGACTGTCACTCTGAGCCGTAACGCCTTCGCTCATGTGCATTGGGCGCTCGTCCAACAACATCAACGAGTCCCCGCGAACAATGAAGTTATACCCTACGGTATAATGGTGGCTATATGCGAAGTCGATGCTGTCACGCACAGCCTCTGGCAACTCCTCCCAGCGGTCGGTGAGTGCTGTGGGACGGTTATAGCAGGATGTCAGAAGAAGTAGGAAGATGAAGAGCAGGGAAAAAAGAGGCTTGGGAGACTTATGGGGGGTATGGGGTTCTTGGGCTTTATGGGGCTTATGGGGTTCTTGGGTTTGGACTTGCATCTCGCAGTTCTTGCAGTCAAAGTGAAGGGGAAAACTGCGGCCGTCTGGCAGGCGGAGCGACCAGGGGTGGGGAGGGCTTATGGTTGAGAGTTGAGAGTTGAGGGTCGAGAGTTGAGAGATTTTTGGGGAAGTCTTGTTTGGACAGAGCCCGAGAGCGTAGCGCAGGCAATGGCGGCAAGTCATTATTGTTGCTGAGGCGGGAGCCGACAGCTCGTATGCGGGAGCGGGTTCTGGGAGGCTCTTATCAGCATAGAAGTCGCGTGCCAAACGATTGGAGACGTTGGCTGTATAGTCTGAGGGGAGGGGAATTTGATGGTTAATGGTTAATGGTTGATGGTTGATGGGGTTAATGGGGGTGATCGGCTTTATGGGTTTTATGGGCCCAACGTTATTTTCTTTTTCTGTGAGGCGGCGGCGGATGTCGGACAAAAGGGAGGAGGGTAAGAACCAGTTGTCCGAGAAATCTATACTCACATCCTTTTGGTCGGCGGCATAAATCGTGTTCCCGAGGCGGGTGAGCTGAGTGCGGATATTGTCGGCCTGCGGGGTGCGGGCTGGCTCATGAGGGTGAGGCACAAAAAGTGAGCGTGTGGTGCCATCCTCTTCAGTCAGAGTGAAGGTAAAACCGATGTTGCTTTCTGCTTCATCTGTTTGTTTGTCTGTAATCGTCCACTTGACTGCTATTCGGCGGTCGGCAGAGGGCTTGGACAGAAGGCCCTCGAAGGCGGCGTCGTAGTTGCGGTAGAGTGGAGTGCCTTTCTTCAGGTCGGGTAGAGGCGACTGGATATACAGATGATTGCCCTCGGCGCGGTTGATTCGGAACCCTTGCAGATGCCCTTCGGAATCTGTAAAGCAGAAGCCGTCGCCGTTGTGGAAGACGCTTGTCGAAGAGACTATGATATACAGCCCGCCTCGGTCGCGGCGCGTCTCTTTCATGTGTCCGACCATCTCTCCCATAGCCTTGGGGGTGTTGAAGTTCCAGATTGGGGCCGGTGTCCGCCCATGCAGGAAGTAATCGGTAAAGCCTCGGTTGAAGCTCTTGGCCGGATCGGGCGCGAAGGTATAGGTGGATGTGCCGAGTGAAGAACGGCAGAGGTCCTTCCGGCGGCTGATTATAGCGTCAAGTCGCTGGCGGTAGAAGGCTGTTATGTTCTTCACGTAACTGACATCTTTCAGTCGCCCTTCTATCTTCATGCTTGTCACGCCCGCGTCAATCATTTCTTCGAGGTAGTCGGCGCGGTTCATGTCACGGAGGGAGAGCAGATGACGGTCTTCAACGATGGACTCGCCGTTGGCATCCACGAGATCGAAGGCCAGGCGGCAGAACTGGGCACATTCTCCGCGATTGGCCGAGCGCCCGAAGCAATGCTGTGAGGCATAGCAGCGCCCAGAATAGCTCACGCAGAGGGCACCGTGGACGAAGGCTTCAAGGCGGACGTCCGGACAGCGGTCGTGGATGGCGCGAATCTGCTCAAGCGGTAGCTCGCGGGCCAGCACCACCTGTTCGTAACCCTGTGAAGCAAGCCACGCGACTTTCTCCGGCGTCTGGTTGTCCATCTGCGTTGAGGCGTGGAGCGGGATAGGTGGCAAATCCATCTTCAGCAAACCCAAATCCTGAACGATAAGTGCATCCACCCCTGTCTCATAAAGGCGGCAGATGAGGTCGCGGGTCGCCTCCAGTTCTTCGTCGTAGAGTATGGTGTTTACGGTCACATAGACTTTGGCGTGGAACTGATGGGCAAAACGGCATAGGGTGGCGATATCCTCGATGCTGTTGCCCGCTGCCGCACGCGCTCCGAAACGCTCCGCCCCGATATAAACCGCGTCGGCACCGTGGCGGATGGCCTCGATGCCGCACGTGAGATTCTTGGCAGGTGAGAGAAGCTCAATGGGGCGCATGAACGGATTGACGGAATTACGGATTAATGGATTGCGTTGATGTCGTACGGGGTCTCCTGATAAACGTAGTAGTTGAGCCAATTGGTGAAGAGTAGATTGGCGTGGGCGCGCCAAGTGACGAGGGGGCCTTTGTCGGGGTCGTCGTCACGATAGTAATGGCGCGGCATGTCTATGGGCAGGCCTTTGGCGAGGTCGCGGCGATATTCAGTGTCCAGAGTCAGAGGCGAGTACTCGGCGTGGCCGGTGATGAAGAACTCGCGGCCTTCGCGTGCCATAACGATGCTGACGCCGCTCTCCTCGCTCTCTGCGATGATGGTGAGGGGATGGGCCTCGGCGGGAGAACCGCCAAGCACACTACCCGCTCCCGAAGCGGAGGCGGAAGCGAGGGCGGCGGCGTTTACCGCCTCGATGTCTTCGCGCCGGATTTCGGTGTGGCGGCTGTGAGGCATATAGAATACGTCGTCGAAGCCGCGGAAGATGGGGAGACGGGGAAGGAGCGTGCGTTGCGGGAAAATGCCGAACATCTTGGCCGGCAGCGGATATTTGGGAACGCCGTAGTGGTAATAGAGACCGGCTTGGGCAGCCCAGCAGATATATAGCGTTGAGGTGACGTGTGTCTTAGCCCACGCGAATATCTCCTGCATCTCGTCCCAATAGTTGACTTCCTCATATTCCAGATGTTCCACGGGGGCGCCGGTGATGATCATCCCGTCGAATTTCTCATGTTTGAGCAGTTCGAAATCCTTATAGAACGCCTTCATGTGTTCTATGGGTGTGTTCTTGGAGGTGTGGCTCTTTATCTTCATGAATGAGAGCTCCAACTGCAGGGGTGAGTTGGAGAGCACACGTATGAGGTCGGTCTCCGTAGTTATCTTTATCGGCATCAGGTTCAGGATGACGATGCGGAGGGGACGTATGTCCTGAGACGAAGCTCGGGAGGAGTCTATCACGAAGATATTCTCCTCCTTGAGCAAATCTATCGCCGGTAGGCGGTCAGGCAGGGTTAGAGGCATTTATGCGAATGTGTAATTCATAATTCATAATTCATAATATGCTGCGCGATGAACGTCCGATGACAAAGAACGAATCGTTCTGCCAGATTGATTGTGAATTAAGAATTATGCCATTGTGAATTAAGAATTATGCATTATGAATTAAAACCGATTACCAGATGGTTACACGGTCTTCCTTCGGAATAAACATCGGATCTTTCTCAGTGATGCCGAAGGCCTCGTACCAAGCATCGATATGAGGCAGGGCACCGTTCACACGCCAACGGCCGAGGGCATGTGGGTCGCTCTTCGTGCGCACACGGATTTCCTCGTCGCGGATGTTTCCAGCCCACACGCCTGCGTAGGCCAGGAAGAAACGCTGGTCGGCGGTGAAGCCGTCGGCATCGGGCAGCGGATGACCTTTTGTGGCGTTCTTATAAGCCTGCCAAGCCACCTGCAGACCGCCGTGGTCGGCCAGGTTCTCGCCGAGAGTCAGCTTACCTTTGGCACGGAGGCCGGGCAACACTTCAATCTTGTTGAAGAAGTCCGCCATCACCTGAGTGCGCTCCTCGAACTTGGCGCGGTCCTCGGCTGTCCACCACAGACGCAGGTTACCATCCTTGTCGAACTGCGAGCCTTGGTCGTCGAAGCCGTGAGTCATCTCGTGGCCTATGACAACGCCGATGGCACCGTAGTTGAAGGCATCATCGGCCTGCATGTCGAAGAAGGGCGGCTGCAGGATTCCGGCGGGGAAGCAAATCTCGTTAGTAGTGGGGTTGTAGTAGGCGTTCACCATCTGCGGTGGCATATACCACTCTGTGTTATCCACGGGCTTGTTCAGTTTACGGCTCACCATGTCCTGAATCTGCCACTTGCTGGTCTGCTTGACGTTCTCCCAGTAGTTGCGTCCAATCTTCAGGCCTTTGTAGTCCTTCCACTTATCGGGATAGCCCACCTTCACGATGAAGGCATCCAGTTTCTCGTGAGCCACAGCTTTCGTGGAGTCGCTCATCCACTCCTGTGCGTCGATACGCTCGCCGAGAGCCACCTGCAGGTTACGAACCAGCTTTACCATGCGCTCCTTGGCGGCTGCTGGGAAATATTTCTCAACATAGAGACGGCCTACGGCCTCACTAAGAGCACCCTCGGTACTGCTGACGGCACGCTTCCAACGCGGGCGGTCTTCCTCCTTGCCCGACATCACCTTACCGTAGAAACCGAAGCTGGCGGCCCGCATCTCGTCGTCGAGATAAGAGGCTGCCTCGTCGATGAGCTGCCAGGCCACATAGTCCTTCAGATCCTTGAGCGGGGTGTCCTTCCAGATGGCTTCCACCTCGGTGAAGAACTCCGGCTGACCTACGCTGACTTCCTTTGCCTGGCGCACGCCCATAATGTCCATATAGATGCCCCAGTTGATGCCCGGGAACTTGGTCTTCAATTGCTCAACGCTCATCTTGTTGTAGTTCTTCTCTGGGTCACGCAGATCTGTGGCATAGCGTGAAGCCTGGGCCAGACGGGTTTCTATGGCCATTTCAGCGGCCACGTGAGCGTCGGCATCTTCCTCCTTGGCCACCTTGCAGCGGATGAACATATCGCGCATATATTTTAAGTAGGCGTCGTGGATGATGGCAGTGGCGCTGTCGAGGTCAACATAGTACTCCTTCTCGCCCATGTGGAGGCCGCCCTGGCCTATCTGCACGAGATTCATCTTAGAGTCCTTGATGTCGGCGTCGATATATGAGCCGAACATACCGCTGATGCCCTGAAGTTGCAGACTGCAGTATTTGCGCCAGAGCTCAGTCTTGCCCGGGCAGTCCATGATGTCCTGTAGGTCGGCGCGGATGGGCTCGATGCCCTGCTTGTTGAGGCTGACGCTATCCATTGCAGAGGCGTACATCTGAGCAATCATATCGGCCACGCTGCCGGGCTCGTTCGTCTGGGCGGCCACCTCCTCGATGAGGCTACGGAGCTGCTCGCGGTTGTTCTCAGCCAGTTGGTCGAATGAGCCGAAAAGGCTGTACTCGGCTGTTAGCGGATGGGCTTTCTGCCAGCCGCCGGTGGCGAAGTCATAGAAGTCTGTGCCAACGCAGACTGTGGTGTCGAGGTTGGCTGTGTCGATGCCTGTGCCAAGGGGTTGCCCTGTGCAGGCTGTTAAGGCTATTGCCATGATGGAATAGAAAAGTTTTTTCATATTGTTGGGATTTTTATATTTTTGCATTCTCTAATTCTTCGGAGGCTTCGAGCCAGTCGGATTCCAGCTGCTCCTGCTTCTTCTTCAGACGGTCGTAGCGCTCGTAGGCTGAGGGGTCGGAACCGTCCATATTGGCTTCGAGGATGGCGATAGCGGCGTTCACCTCGTTCATCTCCGCCTCTATGTTCTTAACGCGGTCTTCCAAACGCTTCAAGGCGCGCTTCTGGGCCTTCTGCTCTGCATAGGAAGCTGCGGCAGAGGTCGGTTCTGGCCCCCCCTTTGCCCCCCGAGTGGGGCACGATAGTTCATTGGATGAAGCAGTTCCTGCAGAGCGCACAGCTATTGAAGCCCCCTCGGGGGCAGTATGGGGGGCTTGTTGTAGCCAGTCGTATATCCCACCGAGATGCTCTCTCACTTTGCCGCCACCGAAGGAATATATGCGGCTGACGAGTCCGTCGAGGAACTCACGGTCGTGAGAGACGACGATTACTGTGCCGTCGAAGTCGCGGATGGCCTCCTTCAGCACATCCTTTGAACGCATATCGAGGTGGTTCGTTGGTTCGTCGAGGATGAGGAAATTCACGGGTTCAAGCAGCAGACGAATCATTGCGAGACGCGAACGTTCGCCGCCCGACAGCACCTTAACTTTCTTGTCCGAAGCCTCGCCGCCGAACATGAACGCGCCGAGGATGTCGCGGATGCGGGTTCGTATGTCGCCGCGAGCCACACGGTCAATGGTGTCAAAGACAGTCAGCTCGGGGTCGAGCAACTGTGCCTGGTTTTGTGCGAAATAGCCTATTTGGGCGTTATGACCCACCTTAAGCGTTCCCTCGTAGGGAATCTCGCCGAGGATGCACTTTACGAGAGTGGATTTGCCCTCGCCGTTCTTTCCCACGAACGCCACCTTCTCGCCTCGGCGGATGGTGAGGTTTACGTGGGAGATGACGGGGTGGTCATAGCTTTTGCTTAGGTCCTCGACGATAAGGGGGAAGTCGCCGCTGCGCTGGCAGGGTGGGAACTTCAAGTGGAGGGCTGAGTTATCGACTTCATCCACCTCAATCGGGACGATGCGTGCCAGTTGCTTTATGCGTTCCTGAACCTGAACGGCTTTGGTGGGTTTATAGCGGAACCGCTCTATGAATTCCTTGAGGTCGGCGATTTCCTTCTGCTGGTTTTCGTATGCCCGCAGTTGCTGTTCGCGGCGCTCGGCCCGCAGACGCACGTACTCGTCGTACTTAACTTTATAGTCCCACACCCGTCCGCATGAGATTTCGAGCGTGCGGTTTGTTACGTTGTTTATAAATGCGCGGTCGTGGGAGACCAGAATTACGGCTCCCGCCTGCTGCACAAGATACTGCTCGAGCCATTGTATGCTCTCGATATCAAGATGGTTCGTGGGCTCGTCAAGCAGTAGCACGTCGGGCTTGCGCAGCAGCAGTTTGGCCAGTTCGATGCGCATACGCCAGCCGCCGGAGAGCTCGCTTGTTGGGCGGTCGAACTCCTCGCGCCCGAAACCGAGACCAATCAAAGTGCGTTCTATCTCTGCGTGGAAGTTCAGACCTCCCATCATCTGGAAACGTTCCTGGGCGTGGGCGTAGCGTTCGCAGAGATCCATGTAGTCATCGCTCTCGTAGTCGGTGCGCCGGGACATCTCTGCGTTCATCTGTTCTATGGAGGCCTGCATATCGTGTATATGCTCGAAAGCGAGCATCGCCTCTTCCATGACTGTGCGACCGCCTGCCAGATCCATCACCTGCGGCAGATAAGCTATGTTGCTGCCTTTGGTTGCGGTGACGGTGCCGCTGGTTGGCATCTGCTCGCCAGCGATTATTCGCAGCATAGTGCTTTTGCCCGCCCCGTTCTTTCCTGTAAGGGCTATTCGGTCGCGGTCGCCAACGACAAAGGAGACCTCCCGGAACAGAGGCCGCGCGCTAAATTCCACACAAAGATTATCAACAGTTACCATTATTTGCTTTTTTCCGGTGCAAAGATACGCCTATCCGCCGCCTTTAGCAGCCTATGACGAATGAAATATCACCCAGTTTAACATACTTTAAGCGGGTGATAGGTTTTTAGAGGCGATTTCTGTTGCTTTCATCTCATTTGAATCTCGAAACGGCGAGCGGAGGCTTCATATATAAGAGCGTCGCAGTCGAAGTAACGGCCTATATCTCCGCTCTTGCCGAGGGCCTCGGGCGTGCCGTCGGTGAGTCCTTTCTCTTTATCCAAAAGCCACAGGCGGTCAGCCACGCAGACGGCGTGATCGAGGTCGTGAGTGGAGAGCAGCACACATTTGCCAAGCTCGCGGGTGAGGCGGCGCAGAAGTAGCATGGTGCGAATCTTGCTGGGATAGTCAAGGAAGGCGGTGGGCTCATCGAGGAATATTATGGGTGTCTGTTGTGCGATGGCTTTGGCCAGCATCGCTTTCTGACGTTCGCCGTCGGAGAGGGAACGTAGGGGACGGTGGGCGAGTTCGCTTATGCCAATGAGACGGATTGCCTCGTCTGTAGCCTTCTCGTCCGCGGCTGAGAGGCGTCCCCAGAAGTTGGTGTAGGGACTGCGCCCCAAAGCTACGACCTCGCGAACGGTCATGTTGAGGTGAGGCACGCTGCCTGTGAGCACGATGCTTATCAGTCGGGCGCGCTCCTGGGCGGTGTAAGAGGAGAGAGACCGGCCATCGAGGGTTACGCTGCCCTCAAGTGGCGGGAGTGTGGCTGTTAGCGTTTTCAGCAGAGTGCTCTTACCCGCTCCGTTGGGACCGAGCAAACAAGTCATTTCACCCGCCTTCAGGCTGGCGGTGAGGTTGCGGGATATGGGGTGGACGGCGTGGCGTGAGCGGTAGCCAGTGGTGAGAGAGGTGAAGGAAAGCACGGGAAAAGTAAAAATTAAAAGGTAAAAATTAAAAGGGAAAAGGAATAAATTAAAAGAGGGTAGAGACTATTGGGTCTATATGGCTTATAAGGCCTATTAGGCTTATGGTTAAGATTACAGCTATCGTTTCTGCAATGAGAGCGATGCGGATGCTGAGACGGCAGTCGGCGGTGGTTAGGGGGCGCGGATTAGTGCCTATATAGGGCTTCTCCACGGCTTGACCGAAGTAATCGTGAGTGCCGCCGAAACGGCAGTCGAGAATTGCGGCGAGGGCTGCCTCGGGCCAGCCGCTGTTGGGAGAGGCGTGGGCAGGGCCGAAGCGGAGGAGGAAACGGTAGTGTGCTCGACGGTTTTGCCGTCGAGAAAAATTACCGACGATTAGTATCAGCAGGGCTGTGAGGCGGGCGGGGATATAGTTGGCGATATCATCAATGTGGGCGGCCCAACAGCCGAACTGACGGTAGCGGTCGGTGCGATAGCCTATCATGGAGTCGAAGGTGTTGATTACTTTATAGGTTAGCATTCCTGGCACACCAAGAAGGGCAAGCCAGAACAGTGGGGCGATGACGCCGTCGGAGAGGTTCTCGGCCAGAGTCTCAAGGGCCGCCTGTCGTATCTCCTGAGCGGAGAGCGACTGGGTGTCGCGACCCACGATCCGTGCCACCTGAGTCCGTCCCTCTTCCACGCTGCGATCCACAGCCTCGAATGTCATACGAACCTCGCGCCGCAGGGTGTGGCCTGCAAGGCAGAAGAAGATGAGGATAGAGGATAATGTTAAATGGAAAATATTAAATGTAAAATGTAAAATGTGAAATGTATAGGGGGTAAGGGAAAGGAGGTAGAGTACGGCGGCTGTGCCAGCAAAGACTAACAGTATGGTTACTATGACCAGAATAGCTCCCTTCAGCATATGGTAGTTGCCTAGGTTGAGACGCTTTTCCCAGAAAGCAATCCAGCGGCCTATATACACAACGGGGTGGGGCAGCCGCGCGGGGTCGCCGAAGAGAAGGTCAAGAATCCAACCGAAGAGGAGAGACATAGTTTTATTTTACGATTTTACGATTTAAAGATTTTACTATTTATTTACTATTGAGCGATTTTACGATTTGGCTGCGCGAAGCCTTAATTATGAATTATGCATTAAGCATTATGAATTTATCGGATCCATTCTTGGATGGCAGCGATGAGGGCGTTGTTCTCTTCTGGTGTCTGCACTGCGATGCGGAAGAAGGAGGCGTCGAGCCCCTCGAAGTTAGAGGCATCGCGGATAAGGATGCCGCGCTCTGTGGCAAGCCATTCTTTAAGAGCGGAGGCGCGACCTATGCGCAAGCGACAGAGGAGAATGTGGGTGTCTGATGGCCACGGCTCGATGACGCCAGTCTTTGAGAGTTCAGCGGCTACTCGTTCGCGCTCATGAAGCAGGTCTGCAAGTGGGAGGACGTAATCAGTCTTATGTCGGAGCAGATATATGCCCGCGGCTTGTGAGATGCTGCCGACGGTCCACGGCATACGCTGCCGACGCAGAAGCTCGGATAGCGTTTGGTTTGCTGTGATATATCCCAGACGAAGGCCAGGCACCGCAAATTCTTTTGTCATGGAGTGAAGCATTATGATATTGGGCAGGGCTGCGGCTTCTTTTGGGGAAATAAGAGGGTGCTGAGTGAAGGGGGCGTAAGAGGCATCTATAACGAATAACGTGTGCGGGTGAATCTCGGTGAAATGGCGCATTTCGGATTCAGGAACGACTGTGCCAGTAGGGTTGTTGGGGTTGCAAAGCCAAAGAAGAGGCCCAACCCCGGATGGTCCATCACTGGCGGGGATGTCTTTGAGAGAGTAAATTGCTTTTACGCGGTGTTCGTGTGTGCGGCAGGCATCGGCATACTCGGAGAAAGTGGGTTGAAGAATGTAGGATGTGGAGCGACGGAAGACCTGTGCCACGAGATAGATGGCTTCTGTGGCTCCTGCGGTGGCAATTACCTCTGAAGGGGAGAGGCTGAGGTCGGCAGCTAAGGCTGCTTCCAGGCGTTCGGGTGAGGGCTCCGGGTAATTAGCCACAGAGGGCAGGACCTCTGCGAGATGGGCATAGAGGCCATCGTGGCAGAAGTGGCTGTAAATGTTGCTGCTGAAATTGAGGCGGATGTCCGTGTAAGCGTGGATGTCGTCTCCGTGGCCGTTAATCATGTGTGAGTATTTTATATAGTTTCTGGATGTCTATGTGCTTGCGGATATGGGCTGCCAGGCGGTCATATTGCTCCTCCTTGAAGGCGGAGGCTGAACTCGGCGGCAAAACCGCCGAGCACACTGCCCCCTGAGGGGCGGCTGCATATGGGGTGAAAGCAGATGAGGCGGTTGCAGAAGCTGGAACAGCAGATGAGGCGGCTTTGAGGAGGGATTCGATGACGGGTGGGTTGTCGAGGAAGCCGTGGATGTAGGTGCCGAGGCAGCGGGGAGCGCGGGTGAAGTGTGAAGAGGGGTCGCAAGTTGTGTGCCCAGATGTTTGGGAAGGGGCAGCCGCAATGTCGTTAGTGCTTATGCCTTGATGGATTTCGTAGCCCTGACAGGTATAGCCTTCCCAGTCGAAGGTGACTTGACGGGTGGTCTTGGAGGCTGTCATAACGGTATTTATGGGCAGGAGACCGAGACCTGGCAGAGAGGGTATATCGCCCTCAATGCCGTCTGGGTCGCTGACGGTTTGCCCGAGCATCTGATAGCCTCCGCAGATGCCTACGACTATGCGCCCGTTGCGGTGAGCGCGGATTATGGCCTGAGCACATCCGTTACGACGCAGTTCAAGCAGGTCGTCAAGAGTGGCTTTGGTGCCAGGAAGTATTATAATGTCCGCCCGCTCAATGTCGGTGGTGTTGTTTGTGTAGAAGAGGTTCACGCGCGGGTCGCGCTCCAGAGTGCCGAAGTCGGTGAAGTTGCTGATATGTCGCAGCAACACTACGGCCACATTCACTTTCCCCTCTGCCAGTTCACGACGTTTACGCTCGAGACTGACGCTATCCTCCTCCTCGATGACTATGTCTGTGAACATAGGCACGACACCCAACACTGGCACGCCACACACCTCTTCCAACATCTTCCGCCCCTCTTCGAAGAGACGGATATCGCCACGGAACTTATTGACTATTATTCCTTTTATGCGACTGCGATCCTCGGGCTGCTGAAGCATTATGCTGCCATAGCAGGAGGCGAAGACGCCGCCTCTGTCTATATCAGCAACGAGGAGGACGTCAGCATCAGCGTGTCGGGCCATCGGCATATTCACCAAGTCGCTCTCCCGCAGGTTTATCTCTGCTATGCTGCCCGCTCCCTCCATCACGATAGGGTTATATCGGGCAGCGAGGCGGTCAAAGGCAGCACATACTTCGCTACGCAGTTCCTCACGCCCTTCTTTTCTGAAATAGTCGTATGCTGAGCGGTTTCCTATGGGCTTTCCGTTGAGTACCACTTGAGTTGTATGTTCGGAGTTGGGCTTCAGGAGCAGCGGGTTCATGTCCGTATGCGGATCCAGACCACAGGCTTCGGCCTGCACCGCCTGGGCACGCCCAATTTCTCGTCCGTCGGGTGTGGCGAAAGAGTTGAGTGCCATGTTCTGCGCTTTGAACGGAGCTGGGTGAAATCCGTCTTGCAGAAAAATGCGGCAGAGAGCCGTGGCAATGACGCTCTTGCCTACGTCGCTGCCTGTGCCGGCAAGCATTATGGGGTGAAGATATTTAGAATTCATAATTCATAATGCATAATTCACATTCTCCATTTTACATTTTAGCGACCACAGGTCGTAAAGGTGGGTGTAGCTGGCAAAAACGTTCTTGTATCTCAGAATGGGAGTGTTTACGGGCTCGTTCTTGGCGTTATAGACTTGCGCGATGCTTTCGGGGGCGGAACCGAGGAATTGAGTGTAGTGGAACTCGTGACCGCGGTATTCCTTGCCGTCAAGTATAAAACGACGGTAGCCGAGTGAGAGCTTGCGGTCGGCCTTCCGTGCGGTGATGGTATATGGCAGTACGCCACACATCGGATATTCGCCATCATCGGTGAGGATGCTTTTACACAGATATATCAAACCGCCACACTCTGCCACGATTCTTCCGTCATGTTCAGCAAATTCTTTTATAGCCTTACGGCAGGCCTCGTTTCTCACCAGTACATCCAAGTGCTTTTCCGGATATCCGCCAGGCAGATAAAGCAAGTCAATACCGTCAAAGCACGGTACTTCATTCTCCGGATCGAAGAAGCTGACGTTGCCCAATCGGTCTATCGTCTCCTGATAGATAAAGGAAAACGACTCGTTGTTCCTTGCTATTAAAGTTTTAGAAGCTCTTCCCATTGTATATTTTCTTCTATCAGGTTTAACAGTTGCTCTGGCACGACAATCTCAGAGAAATCAAGCCCCAAATAACGGGACCCCTGTTCCAAGTCAGTGCTTTTTGGCAGATAGCCGAAGCATCGTATATGCAGGTCGTCACATACCTGTCGGAGCATATCGAAGTGTCTCGCTGAGCCTACCTTATTGAATATGACGCCTGCTATGTTCACGTCTGCCCGGAAATGGATGAAACCGGAGAGCAGAGCCGCCATCGAATAGGCTGCACTCTTCGCATCTACAACGAGCACCACGGGGATATTCAGCACACGTGCGATCTCTGCCGCAGAACCGCGGTCGCGGTCGTAGCCGTCGAAAAGACCCATCATCCCTTCCACGACGCATACATCTGCATCGGCACCGTAATGCTCGAAAAGTTCGCGCACATGTTCAGGAGTTGCCATGAATGTGTCGAGGTTAATGCTTGGTCGTCCGCACACGGCGCTGTGGAATTTGGTATCGATATAGTCAGGCCCACACTTGAACGGCTGTACACGCAGGCCGTGGTGACGCATCGTCTGCATCAGCCCGAGTGTTATGGTGGTTTTGCCGCATCCCGAAGAGGGCGCTCCTATGAGGAACTTATTCATTATAAATTATGCATTTATATAAGTAGGAACAGGTAGAATACAAGTTCTGTGAGAATAAACGTGGCACCGCAGCAGTCGCCCGTGTAACCTCCGATGCGACGGCGCATAAGTAGGAAGAGGGCGGCGGCAACGATGGCTGCAGGCAGCAAAGAGAGGGCGAAAGTTGATAATTGACAATTGACAGTTGACAGTTGACAGTTGACAATTGACAATTGACAAAGATATATGAATAGGCAGGCTGGCGCTAAGCCAAGGATGAGGCTGAGAAAGCGCTCTCCCCAAGGCGTGCGCTCATATATGAGGAGGTTCTTAGCCTCAGACTCCGGTCTTGCGTAGGGCAGGAAATAAATTATTGTGGAACTAATCCATTTGCAGGCGGAGTCGGCCACGATGAAGACGAGAGGCGAAAGGCCGTATTCCAACAGATGGGTTAGGATGGCAAAGAGCAACAGATAATAAATAACGAGTCCCAGCACGCCGTAGGTACCGATATGCGAGTCCTTCATTATGGCCAGAGTCCGTTCGCGTGAAGTACCGCCGCCGAAACCGTCGCAGAAGTCGGCAAAGCCGTCTTCGTGAAGTGCTCCTGTAAGCAGCACCCTGCTGGCAAGCGCTAGTATCACGCTCACCGAAGGCGGCAGACCAATTGCCATTGCTCCCCAGCACACAACTGCCATAACGCCTCCCGTGAGCCACCCGGCAAGCGGCCACAGAGGCACCACTCTCTCGAAATACCCCTTCTCCACCGTAACTAAACGCCACAGGGGGATACGGGTGAAGAACATTATGGAGGCAAGGATTCGCTTAAGCATTATGAATTATGAATTGTGAATTATGCTTAGAAGTATTTGGTTATCTCAGCGTGGCTGAAATTGTCCATCTCGTTTAGCATGGCAACCGCCGACTGAACAATCGGATAGGCTACTAAAGCGCCCGTGCCTTCGCCTAAGCGGAGACCGAGATTGAGAAGTGGATTTGCGCCCATTTTATCGAGCATTAGACGGTGGCCACCCTCGTCACCGCAGTGGCCATAGACGGCATAGTCAGTCACGGCTTTGTCAATCTTTGAGGCTGCCAGCATACAGGCTGTCATGATGAAGCCATCAACGAGGATAACAAGTCGCCTTTCAGCTGCCCGCAGCATACCTCCTATTGCTGCAGCCATCTCGAAGCCAACGAAATAGCGGATTGTGGCAGAGGCGTCTTCGGTGCAGTTCGAAGGCGTGAAACCGCTATTTTCAACTGCGCGGCACAGGACACCCAGCTTATGTCGCACGCCCTCGCTGTTGAGGCCGCTGCCACACCCTACGCATTGCTTCAGAGGTATATTCTCGAACAGATGCATCAGTATGCTAGACGGCGATGTATTCCCGATTCCCATTTCGCCAAAACAGATAATGTTACAGCCTTCATTGGCGCAGGCATCCACTTGTTCCGCACCTACTTCCAAAGCCTTCAGCCACTCAGCTTCGCTCATAGCCGGCTCGTATAGGAAGTTGCGGGTGCCATGGGCCACCTTGCGGTCTATGATATGCGGATAAGCCCCGTGGTCAAAATCGTAATCCACCCCCACATCAACAATACGGAGGTTGAATCCGTGTTGGCGGCAGAATACATTAACTCCGCCTCCGCCGCGATCGTAGTTCTTCATCTGCTGCCATGTCACCTCACGCGGTGACAGCGACACGCCCTCACGCTCAATGCCGTGATCTCCTCCGAAAAGGATATGGCAGGGGTGGCTCAGTTTCGGGCTTAGTGTCTGCTGGATAAGAGCCACCTGAAGGGCGAGACTCTCCAGACGGCCCAATGACCCTTTGGGCTTGTTCAGGTTGTCAATCTTTTCCTGAATAGATGGGATAAGAGTTTTATCTGTGGGTGTTATCATATCACTTTATGGTTACGGGAATTCCGGAAATTAAGAGTGTTACTGTGTCGGCTATGGCTGCGACTTTCTGGTTGAACGAACCGAGCTGATCGGTAAAGCGCCGTTGCCCTGCGTTGCCGCTAATTCCTCCTAAGCCTATTTCGCTGGTAACGAAGATGAAGGTGGCGTTTTGTTCGATGAAACGGTCAAATTCTTCCTCTAACCTGTCGATAGCTGTGTTGATGTCTTCGGCAAAGAAATTGGTCAACCACAGCGTGCAGCAGTCTATCAGCACCACGCGCCCGTTCACATCGTGGCGGCTAAGATATTTCTCTTCTTCTATGTTTGTCCATTCGGGGCCGCGCCGCTCTTGATGGGTGCGAACCCGCTTGGCGAATTCAGCGTCCCAGATGTGTGCGGTGGCAATATAAACGGGGTTCTTTGCGAGCGACATGGCGAGCCGCTCGGCGTATGCGCTCTTGCCAGAGCGTTGTCCTCCAGTTATAAGAATTATTCGTCTCACAAGGAAAAATCTTTAAATCGTCAAATCGTGAAATCGTCAAATCTTTAAATCCTTAAATCGTCAAATTTATCTGCGTCTGAGCAGCACCCATATTGCCACGGGTGCGCCAATGAGAGCCGTTACGGAGTTGATAGGCAATGCACCCTCGAAGCCTGGCATACGGGCTATGAGGTTGCAGATGAGAGCCAACGATGCCCCTGCCAGAATAGTGGCAGGCAGAAGCAGACGGTGGTCTTCCGTGGCGAGCAAGCCGCGTGCGATGTGCGGCACAGCCAGGCCGAGGAACATTATTGGGCCGCAGTAGGCGGTGGCTACAGCTGTCAGAATACCTGCAGAAGTGATAATCATCATCCGGGCGCGGCGCACGTCAAGGCCGAGGTTGGTGGCGTACTGTTCTCCAAGCAATAGCATATTAAGAGGCTTGGCCAGGAGCAGCGTGCAGGGCAGCAGCACAGCCATAAGCCCAACGAAAACATATACCTGACCGCCTGTGACACGGGCAAAGGAACCGAGTCCCCAAATCACAAACTGATGAACATCCTCCTCTGATGAGAGATATTTCAGCACACCAATGATGGCTGACGCGATATACCCGATGAGAACACCCACGATAAGCAGGGTGGCGTTGCCCTCAACCCTCTGTGAGAGCCAGACGATAAGGGTCATCACGGACAGCGCACCGACAATGGCAGCCAGCGTGAGGGCTGTGTTTCCATATACGCCGAAGCCAGCCAGCAGCGCACCGCCGAGAGCTCCGTTGGCCAGAACCATAAGAGCTACGCCGAGACTGGCCGCGCTGCTTATACCTAAGACAGAAGGACCGGCCAAGGGGTTGTGGAACACCGTCTGCATCTGTAAGCCGGCAGCGGCAAGGCCAGCGCCGCAGAATATTGCGGTTAGGGTCTGAGGCAATCGTGTCTGAATGACTATAGCACGACCGATCTCGCTGCCTCCGTCGCCTCCGCATAGCAGGCTGACTACCTCGCCAAACGGTATCGCTACAGAGCCTACGGCGAGGTTGATAATAGTTAGTAACGGAATGCTCACAAGGAGCAGGATTATTATGCTTGACTGTCGCATATCAGGTGAATTTGCAGGTCATTATTAGGGAAAACGCTACGGCAATGCTGAAGGCACAGCTCGTGTATGCGGTCAAAGAAAGCTTGTGGCATCAAATTCCACAATTCGCGAGCCATAGTTATGCTGTCGAGAATAGCCATGGCATTGTCCACTCCAGCGCTCTGAGCTACCTCGCAAAGGAACTCCTTGTTCATTGCGACTTTGTGAGAATGGGTGTCAAGATGCCCTTCAGCCAATTTTACGGCCTTGCCTATCATTATACCTATGACGGCGCGGTGGAAACCGAGTTTGTGGGCTCGTTTGAGACTCTCGCCGATGAAGTTGCCGTAATGTACAACTCGCAATGACGGCTCCATCTGCAAAAGAGCTTCTTCGCCCCGTTTGCCAGATGCAAGACCGATGGCATCGCAGCCGATGGCGCGGGCTACTTCAAGCTCCCGTCCGATACTTTCTATGAAGGCCTCATTGCTAAGAGGTGATACTATGCCAGATGTGCCGATAATGCTTATGCCGCCTACAACACCAACCTTGTGGTTAAATGTGCGTTCGGCAAGAGCCTCGCCGTTGGCTACAGAAATCGTGATGTCTATGTCTTGGTCGGTAAATGAGCGGACGGTGTCAGTCATCATTTGGCGTGGAGTAGGATTGATGGCCGGTTCGCCAACAGGAATTCCTAAGCCGGGAAGTGTGACGCGACCAACTCCTTCGCCCTGCAGGAACCGAACGCTCCCCTCCCCAGGGAGGGGCTGGGGGTGGGCTGATAGGGCGTGTCTGTTGGGGGTGGGTCTTACCCGTGCAGTAATGCGGCAGCCGCGTGTCACGTCGGGGTCGTCGCTGAAGTCTTTGGTTACAGTGGCAACTCCTCCGGCTTCGGCCTCAACTGGTATCGTCAAAACCTCGCCGTCAGGCAGAGCAAAATGTGCTTCTTCCGGCAACTGACCATAGAGCAGCGACTGCATGGCAGCACTGACGGCTGCTGTGGCGCAGGCACCTGTGGTTAGGCCCGTGTGCAAGGGGAAGAACGTGGGTACAAGCCTTTCTATTGCGCGGCGCAAGCCGTGACGTCCTGTGACGTATATCCAGTTGGCAGGCGTACGGGGTGGCATTACGGCATAGACCTTAATGCCGAGTGTGCGGGCAGCCTCCTCCTTAGCGCTAAATCCACCGCTCTCACCGCTCATTTTCGTTATGATGGCATCGCAACCTATTTGTTTCATAAGCGTCTCTTCCTCTGCCTGCGACGGGAGAGTTAGGGCATCGTTATAGAAGAGTAAACGGTCGGCAGGGAAGCCCTCGGCTTCGGCTTTTGCTATGCTCTCTTCGCGACGAAGTATCCGGAAATAAGTGGCGTGCGTCTGCCAATATGACCGCAAACGGGATATCGTGTTCACGCCAGAGAGGGCAAGAAGGCAACGAGGACAGTCGGCTTGCAGACGTGAGAGCGCATCTGCCCAGTCAGAGCAGACTATAACGCTTTCAGGTAGTTGAATGGGAGGTCGCTGAAGACGAATCACAGGCAAGTACAAATTCGCTATAGCCTCATGTAAGCCTTCGGCAAACGGATGTGCGGCATCTATGATAGCCTCAATGCCCTTGTCTTGGCAGAAGCGTTCAATGTCGGCGGCGGTCATAGGGCCGGTGAGACGCTGCCCATTATGCAAAGGCACGTCCTGTAGCGCGCTCTTCGTTGAATAGAAGAACTGCTTGCCGGCCTGCTCGCAAACCTCGGCAGCGAGGCGGCCCTCTGTTGTGCCTCCGAATATAAGTATCATTCCTTGCCTTTGCGGAAGAGATGTGTGAAGTGAGAGTCGTATAGACGGCTAAGTCCCTCGCGATTGTCTATGGCTTCGCCTACAACTATCATGGTTGTGAGTGTGAGTTTGTTGTCGCGGATTATGGCGGCGAGGTCTTTCAGCTGCCCCCTAAATATGCGCTGTTCTTTCCATGTCAGTTTGTAACAGGCGGCAACAGGTGTCTCGGGCGGATAACCTCCTGCGAGCAGTTCCTCCTGCACCTGTTCAGCCAAAGAGGCTGAGAGGAAGATGCACATTGTGCTCTGGTGCGAGGCCAGAAGACGCAGTTGCTCGCGTTCGGGTGTCGGTGTGCGCCCCTCGCCACGGGTTAGAATTATTGTCTGGCAGCGTTCGGGGATAGTGAACTGACTGCGCAACTCGGCAGCAGCAGCAAGGAAACTGCTGATTCCCGGTGTTATGTGATAATCCATCCCGTGAGCGTCGAAGAATGCCATCTGTTCCTGGATTGCCCCATAAATACATGGGTCTCCGGTGTGCAGTCGTACTACTAAGAGTCCACGGTCATAGAAATCCTTCATCAAGGCGAACTGCTCTTCCAAGTCGAGATCTGCGCTGCTGCGCACGATGGCTCCGGACTTGGCACAAAGGGTCAGTTCGCGCGGCACGAGACTTCCGGCGTAAAGAATCAGATCGGCCCGCTCAAGGAAACGGCGGCCGCGCACACTTATCAGGTCCGGGTCGCCAGGTCCTGCACCTACAATTTCGATGTGGCCTTTCCTCTGCCTCAGATGTTGATAGTCTATGGCGAGGGCTGCCGTGAAGTGCTCTCCCTTTACCTTTGGGATAATCAGTTTGCCGTGGTTTGAACCGAGGATGGCTGCGGCCTCACAGACACTCGACGTGCCTACGTGCTTCTTCACTGTGGGGCTTGGATTTGGTACATCCACAGCGGCCAGTTGTTCGGCGGTGAAGAATACCACCTCCTCTTCATAGTCTTCTCTGAGCACATCTATGAATTCCTCGTCCTTCTTAACGTCTATGGTACAGTAGCGATGTGCACAAGGCAGGACGCCCTGATTGGCGAACGCCTCGTCTATTTCATCATAGATAAATTCGTAGTCCTCAGGGTGATGAGACAAGCCGAAGCCTATAGTTCCGACCATCGGAACGAAATGCAGTTCTAACATCCCGTAGGGGGCGTGGCGGATAAAAGGCGAAACGATTATGAGCAGCTTATATTTGCTCGGGTCAGCCTCGCTGATATCGTTGATTATGGTAACGTGGTTTGGCAATGTCTTCTCCAGATAATCTGTGCCTTCGTCGCGCGCTTCAAGCAGCAAGGCTGTCGGCTTACGGTTCACAAATGCAAAGATGCAGGCGTTCATATCATCGATGTCACTTGCCACGGGCCAGTCAAACCGCTGCTCGAAAGTGTCCAAGGCCCACAGCCCGGCGTTGTCGCTTTGTGTGGTTATTATCGGTTGGGCACCGATTATTGAGGCCACCGTCTGCGTCAGTTCGTTAGCCCCTCCGACATGCCCCGAAAGAACGGAAATGACGTTCAGCCCGAGACTGTCCACGCAAACTACGGCTGGATCCTTGTGCTTGTCGGCTATATATGGGGCAATAGTGCGCACACAGATTCCCATGGCTCCGATGAAAATAAAAGCGTCGTAGCTCTTCCATTGCTGGCCTACGGCATCGCGGCTTATGCTCTTGGCGCCAAGCTCGTGTATGAGTTGCCGGGCAATGTCGTCCGCGGCTTCAGTTATCTGGACTATAGCTATTTTCTGTTGCATTTGAGTAATTCTATGGGGTTGTAGTCGTTAATGGTTATTCGGGTGGCTGGTTGCTGCTCGAGTCCCAGCTCCATACAAGCTTCGTTGAAGAGCTGCTTGCTTTGTGCGGTGACGCTGTTCATAACAATGCATCCATCTTCCGTCAGTACCGTCAACACCTTAGTCAGAATATCTTTCAGACGTCCGTTGTGACCGCCAATGAAGACGGCATCAGGACGTGGATAGGCGCTGAGGTCGGCATCGAGGAAATCACCGATAACGGTGGTGATACCAGGCGTCCCGAAACGTCGGCTGTTGGCGGCCATCAGTTCCCTGCCTTCCTCACGCACCTCGAATGCGGTAACTTGAAGATGCGGGAACTGCAGTTTTGCTTCTATGCTTACGCTGCCGGTGCAAAACCCGATGTCCCACAAAGAGCTGCGGTTGTGCAGACCGAGCATGGAGAGGGAAAGGAGGCGGATGGGCATCTTGGTTATCATCCGTTCGCGGCCGTCCAGGAAAGTGAATTCCTGTTCTGGAATACCGAACGGACGAGGGCGGATGTATGTGCGACGCAGAATGAGGCAGTTGGGTACGGCATATTCGCGCCCCTCGGCAAACGGCCCGATGCGTTCTTCCTCTTCGTTACCCAACATCTCCCCTACGGTTATGTTGTAGTTGTCGTAACCGTATTCGAGCAGACGCTCGTAGATGGCTTGCGGGGTCTTTGTCCGGTCGGTTAGACAGCCAATTAGCGGCTCCTGGCGTATTATGGCTTCATCGAATTTATCCCACGGACGGCCCGTGAGCGACACCACACTCATGTCCTGATAAGGCAGACGCATACGGTGGGCAAGCATCTGGAGAGAATTGAAGGACGGATAGACCACCAGACGGCAGTTTGGCCATTCGCGCTGAACGGTGGCGGCAAAACCGTAGAAGAGGGGATCGCCGGATGCGAAGATGACTATTTCTGTGTCCGTGCCTGCCAACGCCTCCTCATAACGGCGGAACACATTGGTGATGGGAACAGTAATGTCAATCCATGAGTGTCCTTCAGGCAGACGGTCGGCCATGATCTCATGATGCCGTCGTCCGCCGGAGAAGAGCTTTCCTCTGGCTATTACAGCCTCCACCTCTGGCGGAAACCACTGGCGGCGGCTGTCAGTTATGCCTATTATTATGCATGTCCCTTTATACATCGCGTCCGGGTCTTAGCTGTTCGGCGTCATCGTATGTAAGGATGCTGTTCACGAGTGTGGCTGCGAGATTGCTGCCACCCTTGCGTCCTTCGATTATTATCAAGGGTATATCACGAATGGTTTTGGCGGCGTGCTTGCTCTCCTCTACATGTACAAAGCCTACGGGCGCACCAACGATACCGGCAGGTCTGCATTTCCCGTGGCGGATGAGGTCGCACAGTTCGAGCAGCGCGGTCGGAGCGTTACCGATGGCAAAGAGGGCTTCGGGGTGTTCGTCGGCTGCGAGGCGCATGGAGGCTTGGGCGCGGGTGATGCCCTGCTCCTTAGCCATAGCAACGGCCCGTTCGTCATTAATGTAACACACCACTTCTATACCTAATCTTGTCAACGCTCCCTTGCGTATGCCGCTGGCTGCCATGGTTACGTCGGTGACTATGGTCTTTAGGGTGCCGTCGGCCACTTTCCCATAGAGCTTGGCTGTAGCCTCAGGAGTCATCCAAAGCAGACTCTCCATGTCGAAGTCTGCGGTGGTGTGGATAGCGTGAAGCAACGGCCACAGATGCCACAATGGATAAGAGGTATTGCGCAGTTCTCCCATTATTGTCTGGAAGGAACGTAGCATTATGGCAGCTCCCACATTCTCCATTTTACATTTTACATCAGAATAGTAGCCTCGTGGGGTTATAAAGCAGTTATCGCGGATATATGACTGACTGTTGCCGATGATGACAACAGTGAACATATCCACCTCCTCCGGGTCGAAGTCATTGAGTGACGTGACGGTTATAGTCTGGTCCTCGCGTCCGGCCTGACGGACATAGCCCACAGGTGTGTCGCCGCTGCGGTGTTTCAGAAAGATTTCGCGGAGGCGGTGCAGCTGCCAATAGCGTCCGTTGCTGCGCGGGTTATATACAGCCGTGACGAAATCGGCTGTGGCGGCTGCGATGATGCGACGCTCGATAGTAGCCCACGGAGTCATCAGATCGCTCAGGGAAATGACACAGAAATCATGGCCTATCGGAGCGCCGAGCAACGAGGCTGCTTTCTGGAAAGCGCTTATGCCAGGCAGAGGAATAATCTCAATGTCCGTAGCCCCACGCTCTCTTCTCATCTCGAACAGCAGCGGCGACATCCCGTAGATGCCGGCGTCGCCGCTGGATATGACGCAGACGGTCTTGCCTTCTTCAGCCATAAGAAAAGCCTGTTCAGCACGTTCTCTCTCGCGTTTCATCCCAGAATCCACACATTCTGTACCGGGACGCAAGTAGGATGTGATGAACTGGAAGTAGTACTTGTAACCTACTACCACGTCGCTCTCGCTGACGGCTTTAAGCACGGCCGGCGTTATGTCATCGGGTGAGCCGGGGCCGATACCAGCAACATAAATCTTTCCCACAGTATAATCAATGTTCAATGTTCAATGTTCAATGGAAAATCTTATTGTCTGAAACGCAGGGCGAGGCTCACGATGAGTGAACGTCCCGGGTTTATGGTAGAGAAGTTAGAACTCCAATAGGAGGTGTCGCGGCAGTTGAATATGTTCTCGATGCCGATGCCGGGCTCCAGGATGAACTGGCGCAGGGTGAAGGTGTGGCGTGTTGTTAAATCCCATTGGCTGTAGCCGTCGGCATAGCCGTATGTACTGCTGTAGCGGCGGCCCTGTATGTGGCCGTTTATGTTCACGTTGAGGTGGTAGCGCCGCCATGTCTTGTCATACGAGGCCTGCACATGTCCCACGTTGCGTACGCACTTATCCACCGGAGTGGTGGTGATTTCATACTCTTGAGTCTTTTTGTTCAGCGTCTGAGTCTCTGCGCGGGAGTCTGTCATGGTGTAGCCGCCACCAAGCGTTAGGCCGAATGGGAACATGAACTTCAGGTTAGCACTTATGCCGCGCAGACGGGCACGGTCTATGTTGTCGCGCTGGCGGATTGTGGTCCAACCCTCATCGCGCAGATCAGAGAGGTGGCTGTCGGCATCAATCTCAGCTGTAGTCATTGTGCGGTAGTTGATCATGTCGCGAATCTTATTCACGAAACCGCCTACGCTCGCACTCATCCAAGAATTGGAGTATTCTGCATTCACCTGCCAGAAATCGTTTTTCTCTGGCTTTAGAGATGTGTTGTAGAGGGTGTAGCGAGCCGTGGTCTTAGCCTGGTCGGTAGCATAGAGCTGGGAGAGGGTGGGGGTGCGGTAGCCTCCGGCATAGCTGGCACGGAGTCTGAAACCGCCCACATGGAAGAACAGGCCTGCGTTTGGAGTCACGGCTGAGCCGAAGAGATTGTTGTATGTGTATCGCACGCCGACTACGGCTTCCATCCATTTTAGGATTTTCAGCTCGTCCTGGGCAAAGATGTTATAAGTCTGGGTGCGACGCCCGTCGATATTGTCGCTCTCGCTGGTGAGGCTCTCCTGAACAAACTCAGCTCCGGCAGACAGTTTGTTCCAGTCGGCCAGACGGAAGATTCCGCGCAGGGTCTCATTTGTGTAATGCGTTTTCTTGCGCATCTCGTCGTATGCCTCCTCATCGGCAGTCTGCCAGTAGTCATAGAGCGAACGCAGGTTGTCGCTATAAACGTCGAGATAAACGTGTATGCGGCTGTTGGGAGTCCAACGTGCGCCGCCGCCGTAGGAATAGGACTGGTGGTGAAGGTCATATGTGTATGCCTGCTTAGAGGTGTATTTATATGTTCCGTCAGCCTGTTTCTTCGGTGTGTTGAAGTATGTGGCAGACTGTGGCCTGTGGGTCGTGTAGTCATAGTAGTTGCCTCGGATATAGGCAGACCAGTTGTCCGTGAACCTGAATTCCATTCGTTCCGAAATGTTATGGCTTCCAAAACCTACTGACATTGGCCTGCCGGTGAGTTTCAGAACCTCAACCTCTGAACCGTCGGCGGCTTCTTCTGTGAACGCCTGTTGGTTGGATACCTGCCAGTTATCAGCCTGGCGGTGGTTATATGAGGTGTAAGAGGAGAAGATGCCTGCATTAACATCGACATTTATATCCTGATCCAGACGGCCCTTGCTGCGCAGACGTGTGCTTGTCTGGGCTGAGACGCGGTCGCGACTGTCATCCGTGATGATATTGATTACGCCGGCTATGGCATCCGAGCCGTAAAGGGCGGAGGCGGCTCCGCTGAACACCTCGATGCGCTTGACATTGTCCAGACTGATTCTGTTCCAGCGGTCGTCGCCGCTCACCCGCTTGCCGTTTTCAAGGATGAGGATATAGTCGTCCGACACACCGTTGAAGTTCACGAATGTTCCCATTCCATTTGTGTGGGTAGTGATATTTGTGGTGAGACGGCTCAGTGCATCCTGCAGGTTTGTGGCACCTGCATCTTGCAGCTCCTTGGCTGTAATAACCTTCACGGCCACAGGTGCGTCGGCTGCTTTGTGGTAGGTGTTTGTACCTGTTATTACCACCGGATTGAGTGTGGTCTGGCGTATAGAGTCATTATTGTTAGCGTTTGCGTTAGCCGCTACCGTTAATGCTAACACTATCGCGGCTCCTAATTTAAATTTTTCCATTATGATGTATTGTAGAGCGCAAGGCCCCCAATTATGAATTGTGAATTAAGAATTATGCATTTCGTTTCCAAACGGTATCCTCGACCTTCTCATCGGCATTAAGCTTGCGGGCTAAGGCGAAGAAGTAGTCGCTGAGGCGGTTTATGTACGCAAGCACCTGAGCATCTACCTCGGCACCGGTCTCTGCCAGACGCAGAATGTCGCGCTCTGCGCGGCGGCATACTGTACGGCATACATGAGCTTGAGCACCTGCGTATGTGCCACCAGGCAGGATGAAGAGACGAATGGGTGGAACAAGCGTCTGCAGGCGGTCAATCTGCAATTCGATGTCTCGCACCATCTCCGGCGTGACTATATTTCCTGGGCGCACCTCGCGCTGTGAGTTATCTGTGGCGAGATAGCCTCCGACCACGAAAAGATTAGCCTGCACGTCAAGCAGAAACTTCTGATCAGTGGCATCCTTGCATAGGGTTATGAGTAGCCCGATGTGTGAGTTCAGCTCATCTACGGTACCATAGCTGTCCAGACGTTTGCAACATTTGCTGACACGCTGGCCCCCTACGAGAGAGGTCTGGCCCGCATCGCCTGTTTTAGTATATATTTTCATATTTTAAATGTTGATTGCTTGTGTAGTTATTATTATCTTTATATTTATATTTAGATGAACGCGCGAGCCCAATTGTTTATTGCCCTCTGATTCCATTTTCCATTATCCATTGTCGTGAGTTGTTGTGCGCAGGCTCATAATTATGCATTATGAATTATTTCAGCAGCTTATAGTAGTGTGGGGTGTAGTGTGGAAGGAGTTCGGGATGAAAAGCCTTCACGAAGTCGGCCAAAAGCAGATGTGGCTGCACTCCGGCCAATTCACGATAAGGAGTCTGCGACAGGTTGCAGAAGATGACGTGGCGGTTGCGGTATGCCTTCATGGCTGTGTAGCGTGTGTCCTCAGCGGCCAGCGTCTCCATGGTGAAATCTCCCGCATAAGAGCCGTCGGTCTGCCAGAAGTCGGCATCCAGACTCCTGGCGTAGGCAGCTTCGAATTCAAGTGTCGTTCCGCCTGAGTCTTCGTTGTCCGCCATGATGTATCGGGCTCCGGCATCGCGGAAGAGCTGAGCCATATAACTGCGTCCTCCGACAATATACCAGCCGTCGCGCAACTGACGTCCGGAGGCTACTGTTGGCAGTCCATCAACCGACCTCTCCCCAAGGGAGGATAGCTGTGCCACCTCCTCGCGCAGCGTTAGATATTTACTTTCGATATCTGCAAATACGGCGTTGGCACGGCGCGGTTCGCCTGTGAGCAGTCCTATGAGTTTTATCCATTCAGCTTGGCCGAGCGGGTCAGTCTCCTTGTATCCGTGATGTGGAACGAGAGGAATGCCGCAGTCGCGAAGCACATCGAAGCCACCGTGCTTCGAGGCGCTGACGAAGATGTAGTCCGGGTGCGAGGCTATTATCGTCTCCACGTCGAACACGCCCTCCTTGCCGATCTTCACCGTCTGCCCCGTCTCCATCTGCTCTCGCATACGTGGGGAGAAGAGATGCCGCAGGGTGTTCATACCTACAATGCGGTCTTCCAGTCCCAGCACCTCGAAGTTGCCTAACTGCAGAGCCGTGGTGCAGATGAAACGTCGTGCCGGCTCTGTGATTACAAGCGTGTCTGGCCGCGAGTGTCTGGCCGCCGGATCGGGGTTCGTGATGACTACGTGAATGCCGTCGGCCTCATAGCTTACACTCAGTCCGCGTGCATATTTTATCTCTATCGTGTCCGAATAATCGCTGGCTGTGGCCAGCACGGAGTCGTGCTGCTGATAGAGGTCGTCAGCTGTGGCACGCCCCTGTCCATGCGGCTTCCCGCAAGACAGTAACAGCGTTGCGGCTGCTATAATGATAAAACTCTTTTTCCTCATCATTTATGATTTGAGACCCACCCCCGACCCCTCCCGTGAGGGAGGGGAGACCTGCGGGAGGCTTCTTAAACTTCTTAAACTCTTAAACCCTTATCCCCCGCGGGGGATTATAGGGGGCTTTTAAAACCTTTAAATAGGACTCGCCAGCAGGTGTTGCCCTGCTGACGGTCCTATCATCATTCATTATTTTATTTGGCAGAAAGGGAGTCTCCTCACGGAGACGTATGCATGTTTACTCGGGATTCTTTGAGTGGTAGTAGTCGAGAGCTTCTCCATCGATGGCAGCCTGAGTGTGGTTCATCCATACTGCAAGGATAGATGGCAGTTCGAGCAGTCCCTTCTCTATCATTGTGGAGTTGTTACATGTGAAACCGGAACCGTTGGCACCGAAGTAACGCTTCCAGCTGGTGTCCTCGACCTCGCCTTCTTCGTTTGCCAGAGCCTGAAGCTGTGCGAATGTGTAATTGTTCTCATCAATATCCTCGGGCAGGTCATCGCCGGCCATGTCGTTGTGTCCGTGGTCGCCGTCGATAGACATCAGCGGGTGCAGCCACACCTTCTTGGTGCCGTTGTTCAGGCCCTTAGCAGCCATGCGAGCATATACGTGGGTCTTGAAATTCTCCATCATATCCACTGTGCCTACGAAGTAGTTATCACTACGCACTTGCAGGCTGTCCTCCAATTGCGTGTAGCGAATGTTAGCCTTGTAGGTGTCGTAGCTGTCGGGGTTGCCGTGGCCCATGAAGGCAACAATGTCGGTTGCGGCTTTGGCGCTGTAAAGGGTGTGGAGACGGGTGGCAACATCGCTCACGTCGGAAAGGTCTTGCAGCAGGGGCACACCAAGTTTGATAACGACTTTAGACAGATATTCGTCATCGAGGTCGCCGTTGGCGTTGTTTGCGAAGTCCTTGATGTAGTTTATGACGCGGGTGTATTCCTCACCGGGGATAACCTGCAGGCTCTGCACTACGATCTCGTCATAGCGTATACCTTCGGCGGCAAAAGCGTTGAGCCAGAAGTTCGGAGCATAGAAGTTGCGCGGATCTACATTCTCACCGGCAGCTGCGCGGTTGATGCAGATGGCGGAGGAGAAGGAGAGGAACACGTCATAGCCAGAGAACTTCTTTCCGTATTCTGTTAAGGTGTTGTCAAAGGCATCGAATGCCTGCTGCCATGTGCTACCGAAAGCGACAAGCAGGATAGCCTTGTTGTGCTTCTTCTCTGCTTTAACTTTTGAAGTGACGGCATCCTGATACTTTTGCCAGTTACTTACTTCTGCATTCTCGTCCGAGCAAGCTACGAAGCCGGCGGACAGAACGGTGGCTGCAACAGCCATCAGAAAAAGTTTAATCTTCTTCATTGTGAGTTTGTTTAGAATTGGTTTTTATTGGTTTGAATGTTCGTTTGCCTTGTTGGAAGCGCAGGGTGAGTGAGGCATATACTGTGGTGCCGGGACTTGTGGTACCGAGGTGCAGACCATGGGGTGTGCGATCCACGTAGTTGAAGATGTTGTCTATGCCGGCTTCTGCGCGTAGGGTAAGTCCTCGGGATGTGATTGCACGACTCTGTATGTCGTGCGTGGATGTGAGACGCCAGATATGGTATGCCTTGCCATCCCCGTTCAGCTGGTAGAAGCGTTTTGATGAAGCTCGCCCGTAGATGCCTATACCGAGATGGTAAGGGCGGCGAAAACGGTGATTCCAAGTCACATAGCAGTTGGCTTTGTGGTGTGCCGTACCGTCTATGGTTACGGCTTTCATACGGTCGTGCTCGCTGTCGTATTGGTTGGCGTCTGTATTGAGATAACTGTAGGAGCCTCCGAAAGCCCATTCGCGGGAGGAGTAACGGAAAGCAAAGTCTATACCGAGAGTTCGGGCATCGTCGAGATTCTGATACTGGCGGGTGCGGTGTAACTCATATTGAGTCTGATATTCCTCAGGTGCGCGGTAATTGGGAATAGTAACGAGGGTAATCATATCCTTTACCTTGTTGATGTACCCCGTGACGGATACAGACCATTGGCCTGCTGTTATTTCTGCCGAGAGAGAACCGTAGTTGCTGGTCTGTGGCTTTAGGTCTGCATTGCCGAGATAGAGATACGTTCCGCTCATCTCCCGGACATAGCGGTAATGTTGTTCCTTTGGCGTCGGGGTCTTGAAACCTTGTGACCAAGCAGCACGCAGACGCAGCCATTCGGTGGGGCTGAGCATCGCGGACACTTTGGGCGTGAGGTGAAGGCCTGCCTGACGGTTGCGGTCCAGTCGCAGTCCGCCTGTAAACTGGAGTAGATGTGTCGTGCCGCGTTTGCGCCCTATGCCCCATTCGTCTTGGACGTACAGAGCCTCGGTATCGTCGGTCACTGTCCCTCCGTTATCCACACGCATAGGAGCTCGAAGCCAGTCGTGCCGCACTTCCAAGCCGGCACTTAAACGGTTGCGCTCGTGCAACTGGAATATACCTTTCAGATGTCCCATCGTGCGGCGTTGGTCGCTCTGGAGATTCGACTGGCCTGGGAAATACGGGAAATAGTGAGTGAAGTTACCCCATGGGTCGTAACCGTCAACCAACGTGGTGTCCGTGAACAGGTAATAGTATGCATGGCGGTTCCAGTCTATGTCGAGTGTTACTATGGCTCGTTCCGACGGTTGCCACTTGCCGCCAATCGCCGCCGATGCGTTTTTATAATGTAGGTCATAGGTCTTCACATCCACAGCCGCATATTTGCCTGAAGGTCGGTAGATGCGTTTCCAGTAGAAGCTCCCCTCGGCATAGAGCTCTAACTCCGGGCTTATGTTGAGGCCAATCCGCTCCTGTATCTGCCAGTTGGTGTGGCGATTCACAGTCATGTTACGTGAGTCTGTGATTAGGAACTCGGTCTGTGACGGGGCTTCTGTGGCTGTGTTCTGCCAGCCGTTGCTGTGCTGAAGCTGGAAGTTCGTAAGCGAGGAGAACTTGCCGATGGCAAACCCTATGCTGTTGTGCTGGCGCAGGTCAAAGTGGGAGCCGCCGCGTGTGGTATTTTCTATGAGTAGCCCGTCGCGGTCATATTTGCGTGTGATAATGTTGATGACGCCGGCAATGGCATCTGAACCGTAGAGGGCTGAAGACGCACCTTTAACAATCTCGATGTGGTCTATGCGGGCGGGGTCGATGAGGCCCAGGTCGTTCTCGCCTCCGTTGTCACCGTGCAGCCGCTTGCCGTCTATTAATATTAATATGTATGAGTTCCCGAGCCCGTTCATCTGCATCTGACTGCCCATGTCATCCTCGTTGAAAGCAAACGAGGCGGTCAGACCGGCCAGGATGTCCTCCAGTGAGCGGCCCCCGTAGGCTTCGAGCTGGCGGCGTGAGATTACCTCTGTCTGCACAGGCACGTCGCGCAGTAGATGCTCTGTGCCGGTGGCAGTCACCACAACCTCGCGCAGAGTATCCACAGGCTCAGCCGATGCAGGCCCACTCCCGACCCCTCCCCAAGGGAGGGGAGTTGACTTAGCTGTTGGCGTGCAGACTAGCAGCAAGACGATAGCAAAGGCTGTCGCAGCTGCGGCATGTGTGATGTGATGATGTCTCATAAGATGCCTTTTTGCTCCAAATCCTGAGAGCAGGCTTTTTTTACTTTTCACTTTTCACTTTTCACTCAATTATGAATTATGAATTGTGAATTATGCATTGAATTTTGGCAGGTCTTCTGGCTTACCATAAGAGCCAACGTCTTCCCGCCTTGTGTCGGCAGTGACTTCATTGCTGGCTCCAACAAATGGCTTACAGCTGCAGGAACAGCCCAGGTCTTGCACCTGATTCCCTTGCACGAGCGCCGTCTCCAATGTCCAATCGTAATAGTCCAATAGTGGAAGAACGGTGGTCTCGTTACCAAATCCGGCTGCAAAGGTACGAATAGATTCTGTAACCGCAAGCGAAATTGGCAAAATCTTTCATTTTTCCCCCACTTTTGTGTGGCGTAATCAGAAATAAGATGTACCTTTGCCGCCGCAAACAAAAGGATTATGTTCAGAAGTTATATAATGGCCGTCCTGCTCTGTATCGGCATTACGGCACAGGCTCAGCTCAATGTGCAGTTGCATTACGACCTGGGACACGACATCTACGGAGACAAACTGTCCAACCGCCCGCGCGTGACGGCTACCGTTGAGAATTTCACCCCAGACCGTTGGGGAAGCACCTATTTCTTTATGGATGTCGATTTCGGAGGCAACGTCGTCCGTAGTGCCTACGGCGAGATAAGCCGTGAACTGCGTTTCTGGAAAGCGCCCTTTGCAGTCCATATAGAGTTGAACGGCGGACTGAACGGCACCACGGGCAGTTTCGACAACGCCTATCTTATTGGTGCAGCCTGGAATTGGCACAACGCATCGTTCAGCAAGACCTTCTCCCTGCAGCTCATGTACAAGTGGTTAGCCCACCGCCAGAATCACGGCAACACACACAACAGCGTGCAACTTACAGGCGTTTGGGGAATAAACTTCGCCAAAGACCTGTTGACCTTTTCCGGCTATCTCGATGTGTGGTACGACCGCGGGGTCAAGGGCAAATGGATTCTGTCATCCGAGCCCCAGTTCTGGGTCAATCTCTGGCATCTGCCGCGCATCAGCGACGACGTGAAATGGAGCGTAGGCACGGAGGTGGAAATCACCAAGAACCTGCTCTGGGATGCCGAGGGACGTAACGACCGCTTCTACGTTATCCCCACCGTAGCCATGAAATGGACGTTCTGAGAAGAATGTAAAATGTAGAATGTGAAATGTAAAATGGAGAATGTATATCAACAAAAATAGGTCAAAGGCAAAAATTATGAATTATGCATTATTAATTATGAATTAATTCCCTACCTTTGCGCCCGCAATTCCGAAACCTTAATACTTTAATATATAAAACAATGGCAAAAATGAATTTCGGCGGCGTTATCGAAGAAGTGATGACCCGCGAAGAGTTCCCCTTGGAGAAGGCACGTGAAGTGCTGAAAAATGAGACCATCGCAGTACTCGGCTACGGCGTGCAGGGCCCTGGTCAGGCTTGTAACCTGCGTGACAACGGCTTCAACGTAATCGTAGGTCAGCGCGAAGGCAAGACCTATGACAAGGCTGTGGCCGACGGATGGGTTCCCGGCAAGACCCTCTTCTCTCTCGAAGAGGCTGCAGAGCGCGGCACCATCGTTTGTCTGCTGCTCTCAGATGCTGCTCAGATGCAGCTCTGGCCCATGATCAAACCCCATCTCACACCGGGCAAGACCCTCTATTTCTCCCACGGCTTCGCCATCACCTGGAACGACCGCACAGGCGTGATTCCTCCCGCAGACATCGACGTCATCATGGTAGCCCCGAAGGGCAGCGGCACAAGTCTCCGCACCATGTTCCTCGAGGGTCGCGGACTGAACTCCAGCTACGCCATCTATCAGGATGCCAGCGGCAAAGCTCTGGAGAAAGTTCTCGCTTTCGGTATCGGTATTGGCTCAGGCTATCTCTTCGAGACCACCTTCCAGCG
Source organism: Bacteroidaceae bacterium (assembly GCA_017447625.1). Lineage (GTDB taxonomy): Bacteria > Bacteroidota > Bacteroidia > Bacteroidales > Bacteroidaceae > Physcousia. Next base: position 38,301 of record JAFSNB010000005.1, read on the forward strand.
CGAGGCCACCTCTGACCTCACCGGCGAGCGCGGCTCTCTGATGGGTGCCATCCAGGGCCTCCTCCTGGCTCAGTACGAGGTGCTGCGTGAGAATGGTCACACCCCCTCTGAGGCTTTCAACGAGACCGTTGAGGAGCTCACACAGAGCCTTATGCCTCTGTTCGCTCAGAAAGGTATGGACTGGATGTACGCCAACTGTTCCACCACCGCCCAGCGCGGCGCTCTGGACTGGATGGGCCCGTTCCACGATGCCATCAAGCCCGTTGTTGAACGTCTCTATGCCAGCGTGAAATGCGGCCACGAGGCTCAGATAAGCATCGACAGCAACTCCAAGCCCGGCTACCGCGAAGGTCTCGAGCAGGAACTGAAGGCTCTCCGCGAGAGCGAGATGTGGCGCACCGCCGCCGTAGTTCGTCAGCTCCGTCCCGAGAACAACTGATGAATACTTCGGGCACACTTATGGTATGCCCCGCCGTTTTAATTAATTACAGCAAAAACAGGAGCGTGTAACCCTCTGGACACGCTCCTGCTTCCTTTATCCCCCCTCTCTTCTTTTTTTCAAAAAAAACATCACTAACATCACCTTTTGGGGTAATTGCAGCGTCAAACACCTGTTTTACAGTCAATTATCAATGCGACATCAGGGTGATGTTTTGGGTGATGTTTTCAGCCAACAGGTGATGTTAGGGTGATGTTTTCAGCCAACAGTTGATGTTTTGGGTGATGTTTTACCCAACGTTGGGCCCGTTCACGGTTCTTTTGAATACACCTGCATTCAGCCGCTGTTCCGACTGGCGGGAAAGGTCGTTCCCACAAGTGGGACGCTCCTTTCCCACTTGTGGGAAGGGTCTGTCCCACTGGCGGGAATCCTCCCTGCACCTATGGCCATTAATATACAAAAAAATCAATAACACCCAAACGTTTTTCAGCAAACCCTAACTTTAACCTTAACCCTAACCTTAACCTTAACCTTTTAACATCACCAAACATCACCCCAAACATCACCCAAACATCACCCAAACATCACCCAAACATCACCCAAACATCACCCAAACATCACCCCAAACATCACCGCCCAATCCGTTTGTTTACAGACAATTAGCCTAAAAGGTGATGTTAGTGATGTTTTTTTACCCAAAAACTATGTATTCTTTTTCATACGGGGACTTTCTTCCGCATCACCCCTCAGATGTTGTCAAAAATCCGAAAGACATCACTTTCGATGCATTCCGCCAGCATTGACTTACGTAACTTTCAGCTATAGCCGAGCTGACGATGCCACAAAAATAAAAAAAAGAATCAAGAATTTAAGTTCTTCAAGGGGAAAATGCATATTTTTATCAAAAAAGGCATTCTTCTACCCCCATTTTAGGAAATTATCTGTATTTTTGTGCTCGAATTGTAGGAATTTGACATAACCAAACTGATAAGTGAATCCCCCAAAAAGAATTAAGGATATGACAAAGAAACAGGCAATAAAACTCTTTGAAGAAAAGAAAGTCCGTACGGTATGGGACGACGAACAAGAGAAATGGTATTTCTCGATAGTGGATGTCTGTGGTGTGCTCACGGATAGTCCCAATCCTCGTAACTATTGGAAAGTTCTGAAACACAGACTAGTAAAGGAAGGAAATGAAACGGTTACAAATTGTAACCAGTTGAAGTTGCTGGCTGAGGACGGTAAGATGCGACTGACGGATGTGGCTGATACAGAGCAGCTTTTCCGTCTGATTCAGTCTATCCCATCTCCCAAGGCAGAGCCTTTCAAATTATGGATGGCTCAGGTGGCCAGTCAGCGGATCGACCAGATGCAAGACCCTGAGAAGAGCATCGATCAAGCTATTGTTGATTACAAGCGTTTGGGCTATAGCGACGCTTGGATCAATCAGCGAATCAAGAGCATCGAGGTTCGCAAGGAACTGACAGACGAGTGGCAACGTACTGGTGTGCACGAAGGTCTGGAATATGCGTCTCTAACAGATATTATTACTCGCGAGTGGAGTGGATTCACCACCAAGCAATATAAGCATTTCAAGGGGTTGAAGAAGGAAAGCCTGCGAGACAACATGACCAATTTGGAAATAGCCCTCAATATTCTGGCAGAGGCTTCGGCTACAGAGCTTTCAAAACAGCGCAATCCGAAAGGCTACAGGCAGCAAACCAGGGTTGCCCAAGAAGGCGGTAGCGTGGCAAAAGCAGCCCGCAATCAATTGGAAAGCAAGCTAGGTCGCACTGTCATTTCGCCCGCCAGAGCCAGCGACTACCTGCTGCCAAATAATGAGGAAGAAGATAAGTAAACAATATTATTTATGTCAACTGAACAGAGCATCATACAGGAGAACGAAAAACGACATCCAAGGTTCTTGAACGAGCCAAGCGGCAAAGCCGAGCGTAACTTAAGGTATATTTCGCTGGATTATCCACGACATGAGTGTTTTATGGAAACACACCATGAATGTATAACTAGTTGTATTTCAATTGATTTTGTTCTAAACGGTAGAAAAGTGATTATGTAGATTCTGCGGAGGACAAAACGATGAAGATTTAACGTAGTTAACTTTTGTAAACCCCAATAGTTATTGAAGTGTGCAAATTACTGTATTAATCAGTGAACACTAATTAAGGCAACACTAAATAGTTGTTATTTCTCGTGGAACGCTCTTATATATCCAACGACTTTACCATTATTATCTAATGTATAAGTACCACTAATGATAAGCCACATGGGGAGATATGGTACACTTTGATAATCATGCAGTCCTATAATGTTCTTCTCACCAAGCACATACCAAACGATTCTCTTGTGATGTTTGGCAAGATAATCCATCAGTGCATTCTTTCTCACTAACAGGTTTGTCCTAGATTCTTCTACTGCTCCCTCATCAAAACAAATTACTTTGCCCTCTTTATCAATAAACACACCTTCCTTGTCACCATGTTGCATCCCCATACCGTCAAACAATTGCTTCGAAGGAACAAGGCTATAAAAAGTCTCTTCCTTAGAATGGTCTTCTCCTGCCTCCCACAAATAGCCGATACTTGTTACTTCTGCATGACCAATAAACCGATTCGTTTTCCTGTCATATATTTCTTTCTTGGTCAACCCCTCTGCATCATAATACTGATATGCTGGCGACCAATAGTACTCTCGATAGAATATTTCATATCTGTCACTGCATTCTGGCATCCATCTTCCACCAAAATTCTGTTTTGCTGCCCA
>JAFSNB010000006.1 GCA_017447625.1 Bacteroidaceae bacterium
ATATACTCGGGAAGATTCGGCCAACCGTTGAACGTCATATTCGGCTCCGGGTTAACCTCGGGCGGTGTAATCGGCATCTGATATGTTATGCTGTCCGTCTGCAGATATTCACCGTTGAGATAGTAGGTTATGCCATACTTATTGGGTTCATAGAAGCCGTGAATCTCAATGTCGTTGCCAGGCATCGTCTCAACCAAACCGTCCCATCTTACTGAATAGCCGACCTTCTCAGGTACATCTGTCGGAGGAGTTACGGGGGCGCCGAAAACCAACGAATCCACCTTGTTGTAAGGCTCGTCACCACCTTCAAGCATCCAAGTAAGAGCATATCGGGTCGCGGATGTCTCGCCATAGATTGTCAGATCCTCAGCTGGCATAAACTCAGGAAGATTCTGCCAACCATTGAACGTTATATTCGGCTCCGGGTTAACCTCCGGTGGCGTAATCGGCGCCTGATATACGACGCTGTCCGTCTGCAGGAACTGGTTATCAAGATAGTATGTTATGGCGTACTTCCGGAGCTCATAGAAACCATGAATCTCAATGTCGCTTTCTGGCATCGTTGCGGGCACGTTGTCCCATCTTACTGAATAGCCGACCTTCTCGGGAACAGCAGGAGTCGTTATCGGGTCGCCGAACGTCAGGGAATCCACTTGGTTGAAAGGCTCGTCGCCGCCCTCAAGAATCCAAGTCAAGGCGAACTTAGTTTGAGTGAACTCAGCCATAGCCGTCACGTCTGCATCCGGCATAACATCAACAAGGCCGTTCCAACCTGTGAATGTGAATCCGTCCTTGAAAGGAGTATCTGCTGGCGGAACGATGGTTGTGCCAACTTCGACTGAATCTGTGTACCAGATGGTATCATCAACCATATAATATACATAATGTGTATTTATATTAGGCTGTGGATTGCTCGTCTGAGACACACGTTCTAGATTGAAGCTGCGCCAACAGAGCCAGTGGTCTCCTGTGGTCTCGTCAGCTTTCAAACCGATTGTGACAGGGGTACTTTCACTTAGATTAAAGTACAGTTGATTAACGCCATAGCCAGAATCGAACCAAGAGGAAGAAGCAGCTCTGCTATTAAGCTCTGAAGAAGGAACCGTGACGATATTCATCTGATCCGTATTGGCATATAAGAGCGCTGACATATCAGTGCGTGTGAATGCCTGAGCAGAGAGACGATATGAACCCGCAGGCAGAGTTACATTTTGAGTGATGGTAGCTCCAGATTTGTTCCAGTATTCAGCTACATTGTTCGTAGCGTCCGGTGTGGCACCATCGCTAATATTCCAACCATTAAAACTTGCTGTTGGCGTTGAGTTTGTGATATAGTATTTGGTTACATCGATGTCTTCCAACACAGTTATGCCCTCGAAGAATATTCTGGCCTGCGCCCTAACCTGATTGCGAGCCTCAGTTATCTCATCAAGAGTAGTATAACCTGAAGCTTGGATTGCCATAAGATTTGTGCGTACGTTATCTGCCACACCCTGATCATCCGTATATGTGGAGGGGTTATCGATTATAACAATCAAAGCATTTATCTCATCATTAAGCACAGCAAGCGAGTCAGCGATGTCTGTTTGTGGATTCATGGTATTTGAGGCTAACATGTCAATAGCTGTTGTAGGATCAAAGTCCGTAGCCTCAATAATGGCATGAAGATTACCATCGTCTGTATAACTCCAACCGTCAATCACTACCGCCGGAGAAGCATTAACATTGATATTATGGCTTTCGTCGAAAGAGAAGAACCAAAGATAGTTGTCGCTACCCTGCGAAGTAATAGTGACGGGCTGCGGGTCGCCAAACGTATTGTCGCTTCGCAGGAAGGCGTTAGCCATCACACTATAGATGTAGTACTGCTCCTCATAGTTTATGATGGCAAACTGCTCCATCGTGTCGTCACGGTCAAGTGACGTCTGCGCATTAAGACCTGATGATGGATCAGAGACGTACCAAGTGGCTCGACGGTTCGTAACCACATAGGCCTTGTTGTTACTTAACTCAGTCAACGTATTCACATAAGTGTAAGGCGTAAAGTTTGGGTCGGATATGAGGCTAATATTGAAGTTGGACACCTGCATATAACGGCCAGAAACCTTAGGAATCTGGAATGTCGTGGACTGTGCCTGAGTCACGGGAATATCATAATTATTCTGTACCGATGTCACGGTATAATCGCCTGTATCAAAAGTGATGGTTATATCAGAACCATCACTCGACACCGCGTCAAATGACAGGCCGCTTATGAAATAACCATCAGAGGCAGAAATGGTGTAAGTATCGCCATAGAAGCCTCCGTCAGCGACATTGATGTTATTAGCCGTACCGCTAATAGTCACAGTAGGCGTAGCGGTTGATACCCAAGTCGTGGCATAAGTGCCGGCTTGGTTTGTCACAGTATAAGAACCAGTTGAGGGGCCATATGTGACTACCTCGTCAGCCAGGAGATTTGTAGCCGTAATCAGGGCAACAATCATTGTTAGTACACGTGTTCGACTCATAGTATGTACATTAATTAATTATTATTAGGAGTTATGATTGCTGATATAATCCACAAGCCAGGCTCCCACTTCCTTGGTGCCGTAATGCGCACCGCCATCGACCTGAATCTCCGGGGTGCGGACGTTGGCATCGAGGCTGGCTTGCACGGCATCGCGGACAAGACGGCCTTCGGCTGCGAGACCGAAGTACTCGAAGAACATCGCCACAGACAGAACCTGCGCCAGCGGGTTGGCTATGTTCTTGCCCTTGGCCTGAGGCCACGAACCGTGAACAGGCTCGAAGACGGGAGTGTGCTCGCCAGTGGAAGCCGACGGCAGCAGTCCCATAGAGCCGCTTATGCAGGAGCCCTCGTCTGTAAGGATGTCGCCGAAGGTGTTCTCCGTAACGATGACATCGAAGAATCGCGGTTCCTGGATCATGCGCATCGAAGCGTTATCGACATACATGTAATCTGTGAGCACGTCGGGATACATCGGAGCCATTTCCTTGGCTATCTGGCGCCAGAGGCGGGAAGAGGCAAGAATATTGGCCTTATCAACTACCGTGAGGTGGTTGTGACGACGACGCGCATACTCATAACCGACACGCAGGATACGCTCGATCTCAGGGCGGGTATAAACGTTAGTGTCGTATGCACGCTCATCGTCCTGATACTTCTCACCGAAATACATTCCGCCCGTGAGCTCACGGATACACACGAAATCGGCTCCGCGCACCAGCTCGTCCTTCAGCGGCGATTTGTGTATGAGGCAGTCGAAGGTCTCTACCGGACGGATGTTCGCATAAAGACCGAGACGCTTACGCATAGCCAGAAGGCCCTGTTCCGGGCGCACCTTGGCCGTGGGGTCGTTGTCATACTTCGGGTCACCGACGGCAGAGAAGAGTACAGCGTCGGCATCCATGCAAATCTGGAAGGTCTCCTCGGGGAAGGGATCTCCCACCTTGTCTATGGCATCTGCGCCACAGATGGCATATTCGTATGTCACTTTATGTCCGAAGCGAGCAGCGACAGCAGACAAGACATCAACACCAACGGCTGATATCTCCGGGCCTATCCCGTCGCCCGCAAGGACTGCGATTTTCAGATTCATTGTTTTGTAAGGTTATAAGGTTGTGAGGTTATGAGGTTGTGAGGTTGTGAGGTTATTTTACAGTTACTTTCTGACCTGCCACGACATAGACGCCGGGCTTGAGGCTGCGGCGGGCGCGCTGGTAATTGCGAGCCACCTGACGGCCGGAGAGGTCAAAGACAGGACCGTTGAACTCATCCAAAGACTGCGCATTCACGTCGCGGATTGCGTCAGGCACCTGATTGGTGACACGAAGAACGCCCTTTGTGGCCAGTTCGGAATCGTCCCAGAAGAGGCCAGCCTCGGCATTGATTACCTTGGACGCAAGCACTGGGGTTCCGGCGAAGGTGGTCACATCCTGGAAGAGTGTTATTTCGTCTCCGACAGCAGGCTGCCACGAATCGGAGATAATGATCTCTATCGTTCCGTTCATGGTCAGTTTGCTGATGTTATTCAGAGTGGTATAGCTCTTTGAAGAGGTGATGCCAAGCTGAACGGTGGCTCCCTTTGATATCGTAACGGCCTTGCCGCCGAAATTGATTTTACCTGTAGTGGATGTTACGGTAGAACCGACCTGAAGCGTAGATCCGGAGGAGAATGAATAACTGCTGTTTGTCAAAGCGCCCGTGCCGGTAACGCCGCTCAGTGTGGCATTCTTCTTCACGGTGAGCGTGCCGGTGCCGAGTTTTACGGTATTGCCGCTGATATGCAGTTCGCCGGCCTCAACGATTGTGTTACCGGTGTAGTCGTGAGCACCAGTGAGGCTTACCTTGCCGCTGCCAGTCTTGGTGAAGTTCGAGTTGTGCGTTATCGTGCCCTTCCAAGACCAGTTGGTGTCGTTACCCAACTTCCAGGTGTTCTGTCCGCTGCCGCCGTTATTGCTGAAAGAGGCAAAACCGCCCAGTTTACCGTTGCCGGAGACTTTACCGATAGCGAATGTCTTACCTGTGTTCAGTACGGTTGTGTTGTCGGCAATGTTCAGTGTACCCTTTGGCATTCCGGATTGGGCGTCCAGAGTCCAGCGCGGATCGGGATCCTTACTGCTGCTGCCTACGGCGTTGATTGTGCCCTCGAAGGCGCTGAAGTCATCGGAAATCGAAGTGCGGGTGGCGTACCAACCGGAGCCTTCGACCACCGGGCAGTTGATGGTGAGCGTTCCTTCGCCTGTAATCTTGTTGGAATAGCCAGCGTTGTTGACCAAGGTCTGGGTGCCGCTCTTGCCCTTAGGAATATCGATTGTGTAGGACGAGCCTCCGTTCTCAAGCAGGGTGCCAGCCTGGAACTCTACAGTCTTGGCAGGTGTGTTACAGCTGATACACTGTACCGTACCGGCGGCAATTACCAGACGTGTGACTGTGTTGTTCACGTTCAGTTTCATCCACCCGTTGCCCTTCTTCGTAAGCTTTGTGCCGCCTATGGGCTTATTGACCACAAAGTCGCCTGCGTTATTGATTACACCGCCGTCGGCAGTCACCATCTGCATCGGAGAGCCCTGAGTGATGACACCACTGGTCTGCAGCTCGGCCCCGTTCTCAATTATGAAACGGCTGGCAGTTGATGTTACGCCGCCGAGCTGGCCGTAAGCCTGATTCTCATTACTGAGTAAGGTAACGACAACCGTACCTCCGCTGATGCGGGTTCCGCCTGTGTAAGTGTTGTCTGTGTTTATAGTCAGTTTGCCGGAGCCGCGCTTCACCAGTTTGGTATTGCCGACCAAGGCTCCTCTGCCGCTGAAGGTGAAATTCTTTGAGCCGTCAATGATGACGCTGTCGGGCTCGAGATTTCCCTTCAAGGTGATGCTCGCCTTCGTTGCATCGTCGTTGAAGGTAACGACATCACCCGTAACGAAGTACTCGCTCGTGGCTGTTGCATCGGAAGCGAGTGTGAAGTTCTCACTCTGACCGAAGTCCCAAAGGTTGCTTGAGTTACCGTTCCAAACAATATATCCGGCCTCACGCACATCCTCAACAACGAGATACAAGTTACCGTCGTCAAGCGAAAGGGTGGCTTTTTTACTCGTTCCGAGGCCCTCAATGATAATGTTCGAGAGGCTGCCCGTAAGTTTCTCTACGGAACCAAGCAGATAACGGCCATTAGTGGGAACTGCCTGATTTCCGATATTGAATTCAAAGACTGGGGATAGATACTTGGGGCCATAAGCCCAGTTCTTTATTTCAATGGTCAAAGCCTTTGTGACAATCCGGTCGGCGGTTATATCCGAAGTGAGGTCGAAGACCACGCGGCTGCCAAAGCCCAGTTTGAGGGTGTCGGCGGTCAAAACGCCAATCACGCCTTCGCCTGCAGGGCGGATTGTTGAGTTGTAGTCTGCCTTAATGCTGCGGAACGTACCCTTTGAATTCAGCGAGGTGTGGCGGTTGAGCCAGAGTGGAGAGTTCAGAAGCGTGCCGTCGAAGGTGAGTGTGCCGTTCCAGACGTCGGTGTTGCCTGAGTGGTTCATAGCCACAGCGGGAAGGATAAGCTCACCCTCGCCCTGCTTGACAAGACGGGTCGCACCGGCAAAGCCGCCACCGGAGGCAGTACACTTGTAATAAGTAAAGGTGGGAGCTGTCGTAGTGCTAACTTCAGACGGGTTATTACCCTGAACCCAAGCGGGGACGTTGAAGATAACCACCCAAGGCTCTGCGCCGTCGGTGATGGTTACGGTGTTATCGGCGTTCTCATAAACCAGAACCTGTTTGCCGTCCAAGTTCTTGCCAATAGTGCCGCCCTTGGCGATTAGCTCGCGGCCTGTAGTGGTGAGCGAGGGAGGTGCGGCTGTGATGCCTTCAAGCTCTCCGAGGAAGAAGCTGGGGTGAGGCGGCTGGTTATAACCGATAGTCTCCCATACCATACCCTGCCGATAACCATGATCGTGCCAGAGAGACGGGATTCGGAAAGTAGTCGGGCGGGAAGTGGTATAGAGTCGCATACCGGTGCCGTTGGCAACAAGCAGTTCCTCGCGCCAGTCGCCGAGGATATCACCCGTCAGGCAGGCGTTGTTCTTTGAGTCGTTGTTCAGATGGCCTTCGGAATTGAAGATACGGCCCACGTCGAGCTTTTCTATCTTTGCGGCCTTGGCCGTGCCCGGACTGTCGAGGATCTCTGAGCAGAGGTCACCGTCCCAGTAAATGCGGAAATTGAGAGCGTAGCCGCTCTGGCCAGTTATCACCCTGTCGGCAGTGAGGCTCAGCACACCTGTCTGGGAGGACTGTCCCACGCTGCCAGGATACTTGTTTGTGAAGTTTCCTGCAAGAGCTCGTCCGTCATCACCTGTGCTCTTCATTCTGTAATAGAACTGCGATGTAGTCGCGTTGCGGTAGTTCATTGCAGGCTCGTCCTCATTGCAGGCGAAGAACTCCAAGCCCCAGCGATAGGGGTCAAGGTCTGAACAGTGTTGTGCATCGCCGTGCCCAAGGCCGGTAGTACTCAGACCTTTTCCGTTGTCGTCAATGACCATTGAGCCGAAGACAATCTCATCTCTGCCATCCATATCGACATCCTGAATACCGAAGTTGTGGTATCCGTTGCCATACCACGGGCTACCCCAACCCTGATTGTTACTCCAGTACCAGCGTTGAGTCAGGGCGTGAGTCTCAGGATTGACATCCAAAGCCACGAACTTATGGCGTGTGTAACAGCCACGACCCAGGAAGATGCTGGGCTTGCGTCCGTCGAGATACGGAGCGCCGAAATAGTGTTTCGTGGAGCGGTGGCCGCCGTCGCCGGCATTTCCCCAGACGCCGAGATCCGACTCACCAGATTCATAGCGTTTTAGAGGATAGGCGGGCGGAGTGTAGGTATCCTTGGAAGAATCCCAGTCGTAGGGTTCACCAGTCTCTCCGTTGAGATAGAGCAGGTATTCGTTGCCCTCGCAGGTGTATTGGGTGCGGGCTGCATAGTAGTTCATGTTCCCCACCTTGATATCGTGTCCGGTAGAAGTGTGGATATACATGTTGTCTGCGCCGCGAAGAAGTACCTCGGCTTTACCGTCCATGTCCCAGTCAAAGGCCACAGCATCCCACTGTTCATCCGGGCCTGCCATCATGTTCGGTCCGAGGTCTATCCACCACAGGCGGGTGCCGTTCAACTTAATGATTTCGATGCGATGGAAACGGGTCTTGTTGTTGGCGTCATTTACGCCACCGGTGTAGTTGCGCTTGCACACCAGTTCCACCTGACCGTCGCCATCAACGTCGGCTGCCACACAGTCGTTGAATTCATACTGTGAAGTAGCGGTCTGTCCATTGCGGTCTATGGCAGGCTGACAGTTGATGTCGATATATCCCGTATGCGGATTATCGCTGACGCCATTGGTGAGATTGGATATTCCAGACCAGCGTGTCACCTCTGCACATTTCTCCCCTTCAACTCCGCGAACGACTGGCGCAACCTGGTATTTGGTTGCAGCGTTTCCGCCAGAGTGAACGTAACTGCTCACACGCAGATTGGAGCCAACAAGCTTCCCATTGGCATAAAGGTTGTAGGTCACGTCATAGTATTCCTCACCGAGGATTCGCCATGACACAAAATTACCTGATCCGGACATTGCGACGGTGGCGACAAGGCCACGGTCCATGCGATCCATGAAACGCTGAGCTCGCACGGATGCCAAACAGGTCATCAGGCAGCACATAAGGATAAAAAGCTTCTTCATAGTTGTCGTGTTGTTAAATACTTAATATTTTGCGGCCAAAGATAGGCATTTTTCATTAAAACAATCGTTATTATTTGGCTATTAACAAAATTTTGCTTTACTTCGCGCCATCAAAACGCATAAATATGACTGAATTCACACAAATAGCGTGGCCTATCTTCGAGCGCGCAATCATTAATTACCATTTGCTGGACGATGTTGACCAACCGTTCAACAACCCTTACACTGAAGGCACGATTGAGGCTGACCTATACCGAAAATGCTGGATAGACACCGTTCAGTGGCATTTCGAAGATATAATCCGCGACCCGGACATAGACCCGGCAGAGGCTCTTGTGCTGAAACGCCGCATCGACAAAAGCAATCAGGATCGCACGGATCTGGTGGAGACAATAGACAGCTACTTCTATACCAAGTTCCACGACGTCACTCCCCTACCCGACGCCACAATAAACACCGAGAGTCCGGCCTGGGCTGTGGATAGACTGAGTATCCTAAGCCTGAAGATCTATCACATGAAAGAGCAGGCTGAGCGCAAGGACGCCGACGAAGCACATCTCGAAGCTTGCCGCAAGAAATTGGCTGTGCTTCTGGAGCAAAAGGCAGACCTCAGCACTGCCATCGACCAGCTGCTGGAAGACATTGCAGCCGGACGCAAATGGATGAAGGTCTATAAGCAGATGAAGATGTACAACGACCCGAGCACAAACCCGGTGTTGTACGGAAAGAAATAGCAGAGTTCTCTTATTCTCCGCTGACGCGGTAATGGCGCAGGCCGTCGAAGGTGACTACGGCCACGCTTATGCTGTCTGCGGCTGTACGGTTCTGAGCTATGCTATCCACAAAAGTGCTGGCATAGAGATTCTCATGGTAAGCCGCCACATCATCGCCCTGATCATGAATTAAGGAGATGTAATAGGTACTGCCGCCCAGGGAGTTAGCTCTCACCGAGTCCTTGAAGAACGCCCACGACTGTTCACCGCCGCGTGTCATCGGAGAGAGATGGAAATTCAGGAACGGTCCTCTACGCCAGATACTTATCACATCTGTCGGATCACGCTTTATTTCACTGGCATCCTTGACTTCATGAAGGGCAGTCACTGGCATCAGGGTGAATATCTCTGCTTTACCGGAACCGTCCGGGACGAAACCGCACACACCCCGGTAAAGAGCCGAAGCGTGGTAGCCTGTCAACTGCTGTCCGCTGATATCATACTGAGTGCCGTCGTCAGTGACCATCTGGGTCATCGTCCCATCACGATCAGTATAGAGACACACCATCTCCGTGACGAGTGACGGGTAAGACTCATTCTCCTTGCCGCACGCTACAAGCAAGAACGCAACGGCAAGAAGCGCCACAATAGTCCTCGGCAAAGATCTTTCAGCACCCATTGGTTTTCTAATCTTTAATCTTTAATCTCTAATCTTTTACCGCCTTTTCCTGATTGAACACTGGATTCGCATACATGGTCAATATGCGCTCCGTAAGGAATTCCGTGTCGGGATTCGGGAGGTCGATGAGTGAGAGGCGTTGTGCCAAATACTTCTCAAAGGCCTCAACGTCGGCTGCCGTGTATCTATCCGAGCGGGCAGATGTTCCGTCAAGTCGGTCGGCAGCGATGTAATTAAACGGATAGAGGCGGTAAGAGCGGTGTATTTCTCGGTCAATATGACGTGCAACAGCGGAGTAGATTTCGCCGCGCGGCATATCGTCAGGCAGGGTATCAATCCACTCGTCTATACACGGAGCGGCCTCGAAGTGGATGCGGCCCTTGGCGCCGAAGATACCAGTCTGCATATTCACCAAATCGTCCTCACGGCTCTTTTTGAAGCCTTCGATGTCACGCTTCTGCTGAAACTCCTTGGCTTTGAGGAAATCGCAAGGGTCTAACTCGTAACTGAGGGCCATCGGCACAATGTGCATGTCTTTCAGACGTTCTTTTATACTGCCTTCAGCACCCATAGCCATCATCTTCAGGATTGCATCCTGTGTGCAGTCGTTGCTGTCCTTGGCACGTCCCTCGCGCTGAGCTATCCAGATATTCTCGTGCTTCTCGTTAATGGCGAAATGCATGTAACGGCTCATAACGGCACTGGCGGCAAAGGCCTGACGCGGCGGCAGTGAGCGCTGCACAATGAAGCTCTTGTTGATGCGAGCCAGTTTCTTTATCCACGGGTAAATGAGCAGGTTATCACCGATGGCAATCTCCACTGTGGTCTGAAAGCCGTTCTCAATAAGCAGACAACTGAGGAAAGCCGAGTCCAAGACTATGTCCCGATGATTCGTCACAAATGTGTAATTACGCTGACGGTCAAAACCTTCCGGCAGCGTAAGGTCTATCCCCTGACTGCACTTCTGGATGATATTCTTCAGAAGCGGATAGAAGAATGTTTTCTGAACATCCAGCGATGTCAACCCGGGCGCAGCAGATGAGGCAGACTGGGCAAGGAAGGCAGGCAGCTGCTTTGCCATTTCAGGGGCCACTTTCTGAACAATTTGTACAAACTGCTCGTCTGCCATCAGTTCATTAAATACCTGAGGTAACTCGTCAGGTGCATAAGGCCGTATGTCCTTAAACTCTTCGGGAATCTGTGAACTCAACATAACCATAAGTCTATGACCAATGTAAAATGTAGAATGTAAAATGTAGAATGCAGGCTGCGCGCAGCTATAAATCGTAAATTGTAAATCGTAAAATTAACGTAGTTTGTCCTCAATTATATCAGTCAGAACATCCTTGATATCCAGACCGGCGGCACGCACCTGCTGAGGGATAAAGCTTGTGGCCGTCATCCCCGGAGTTGTATTGATTTCCAGCATATTGATACGGTCATGTCCTTTGCCGTCCTCGCCCTGCACTTTGGTGATGATATAATCTATGCGGATTATGCCATAGCAACCAAGAATGTCATAGATTGTGCTCGTTATTAGGCTTACACGTTCGGCCAGATCATCGCTGATGCGAGCAGGCGTAATCTCCTCCACCTGACCCTTATATTTGGCATCGTAATCGAAGAACTCATTGTGGGTTACTACCTCTGTGATGGGGAATACGACACTCTTCTTTGAAGTCTTGTAACAGCCGCAAGTGATCTCTGTACCAGGCATAAAAGCCTCGACCATCACTTCCGAGCTCTCGTCCATAGCCTTGCGGATAGCGGGACGCAGCTGATCCAAAGTCTTCACTTTTGTGACACCGAAGCTGGAACCGCCTGCATTAGGCTTCACGAAGCAAGGCAGACCGATGTGATTAACAATCTCATCGTCCGTCACCATGTCCTCGTGCCCCTGACGAACCACGAGACTCTCGGAAACGCTCACTCCGAATCCCTTCAGATATTGGTTCAGTGTGAACTTATTGAATGTCATTGCCTCGATGAGTACGCTGCTGGTGCTATACGGCATCTTTATGAGGTCGAAATAGCCTTGCAGGATACCGTTCTCACCCGGAGTGCCGTGTATAGTGATATAGGCGAAATCGGGACGTATGCGACGGCCATCTACCTCGAAGGAGAAGTCTTCGCGGCTGACTTTTGCCTTACTGCCGTCTGCCAGATGAGCCTCCCATACGAGGCCTTTAATCTCCACGATATAAGCTTCATAGCGTTCCTTGTCGATGAAGGACATTATTCCTGCAGCCGAACGCAAACTTACATCATGTTCAGAGCTGTCGCCGCCACAGACTATGGCTATAATTGGGGAAGACCCTCCCCCCTGCCCCTCCCTTGTAGGGCGGGGAGTAGAATGAGTATGAATGGATGAGTCCATATTATATTATTCAGTTATACATTATACATTTTACATTGTACGTACGTACATTGTACATTGTACATTATGATCTGTTTTTCCACTTTTCAATCAGTTGGGTCAAATCTGCGGGCAATTCGCTGGTAAAGTCCATTTCCTCACCTGTTCTCGGATGACGGAAGCCGAGTGTGCGGGCGTGTAAGGCCTGACGGGGACAGATTTCAAAGCAGTTATGGATAAACTGACGGTAGGTGCCAGTGGGCTGTCCGCGCAATATCTCCATCCCTCCATAACGCTCGTCGGCGAAAAGCGGATGTCCGATATGCTTCATGTGAGCACGAATCTGATGTGTGCGACCTGTCTCCAGCACACATTCAACCCACGTGACATAACCAAAGCGTTCCAGAACGCGCCAGTGGGTCACGGCGTGCTTACCCACCTCGCTGTCCGGCGGGAAGACCGCCATCCGCTGACGGTCGCGCGGATCACGGCCGATGTTGCCCTCTATGCGCCCCTCGTCCTGTTCGAAGTGTCCCCAGACCAGGGCGTTATATCTGCGGCGGGTGCTCTTCACGAAGAACTGATGGCAGAGGTCTGTCTTTGCCTCCGGTGTCTTAGCGATAAGCAGCAGGCCACTCGTGTCCTTGTCTATGCGATGAACCAGCCCCACGCTTGGGTCGTTTGGGTCATACGATGGCATATCTCTCAGATGCCAGGCTATGGCATTCACCAGAGTACCGTGGTAATTACCGCAGCCCGGATGCACAACCAAGCCAGCCGGTTTATTTATGACCATAAGGTCGTTGTCCTCATATACCACATCAAGCGGAATATCCTCCGGCTCAACCTCGAACTCAATACGAGGATGGTCAAGCTTGAGAGTCACAACGTCCAGCGGTTTCACCTTGTAGTTGCTCTTCACCGGGCGGTCGTTCACGAATATACAACCGGCCTCAGCTGCCCGTTGGATACGGTTACGACTGGTATCGCGCAGGTGATCCAGCAGGAACTTGTCCACACGCAACGGCTCTTGCCCCTTGTCCGCCACTACGCGGCGGTGTTCATAAAGAGCAGACGACGGCTCCAGCTCGTCGCCCAAGTCGTCGTCAAGGTCGGCATAAAGCTCCGTGTCAGCGCCGTCAGCCGGTGCTGCGCCAAGCTTTATGTCAAATCTCTCGTCCATTGTGTGTTGTCAGAAGTCGAACTCGTCGTTCACATCTATTGAATCCTCGTCCATCTCCGTATCGCCAGGGTCGTTGCCTACCTGTAGGACGAGCGGGACATCAAGCGGGATACGGTCTCCCGTGCTTACGTTCTGCCCACGGCATTTGACGCCATAGACCCAGTCCTTATCACCGCTCACATATTCCACAGGCCCAAGCTTGAAACCCATTGCCAACAACTTGGCCTGAGCTTCGCGAAGACTGCTGTTGTCGGATATGTCGGGCAGAATTCTTGTGGGCGACTTTCCAGAGTTAATGGTCACATATATGACACGTCCGGCTTTGACCTTTGTGCCTGCTGCCGGAGTCTGGTCTATAATTGAGCCTCTGGGCTTGTCCTTCGTGTAGGCAGAGTCGGCCACCTCCATCTCAAGGTCGCTGCGGCCCAAGGCATAGCGGGCATCGCTCTCCAGCATACCCGAAACATCGGGCACTTCAATACCTTGGCCATGCAGGGTGTAGTGGTCCAGTCCGATCCACGCACCTACAATAACCAAAATCAGCACAACGGCCATGGCAATCAGATTGCCTACGACCATGGTGCTGAATAACTTGCCAAAGAATCCTTTCGGTGTCACTGCTTACTTCTTCCCATGTACCTCATCAGAAACAGTCAGTTTCTTACGACCTTTGGCACGACGGGAGGCCAGCACGCGGCGGCCGTTTGCTGTGAGCATTCTCTGACGGAAGCCGTGCTTGTTGTGGCGACGGCGATTGTGGGGCTGAAATGTTCTTTTCATTGCTATATTTTGTTTTGTTAATTACGCTCGATTTGCGAAAAGCGGGTGCAAAGGTACGGCGATTTAGGCTAACTTCCAAACAAAAGGCAAAAAAAATCATTAATCAGCGTCGTTAATTCACAAATTATCATTACCTTTGCGCCCGAAAAGCGAAAAAGTGTACAACATTAAACTAATAAGAATAAAAGAATGATTAAATCACAGGACATCAAAAAGGGCACCTGCATCCGCATGGATGGCAAGCTCTATTTCTGCATCGACTTTCTGCATGTAAAGCCCGGAAAGGGTAACACCATCATGCGCACCACCCTGAAGGACGTTGTTTCCGGCAACGTGCTGGAGCGCCGCTTCAATATCGGCGAGGCTCTGGAAGATGTGCGCGTGGAGCGTCGCAGCTACCAGTATCTCTACATGGAGGGTGAGGATTACATCTTCATGAACAACGAGACCTTCGAGCAGATTCCCATCGCCAAGGATCAGATTAACGGCGTAGCATTTATGAAAGAGGGCGAGAACGTTGAAGTCGTTGTTGACGCTTCTTCTGAGACAGTGCTCTATGCTGACGTACCCGTGAAGGTTAAGCTGGCCATCACATGGACAGAACCAGGTCTGAAGGGCGACACCGCTACAAACACCCTCAAGCCCGCCCGCGTGGAGACCGGCGCCGAGATCCGCGTGCCTCTCTTCATCAACGAAGGCGAGATTGTCGAGGTTGACACCCGCGACGGCAGCTATCTGGGCCGTGTTAAAGCATAAAAATGAAATACTCCGTCATAATCCCCGTCTATAACCGGCCTGACGAGGTTGGCGAACTGTTGGAAAGCCTGTGTAAGCAGGCTTTCTCCGATTTTGAGGTGATTGTGGTCGAGGACGGCTCTTCCGTGACTTGCGAAGATGTAGTCCGACAGTTTCAGAATCAGCTGCAAATACAATACCTCACCAAGGAGAACGGCGGTCCCGGTCAGGCACGCAACTATGGTGCATCTCACACGCGCGGACATTATTATATTGTCCTGGATTCGGATGTCGTGTTGCCATCAGGCTATCTGCAGGCCATCGAGGACGAGTTGCAGGCTAAGCCATGCGACGCGTTTGGAGGCCCGGACAGCGCGCACCCGGACTTCACCACAATTCAGAAAGCCATCAGCTATTCCATGACCTCGTTCTTCACCACCGGCGGCATTCGAGGTGGGAAGCGTAAGATGGACAAGTTCTACCCACGCTCGTTCAATATGGGCATCAAGGCAGAACTGTGGAACGAGCTCGGGGGCTTCTCCAAGATGCGGTTCGGCGAGGATATAGACTTTAGCATACGAATCTTCAAGAGCGGAGCCACCTGCCGTCTCTTCCCCGAAGCGTGGGTGTGGCACAAACGGCGTGCCACCTTCAGGCAGTTCTTCAAGCAGGTCCACAACAGCGGCATAGCCCGCATAAACCTATTCAAGAAATACCCCGACTCACTCAAGCTGGTTCATCTGCTGCCCGCCGTATTTACCGTAGGCGTGGCCCTGTTGACCCTTGTGTTCATCGTGGGACTGGTGTTCCTCATTGTAGGTCTGTTCGCAGGCTACTGCAGCGGTACCGGCTGCAACATGGGACTCGTCTTGGCTTATATCGGTGGAGCGATTATGGCTCTTGCCCTCACGCCTCTGGTGCTCTACTCACTGCTGTTATTCACGGACTCCGCCCTGCAGAACCGCAGCGTTCATGTTGGTCTCCTCTCAATTCCCGCCGCCTTCTGCCAACTCATCGGTTACGGTAGCGGTTTCATCCGTGCCTGGTGGCAGCGGTGTGTGTGCGGGCGCGACGAATTCTCCGCCTTCAAAGATAATTTCTATAAATGAAAATCAAGGAACAATCAGATGAAGACCGCCCGCGCGAGCGACTGATGCAACACGGGCCTTCCGTTCTGTCGCCAGCCGAGTTATTAGCCATCCTCGTGGGCAGCGGTTCACAGGGTGAGAGCGCGGTGGAGCTGATGCAGCGCATCCTGGCAGACCACGACGGCAGCCTTCGCGAACTCGGCCGGATGAACATCCACGAGCTTACGGCATACAAAGGCATAGGAGAGGCGAAAGCCATCACCATCATCGCGGCCAGCGAACTGGGCAAACGGCGTATGCTCGAAGAAGCCCGTGAGAAGAAATACATCAAGTCGGGAATAGACATCTACCAACTGCTACACCACAGAATCGGAGACATCAGCCACGAGGAGAGCTACGCTATCTATCTCCGACAGGACAACAGTATATTGGGCCATCCGTACCTCATAGGCCGTGGAGGTATCAGCGAGACAACGGTGGATGTGCGCATCGTGCTGCGCGAAGCGCTACAACGCGGAGCAACCACAGTCGCCATAGCCCACAATCACCCCAGCGGCAACATCAAACCGAGCCGCGAGGACGACCAACTCACCGACCGCCTCAAACGCGCGTGCCAACTGATGCAACTGCGCCTGCTCGATCACGTCATAATCACCGACACCAACTACTACAGCTACCACGAACAAGGGAAACTATAAGAAGTACACATCATGGAAAAAATCGCCATAGAAGAGAAAGTCGTTGATATGCTGCGCACTGTCTTCGACCCCGAAATACCCGTCAACGTCTATGATCTCGGGCTCATCTACCGAATCGAGGTGAGCGACGACTGCAGCTCGTTAGACGTGGATATGACACTCACAGCCCCCAACTGCCCTGCCGCCGATTTCATTATGGAAGACGTTCGCCAGAAACTGATGACTATTGAAGGCCTGAAAGACGTGAACGTGAATCTCGTCTTTGAGCCTGAATGGACCAAAGAGATGATGACGGAGGAGGCACGCGAAGAACTTGGATTTTAAACCGTTATGAAACCCATCTATTTCATCGCCGACGCACATCTCGGCAGCCGCGTCATCGCTCACGCGCGCACTCAGGAACGCCGTCTCGTCCGTTTCCTCGACAGCATAAAGGACAAAGCCGGAGCCGTTTATATGCTCGGTGATATGTTCGATTTCTGGTACGAATACACCACCGTAGTGCCGCGTGGCTACACGCGCTTCCTCGGTAAGATCAGCGAGCTTACGGACCTCGGTGTGGAAGTTCATTACTTCACCGGCAACCACGATATCTGGTGCTATTCGTATTTGGAACAGGAGTGCGGAGTTATCATGCACCGCGAGCCACTCACCATCGAACTAGCCGACCAAGTCTTCTTTCTGGCTCACGGCGACGGCCTCGGACAGGAGAAGAAATCCTTCCGTTTCATCCAAAGCATATTCCATAACCGCTTCTGTCAGATTCTATTCTCTGCCCTTCATCCGCGCTGGGGAATAGAATTCGGACTGCGTTGGGCTGCCAACAGCCGTCGCAAACACGAGCGTCTTGGGGGCGAGCCTCCCTATCAGGGTGAGAACGACGAGAACCTTGTCCTATTCGCCAAAAAGTACCTCGCAACCCACCCTGATGTAAACTATTTCCTCTTCGGTCACCGCCACATCGAGCTTGACCTCATGCTCTCCCACTCCACACGCCTCTTCATTCTCGGCGACTGGATAACCAAGTTCACCTACGCTGTCTTCGACGGCAATCAGCTATGGATGGAAAACTACATTGAGGGAGACACACAGCCCTGAGCTTAAGGCCCAGGGCTGATGTCCGTTTTGTATCTACAAAAGCTTACTAGTCTTCAATTTCAGGATGCTGAACTGCGAGAGGCAGATCCTTCTGCGAGAGATAGAACATATATAGGATTACGGGCTTTGTGCCGCGGTTCTCGCCGTGATGGATTGTTCCTACCATCTCCACAACAGCCTCGCCCTCGTGAACGACCTTCTCCTTGCCATCCTGACCGATGATAGTCAGCTCGCCCTGAACGAGAACGCCGTAGTTCATTGCAGGATGGTGATGCCACCCCAACTTCTGTCCGGCCGGGAATACATATTTAACGGCCACGAGTTCGGGACGGCCCTGGAAATAATCGGGGAGCTCAACCCCGTCCCAGCTCTGAGATGTACGGATGAGTTCGGTCTTCTCCACCTCCTGCGGGGCAGCGGCTTCCTCCTGTGGGGCGGTAGCTTCTTCCTGCGGGGCAGAGTTCTTGCAAGCAGTAAACATGGCCAAAACGGCCACCATTAAAAACACGTTTTTTTTCATAATCTATAGGATTTAGATAAGTTTGCTGTTTAATTTACGATTTGACGATTTACAATTTACGATTTATTTACTATTTAGATATTTAACTATTTACAGCATACCCCATGGAGGCTTATAGTGGGCCTTTACTCTTTTGGGGCAGGACATTCGTCCCTTTAACTTCCTTTCAAATCCCCTTCAATTCCCTTTAACTTCCCTTTAACTTCATGAAGTCTTAACAACCTGTGTACGTTCCCGCTCAGCGTTGCGCTTGTCTGTTTGTGTGACTACGCGGGCGGCGAGCTGCAGGAAGGCGTTGCCTGTGGGAGTTGAGGGGTCGAGGACGGCGGGGGCGCCTGAGTCGCCTCCTTCGCAAACACTCTGAACCAGTGGAATCTGTGCGAGCAACGGCACATTCATCTCTTCGGCGAGATGTTTCACACCCTCACGCCCGAAAATGTAATAGCGGTTCTCGGGCAGTTCGGCAGGGGTGAACCAAGCCATATTCTCCACGAGACCGAGAATCGGCACATTCACCTTCTCGTTCGCGTACATATTTATACCTTTGCGCGCGTCCGCGAGAGCCACCTGCTGGGGTGTGGATACTATTACGGCTCCTGTGATGGGGAGAGTCTGGACAAGGGTAAGATGGATGTCAGACGTTCCGGGAGGCGTGTCAAGTATGAAATAGTCGAGATCTCCCCAAAGAGCCTCACCGATAAGCTGTTTGAGTGCGTTGGATGCCATCCCGCCGCGCCACAAGGTCGGCGTGTCCGGGTCAACAAAGAAGCCTATACTCAACATCTTGACCCCGTATTTCTCTATAGGAACAATGAGCTGCTTGCCATCTACCTCCTCGGCATACGGACGTTCATCCTCAACGTCGAACATCTTCGGCATCGATGGCCCGAAAATATCGCAGTCAAGCAGACCCACGCGGTGACCGAGACGAGCCAGTCCGATGGCCAAGTTGGCCGCCACAGTGCTCTTCCCCACTCCGCCTTTGCCAGACGAGACCGCAATGATGTTAGCTCCACCGAGGAGCCCATTCTCCTCTGTTTCTGCAGTGGGCTGAGAGATAGTCTTGGTCTTGATTTCCACCTCAATGTCCTTGGAGACAAATGCATGGATGGCGGCCTCTGAAGCCTTGATAAGAGACTTCAGAAAGGGGTTGGTCGGTTTGTCGAATATCAGTGAGAAGGAGACATGAAGGCCGCTGATGCGCATGTCGTCTTCCAGCATCTCCATTTCGATTATATTCTTGCCTGTTCCGGGATAACGCACGGTTTTGAGTGCGTCTATGATGAGCTGAGGATAAATTTCCATTGTGTTCTGACGGTCACTTGTAAAAATCGGGTGCAAAGTTAGTGATTTTAATTCATAATGCTTAATTCATAATTCATAATTTCTCTTTTTCTCTGTTTTTTCTCTTCCATTTTTAATTTTTACTTTTTAATTTTTCCTTTTTAATTAAATTATTCTACCTTTGTGCCGTATTTAACGATAAAAAGCATCCAATGAACATAAAAACTATGAAAAAGAACATCCTTTACGTTGCCATTCTTCTCATGGCCGGATCGCTTCTGACGACATCATGCATCGGGTCATTTGCCCTGTTCAACAAGTATGAGAAATGGCAGTGCAACATGTCTGGAAGCAAAATCTTAAACGGAATCGTGGGATTCATCCTGCAGCCTATCTGTGCTCCTGTCTGCGGTGTGGTTGACGCCCTCGTCCTGAACACCATCGAGTTCTGGAGCGGCAACAATCCGCTCTCGGCCAGCGTCACACGCGAGGTTCTTGGCAGCGACGGACGCCTTTACGCCATCACGAAGACCTCCAAAGGTTATCAGATTACAGACCCGGAGGGTGTGAAGACTATGCTGACTCACAACGAGGAGACCGACACTTGGTCGCTGACCCTGAACGGAGAGACCCGTGAGCTGTTCCGCTTCAAGGAGGACGGCACGATAGAGGCAATCATGAAGAACGGTCAGGTCATCACCGTCACCAACGACGAGTCCGGCCTGCAGGCAATGCGCGAGGCTGTCTGGGATGACAACTGCTTCGCCATGAATTGAAGAAAGCCTAATTGCTAAACTTTATATTTTTAGACTAACTATAATGAATGGGAAATTTATGAAAAGAAAACTAATGTATGCCATTATGGCCTTAACGGCCATAACAGCGCTGAACAGTTGCTCTGTAGAAGACTTTGAGAAAGCCTACGACGAGAACTCACTTGACGATCCCTACATCTTCTCTGAAGGCTACCAGGACAGCATCCAGTACCCGTGGGACATGGCCACGCCTCTCACCGATTGGATGAGTATGGTTAGGAACGAGGTAAAGGTGTGCAAGATGAGCATACCAGGCACTCACGACACCATGACTGGTATGGGTTTCTACCAGCCCACACTGGAGTACATCTTCAACATGACGGCTATCAGCCAGTTGTCAACGCTTGAAGAGCAGATGAATTGCGGCCTGCGATTCTTCGACATTCGCCCCGTGGTGAGCATCGACACATTGGCTCAGAACCCGGCTGACAAGAAGATTTTACGTCTGGCACACGGCATGAGCGAGATTGACGTGACTTTCGAGGAGGCCATAGACCAGCTGCTAAGCTTCCTTACAGCCCATCCGTCGGAGTTCTTCATTGCCAAACTGCAGGCCGACAACGGTATGGAAGACCAGAAGGACTGGCCGATACTGCTCAATAAGGTGATGAGCAAGCCGAAGTATCAGGGTAAGTTCATAGTGAACTGGCACCCCGGCATCACCGTTGCTGAGATGCGCGGTAAGATTCTGTGGCTGAGCCGCTACGACCTGCGCTCGATGAATTCCGCTTTCCACTACCCCATTGTGTATTGCGACTGGCCCGACGAAGATCCTGACGTAAAGGAAGATCTCGATCCCGTAGCCCAGCGCAACTGTGCCATGTATAACATGGAAGACACTACGATAAAGGCTAAGCTCTACAAGCAGGACTACTACAAGACCACCACCGAGCAACGCATGAGGAACAAGCAGGAGACTGTCATCGCCATGATGCACAGCGCACGCGAGGTAACCGCTACGGACGAAAACATCTGGATTGTGAACCACTGCTCGGCTTATACCGAGGTGTCACCGCGCGGATACATCACCAACGCCGCCAACCTGCACCCGCTGGTCATCGAAGACCTGCTGAAGAACACGGGAACAGTTGGTATAATACCGATAGATATGGCCTGCCACGATTACGTACACTGCGTTATCAACGGCGGTATGCCCTATACCAGCGACTACCTGTACGGCTTCTACCCGTTGAGCCAGTCGCTCACCAACCTTATTATCAAGTCGAACCAATCACTCTTTAAGTAAACAGTTATGAACAAAGATATGAAACACAATATTTACAGACTCGCTATTCTCTTCGCGATAATGATTTCGGCAGCCGGAGCTCAGGCTCAGGAGGCTCCGAAGACCAGCAAGTTACATTCCGAGGCTGGCCTGTTCAACCACCTCTCTGTAGGTCTGAACATGGGACTGACTGGTTTGGGGCTCGATGTGGCTATGCCAGTTCACAAGATTGTTACTGTAAGAGCAGGTTTTGCCGGTTTGAACTTCGGCGACATCAAGTTCGATGCTATCAACACCGCCTCTGAAATCTCTCAGATGCAGATGGTTGAAGAGGATGCCGTGAGACGTGCACAAATGGTAGATAAGGTAGAACTGGGCCTCAAGCCCAGATTCTGGAACTTCTACGTGTTGGGCGAGGTACATCCCTTCAAGGACCTGCCTTTCTACTTCTCTGCAGGTCTGTTCGCAGGCAGCCAGAACTTTATCCACTTCCGCAACACCAACGACGGTGCCCTGATGTTTCTCCATGATGCCAATCAGAAGGTGGAAGACTACAACCGCCTCTTCCAAACCAACTATCAGCCCATCGGTGTTAAATTCGGCGACTATGTGTTCACAGCCGACGAGAACGGAAACATTGACGTGCGTCTGAAGACGAATGCCGTGAAGCCTTATGTCGGCATCGGTTTCGGTCAGCACCTCGCTAAGTCACATCGTGTCAGCGTAGCCGTAGATGCAGGTCTTATGTTCTGGGGCACACCGAAATTCTTGCTGAACAACGACACAGAGATCAAGGCTTCGGGTAAGAATTCTGGCATAGGCGGTGCGATTTCCTGGTTGAAGGCTTGGCCCAATCTGGAGATACGCGTAGCCTGCAAGATTTTCTAAGAAAGGCCGCAAGAAGAAACTAAGAGGCTGTGTCAGCGATTTGGCACAGCCTCTAATTGTTTAAAATATGCAGATAATCTGTTCGAAACAAGAACTAATCTGACATAAATTCTAATGACCGATTTGGGTTGAACTGTACTATTGCTATTCGTTCAATCAGTACAATTCGTTGCGGTGCTTACTTCTTGTTCAGAGCGAGGTCAATAGCAACGGCAATGGCTACGGTTGCGCCAACCATCGGGTTGTTGCCGATGCCGAGGAAGCCCATCATCTCCACGTGTGCGGGAACGGAGCTTGAACCGGCGAACTGAGCATCGCTGTGCATACGGCCGAGAGTGTCGGTCATACCGTAGGAAGCGGGACCGGCTGCCATGTTATCGGGATGCAGCGTGCGGCCTGTGCCACCACCTGAAGCTACGCTGAAGTAGGGCTTGCCAGCGAGTACGCGCTCCTTCTTGTAGGTGCCGGCCACGGGGTGCTGGAAGCGTGTGGGGTTGGTGCTGTTGCCAGTGATGGAAACATCCACGTTCTCGTGCCAGAGGATAGCAACGCCCTCACGAACGTCGTCAGCGCCGTAGCACTTAACTTTCAGACGGCTGGGGTTCTTGCCGTAAGGCACTTCCTTCACAATCTTCAGCTCAGAGGTGTAGTAGTCGAACTGAGTCTGCACGTATGTGAAGCCGTTGATTCGGCTGATAATCTGTGCAGCGTCCTTGCCCAGACCGTTGAGGATAACGCGGAGTGGCTTCTGGCGAACCTTGTTAGCCATCTCGGCAATCTTGATGGCACCCTCGGCAGCAGCGAAGCTCTCGTGTCCTGCGAGGAAGGCGAAGCACTCTGTCTCTTCGCGCAGCAGACGGGCAGCGAGGTTACCGTGGCCGATACCGACCTTACGGTCGTCAGCCACAGAACCGGGAATGCAGAAGCTCTGCAGGCCGATACCGATGGCCTCGGCTGCGTCGGCAGCTGTCTTCACGCCCTTCTTGATGGCGATAGCGGCACCGCAAACGTATGCCCACTTGGCGTTCTCAAAGCAGATGCGCTGTGTGTCCTCACACATCTGGTAGGGATCAACGCCTGCCTTTTCACAAATCTCGTTGGCCTCTTCAATACTGTTGATGCCATTCTCTTTCAGAGCTGCCAGAACCTGATTGATGCGGCGCTCCTGACTCTCGAAATATACTTTTCTAATCATAGTTTAATTTGACGATTTTACGATTTTACAATTTTAAGATTCTGATCTTTCAATTTGTCCAATTGTTCAACGGTGAAATTGTTCAATTAAACTACTCTTTGCGTGGGTCAATAGCCTTGACAGCACCCTGCTCCTCGGTGGTACGACCGTAGGAACCGGTGAATTTCTTCATTGCTTCGTTGGCATCCATACCGCCCTTGATGGCTTCCATCATCTTGCCGAGATGTACATACTCGTAACCGCAGACCTCGTTGTTCTCGTCGAGATACTGCTTTGTGATGTAACCCTCGGTGAGTTCCAGATAGCGGGTTCCCTTGGCAACGGTGCCGTAGAGAGTACCGGTCTGTGAGCGCAGGCCCTTGCCGAGGTCTTCCAGTCCGGCGCCGATGGCGAGACCGCCCTCTGAGAAGGCGCTCTGTGTGCGGCCATAGACAATCTGCAGGAAGAGCTCGCGCATTGCGGTGTTGATTGCGTCGCAGACGAGGTCTGTGTTCAGGGCTTCGAGGATGGTCTTACCCGGCAGAATCTCGCTGGCCATAGCGGCTGAGTGGGTCATACCCGTGCAGCCGATGGTCTCAACAAGAGCCTCCTGGATCACGCCGTCCTTCACGTTGAGGCTCAGCTTGCAAGCGCCCTGCTGGGGAGCACACCAACCGATGCCGTGAGTGTAGCCCGAAATGTCCTTAATCTCTTTTGCCTGAATCCATTTGCCCTCTTCAGGGATTGGAGCAGGTCCATGGTAAGCGCCTTTGCAAACGCTACACATGTTCTTCACTTCTGTTGAGTAAATCATATTAAGTAATTGATTAAAAAGGTGTAGTCTGTTCTCATTGGGTCACAAATTTACCGCGATAATCCGAATCCACCAAAGCCTTCTTCCATTATTTAAGAACAATTAACAAGTTCGTCACTTTGCGCCCCCGCCCAAGGCGATGTAAAGGGCTATGACTGCCTGTGCGCCGTTGTACATATTCATAGCCTCGCTGAGCTGCGAACTGAGCAGCGACTCCTGCGCGGTGAGCACTTCGATGTAGCTGGCTTTGCCGTTGTCCATCAGCTCATGTGTGCCTACGTATGCCTCGTGCAGCACTTGTACCTGACGGTGGTAATACTGATGTTTCTCGCGCGCGGCCTGACAGTCGGCCATAGCCTCGTTCACCTGATTGCCGGCATTGATGACAGTCTGCACGTATTTCTTCTGCAAGTCTTCCTCTGTCAGCTGCTGTATCTTCAGATTGGCTTTGAGCTGGCCACGAGCGAAGATGGGCTGCGTGAGCTGGCCAACGGCATTAAGCAGAATCTTACCCGGGTTCACCACTGCTCCGCCCCCGCTGTTCGTCCAACCTACTGTTCCCGAGAGGGTGAGCGTGGGGAAGAAGGCGGCGCGGGCGGTCTGTGTGTTGTAGAAAGCCTCCTCCATAGCGAAGTTGGCCATTCGGATGTCGGGGCGTCGCTCCAGCATAGTTGCGGGAACACCGATCTTCAGGTACTGAGTGTCGAACATACGCTGGCCGGTCTCGCCCTGTGCCTCGGGATGACGCAAGGCAGAGGTGCCCCATTTCGAACGAGTAATCTGCTGAGGCGTGATGGACAGCAGCTTGCACATCTCGTTCTCTGTGGAGCGGATGTTGCGGCGAACATCCACGATCTGCGTCTTCACGTTTAAATACGAGGACTCCATCTGGTTGACGGCTGTGCTGTATGCCTTACCGTTCTCGTAGAGCGACTTCTGTGTCTCGAGAGAGGCGTTCCAGAGGCTGTCGGTCTGTGTGAGGATATCCAGCTGACGGTCGAGCAGCTGCAGCATATAGTAGAGCTGGGCTACTGCGCTGACGAGATTCGAGCGGGTGGCCTCCTCGCCCATCTGCGCCTGCATGAGCACGGCCTGTGCAGCGCGCTTCTTGTTCGTAATGGAGCCGAAGACCTCCACGTCCCAATTCAGTTGCAGCGGCAGATTGTAGGTCTTGCTAAGCGAGCTGGAACCGAACTTGCTGAGAGCGCCCTGAGGTGAGAAGTAGAGCGACGGGAGATAGGCCAGTTTGGCCATCTTCAACGCAGACTCGGCCTTCTGCACGGCTATGCGGGCGGAGTTCAGGTCGGTGTTGTTTGCCAGCGCCTGCTCGATAAGCTGTTGAAGCATCGGGTCGTTGAAGAACTCACGCCACGACATCTGGGCCAGATACGCCTCGGCTGTGGCTTCGGTGATGTCCTGTGTCGCGCCGAAGACGTTGGCAGGCGTCTCCACCGTCTTGTCATATTTCTTATACAGGCCGCAGCCCGTGAGCATTAGGCTCACAGCTACAGCGACAAAAATATATCTTGTTCTTTTCATAGCAAGGCCCCCTGTAACCCCCCAAGGGGGGTTGGGAGAGTTTAAGGGGTTTAAGAGTTTAAAGGGTTTAAGGGGTTTAAGAGTTTAAGGGGTTTAAGAGAGTCCCCCCACCGGGGGGATTGAGGGGGGCCTCTCCCCACCGGGGGGATTGAGGGGGGCCTCTCCCTGAAATCGCTCATGCAGTCTCTGGAATACGATGAAGAACGCGGGAACAACGAAGAGCAGGGCAATGGTGCCTATGCTCATGCCGCCAATGACTCCCAGCGCAAGGGCGCGGTTACCGTTGGCACCGGCTCCACCCTCTATAACGAGGGGTATCATACCAATAATCATCGTGAGGACGGTCATCAGAATCGGGCGCAGGCGCTCCTTACAAGCCTCGAAGGCTGCTTCGGGGATGCTCAAGCCCTGTGCGCGGCGCTCGGAAGCGAACTCCGTGATGAGGATGGCTGTTTTGGCCAAGAGGCCGATGAGCATAATAACACCCGTCTGCAGGTAGATATTGTTGTCCATGCCCGGAATCTGATACTTGTAGCCAATAAAGGCAAACACGAAGGCACCCATCAGTCCGAAGGGCACACTGAAGAGCACAGCCCACGGTGTGAACCATGAGTTGTAGAGCGAAGCCAGGATGAGATAGATAAGGATAGCGCACACGAGGTAGATGATGGCCGTGGCATTGGAACCGGAAGCTTCCTCCAACTCACGCGACATGCCGCTGTACTCATAGCTGGCAGTTGCGGGCATCTCTTCCTTGAACACCTCGGCAATAACCTTGTGGACGTCGCCCTCGGTGTAGCCGTTGCCCGGAGTCACGTAGCAGGTGATGCTCTGGAACAGGTTGAAGTGTTCAATGTTGGAAGGACCAACAATCTGCTTCAGAGAGACGAACTCAGAGATGGGGGCCATCTTGCCGCCCTTCACCTGCATGAAGATGTTCTGCAGTGACTGCGGGTCGAGGCGGTATTCGGGCGAGGCGGCGGCCATGATGCGATAAACCTTGCCGAACTGGTTGAAGTTGCCGATGTAAGCGCCACCGCAGTAGGCGCCAAGCGTGTTGAGCACATCGGCGGGCGACACTCCAGCACGGTCGCACTGTGACGCATCGACATCGACCTGATACTTGGGGAATCGCTCCGAGTAGGTAGACATAGCAGAGGCTATTTCCGGACGCTCAGACAGCTTTGCCATGAAGCGCTCCGTCTGGCGGGCAAATTCAGAGAGATTGCCATCGGTGGGATCCTCCACAACGAGGTTGATGTCGTTGCTCGTACCGTAGCCGGGAATCTGCGGCATCACGAAGGGGACAACCACCAGTTCCTTGATGTCATTACAGTCCATGACGAAACGCTCTGCTACGAAGGCGAGCATGTGGTCTATACCCTCGCGCTCGTCCCAGTTCTTCAGGCGCACAACCATCGTGGCGTAGTTGGAACCGGCACCCGTAAGCATAGCGTAGCCGCAGCTTACGGCATAGCTCTCCAGCTCAGGTATCTTCTTCACCTTTTCCTCCACTTTCTTCACAATCTCGCGGGTCTGCTTCAGCGTGGTACCCTCGGGGGCGTGAATCTCAACGAGGAACACGCCCTGGTCCTCCTGAGGCACGAGGCCTGAGGGCAGGCTCTTCATGAAGAACACGAGAAGCCCGGCTGCTACGGCCAGCAGCACCCACGAGAATATGGGGCGTTTGATGAATTTCCGCACAGCACCGCTGTATTTGTTGGAGATGGCGTTGTAACTCACCTCGTAAGCTTTCTTTGTGTAATAGGTGAGGCTCTTGCCGGATTCTTTGCCCTCCGTCACGCGCATCATGATGGCGCAGAGCGCCGGGCAGAGCGTGAGAGCCGAAATGCAAGACAGACCCACTGACGAGGCTATCGTGACGCCGAACTGAGTGAAGAACGTGCCCGATGTGCCTGGCATGAACATCACGGGAACAAACACAGCCATGAAGACCAGGGTACATGAGACCACAGCCACCGACACCTCATTCATGGCCTGGCGAGTAGCCTCGCGGGCATCCGAGATGCCGTTCTCCATCTTCGCCATGACAGCCTCAACCACCACGATGGCATCATCCACTACCGTACCGATAGCCAGCACCAGCGCGAACAGTGTCAAGATGTTCAGCGAGAAGCCTGCCATCTTGACGATGGCGAAGGTACCAAGCAGCGACACAATGATGGAGATGGACGGGATAAGCGTGGCCTTGAAATTCTGAAGGAAGAAGAACACCACCAGAATCACGAGTATGACGGCAATGACAAGCGTCTCTATCACGTTGTGGAAGGCGGCGAAAAGGAAGTCGTCGCTGGTCATCAGCGTCACGAATTCAATTCCCGCAGGCATCGTCTGCTTCATCTCCTCAAACGTCTTGTTGATGCTGGCGTTCACCTCCGTGGCGTTGGCACCCGGAGCAGCAAACACCAGGAACATGGCGCCCGGACGGTCCATGATGCTAGACGTAAAGTTGTAGCTCATGGCACCTATCTTCACCTCAGCCACATCGCTCAGATGGAGCAGATGGCCTCCGTCGCTGGTGCGCACAACGATGTCGTTGAACTCCTCAACCGTCTTCAGTGTGCCCTTATACTGCATGGAGTACTGGTATGAGTTCTCCGACTGCTCACCCAGTGAACCCACTGCCGCCACGAAGCTCTGCCCGCCGATGGCGGCGAAGATGTCGTTGGGCGTAAGTCCGTATTGGGCCATTACATCGGGCTTCATCCAAATGCGAAGGGCATAGGTGTTACCGAAACTCTGCACGTTACCAACGCCGGTGATACGCATCAGGCGCGGCTTAACGTTGATATCGACATAGTTTGACACGAAGTCCTCATCGTACTTGCCGTCGGAGCTGCGCACGGCAAAAATCTGCAGGATGTTATTCTGGCGCTTCTCCACTTTCACGCCGACCTTGTTCACATCGGCCGGCAGCAGGGCCTGCGCGCGGCTAACGCGGTTCTGCACGTTCACAGTTGCCATGTCCGGGTCGGTGCCTTGCTTGAAATAAACATTGATTTCCACAGAACCGTCGGACGACGCCTTGGAGGTCATGTAAGTCATGTCTGTCACACCGTTGATGGCTTCTTCCAGAGGCTGGATGACCGACTTCATAATGGTGTTCTCATCGGCTCCGGAATAACTGGTGGATATCTGCACCGTGGGAGGCGCAATATCGGGGTATTGCTCGACAGGCAGCGTATTAATCGATATGTAGCCCACCAGCGCAATCACAATCGAGAGGGCGCACGCCATCACATATTTATTGATAAATATATTGTTCTTCATCTTTGGGAATTGCGTTATAACGGAATTAAGGTATTACGAGATGACTCTGTCAGAACAGAACCTTTTGACCCTCCATTACGTTGTTAGCTCCAGTGGTCACAATCTTGTCACCCTCCTTGAGACCACTCCTGATGATAAAGTCCTTGCCGTTGCCAGTGTCTTCCATTGTCACGTCAACGGCGGTTGCAGTGCTGTCAGGCAGTACCTTATACGCGAAAGACTTGTCTTGCAAGCGCACTATGGCAATCTGGGGAACCACTATAACGCCCTTCTCTTCGTAGGGCATCACGACCGAGCCCTGCACGCCAGAATAGAGATGGCCGTCGGGGTTGGGGAACGTGGCCTTACAGGACAAAGAGCCCGTGGCGGCATTCACCATGCCGGTAGCACTGGTGATACGGCCCTTGTGCGGATACTCCGTGCCGTTCTTCATCACGAAGGTCACGTCGGGGAAATTCTTCAGCGCGTCCTCAAGCTTGCCCTTGTAGCCGGCAGCCACAGCCTCTTCAAGCAGTGACTCCGTGACGCTGAACTCCGCGTCCATCATCGTGTTGCCGCTGACTATGGTCAGGAGTGTGCCCGGCGACACCTGATCGCCTGTGCGTACGGGGACTTCGCCGATAAGACCTGCCACGGGAGCCGTAATTGTGCAGAAACCGAGATTCACTTTCGCACGGTTCACCGACGCGCGGGCCTGAGCCACAGCCGCCTGAGCCTGCTTGTACGAGTTCTCGGAGTTGTCCAGCATATACTGGCTCACGATATTCTTCTCTATCAGTTTCTTGTTGCTCTCGAACTCCATGCGGGCGCTGTTCTCCGAGGCCAGAGCAGCCTGCAGATTGGCTTCGGCCGCCTCCAGATCCAGTTGCGCGTTGCGCTGGTCTATCACGAAGAGCGTCTGCCCCTTCTTCACCTGCTGACCCTCAGTGACGCATATCTGCATCAGCTGTCCGCTCACCTGCGGTGAGATAGTCACGTCGGTCTGTCCCTTCAGTCTTGCGCTGAACTTAATCGGCACGGTGATGTCCGTCTTCTCCACAGTCATAGTTTCGAACGACGACTGCGTCTGCTTGGGCATATCGATGCCGCAAGCGGTCACTCCGACCAGCGTGGCTAGCATCATGGCCCACGTAATTACATTGTTTCTTTTCATGTTTTAGGCTTTATTTCTTAAGTTTGATTGCTCTTTGTGGGCGCAAAGATACAATAATTTAGATAAAAGAGAAAAGAGAAGGATGAAAAATGAAAATTGACACAAAAATTCCCTACGGCCGTGAGCAAGTTGTCGGGATTTTATTGTACTTTTGCCGCAGAAAACGATAACGATAACGATAACGATAAATTATGAGTGACAAGGAATTGGATGAGCGCGTGGCTCGGGCTGTGGATAACTTCATGGCGGGCTATGGCTGCTGTCAGAGTGTGGTGGCAGCGTTCGCAGATATCTACGGGCTGGACGAAGTGATGGCCAAGCGCATCGCGGCGGGTTTCGGCGGCGGCGTGGGCCGTCTGCGTATGATGTGCGGCGCGGTGTCGGGCATAGTGATGCTCGTGGGACTGGAGTGCGGACAGACAGAAGGAAGCGACCGCGCCGGGAAGTCGGCCTGCTACAAGGTGGTGCAGGAACTTCTGGCACGGTCGGAACGTGAGAACGGCAGTCTTATCTGTGCAGAAATCTTAGGGCTGAACGGGCACGACAAGGCTCATTGTACCTACGAGGCTTCGCCCCGCACAGCTGAGTACTACAAGACGCGGCCCTGCGCTGCTAAAGTGGAAAGCGCTGCACGGATTTTCGCCGACTACCTTAAATCAATTCATAATTCATAATGCATAATACATAATTTGCTGCGCGATGCTTTTGTTTTTTTACATGTAATTACCACGAGATTTGTCGCAGACCCACGACCTTGGAGTAATTTGTCCATATATTAATGATAAATTAACGGGTTAATTAATGGCAATTAATGTTGAAGATTTAAATCCGTTGAATCCGCGTAATCCGTTGTTTGAATTATTGCGGTGCGCAGCTCAATTATGCATTAAGAATTAAGAATTAAGAATTATGCATTAGTCTGAGTTCTTCGCCCACATACTCCAGTTCGGCGATCTTGACGCTGCGGAGCCAGGTGCGGCCGCCGGAGGGAACGCTGTCGTGGTGTAGGAGGAAGACGCGACCGCGCCATTCAACTATGCTGTGGTGGGTGGTCCAGCCTACTACGGGCTGAAGCAGCTCACCGCGGAAGCGGAAGGGGCCGTAGGGCGAACGACTGGTGGCGTAGCAGAGCAGATGAGAGTCGCCTGTGGAATAGCTGAAATAATAGATGCCGTTGTGCTTGTGCAGCCACGATGCCTCGAAGAATCGGTGCGGGTCGTCGGCACGCAGGGGTTGGCCGTTGTCGTCAGTGATGATGACGGGACGGGGCTCCTCGGCAAACTGGGTGACATCCTCAGTCATACGGACCACACGTGAGGGCAGAGCGGGCTCTGCTCCCTCGGGCAAGATGGCGCTCTCCAGAGCTTTGTTATCGCGATAACGCTGCAACTGACCGCCCCACAAGCCGCCGAAATAGACATAGACCTCGCCGTCGTCGTCCTTGAAGGCGCAGGGGTCGATGCTGTAACTGCCGCGAATGGGGTCAGCGAGCGGTTTGAACGGGCCTGCGGGTGTGTCGCTTACGGCAACGCCGAGACGGAAGATGTCGGTCTGATCCTTGAGGCAGTAGATGAGGTAGTACTTACCGTTCTTCTCCACGACATCGTTGTCCCAGAGCTGGCGTCCGTGCCAGGGGATTTCGTCTTTATCCAGAACGCAGCCGAGGTCTTTTGCCTCTAACTGGTCGGGGTCGTCGAGACAGAGCACGTGGTAGTCGCGCATGTCGAAGTGGTCGCCGTTGTCATTCTCGGGGATTCCACTCTCGCGGTCGTGTGACGGATAGATGTAAAGGCGGTCGCCAAAGACGTGACCCGAGGGGTCCGCCATGTAATCGGATGGAAATAGGTAACGCATAGATTGAATTTACGATTGGACTATTTACGATTTACTATTTATTTACGATTTTACGATTTTACATTTTACATTCTGCACAGATTACCCTTTCGCCTCGATCTCTTTGTTGATCTGGTCGATGACGTCGTCGGTGAGTTCGTAGCGGGAGATGATGAACATAGCGAGGAGGAGCAGGGAGGCGGGTATAACGCACATCAGCCAGAGGATGCCCTCTTCAGCCATCGGAGTCTGATCTATGGTGTCGGGGTTGTAGCTAACGTATGCCAGGATGGCGGGAGCAACGACGCTGCCAAGGGTCATTCCAGCCTTGAAGAAGATGCCTGTGAGGGCGTTCACGATACCGGCGATGCGCTTGCCGCTCTTATATTCGCCGTAGGAGATAACCTCGGGAACAAGCGCCCACATATAACCGGTGGCCACGATGACACCGGTGGACTTCACGAACTGAGCCACATAAACCAGCCACATATCGGGATTCTCCATCTTAGCCACGACGTAGAGGAACGCCATTCCGAAAATGGCCACGCTGAGGAAGATATAGAACATGTTCTTCTTGCCGACCAGACGCTTGATGGCGGGAACGAGCGGCATAAAGATGAAGGCCGGAGCGGAACCGAGACCCATGAAGAGGGCCAGCTGGTCGGCTGTGGCGTGCATGTTACTGTTCATGAAATAGGCTCCGGCGGCGTTGCCTATGGACATCATGGAGAAGGCGGTGATGAAGAAGAAGGCGATGACGCGCAGCGGACGGTTGTGGAAGAACTCCATCCACAAGTCGGACACCTTCACCTTGGCGCTCTCTTCGGCGCTCATAACCACACGCTCCTTACACTGTGTGAAGCAGAAGAGGAGCAGGGCGAGACCCACGCAGGCGTAGATGGCCATTGTCGTGAACCAAGCCGTAGGGTCTTTGGGCAGTCCGTCGGTCTCCTCGGTGGTGAAGTGGGAGATAAGCAGGGGAAGGCCCGAAGCCACAGCCAGACCGCCGCAGTTGGCCATAAACATACGTACGGAGGTGAGTATGGTGATCTCGTTGGTGTCGCGTGTGAGCGAGGAGTTCAGGGCTCCGTAAGGCACGTTGACAAAAGTGTAGAGCAATGTCATCGCAATATAAGTGATGTAGGCATAGAGCAGCGAGGGCGCAAAGCCGTTCCAGAAACACAGAATGGCGAAGCCCGAGAGGGGTATGCCGACGAATACGAGGTAGGAGCGGTACTTGCCGAGCCGTGGGTTGTGCTTGTCGATGAGGGCTCCGACGATAGGGTCCCAAATCACGTTGGCCACGTTGCCTACGGTGAACATCACCGATACATCAACGGCGTCGAGGCCGTAGATGTCGGTGTAGAAGAACAGCAGGTACATGCATGTGACCTGGAAGATGAGGTTCTGCGCGAGATCGCCTGATCCGAAGCCGATGCGCTGCAACCATGAGAGGTGATAGAAGCCGCTGCCCTGAGCGCCAGTGGCGGGGTTAGCGCTTGTCTGAGTGTTGTCTTGCATTGATTATTAGTTTTGATTGATTTTCGCTACAAAGGTATATGTTTTTGCGCAAACGACATTAAAGCCACGTCACAAACTGTTTTATTTTTGTCTCTTTTTCGCAAAAATGGACAATTTACATATAATATTCTAAGAATTTTGTGCTTGAGTTCAGAATTACTTTGTACATTTGCGGCGATTATTGCAATTCTTAATTCATAATTTATAATGCATAATTAGGCTGCGCACAGCCTATAACCAAAGATATATAAAAACAACACTCGTCCTCATTCTGCTCCCTCCCTTCAGGGAGGGCGGGGGGAGAGTCCTCAAATTCACAATAACATGAAACGAATCTTACTTTTGGCGGCGGTCGCAATTCTGACCTCCGTAACCTGGGCACAGATGAGCAAGCCTCTGCCTACGCTGCACGTCGAAGGCAAGTGGCTGGTGGACACCCACGGAAATCACGTCGTGCTGCACGGCGTAATGGACACACCCAGCGCTTGGTTCAACGGCGGACGCTGGGGCTGGAGCTACGACGACGCCGGCCGTCAGCGCTGTCTCAACTACTTTGAGAAGATGTTCGCCGGATTCGAGAAGGCCCATTGCACCATCTTCCGTCTGCACTTGGAGCCAGCCTGGACCAACGACCCGTCGAGCAACTACAAATACTCGGTTGCTGCCGACCAGCCCGCTGGCATAAGCGGCGAGGCTGACATCTCGAAGTTCAACCCCACCCGACTGAAGACCTATCTCGGCAACCTTTACTTCCCCCTGATGCAGAAGGCCATGAACCACGGACAGTATGTCGTGGTGCGCCCGCCGGGAGTATGCCCCCCGA
Source organism: Bacteroidaceae bacterium (assembly GCA_017447625.1). Taxonomy (GTDB): domain Bacteria; phylum Bacteroidota; class Bacteroidia; order Bacteroidales; family Bacteroidaceae; genus Physcousia. The sequence goes on from JAFSNB010000006.1 coordinate 34,446, forward strand.
ACCTGAAGGTGGGCGACTACTATCAGCAGTATCTGTTGGAAGTCTGGGACATAGTCTCCAAGAACTCCAACATAAAGAAATACGCCGGACAGATCATGATTGAGCTGGCCAACGAGCCCATCAACGTCCGCAACGCCAGCAATCAGGACGACGCAAAGGCTCTGCATGACTACTTCCAGCCCATCGTGGACAAAATCCGCGAGAATGGCTTCACGGGTGTCATCTGGGTGCCCGGCACAGGCTATCAGTCCAACTATAGAAGCTATGCTTCCTACCCCATCGAAGGTTACAATATCGGCTATGCTGTGCATGACTACTGCGGTTGGTACAACTGCAGCGATACCCACTGTAACCCGACGGACAAGATCCGCAACTTCGGCGAGGCCGTACCTGTGGTGAAAACCAACCCTATATTCATCAGCGAAGTGGACTGGAGCCCCGAAAAACAGCCGAAGGAGTTTGACAAACTGAATGAGCACGGTGATTCCGTGTTTAAGAACATGGGCACCTGGGCCACCGGCTCCACTTCTAAGTGGGGAAAGGCGTTCAAGGCCACTCTAGACTACTACGGCAACATCTCCATGACTCTGACTCATCCTCACGACTTCCTTGAGATCGACACCCTGATTCAGAAAGGCAAGGTGATAGCCGCTTTTGGTGGTCACCCCGAGGCCTGCGCTCAGGCTTGTATGGAGTGGTATGCAGACTACTACACCAAAGACTGGGCACATCCCGACTTCAAGAACCTCTCCATGAGCGACTTGGGCACGGGCAAGTACCGCAACCCCGTCATCTTCGCCGACTTCCCCGATCCCGACGTGATTCGCGTTGATGACACCTATTATATGGTGACAACGACGATGCACCATTTCCCCGGAGCAACCATAGTGAAGTCCAAGGATTTGGTCAACTGGGAGTACTGCGCACAGCCGCTGCTGCAACTGGCCGACAAGGACCGCTACAACCTGCAGAACGGCGAGAACGCCTACGCCGCCGGCATGTGGGCCTGCTCTATGAAGTACCACAACGGCAAGTTCTATCTGCTCATCAACGGCAACGACACGGGCGGCTGGCTCCTCACCAGCAGCAACCCTGAAGGCACTTGGGAAAAGAAGAAACTCTCACGCATCTACTACGACCCGGGAATGCTCTTCGATAATGGTAAGGTGTATGTAGCCTGCGGCATCGGCAACATCCAGATGTGCGAGCTTGATGCTAACTTCAACTTCATCCAGGAGAAGAACGTGATTAGCAACAAGGACGGATTGGAAGGCTGCCACCTCTACAAGATCGGCGAATACTATTATATATATGCTACCTATGGAGGCTGGCCCAGCGGTCAGGCTATATTCCGCTCCAAGAACATCTTCGGCCCCTATGAGGAAAAGATGCTCGTGGAGAAAATCATTAACGACAAGCCAAACACCGTTCACCAGGGCGCACTCTTTGACACCCCGACGGGCGAGTGGTGGACCATCATGCAGGAAGATCTCGGCTGTTTCGGACGTATGCCAAATCTCCAGCCTGTAAAGTGGGAGGAGGACTGGCCCATAGTAGGCAACAAGGGTGTTCCTTACGCCACACACAACAAGCCCGATGTCGGAACCATTGTGCCGCGCGCCGCCATGCCTACGAACGACAATTTCCGCACCTACCCGCTCGGTATGCAGTGGGAGTGGAATCATAATCCAGACGATGCCGCCTGGAGCCTGTTCGAGCGTCCGGGATGGTTGCGTCTGAGGGCATCCGGGTCCGCTACACGCCTCACTCAGGCTCGCAATATGCTGACCCAGCGCATCTTTGCCTTCCACGGGAAACCCAACCAGGCTTCAACTGGCACGGTGCGTCTTGATGTGTCTCATCTGGCAGAGGGCGACCGCGCCGGTATCTGCGTGTTCCAAGACCCGTATGCCGCCATCGCCGTAGAGGTGAAGAACGGGCAGAAGCAGCTCGTATGGTGGCAGGATACCCTGCGCGTACGTTCGGACTTCCAGCCCTCTGAGCAGACTTTGGCTCTTGATATAGACAGCGTAATCTACCTCCGTGCCTCACAGACATACGGCACCAGTAAGACAAAGTTCTACTACTCGTTAGACAACGAGACATACACCGAACTGGGAGGCGAGACCGAGCAGAGCTTCAGCCTCACCGTATTCGTGGGCTCGCGCTTCGGCATCTTCTGCTATGCCCAAGATCCCGACAAGACGGAGTCCTCATACGCCGACTTCGACTGGTTCAGCACCGAGGAGGACTACGAGGAGACCAAGTACTATCCCGCCACCTTCGAAGGCTACAACGCAGAGATGCTAACGGCCACGCAGCTGACTGTGGGAGCTGAGGATATGGAGATTATGGTCGGCGGCGGCACACCGCTGCAGCTCACAGCCACCTTCGCCGACGGACACAAGAAGGACGTGTCGGCTCAGGCTAAATACACCTCCGATGCCGGCGACGACATCATAGCCGTTCAGAGCGGACAGATCCGCGGCCTCAGAGAAGGCACCGCCACCGTAACCGCCTCATATACCGACCCGATGGGCAACGAGCTGAGCGCTTCGTTCAACGTGCGCAGCACCTTCTTCCCCTTCGCCAGTCAGTTCATCAACACCTCGCTCTTCTCCAACGGAACTTACAACGAGAGCACCCATGAGTTCAAGCCCGGACAGTACGGACAGATGGGCTGGGTATATAGTAACGGGGCCGACATGTCCGCCTACAAGTACTTGGTCGTCAAGCTCAAGAGACAGCAGACCTGTGGAGGAGATGTGAGAATCTACACGGACAACAGCATTTGGGGCAACTGCCATCAGACCACCGGCTTCGGCTCTTCCCGCAGGAAAATCATCAAGCTGCAGGAAGCCAAATACACCTCCGGCGACAAGAAAGGTCAGCCCTTAGAGCTGGACAACATCCGCATCATCGCCTTCTGGGGCAACGGCGGCGGCACGATAGTCGTTGACGACATGTATCTGACCAACAACGACGACTACTCGCCCAGCGGAGTTGAGGAAATTCATAATTCACAATTCACAATTCATAATGAGGCTGGCGCAGTGTATGACCTCAGCGGACGCAAAATAATGGTCAATGGTCAATGGTCAATGGTCAATGGGAATCTCCCGAAGGGAGTTTACATCGTGAACGGCCGCAAAGTCGTGAAGAAATAACCCCAACAACCAATAACGAAACAGGGCTGCGCCACTCTCCGGCACAGCCCTGTTTTTTATTCAAACAACGGATTAAACGGATTAAACGGATTTATTCTAACACGAGATTTGTCGCAGACCCACGACCTTGGGAGTAATTACCACGAATTGAACACGAATGACCATAAATAAAATAATTAATGATAAATTAATGGGAAATTAATGGTAATTACATGTGAAAAATCCAAAGCATCGCGCAGCCCTTAAATCGTTAAATTGTAAATCGTTAAATCGTCAAATCACATTGCTTGTACCTTATACGCTCTCGGGGTGACGCCGACGAAGTGCTTGAACAGACGGATGAAATAAGACATATCGCGGAAGCCCATCAGGAACGCCACCTCCTTTACCGGCATATTCTCCGTGAAGAGCAGCAGCTGACTCTTCTCTATCTTCTTCTTATTAATATATTGTATAGGCGACATACCGAGCTCGCGGTCGAAAAGTCGGATAAGATAGTGCTTCGTCACGCAGGCCACTTCAGCCAACTTGTCCAGATTCATCTCGCTGTACAGATTATCGTGGATATAAGAGAGTACCCGCCTCATTCGCTCGTCGTTCGTCCACATCTTTGATACGGCCCCTTCCATAAACCGCGAGAAGAGCAGAAGCATCGCGCCGCGCAGACGCATCTTCCTCCAGAGCGGGAAATTGTTGTATCGCTGGACGTAGTTCGTGAAATGGCTTTTGTTGTCGTAAGTCTGCGGATTGCTCTCCGGCAGTTTTGCTTCCGGGTGCGCCTTGCAGAAGTTCTCAAAGATCAGCGCGTCTATAGGCTCTGCCTTCACCTCAGTCGGGAGAGTGTAGAACTCGAACACATTACTCTCGCTCTTAACCCGCTCATATACATGCAGATAATACAGCGAGAAGTGGCCCTGACATTCGTAGCTGTGCTGAATATACGGCGGCACGATATACATGTGATGCGGCTTCAGCGTCACCGTTTTGTCAGAAAAAACCAGTTTGGCGTCCCCCTCGGTAACATAAAAGAAGCGGGTGAATGGAGAGACCACGTTCTTCCAGTTCCAGTCGCCGTTGTGTTTGGCGAATCCCACATTCAGCATCTGCAGATTCAGGCTCTCAATCGGGAATTGTGTCATGTTATTCATATCAGTTAGCAAAAAGTTCTCATTCTGTGGCACAAAGTAAGTGCTTTATTTGATAACAGACACAACAGCGAGCGGGAAAATATGACAAAATTGACTTCTTTTAGCATTATATGGACTTTTTGCTTGTTTTTCACTCACTTTTTTTTGCTGTTAGACATATGAAAACTACTTTTGTGGCGGAAAATCGTAAATCGTCAAATCGTAAATCTTTAAATCGTAAAATATAATTATGTACCTGAAGAATTTCTTTTTTGCCGCAGCGCTCTGCATGGCGTTGCCCGCAACAGCACAGTTGGAAGACGTGCCTGTGAAGACCGGGCAGTTTGAAGCCAACTGGGAGAACCTCTCCGCATGGCAGTGCCCCGATTGGTTCCGTGATGCCAAATTCGGCATCTGGGCTCACTGGGACCCTCAGTGTGAGGCCGAGGACGGCGACTGGTACGCCCGCAGCATGTACGGCGAGAACAGCAGCCAGTGGAACACCTTCAAGAACATCTTCGGCGCTCCGCCCAGCAGAACCCTCGGATACAAGGACCTATGCAACCGCTGGAAAGCCGACCAGTTCGACCCCGAAGCCCTGATACAGCTCTACACCGACGCCGGAGCCAAGTACTTCATGACTATGGGCCAGCACCACGACAACTTCGACTGCTGGGACAGCCCCTATCAGGAGTGGAACTCTACGAAGATCGGCCCCCTGCGCGACATCGTGGGCGACTGGGCAGAGGCCTGCCGCCGTCACGGTCTGCGCGTGGGTGTTTCTATGCACGGCGCTCACGCCTGGACCTTCTTCGAGGTGGGCGATGCCTACGACGTTCACATGACTAAAGAGGACGGCCTCGAAAAAAATGCCGATGAAACCTACAAATATTGGTGGCACGGCCTCGACCCGCAGGAACTCTACGCCCAGAACCACACCCACAGCGCCAACTGGAGCGACTGGGGCACAATCCACAACCAGTGGGGCTGGGGCAACGGCGTCTGCCCGCCCTCGGTGCCTTACATGCAGAAGTTCCAGAACCGCGTCCTGCAGTGCATCAACAAGTACAACCCCGACATGATTTATTTCGACGACACCGTGCTCCCGTTCTACGGTGCCTCGACCAACACAAACGACCAATATAGCCTCAACATCCTTAAACACTTCTACAACCACAGCGCAGAGCAGAACGGCGGTCAGCCTCAGGTGGTCGTCACCGGCAAGATCCTCGACGACACCCACAAGCAGGCCATGCTCTGGGACGTGGAGCGCGGCATCCCCGACCGCTGTCAGGATCTTCCCTGGCAGACCTGCACCTGCATCGGCGGCTGGCACTACAGCAAGTACGAGGGCGACAACAACATGTACAAGAGCGCCGAGACCGTGATCCGTATGCTCGTGGATATTGTCTCCAAGAACGGTAACCTGCTGCTCTCTATCCCCATTCGCGGCAACGGCACCCTGGACAACAACGAGAAGCGCATCGTAGCCGGCATCAAAGCCTGGATGGATGTCAACAAGGAGAGTATCTACGGCACTCGCCCCTGGAAGGTGTGCGGCGAAGGCCCCCTCTTCGACAGCGCCAACCCGCTCAACGCGCAGGGCTTCAACGAGGGTCTCAACTACTCCGCTCAGGACGTGCGCTATGTCGAGCGCCGCGACACTGTCTATGCCACCATCATGCGCTGGCCCGCATCCGCCTCTCAGGAGTGCGTCTTCACCTTCAAGGCCTTCGGCAAAGCCGCTGCCTCCTACTACGGCGTGGTGAAGAAGGCCACTCTGCTCGGATACGGTGAGATAGACTTCGTTCAGGACATCGACGGCCTGCACGTAACTCTCCCCGCCAGTCACCCCAACGAGATCGCGCCCGTGGTAGAGGTCACCTTCGACCTCACTCAACCCCGCACCCTCTCACTCAGCGAGGTCATAGAGATGTACCAGCAGAAGGCCAAAAACCTGAAGGAAATGGCCTCAAACAACACCGGCAAGCCCAACGCCGTCAAAGTGGCCGCCTTTGAGCAGCAGCTCGACGCCGCCAAGAGCGTACTCGACGCCTCAGCCGGTGAAGAGGAGCAGGCAGCTGCCATAGCCCGCTTGCATCAGGCTTACAACGTGCTGCAGCAGACGGGCTTCAACCCCGCAGGCAAACCCGAAGAGGTCGGGCAGACCGACGTCACGCTGGAATATCTCATCGAGCGCAGCAACTTCTCCGCCACCGAAATGGGCAGCCGCTTCGGCAAGCCCGTGAACTGGACCGTAGAATACTTCTCCATACCGCAGAACGACTCCTCCAAGGGAACCAAGAACGGCATCGACAACTATCCCGGGCGCAACGACCTGATGATGGGACGCTGGGACGGCGAGGACGGCACACCCGCCAAGACCATGACCAACGCCCGCATCTACCGCACCGTACACCTGCCCGCCGGACAGTACTACTTCGGCGCCAAGTTCAACGCCCTCTACCAGCTCCCGACACAGTCATTTATCTACGTGGCTTCGGCTCCCCTCATATCTTCGAATGTCCGTAGCAAGGCTATAGCCAGCTTGGCGATGTCGCTCTGCCGCACCGACGACCAGTTCTACGGCGTCACCTTCACTCTGGAGGAAGAGCAGGACGTCGTGCTCGCCTTCCAGAGCAATATGCAGGCCACTGGCAACAAAGAATTCCGCGTAGATGAGGTGAAGCTGCTCTACAGCGCCAACGCCGCAGATATGGAGCAGACCGACCTGACCACAGACAAGCTCATTCAGGCCAACGCCTTCTCACGTGTCTCCGGACAATCCACCTCCACACGCTACGGCTCACCCGCCAACTGGACCGTGGAGAACTACAAGATTCCCGCTGGCGGCGACGGCACCCGCAACGGCCTCGACCGCTATCCTGGCTACGACTGCCTCACTCTGGGCATCTGGGGCGACCGCGGTAACAGCACCGAAGGTGACCTCTCCAACGCCCGCGTCTATCGCAAGGTCAGTCTCGGCGCAGGCCGCTACTACTTCGGCGCCACCTACGAGGCCAACTACCAGCTCAACGAAGCCTATATCTTCGCCTCAACCACCACCCTCAACACCTCTGAGATCCCCGCTAAGTCCATCGCTTACGACAAGATCTCCGACGCAGGCAAGGACAACACCACCTACCGCGGCATCTATTTCGAGCTCCCCGAACCGCAGGAAGTCCTGCTCGGTTTCCAGGCCGACCTCTCCGCCGGCTCCGGTGAACAGGAGTTCCGCGCCAGCAAAGTGATGCTCGTCCGCTTCGGACTGGAAAACCACATTGATGAATTTCATAATGCACAATGCCTAATGCATAATGAGGCTGGCACAGTGTTCGACCTACACGGACGCAGAATCTCTGTGTCCTCTGTCTCCTCTGTGCCCTCTGTGCTCCCGAAGGGAGTTTACATCAAGGACGGACGCAAAATCCTCAAATAAGCCATCTGCTACATACAATCAAAGAGGGTGTGTCAAAATAGGCACATCCTCTTTTTTTTCGCAAAGCCCCGACTTTCTCAAGCCAGGGCTTTGTTATGTCGCAAAAATGTTGTACCTTTACGACAGAATCCAAAAGTTATGCAAAAGTACCACTTTCGTCCGTATTCACCAAACCAAATGGTGCTTTTTCCGCAAAGAATCGACAAAGATATTGCGGAAGAGGATCCCGTCCGCCTTGTCAGCGGCATTGTAGAGAGCCTTGATCTGAGTA
>JAFSNB010000007.1 GCA_017447625.1 Bacteroidaceae bacterium
CGCTTCGTTGATGATGAACACTTGGTGGTCATGCTGGTTGAAGTCGCGTCCCTCGACAATACGGATGCCCATTGTACGCAGAAACTGCCACGAAACGGGGAAGACAGCCATGGTCTCTATCTGGTGATCGTCGTCGCCGCGGCCCCAACTCATGAAGCCGTTGCCCACGCCGAGGAGGAACTGCGAGTAGGCCACGTCCTCCACGCCCGACAACCTGAGCAGCTCGCCTTGCGCGGCATCTTTCTTCGCCCGGAGCTCATCGTTCAGCCTCACATAGAGTACTTCGTCCTTGTCGAAGCCATAGTCGGAGGTGAAGATATAGTGGCTTTGCAGGTAGAGGATGGCGATATAAACGACCATGATGCAGGAGATGAAGAGCTGCAAGGCGATGAGTGCCGTGCGCAGCTGGCGGCCACCGGGCGTCAGGCCTGCGCTGCCTTTCAGCGCCAAGGCGGGCTGGAACGAAGTGACGTAGAAAGCGGGATAGATGCCAGCCACGATGCCCACGACCATGGCCAGCACTGCCGTCCATGCCAGCAGCGGGAGGTGGTTGCCGAGGTTGATATTGCCCACGGTGAGCTCGCCGATCAGCGGCCATTGTGTCAGCAGATAGGCGGCACCGACGGCGAGTACGTAGGCGGCGAGTGCCGTCGCCACCGTCTCCGCGATCAGCGCGGCTCGGATGCTGCCCAGCGTGCTGCCGAGGACGCGTCGCGTGTTCACGCCCTTGACGCGCATCGGAGCCTCGGCCAGGGTGAAGTTCAGGAAGTTGATGGCAGCCACGATGAGCAGCAGCACGCAGGCTACGATGAGCACGCCATCGACCAAGCGGTTGCCCTTGTCCACGCGGTCATCTACGCCGGAGAAGTAGGTCTCCCTCGCGGGTGTGAGGCGGAACTGCATGGCGCCGTAGGAGTCGCTGATTTTGTCCCAACTGTCCGCTCCCCACTGCGCGAGGACAGCATCGCGTAGCTTGCTGAAGTACGCCTTGCGAAACGCATCAAGCACGGCGGCCGTGTCGGCCTCGGCGGTCAGGCGGACGTAGCAGTCGAAGTTATAGTTGTTGAATGCACCCAAGTCCCTGTCGCCGAAGTTCTCCACCACGGCGTTCTTGAAGCCGCAGGCCTCCGGGAAGTCGGCATAGACACCGCGTACCGTGATGCTGTCCTGCCCGTCCCATAGGGCGCGGCCTGCCACCTGCGTCTCATTATTAAAATAGGTGCGCGCGATGGACTCGGCAATGAGCACGCCACCCGTGTCGCCCTCGTCCCAATCCAGGCGGCCGTCGAGGCAGCGGGGTTGCAGGGTGGTGAGGCCGTGGCTGTCGGTGGTGATGAAGTCGAAGTGGAACTCCGAATCGCCGTGCAAATAGCGGCGCTCATACCAGCCCGACTGCGCCAGCATCACACTCTCCACTTGTGGCACGGCGGCCAGCTCTTCACCTGCGAAACGCGAGCAATTGCTGCTCCAACGGCCTTCGTTGTCCCCCCATAAAGAGGTAAGCTCAAAGCGGTACAGCCGGTCGGCGCCAGTAAGCTCACTGTTGAAGCTGTGATTGTACAGCACCTGTGTCATGAACAGGTAGAAGGCGGCGAAGGCCACGGTCAAGCCAAGGAGGTTCAGCGCTGTGGCGGTCTTGAAACGGCGCGCCAGGTAGAAGAGGGAAGACATGATGATTTACGATTTACGGATCTACTATTTACGGGGCTTCGTTGCCCGTTTGCGAGTGCAAAGGTACGTACATTTCCTCTTTTTCTGCAAGACCTCCGTCCCTCTTTCTGCTTCCGCAGATATAAAAACGTCTAAAAAATAGACACCCCTCCCTACGCGCCTCCCATCAAAAAACATTTTTTAACTTGAAAAAGAGCGCACCTGTCACCAATCCGTGGCGGGTGCGCTCTTGCAGATCCTGGAGCCCTGATTACTTGAAGTTCTTGTGCTTGATGGTCCACTGGTCATAGCCCGTCAGGTCACCTCGGAGGAAGAGGGCTTCCGGCTCGCTCCTGCCCTTCAGTTGCCAGTCCAGCCAGGCGCGTACCATGCGTGCGTTGGCGCCGCCGAGGGGTTGTTCGTAGGTACCGCCATGGCCGCTCTGGGTGTTGTCGGCCAGAACCACAGGCACCTTCTTGATGGCCTCGTAGTCCATCTGTGCGTTCTGCCAGGCTACGTCCGTAGTGCCTCCGACGAGGTAGAGGATGGGACCGTGAAGTTGCTTCAGGGACTGGGCACTCGCATCCGCCATCGTCATCTTGCCCATGCCGGCGTTGAGGATGAGGTAGGTCTTCAGACGCGGGTCAGCGGCATTGGCCAGCACCTGTGCACCGCCGCATGAATGACCCGCAGCGGCCATACGCGTCGTGTCCACCTTATTATAATATGGTGAGGCGGGATCGGCGGCGCGCTGGCAGATCCAGTCCAGGGCCTTCTGCACCATCGTCGATGGGGTGTGCTGGTCCTTCTCATGATGAGCCAACATCTGCAGTTCGCCGATGGCGATGACTACGTAGCCGTAGGATGCCACGTCGATGAGCATATTCTCGTAGCCGATGCTGGTGTCCATGCAGCCGCCGTTGCAGAAGATGAGCACGGGCAGTTTCTCTCGCTTCACCTCTCCGCCTCCGAACATCTGCGGTCGGCCTACGTTCATGGCTGCGCTGAGGTTCATAGGCCTGTAGACCACGAAGTCCGGCAGCGTCTTCTCCCGCACGGCCACGGCCTTGTGAGGTCCGCTGCCGCCGTACTCAGGCACCTTCATCTGCTCGAAACTGACGCTTGGGTCGTCGTGCCGGAGGTGGCGTGCGAAGAAGGCGTCCAATGCCGGCCGGGTGAACTCCAGTTGCTGGTCGAAGGCCACGCCGTGTTGGCCGTGGACCTTCACATAGTCCACCTGTGCGCCAGCCCGCTGCATCTTCGTGACCCAGTCTTCGGTCAGGTTGGGTCGCACGACGGGATCCTCGCCTCCTTGCAGCACGAGGAAGGGCGTCTCCGATGCTCCGATGTAGCCGATGGGCCACCACTCCGTGTGGTCGGCCCACTCGCCGGCACGGCCGATTTCCGTTGGAGGAGCACCGCCTGCCGAGCAGGCCACCGAACAGTCATGGTCCTTCCACGGGTCGGCATCATCGTTGAAAGACGTGCTCGCGGCTGCCACACCCGCCATGAGCGAGAGATGTCCGCCGGCAGAGTGACCATAGGTGCCGATGCGCGAGGGGTCGATGCCCAGTTCTGCGGCATGTGCCTTCATCCAGCGGATGGCGCAGCGCACGTCCTCGATGCAGGCGGGCAGGGGTGCTTCCTGCACCAGACGGTAGTTCATGTTGCAGACGACATAGCCTTTCAGGGCATAGTCCACCATGAGGGTACGGTAAACCATGTCGTTCTTCGACCCCGCGCTCCATCCGCCGCCGTGGATGATGAGGATGGCAGGGCGGTTCTTCTGCAGACCGAAGAGGGGCTGCGCCAGGTCGAGGACGCAGGAGGGGGAGGCCCCGTCGGCAAAACCGACGGGTGCTATCGGCGAGGAGGCAGTAATCGATGAGTAGGGGGAGCGGTAGTTGATGTTCTCCGTAATCTTGATTTCATTGCGGCTCGCTTCCACGAAACCTTCCATGATGGCTGTCGGGGCGGCATTGTGGTCGAAGGCTCCCAACTTGTAGCCTCCGGGCAGGCATTGCGGTTCCCAGTAGAAGACGCCGCGGCAATGGCCGTTGGTGGCCGTGCGGGCCTCACGGATGACGCGCGCCAACTGGCGGCGTCCCTCCTCCATCTTCTCCGGATGCTGTTCATCGACCTCAAAGCCAGTCTCCACGATCATCACATCGCACCCATATTTCTCGCTGCAGTGGCGGATGTTAGCCATGCAGTCGGTGATGATCTTGTTGTCTTGTTCGGGTGTGCCTCCCTTGGTGGCCCAGTAGGGATAGAGCGACATGCCTATCATATCCCACTTGCCACCGTACTTCTTGATGATGTCGATGTTCCAGTCATAGAGGCTCTGCTTGTGACCTCGGTCCAGGTGTACGAGGACGGTCGCCTGCGGGAACACCTCCTTCACAGCATCGTAGCCGGCACGTATGAAACCCGCATACTGCTTGGGATTCTTCTCGATATGTCCCATGGGCCACAGCAGTCCGTTGGCCGTCTCGTTGCCCACCTGCACCCAGCGCGGCTCGATGTCGTTTTGCTTCAGCAGCGAGAGGACATCGATGGTGTGCTCGTGGACATCCTGCAGCATCTGCTTATACGAGTGTCCCTGCCATGCAGCGGGGATGGGCTGTTTGGCGGGGTCGGCCCATGAGTCAGCATAGTGGAAATCTACCATGAGGTCCATGTCCAGCGCCTTCACGCGGCGTGCCATAGTCAGCAACGTGTTCTTGTCGCAGTCTCCGCCCCGGGGATTGACCCAAACGCGCATGCGGATGGCGGACATCTGGTAGTCGTTCTTCAGGAGCTCCAGGCACTCGCGTTCCTGTCCGTTGCGATCGTGGAACTTCACCCCACGACGTTCCTGGCCCGTGAGGAATCCCACGTCGGCTCCCTTCACAAAATCTTTTGTGGTGCTCTGTGCGCCCGCCAGCAACGGCAGCGCCAGCAGCAATAAGCAAATCCATGTCTTTTTCATACTTTCAGAGAGATTGTTATGTGATATATGTCAGTTCTCGGTGAGATAGCGGCTGTCCCTGATTTAGATGTCAGCCTTCGGTGGCATCTTCACATGGGGGCTATCGAATGTTTTTCTCATAATGATAGAATAAATGGGTTTGATGAGTTTTCATGCCGCAAAGGTCGCAATAAATAATCGATTAGGGTTGCATAATCATAACAATTCATTGCAAAAATGTAACAAAACACGCCATATTCTGTCTTTTTGGGACAATTCATGCCGCTCCCCAATTTTTTTTGCTACTTTTGTGCGCACATTTACACAACAAGCATCCCTTAATGAAACCAAGATACTGCTTCATCCTGCTCTGCACCATCGTTCTCTGGCATCCATACCTTAGCGCACAAACCTCCCAACGGTTGCAACTGCCCAACCTGGAGCAGTTGCCATCACCGCGAGTGCTCTGTGTCGTCCAGGACGAAGAGGGATTCCTGTGGTATGCCACGGAGGGCGGAGGCATCTGTTGCGACGACGGACGCCAGATGACAGTCTTCCGCAATGATACCCGCCATCCCGACCTCCTCGGCAGCAACAACATTGCCAGCTTGGCTGCGGCAGGAAGACACATCATTATAGGTACTTTCCACGGGGCCTACGTCCTCGACAAAAGTGATTACAATATTCGTCATCTCGGCGAGGTGGATGACAAACGAGTCGATGATGTCATGGTCACGAAGGATGAACATTGGTGGATCACGGCCAATAAGAAGGTCTTTGAGTTCTCCTCCGAAGGACATCTCCTCAACACGTATCCCGCAGGCGACAAATACGTCTTTCGGCTCCACCAAGACTGCAACGGAAGTATTTGGGCGTCCCAGTGGCAAGGTGGGCTGCTGCAACTCACCGGTGGACGTCTGCAACCTGCTCCCTGGCCCCTCGAGGTATCGCCCACGAATATTGCCGACAATCCCTCAGGAGAAGGACTGCTCATCAGCACATTCGGCATGGGCACTGTTCTCTATCAACCCAACCTGACCTCCGACCCTGTCTCCACCCCAGTCTCCATGCCTTTCCACCAGTCGCTCTCCTTGAGCCACGAACGTTTCGACAACAACGGGCGACTGCTCGTAGCCGATGGCATGGGGGACTGTTTCGTCCTTGCAACAGCATCACAGCAGCCTTGGTACCAGGCACAACCCTCATCACCCTTTCTTGCGGATTCCCTGCGAACTGCCAGAGGACTCTCTCAGCGTCCTGCCGCCTTCGCCTTCGATTCCACCGGACGACTCTGGTTCAGCACAGGACAAGATATACGCCGCCAACAGCAACCCTTCGCGCCCGAGGAAGTCGTACTTCCAGATCTTGCCGACATTGCTGCCATGACCTTTGCAGCAGACGGTACACTCTGGCTTGGAAGTATCTACGGAGTCATACACACCTTTAAGGAAGGCAACCTCAGCATCGACGATTACGCCTCGAACGAGTACGGCGACGCCCTACTCGCCCTACAGACCGACAGCCTCCAGCGAATGCTTCTCGTCTTCGAGCGTTACGTCCGACTCTACGACCCCCTGCGTCACACCCTGCGCCAGCAGAGCCGCGAGGCTCCAGGTACCTACGTCATAGAACTTTCAGAGACCCGACCATATCAGCGATGGAGCCAACCCGAGAGTAACATGGTTGTCGAGCGCCTGCCACGATGGCTCACGGCCTGGTGGATGTGCCTCATCTACCTGATTATCGCAGCATTGTTGTTGGCGCTGACGATACATTATTATATATTAAGGAAGCAGCGCCGCAGGTTCCTCGATTCCATCCGGGAGGCTGTCCGAGAGGAACCACTGTCGCCACAAGCGTCTTACCCTTCCACGCAAGACGAGGCCGCCCCTCCCCTTAGCTCCGAAGAGCAGTGGCTACAGAAAGCCATAGCCCTTGTCATGAATCATATCGATAAAGATGAGTACGGTGTGGAACAGCTCTGCAACGACCTCGCCGTGAGCCGAATGACCTTCTATCGCAAAATTCAGTCTGCCACAGGACAAAAGCCCTCGGAGTTCATTCGCACGATACGCCTGCGCCGCGCAGCAGAACTCCTGCGCGAAGGACGTCTGTCTGTCACCGAAGTCAGCTATGACACAGGCTTCTCTTCGGTCAGCTACTTCAGCCGGTGTTTCCGAACGATGTATGGCGTGCCACCCACCCAGTTTGGCAAAACGACCACTGCCGACGACCGTCGTCCCAAGGATATTCCTAACTGAGACAGAGGTGCCTGCCTCACTAACACACCTCCCAACGTATAGACATCCATCATCACATCCTCATCTTCACCGAACCGCGAACCAACACCCGTCACGTCAGCTGCCGTGGGCAGGGCCTGACCTTCCAATGGAAACACGCGCAACGAGGATATGAGCGGCAGACCCGTTGTGCTCGTGGCGACAAGCTCCAGCAAATGACTGCCAGGTTCTGGGATTACGATGTCGAAGGACTGGTGAGCATCGGCATTCTTCTGGAATAAGATTTTCGAGATGCTGTCGCCGTTCAATCTCAACTCACCACCTCGCAGAGCAGGACTGCCGTATTGGAATACCAGACGATAGGCGCCAGCCTCTGTCACTGCCATACCCCAACGCTCTATTCCACCTTTCTGTTCCCCGTTTTCCACGATACCTTCGTCCAGCAGCGCTGAACGCCCCACAAAGAACGTCACCGTGTCACTCACCTGGGTGTTCTTTGAGGTGTCTGTGGCTTTAGCCCAAGCCGTGTGAACGCCTAATGGAACGTCCTCCAGGACAAAGGGAATGGTGACCGTGCTTCCTATAGCACTCATATCTTCGGCCTTAAACGTTCCGGCTTTCTTCTTGTCCAGATGGAATTCCACCGACTGAATACGGTTCTTACGCTGATGTTGCACGCGCGTCTGGAGTTCCACTTCTCCCTCATCTACACTCAGCCCCGCCGTCGGTGAGAGCATACGTACCTTCATCATCCAACTTACCTCCGTGTGTTTCACGCCCAAGAACGCATCCATCATCACCGTGGGCCGCTTCGTGGCCTCGTCCCAGGCACCCATATCGTAGCCGCCCATGGATTCTGGTTCCCAATAGAAACAGCCCAGGTCACCATTCTTGATCATCCTGTCCATCACACCCACTAAATACTGATTCCCCACCACAGCCTCTTTCGGATAGTGCCCAGTCTCCACGACCATACATGGGGTCTTATAGCGTGACTTCAGGTCATTGATGTTTGCCATCACCTTCGTAATCATCGTAGATCCGTCCAAGTGTGACCATCGTGGGTAGGCAGACAGTCCAATGATGTCCCACTTGGCGCCATTTTTCTTCAACCCGTCGAAGATGCTACGATAGAGCGAATTATCATGACCATCCGGCAGATGTACGATTACCTGCATCGTGGAGTCCACTTCTTTCACGGCATCGTAGCCCGCCTGAACGAACTTCGCGAAAGCCACCGAGCCTCCCTGGTTGGTCTGGCCAACGGGGTACAGCATTCCCCGCTTTGTCTCGTTGCCCACCTGCACCCACTTGGGCACCACTCCGGCTGCCTTGATGGCGGAGAGCACATCTTTCGTGTGGTCGTAAACGTGCTGTGCCAGGGCATCCACGGAATGGTCTGTCCATGCCGATGGAATGGTCTGTTTCCCTGGGTCTGCCCACGTGTCGCTGTAGTGGAAGTCTATCATCACGCTCATCCCTTTCGCCTTCGCTCGCTTGCACATGCCGACGACCTCCGCCTTGCTGCTGGCACCGCTGCCCACCGTCCACACGCGCAGTCGCACACTATTGATGCCCTGTTCTTTCAGTATCTGGAGGATGTCTTTCTGCCGGCCATCCTTATCCAGCCACTTCGTGCCCCAGCCTTCCATCTGCGGAACGAAACTCACGTCTGCACCAAAGGCGAAGTCCAGCTCATGTGCCGACCGGTTGAATAGCGTGTCGGTCACTGTGATGGCACGCACTCCAAACGTCATCGCCATCAGAAGAATCAAAAGTGTTGCTCGTTTACCCATAAAGTCACGTCATTTTCTGAGTTATACAAAATCTGCCGCAAAGGTACGGGTTTCCTCGTTAATGGCCTTTCACTGGAATAACAAACTTATGTCCTTATGTAACATTTGGCTATTATGCAGCTTCATTCCAGTACCTTCCTTCGCGATAACCGGGTGATGTGACTCCGTTTGTATACTTAAAGAATAGCCCTGCCACATCTCACGACGGAGCAGGGTTGATGTTAGAATTTACTAACTTATGTTGATGAAGTAGGTTGCTTATTTTATCTCTAATCGCTCGTTGTCGCCGAAGGCTTCATATCCGCTGGTTATGACGCGTTCGCCGGGTTCCAGACCCTCGGTGACTTCGTAGTACTGCGGATTTTGGCGTCCGATGCGGATGTTGCGGCGGAAGGCGGTGTGTCCATCCTTGCTGAGGACGTAAATCCAGGTGCCGCCGGTCTTCTGGAAGAAAGCGCCGCGGGGGATGAGCACTGCCTGCTCGGGCTGACCCAGTTCGAGGTTGAGGTAATAGGTCTGTCCGCTGCGGATATTCTCAGGACGCTGTCCCCGGAAGATGAAGTCGGTGCGGAACTTTCCATCGCGCACCTCGGGATAGACCTTACGGAGCTGAAGGATGAAAGCTCCCTCGCCTTTTGCAAAGCTGGCAGTCAGCCCAGAGCGCACACGATCGATGAAGTGCTCATCGACCATGGCCTCGATCTTATAGTCGCTGAGGTCGTTGACTTGTCCTATCTTCTGTCCGGAGGTGACGCTCTGCCCAAGTTCCACATCCAAGAGTCCCAGTTCGCCATCTATGGGCGCGCGAACCTCTAATTTGTTTTTGCGCTCGCGCACGAGGACCACATTCGTACGCATATTTGAGAGATTGTCCTCCATCTGGTCCATCTGCACGCTGCGGTAGATGCTGTCCTGCTCGAGGCGCTGAGCGATGAGTCCCTGCTTGCGTGCGGCCAGAAGGTAGTCCTCATGGCTCTGCACGAAGACCTCCCGGCTGATGAGCTTCTCGTTATAGAGTCGCTCGTTTTGGCGGTAGGTGCGCAGTTTGCGCTCGGTGTCTATGGCGAGCTGTGCCTGTTCGAGCTGGTTGTTGAGCCGGTCCTGCTGCATGGCCACTTGCGTGTTGCGCAGTAGGTTCTGCTTCTCTGCCAGTTCGGCCTCGGCATTGAGGATTTGTAGGTCGAGGCTACTGTTGCGCAGACGTATGATGACCTCGCCTTTGCGCACCATTGTCCCCTCTTCGACCACGCGTTCGGTGACGATGCCGCCCTCCTCAGGCGAGAGCTGCACCACCTGAATCGGGACGACCTGTCCGCTGAGGCGTACATAATCTTTGAACTCAGTCTGCCTGACATCGGCAATGGTAAGGTCGGAGGCTGCGACACGAAGGGTTGAGGCGTGGTTGCCGAGCAGCAGCCAGAGGACGAGTGCCAGCAAGAAGATGCCAGTTGCTATCCACGGCCAATATCGCATCAAATGGGCAATGCCACGGGGCTGTTCTATCAGTTTATCCATATTTTGCGTTGATAAATGCACCGCAAAGGTAAGGCTTTTTTCGCCTTTGAGCCAAACGCTCAGCCCGATACTTCACACCAAAGGCTGGAAAACGTCTAATAATTTTACACTTAGAGGCTGCATAGAACAAGGATAAAGGCGTTCCTAAAGAAGCTTGAAGGTTAGAGCTGGAGAATAAGAAACTTGAATAGGGGAAAATAAAAAGAGAGGATTTTGCATCACAAAAGAAAAAATATATCTACCTTTGCACACGAATTCCACAACGGCACACTGTCCCGCCATCGGGACGCAATGATGAAAAAACTCTTTTAAACTTCTGGAAACAATGAAAGCATTACAGATTTCTGATACTCACTCTTTGGAGATTATAGACATCCCCATCCCTCAGCCTGCTGCCGGCGAAGTGCTTCTGCGCATCAACTATGTCGGCTTCTGCGGCTCCGACCTCAACACCTTCCGGGGGCGCAACGCGCTCGCGCTCAAACCTGTCATCCCCGGTCATGAGATTAGCGCTACTGTGGAAAAAGTAGGAGAGGACGTCCCCGCTAAGTTCCGGATCGGACAGGCCGTAACCGTCGATCCATACACCGCCTGCGGCAACTGTCCCAGCTGCCGCCGCCGCCGATTCAACGCCTGCCAGCACAACGAAACTCTCGGCGTGCAGCGCCACGGAGCCATGCGTCAGTTCATCTGCCTCCCTTGGCAGAAAGTGATTCCGGCCGAGGGCTTGGCCCCGCAGGACATCGCCCTCATAGAGCCCATGAGCGTCGGCTTCCACGCCGTGGATCGCGGACAGGTCACCGATGCCGACACGGTGTTGGTCATCGGCTGTGGCATGATTGGCGTGGGAGCTATCGTGAGGGCCAGCCTGCGCGGAGCCACCGTCATAGCTATGGATCTCGATGATGAGAAACTCGCTCTTGCACGCGAACTGGGCGCTTCTGCAACAGTCAACAGTGGCACCGAGGATGTCCACGCCCGTCTGCAGGAACTGACTAACGGAGCTGGCCCCGATGTGGTCATTGAGGCTGTCGGCGCAACACCCACCTACAACTGCGCCGTCAACGAGGTCGCCTTCACCGGACGCATCGTCTGCATCGGATATGCCCCGGGCGACGTGCCTCTCCCCACACGCTTCTTCGTGCAGAAAGAACTCGACATCCGCGGCTCGCGTAACGCCCTGCCCGATGATTTCCGTGCCGTAATCCGCTATCTCCGCCGCGGCTCTTGCCCCACAGACCGTCTTATCTCCGGCATCGTTAAACCCGAGGCCGCAGCCGAGGCAATGGCCGCTTGGGATGCCGCCCCCGGCAAAGTCTTCAGAATCCTTGTCCAATTTTAATAAATAACAAAATTTATCTCACCCAGTCTCCCCTCCCTTACGGGAGGGGTTGGGGGTGGGTCTTTTTCTATGAAACCCCTCAACTCCACCACCGCACCCAAGGCTAAGCGTCCTGAGCGCATTATACAGTTTGGCGAAGGCAACTTCCTTCGCGCGTTCGTAGATTGGATTGTCTGGAAGATGAACAACGCCTCTGTCTGGCCAGATACCTCCGGCTCCTCTGTTGTCATCGTTCAGCCCATCGCCCAGGGAATGGCAGCACGCCTGCAGGAGCAGGACTGCCTCTATCACGTAAACCTCCAGGGCCTTATTGACGGCCAGTCCGTGAACTCACTTGAGCTCATTGACAGCGTCAGTCGCGCCCTCAATCCATACGAGGATTACGAGGCCTTCATCGCTCTGGCTGCACAACCCGACATTCGCTTCGTCATCTCCAACACCACGGAGGCTGGCATAGCCTTCGACCCCGCGTGCCGCCTGTCGGACACACCTCCCTCGTCCTATCCCGCCAAACTGACGCAGTTGCTCTACCACCGTTTCCGCGCGTTCAACGGCGATCCGGAGAAGGGCCTTATCATAATGCCGTGCGAGCTCATCTTCCAGAATGGTCATCATCTTGTCGATTGTATCCGCAAGTACATCGAACTGTGGAAAGAGGATCTCGCCGCCGACTACGATGCGTTCCGCGCGTGGTTCGAACAGTCTTGTTATGTCTGTGCCACTCTGGTCGATCGCATCGTTCCGGGCTTCCCGCGCAAGGACATCGATGCCATTCAGCAGAAGGTGGGCTACGCAGACCAGATGGTGGTGCAGGCTGAGGCCTTCCACCTCTGGGTCATAGAGACCGCGCCCAACCTCCCCATAGAGCAGCTCGCCCGTGAGTTCCCTGCCGACAAAGCCGGACTGCATGTCATCTTCACTCACGACGAGTCGCCCTACCACGAGCGCAAGGTGACCCTCCTGAACGGCCCGCACACCGTGCTTTCGCCCGTGGCTTTCCTTGCCGGACTGAATATCGTGCGCGATGCCTGTCAACACGAGGTCATCGGCCCCTTCATCCACCGTGTCATGTGCGATGAACTGCTGCCTACCCTCAATCTCCCCGAGGAGGAGCTGCGCCGCTTCGCCGACGATGTCATGGAGCGCTTCTGCAACCCCTTCGTAGATCATCAGCTCACGAGCATCATGCTCAATTCCTTCCCCAAATTCCAGACGCGCGACCTTCCCGGCCTGAAGACCTATCTCGGACGTCGCGGAGAACTGCCGCGCGGCATCGTTCTCGGTCTCGCTGCCATCTGCGTTTATTACCGTGGCGGTCAGCGTGCCGACGGCACTCCAATCCAGCCCAACGACGACCCACGAATAATGCAGCTCCTCGCCGACCTCTGGGATGATAATACGATAGATAGAAGCAAGATTAAGGTCATAGATCAAGTCGTTAAGAAGATTGATGGCTCCGACTGTATTGTTGATGTCACCAATCTCTTGTCTCTCCTTTCCCGACGCGTAGCAGAGGGTGTCCTCGGTGCCCAGGAGCTTATCTGGCACGAGCATGGCGACCTGAACACAATCCCTGGCCTCACCGACCTCCTTGCCAAGAGCATCAAAAGCATCCTTGACAAAGGCATGATGGAGACGGTCAAGTGCCTCAAATAGCCTTCTGCGTTAGCATTACTCAACGAATTATCAAAGGCCAGCAGCGATTTACACTCGTATGCTGGCCTTCTTTTTCCCATTGACTCATTGAACTTTAGGCCTGAGTCCGTTGACCTTTCGACCTCGTCTCCTAGACCATTCTCCCTATACTCATCACTTAGTTCACACTTATGACTTGATTAAGTCACGGCCGTCACCCAATTAAGTCACGGCCGTCATCCAATCAAGTCACAGCCGTGACCCAATCAGGTCACGAGCGCGACCTAATCAAATCACGCCCGTCACCTGATTCTTTCCCCTGCATTAATCGACTCATGAACCAAGGCTCATCGACCTCCCGACCTCGTTTGAATGATTATAACACAGATGTGTTCTAATTAACATACAGCTGTGTTACAATTAACACACATATGTGTTTTAATTAACACACGGCTGTGTTATAATCAATCCATCAAGGTCGAGAGATCGACTGACGCAGGCCGAAGGATCAGCGAATGCAGTCCGAACGGTCAGCGAAAGCAGGTCGAAGGGTCGGCAAATGCTAATCGACAGTTTATAATTCAGCCTTTCAACCTAATCGTTGAGAGGCATTTTTCTGGCTGAATGTGAAATAATTTGCGGATTCTTTTGCACAAAGCCAATAAAACACTAATTTTGCGGCGAATAAAAACGAAGTGTTATGTCAGAAGGAAGCGAAAGATACATAAACCCATATACCTACGTCGGCTTCAAGAAGCTCTTCGATCAGGCCGAGATAGCCAGATATTCAGAGGCTGAACGCTAGGAGTATGAGGAGAGCAAGAAGGTATTCTGGGACAACTACAGTGTGATGAAGACTGCTATAAAGAAGAGTTTGGCCCAAGGTCTTGCCCAAGGCCGTGAAGAAGCCAACATTGAGAATGCTCGCAAGATGAAGGCCAAAGGCTTTGCAGTCGCAGATATTGCGGATATCACAGGCCTGAGTGTCGAAGATATCGAGAGGTTGTAACAGCGACCCTATTCCAGATTAAAGACATAGTTGATTAACAATTCATTGGCAGGTAGTCCCCAATAGATGAAACTGCCGAAACAAAACAATATCTGCCCATAGCGATGGGCGTAACATAATAAACTTTTATTTGCTCAATTTTCCCTGACGAACTGCAACACCGAAAGGAAATAACGGGCAATTACACAATGAATGGAGCTTGCACATGTAGTGCAGGCTAATCCATAATATTGTGTAGGGTTGTTGCAGACCTGTCAGGGAGTTATGGAAAGGTCTGCACTTTTCTTTTGCTCATAAAGTTAGTGCTTTCTTATCCATAAACTAATGAGACATTAAAGTATTAACAAATAAAACAAATTGAACAAATGAAAAAGATTTTCTTTACGTTGGTTGCTATTATGACTGCAACCTTGAGTTTCGCACAGAACACGTTAGTAGCAACACTTACACATGGTGATGAAGTCACAATGTACTATGGTGCAGATGCTTTTATGAATGCACACAACGCTGCAGCAAGTGGTGATGTAATTAACCTTTCTGGAGGATCATATACAGGATTTACTTTTACTAAAGCGATTACAGTTCGAGGTACCGGTATAGATGCGTCTAACCCAACAAGCATTAGTAGTATGATGTCTTTTGATATTACAGAAAACAACAACTTTCGTTTGTCTGTAGAGGGAATCCGATTCGATGGTGCTAGTATTGTAGGTACATTCTCCAATCCTTGTTTCTTGAAATGTCTATTTAAAGGAGTTGTTACTGATTCATCTAAAAGCCACATAGAAAATGCATTATTCGTTGATTGTAAAATAACAGAGCATTTTTATCTGTTTGGCTCAACTAGTGCTGTTTTTTTACATTGTTTTATACAGACCCTTACGGTTAAGGGTAGCGACTCTTCTACCGCACAATGCGTTAATTGCGTATTAAATGGGTATTTTACAAATTATCGGCATTCTTCATTTGTAAATTGTATACTATGTTGTAGCTCACAAACAACCAATATTGATTATTATAAACTTCCAGCTGAAACACAAGCAATGAATTGTACTGCCTTCAATTCCGATAATGATTATTATTACAATAATCAGATTTATTCTGCCATGCAAGGCAATGCAATATCATGTTCTACATCAACTTATGAAGCAGTATTCAAAGATTATAGCGGAGGATATTCTGACTCACAGCAATTTGAACTGACTGATGCAGCGAAGACGCAGTATTTGGGAACGGATGGAACAGAAATAGGATTATATGGCGGACAGTATCCTTATAACACTACCCCAACCTATCCTCGAATTACAAATTTGACCGTTGACAAACAGACAACGGCCGATGATAAGCTAAACGTAGAGATTGAAGTAAGCTCCGCTGAATAAGCAAACACTATTATTTGTGGCTTATGCGTAAATATATCATATTGTATATAATGTTCTCCTGTCTGTCTTTGGTGGCACAAGGGCAGGACATTATATCGGATTCGCTTCTATCAGAAGTGCTTCCACCGCCAATACAAGCGCACTCCCTGCACTATTGGTTCGACAGTGATACGGACAATGTGCAGGCTGTTGATGGCTTGTCTGGTAACTATGTTCTTGATGTAACTTCGCTATCGGACGGCTTGCATACTATTCATTATCAGGTAATCGGAGCTGACGGTCAGGGCTATGGTCTTACATCATGCGTGTTCCTTAAGATGTCTGAAAGCATCGAAGAGTCTGTAAACGGGAATAAGGTCAAAGCTAATAGACTGCACTATTGGTTCGACAGTGATACAGACAATATGCAGGCTGTTGATGGCTTGTCTGGTAACTATGTTCTTGATGTAACTTCGCTATCGGACGGCTTGCATACTATTCATTATCAGGTAATCGGAGCTGACGGTCAGGGCTATGGTCTTACATCATGTGTGTTCCTTAAGATGTCTGAAAGCATTGAAGAGTCTCTAATCGGCAGTCAGGTTAAAGCTTCACAATTACGATATTGGTTTGACGGCGAAACAGATAACATACAGACTATAGATGGGACATCTGGGAACTATATTCTCAATGTTAAAGGACTATCCGGAGGCCAGCACACCTTATACTATCAGGTCATAGGCGACGATGGCAAGGCCTATGGCTTCTCTTCGGCTGAATTTGAGAAGATGGTTTACCGTTTTAAACTGACCTATATTGTTGATGAAGAAGAGTATAAAACAGACAGCATTGCTTATGATACGGCTATTGAAGCTGAACCGTTTCCTCAAAAAGAGGGCTATTCATTCAGCGGGTGGAACGAACTTCCAGACACGATGCCGGCACATGACGTAACAGTAAATGGATCGTTTGTAATTAACAAGTATAAGCTGATTTATATATTAGATGGAGATACCTTACAAAGTGATTCTGTAATCTATGCGACTGATATTACTCCTATTCCGGAGCAAGTCCGCGAGGGCTACACTTTTAGTGGGTGGAGCGAACTTCCAGACTCTATGCCTGCTCACGATGTGACTGTTACAGGTTCATTTGCTATCAACAGCTATAAGCTGACTTATATTGTTGATGGAGAAGAATACAAGACTGACAGCGTGATATTTGCTACTGAGTTAAATGTTGTGCTGCTTCCTGAAAAGGAAGGTCACACCTTCAGCGGGTGGAGTGGGATTCCTGAAACGATGCCTGCTCACGATGTGGCTGTAACGGGCTCATTTGCCATAAACACCTATATGCTTCGCTACTATGTTGATGGCGAACCATACGATAGCTTAAGCATTACTTTCGGAGAAGCTATAGTTCCTGTTGCTGAGCCTATGCGAGAGGGTGAGAGCTTCAGCGGATGGCTTGGCGTGCCTGAGACTATGCCTGCCCATGATGTCACCGTTGCAGGTACATTCGCAACAGATAAGTACCTCGCCTCATTTATAGTTGATGGAGAAGTCCTGAAGACTGACTCTGTCACTTTCGGGTTCCCAATAACTTCACCAACTCCTGAACGTGAGGGTTATACATTTAGCGGGTGGAGTGAGATTCCTGCTACGATGCCCGCCCATGACGTAACTATAGAAGGATCATTCTCCATAAACAGCTATAAACTGACTTATATTGTTGATGGAGAAGAGTACAAGGCTGACAGTGTCGTCTTTGCAACAGAACTGAAGCCACTTGCAGAGCCTAAGAAAGAGGGTTATACCTTCAATGGGTGGAGTGAAGTGCCTGCAACGATGCCTGCTCACGATGTAACGATAACAGGCTTGTATGTCATTAACAGCTATAAGCTTAAATATATTGTTGATGGAGAAGAGTATAAAGCCGACAGCGTGACTTTTGCAACCCCACTTACTTCTCTTGAAAATCCTGAGAAGGAAGGCTATACCTTCAGCGGGTGGAGTGAAGTTCCTGCAACGATGCCTGCTCATGATGTGACGGTAACAGGCACGTTTGCCGTAAATTCATATATACTGCGCTATTATGTTGACGGGGAACCGTATGACAGCCTGATTGTGGCATACGGACAAGCTATAACACCTATAGTAGAGCCGACTCGCGAGGGTGAGACCTTCAGCGGATGGATAGGTGTACCTGAGACTATGCCTGCCAATGATGTCACTATTGCAGGTACATTCTCTACAGACAAATATCTCGTTTCGTTCATAATTGATGGAGAAGTCCTGAAGGCAGATTCTGTCACTTTCGGTTTACCTATTGAAGCTCCTACACCTGAACGCGAGGGTTATACTTTCAGCGGGTGGAGTGAGATGCCGGCTACAATGCCGTCCAAAGACGTAACTATTACAGGCTCGTTTATAATCAATAGCTACAAACTCACTTATATCGTTGATGGCAAGGAGGTGCAGATTGACAGCGTGACGTATGACACAACGCTAACGCCGCTTCCAGAGCCAACAAAGGAGGGCTATACCTTCAGCGGGTGGAGTGAAGTGCCTGCAACGATGCCTTCTCACGATATTGTGGTAACTGGTACGTTCTCCATCAATCCAACATATATAATAGATGACGTTGTTCTTTCTTACAATGAAGAGAAAGGAGGTTACATATTTGCTGGTACAAATAATCCCGAAGCTAAAGAAGTGACTATACCGAAGGAAATGAACGGGATTCCAGTGGTCTCCGTGCCTGAAGCAACATTTGCAGGCAACACGCAACTGCAAGTATTGATTTGGGATAGCGAAGCTCCCGTGGATGCAGCCTGCTTCGGAACACCAGAAGAACACGGAAACCTATTAGTGTTTGTGTCTGGTGATGTTGAAGTAACATACCAAGGCAACGTAATACGCAACGGAGTTGCGAAGAGTATAACTCTCTACGACGGCCGTCCGTTCAGCAACCCGCAAGCTTTTACTGCTGAAAACATCAGCATAAGCAAAAAGTTCGAAAAGGAAACAATGATCAATAGTACAAGCGGTTGGGAAACATTTGTTGTACCGTTTGAAGTGGATAGTATTACCACAGAAGATGGACAATTGATTGCTCCGTTTGGAGCAGATGCAAATACAGACAAGCACTTCTGGCTTGCGAAGATGGATGCAAATGTTGGTTTCACAAAAGACAGTCTCATTCGCGCTAATACCCCTTACATTATCTCCATGCCGAATAGCGAGGGATATATTGAAGAGTACCGAATAAATGGGAAGGTAACGTTCCATGGCAGAAATGTAGTCGTTCAGCCTACGGCAAATGCCACATCGAACGCAGGACCGCTGTTCGGTCTTGTGCCGACCTATCAGGAGGTGGCTGCAGCTGACAGCGTCTTTGTGCTGAATGATGAGCCATACGAGGCTGACGGCATTACGTGGCCTGCTGGTTCTGTATTCGTCCGTTCGAGCCGTGCCGCTCGCCCGTTCGAAGCCTACACCTACGCCAACGCATCTAACGGCGGAAGTGTTAAGGGATATATTAGGCTTGACGAAATGGCTAATGGAATCCAAAGACCCACCCCCGACCCCTCCCGTAATGGAGGGGAGGCTGGCGCGATGTATGATCTGAGCGGCAGGAAAATCTCTGTGTCCTCTGTCCACTCTGCGTCCTCTGTGCTCCCGAAGGGAGTATATATCATGGATGGCCAAAAGGTTCTGGTGAAGTAATAAGCTACGGACTTTATGGACTTAGAGGACTATGGCAGCCTAAGTCAAGTCCTTTAAGTCCATAATGTCCGTAGAGAGTATCTGAGGGGTATAGACAATCGTTTTTCCCCACAATCTCTTTACGTTAATGGTTTTGGGCGTCGATGAAGAGGAGTTCGCGCTCAAGCATCTCGAGGCGGGGCATCGGGAAACCGGCGGTGCGGGCTTCGGCAATGGGGCGTGTGTAGATGTAGTGGATTTCCATCGGGCGGTGGAAATCAAAGTCGAGGCGCATAGATGGAGAGTAAGGGACCATGTCATCTGTCATTTGCATCATCTTCTGGGCGGAACTCTCGTCGATAGTGCTGATGCCAAGGGCGTTGGCGGCTCCAATCACTTCCATCATCTGCTCGTAGATAAGCTGGCGGGTGGCGGGGTTGCGCAGGAGACAGTCGGTCTGCGTCTGCAGGGCAACAGTCATCCCGTTGAACGGCATATTCCACACGGCTTTGCGCCAACGGGCCTCAGCGTAATCGACTTCGTGGGCATCTATGCCGGCAGAGCAGAAGTCGCGGAGGACGGTCTGGAAGAGTTCGACGTCGGCACATGAGTAGTTGCCCAGATTGATGCTGCCGTAGCACTGGTGGCGGATGTGGCCCGGCTCTGTCTTGGCAGAGCAGATGAAAGCGAGACCGGCTGCGAGGGCAAGTCCGGGAAACCACTTCTGGACGTCGGCTTCGAGTCCTATGCCGTTCTGGATTAGGATTACAAGCGTGCCCGGGTGGAGCAGCGGCGGCAGGAGAGTGCGCAGCAGGTGCTGGTTGGTGGATTTCAGTCCCACGAGCACGACGTCTGCCTTCGGCATTTCGCTTGTGGAGGAATAAGCATGAACCTGTGGCAGGGAGAAGTCTCCGTCGCAGGAGCTGACACGGAGCCCTTCGCGGCGCACATGTTCGTAATCGCTGTGAAGAAGAAAATTAACTTCTTGTCCTGCGCGTGCCAGTTTTGCTCCGTAGAAGCCTCCGATGGCTCCTGTGCCTATGACGGCGTATGTAAGTTGTTTCATCTTTTTGTTTATTGCCCGTTAATGAACGACGCAACCATCTGCCTGAACTCGGGCTCTTCGTCGCACATGAAGCGCACTTCGATGGGGAGGACATAGACGTGACGGCGCACCATCGTAGAGAGTTTGTCTTTGACGAGCTGCAGGCGGGCTGCATCCTTCTCCGTGGTGACTATAAGGCGTTTGCTGCCCTGCAGAGATGTGAATATGCGTTCTATCTTTTCCACATCGCTGCTGGTGAACTCGTGATGGTCGGCAAAGAAGAGCGGGATAATGTGGCGTGTACGCTTCTGGATGTCCATCATCATCTGCTCAGGCGAAGCGATGCCAGTAAGGAGGATGACGTGAGTCTCCGACGTGATCTCTTCGCTTTTTGTCACCACTTCGTGTGTGCTGCTCTTGGCACCGACTACGGTCCTCTCCTCGACTTTGGTGAATAGCGGACGGAGTGCGCCGTAGTGCAATTGGCTGAAGAACAGGCGCTGGAAGGGTTTCAAGTGGAGGCTCTTGCGCACCACGCGGAACTCTATAGGTGTCATCTTCTCCGGACATTTGCTGACGATGACGATATGTGCGCGATCCTTGCCAGAGACCTGTTCGCGCAGGCGGCCGGCCGGCAGCAGGCTATCGTCGGTGATGAGGCGGTGGTAGTCTGTGAGAAGGATGTTAAGTCCGGCCTTGACGTAGCGGTGCTGGTAGGCATCGTCAAGGATTATTATAGGTGAGTCTGCGCTGTCGGTGGTCTTAGCCTTACGTAGGATCTCGTTGATTCCGTGACGACGGTTGGCATCAACTGCAATGATTGCGCCCGGGAATTTCTGCTTCATCTGCCAAGGCTCGTCACCTATTTGCCGCATGGAAGTGTCGGCGGCTGCCATCACGAAACCGCGTGACGAACGCTTATAGCCCCGGCTCAGGACTGCCAGCGGACGGGTGGGGAAGAGGTCTCCGAGCATACGCAGAAGCATCTCTGTGTGGGGTGTCTTGCCTGTGCCTCCGGCTGTGATGTTGCCCACACAGATTACGGGCGCAGGGAACGCAGTTTCCTTTAACACCTTCGAGTCGAAAAGGAAATTACGCACCCAAACGCCAGCTCCATAAAGCCAGCTCAGCGGACGCAACCACTCATTGATATGTATCAGATCACCTTCCAAGGCTCAAAATTATGAATTAAGAATTAAGAATTCTTCAAAGGATTCCACCCCTGGGCTTTAAGCTCCATCTCAGTACCGTCGCGGCAAACGAGCCATTGGCCTGCTTCGGCACGGGTTATGTAGCCTATGGTCTTGACTCCGGGAACGGCTTGTATGGCATCGTTCTGCGAGAGCGGTAAGGTGAAGAGCAGCTCGTAGTCTTCGCCTCCGTTCATGGCGCAGGTCGTCACGTTCAGGTTCATCTCCTCGGCTGCGGCGGCTGTCTGGTAATCGAGCGGGATGCGCTCTTCATAGACGCGGCAGCCTACGTTGCTCTGTTTGCAGATGTGCATAAGCTCGCTGCTCAGTCCGTCACTTATATCCATCATTGCTGTCGGAACGATGCCGGCAGCAGCCAAGGCTTCTATGATGTCCTTGCGGGCTTCGGGCTTCAGTTGGCGCTCCAACAGATACTCACGTCCGGTGAAGTCGGGTGTGGCTATAGTTGAGAGTTGAGCGTTGAGAGTTGAGAGTTTTTGGCTGTCGCCGCTTTCCTTTGCCTCGGCAATCTTCTGCTGAAGCTCCCGGGACTGCTCATAATAGATGCCCTTCTCGCGCTCAAGCAGCTGAAGACCCATATAGGCAGCTCCGAGGTCGCCGGTGACGCAGATGATGTCGTTTTCTTTTGCTCCGCTGCGATATACCACTTTGTCACGGGCAGCATCTCCGATTACGGTTATGGAAATGGTGAGTCCGGTCATGCTTGCGGAGGTGTCTCCACCGACGATGTCGCACTGGCAACTGTCGCAGGCCAGACGCAGTCCGGCATATATTTCTTCGAGATCCTCCACCGAGAAGCGCTTGGATACACCAAGGCTGACGGTCATCTGTCGCGGACGTCCGTTCATGGCATATATGTCGCTGAGATTCACCATCGCAGCCTTGTAACCGAGATGCTTCAGAGGCACATACTGAAGGTCGAAATGTACGCCTTCGAGCAACAGGTCAGTGGTCATCAGAACCACGCGCTCGCCGCCATAGTCCATTACGGCGCAGTCGTCCCCGACGCCCTTCACCGTCTCGCGGTTCTTTATTTCTATGTTCTCTGTGAGGTGGCGAATAAGCCCGAACTCACCCAGTTCAGCTATTTCCATAAGCGCTCGGCCATTTCCTTTATGATCTCTGCCAGAAGGGGTTGCACCGCATCTGCGGCCCGCTGCACTTCCTCGTGGCTCACCTCTTCTATCTTGCCCTCAACGCCAAGGTCGGTGATGACGGACACTCCGAATACGCGAATACCGCAATGGTGTGCCACAATGACCTCTGGCACTGTACTCATGCCGACAGCGTCTGCTCCAAGGATGCGGAACATACGGTACTCGGCCGGCGTCTCGAAAGTAGGACCTTGAGTGCCGAGATATACACCGTGCTGCACTTTTATACCGCGCTCTGCCGCTATGGCATCTGCCATCTCGATAAGTTCGCGGTCATATACAGCGTGCATGTCCGGGAAGCGGGGACCTGTAGGATAATTGGGACCGTTCAGAGGGTGTTCTGGGAAGAAGTTGATATGGTCTGTGATAATCATCATGTCGCCGATGGCGAAGGTTGGATTGGTGCCGCCGGCTGCATTGGACACGAACAGCGTCTTGATGCCCAGTTCGTACATCACGCGTACGGGGAAAGTCACAATCCGCATCGGGTAGCCTTCGTAAAAGTGGAAACGGCCTTGCATGGCCACAACGTCGGCGTTGCCAAGCTTGCCGAAGAGCAGACGTCCGCTGTGTCCTTCCACAGTAGAGATTGGGAAATTAGGTATGTCCTTGTATGCAATAGCCCTCTCAACTTTTATCTCATCAGCCAGTCGGCCAAGGCCGGTACCTAACACGATGGCAATCTCGGGGCGATTGGGTATCTCCTTGCGAATCCAGGAAGCGCACTCCTGAATCTTCGCATACATGTCAATTTTATTGTCCATATCTTATATGTTTTTGCGTTTTACGGCCACAAAGATAGAAATTAAAACTTCAACACTCAAAAAAACACGAATAATTTTGCACTTTATGCTAACTTGTGCTACCTTTGCACGACTTTAACCCCTAAAAATGCGATATAATGGTTCAATTATATGACGTGTTGTTGTGTTCTGCCACAATGCATATACTGATGACGGCTGTGATGGCCCTCTTTGCACGCCATAAGGTTGAATATCTCTCTTTGGCTTGGATTTTGGGCATATTTGGCTTCTCCATTATATTCATTCTCCCTTTTGCAAATGATATTCAGATTACGCATCTGGGAATAATGCATCCTATGATGCTTATCCCGCTGCTGGCCATAGTGTTCCTTCAGTCTATATACCCGCTAAGTATCTCTATGCCGGGATATCTGCAATGGAATCGCATGTGGGGGTATGCTGTTCCCGTAATTGTGGTAATTGCACTCTATGTCATTGCAATGGTGCTGGGAATGAGCCCGGTGATCCTGCGCACCTGGAGCGATTTCAGAGCACACTTGGTCTCGTTTGATGTGTTTTTCCGCATTGTAATCCTTCTCCTGAGCATATACTATGTCATAAACATTTTCCGTCTGCCAAAGGAGTTGCTGCGTCTGCCCGATATACCTAATTATATCATCGGTTACACTACAGCACTCGGACTCAGTTCTGTCCTTTACATCTGGGTGACGGTGCATTTCAACATAGGACTGTTCGAATTGTGGATTGCAACCTTCACGCTCGTGAACTTATATATAGGTATGCGTGTGTTGGAGACGATAGCACTCAACCTGCCCAAACCCGAAATAAAGAATGTCGAGTCGCAGCCAGAGGAGAAGGATATTCAGGAGACCGAACTTGCCGACTTCAACGAAGCGAACAGGAAACGCTTCGAGCGAGTGGAATTCTGGATGCAACATAACCCTCAGAGATGGAAGGACTATACTTTCGGACGCGACCAGTTGTGTGCTGAGACCTCCATCAACCGGCACCTGCTGCTTCAGTCTTTGAGGAGCCAGGGATATAACAATGTTCACGAGTATATCAATACCTATAGGATTTACGAATTGGTCCGTCTTATCGATCAGGGGCAGCTTGTCAGTTTGAGAGATTGTATAGATGCAGGATTCGGTACAATCAAAACTGCCCGTACGACCTACGAAAAGATAATTGGTGGCAATTTAGACGAATATCTCGCCTCTCGCACACGTCGTTAGCATATATAATATAATAATATGTTCGCGCGCGAGGGCGAAGCGCATTTCCTCTAAATAAAAAATTAATTGCATTTTTCTTCCAAAATATTTGGTGGGACCAAAAAAACGCCGTACCTTTGCACCCGCAAACGAGAAAGGGACACCCCTGCAACGCAGGGGCTAAAACTTACGCTCGCTTCGCAGAGCAAAAATCGATCTTTGAAATACTGACAAGAGACAAATAGTAGTACAGGAAATCAAGTGACGAACCGTCATTTCTTCCAGGCTGCAAAGTCTGGACAGGAATAACAAAAGTCAGCTGGGACCGCTCGGAATCAACAAACAAAATTTTGATTATAGCTCACTCCCTTTTCGGGTTGTGAACTGAAGATATTCTACGATGAAGAGTTTGATCCTGGCTCAGGATGAACGCTAGCTACAGGCTTAACACATGCAAGTCGAGGGGCATCGGGGAGGTAGTTTGCTATCTCTGCCGGCGACCGGCGCACGGGTGAGTAACGCGTATCCAA
>JAFSNB010000015.1 GCA_017447625.1 Bacteroidaceae bacterium
CTGGATGGTCAGTTGTTTGCCATCGTTAACGAGACAGACGCCAAGGCCATCTACAACAAGGACAACCAGAACTTGGCTTACGATTCTTATACTAACGCTGTAGGTGGTGCTGCTTATTTGTTTAAGCTGCACAGTTTGGCAGACGCTGGCATTGAACAACTTGAAAACGCCTATGCCATTGAGTGCGTTAAAGCCGACGGCTCAAGCCAAAGCGTTTATGGGCAAACCCCCATCTATCTGAACTCTGGTGCTGAGGGTGGCTTCGACGGTTGCTTCGTTCTTGGAAATGGCTCACAGTATGGCACCGACGTGTTGTATGGTGGTGCTTGGGAAATCGAGTACGACACCACCAATGGCTTTGCTCTGAAGAACGTGGCTCGTGGCGGTTATTTCGCTGGTGTGAATCCCGCTCCTACTGGCGAAGATCCCATTTACTGGACATTCTGCACTCTGAAGGCTGGTGAAGAGATTCCCGATCCTGTGATTGACGAGCCAGAAGCTCCTCTTGCACAAGGCGAACTTATCCCAGACTTCTTCAGCATTTGCGATGAGGGAGGTATTCCTTATGGCTATGAAGTGAAGTTCGGTTCTGAGAACCGTGCTTACCCCTCTACCTTTACCGGTGGTGCACGTATTTTCAACTTCGGTGAAAATGGTGACTTTACCAAAGCCATTTATTTCCGCGAGGGCTATGTACGTTATGGTAATGTAAAGGCTCTTGCTCTTGAGGCTGATAAGGAATACACTGTTTGCTTCAACTCTGCTATGTGGAAAGCTAGTGGAGCTACGCTGGTGTTCTCTATCTTCAAGGAGGGTGATCTTGAAAATGCAGTTCTCACTCAGACCATCGACAACACCCCCGATGTCAATGGCAGTAAAGATGCTGTAACCGGTTCTACAAGATCTGAAATCAAGTTCACACCTGAGGAAGACGGCAATTATATTCTGGAGTGGAATGCTGACGGTTGGAAAGAAGTTCTTCTTGCCAATGTCGCTGTGAAGGTTGCTGAAGCCGGAGAACCCGAACCTCAGCCCGAGACCGCTTTTGCTGATGGCAAGTACTACTTTAAGAACGTAGGTGCTGGCTTGTATTGGGGAGCTGGAAACTCTTGGGGAACACAGGCTTCCCTGTTAAAGAACCCCGACTACCTCACCCTCGTGAGCAATGAGGACGGAACTTACAAGCTTGAGTCTCAGGTGAGCAACGGTGGTACAGCGTACTACTTCAATGGCTCGTATATGGACAATGGTTCTCCTGTAAGCCTCACTATCACTAAACTTGAAAATGGCTTCTATACCATTGCCAATGGCGAAACATTCTATGGCTCAGATGGTTCAACGATTCTTGCTGCTTTAGAATCCGGTGCAGAGGCTAATGCACAGTGGGAAATCATTACCGAGGCTGACATGCTGGCTTCACTGGCCAATGCAACCAAGGACGCTCCCGTTGACGCTACATTCCTTATTGCCGACCACACATTCGGTCGCAACAACCGCAATGTTTCCGCGTGGACGAACGAGGGCAGTGCTGCTCTGACTGGTGGTAATAGCAACAAGCACGATGCAGAGAAGTATCATGGCGAATTCAACGTTTACCAGAAGTTGGCAAACGCCCCCGCAGGTATCTATAAGCTCACTGCTCAGGGCTTCTACCGTCAGGATGGTACTGACGAAGAGAATCTGCCCGTATTCTATGCAAACGACGAGAAGGTGACCTTCCCCGTGAAGACTGGCTCAGAGAACTCTATGGCTGATGCTTGCACATCATTTGAGGCAGGTTTGTATGCAGCAGCTCCTATCTTTGTACAGGTTACAGAGGCTGGTGAACTGACTGTAGGTGCTAAGCTTGAGACAAATACCACATTGTGGGCCATCTGGGATAACTTCCAGCTGACTTACTATGGCACAGAAGGCACCATCGACGAGGTGCGCTTTGCCAGCTACTATGACGAAGCTATTGCTAACATTAAGAGCGGAGAGACCTATCTCATCTACACCGAAGTTGATGGCACTAACTACTACCTCGATGCCACTGGTACACTGACAGATGCAGCTAATGCTGCCACATTCGAGATCACAAAGGCTACAGCAAACGGAACTGCATATCCGATTGGCTGGAACTTAGGTGTTAAATTCACGAATCCTGACACAGGTGGAAACACCACATTTACCAACGATGGCCATATCCATAATGGCAACAACGACCGTAATGACTGGGAGCGTCAGGTATTCTTCATGAACGAGGATGGATTATTTGCCGTTCGCGCTACAAATGCTACGAATCTTGCTTGGGGTGCTAACACCTATTGGGATGTATTCACCGAGGCAGAAATGCCCGAGGCTGGTTACTCTCTTGAGCCCTCATTCGTATGGCATATTGCAGGTCATGCTGATGCAAGTAGTCTGATTGCTTTGGCCGAGAAGCTTGAGGCTCAGATTGCTGCAACAGAAACATATGACGATCCCAATGAAATTGGTGCTTCAATAGCTGCTCAGATTGAGCCTATCAAGACTGCGTTCTACACAAGCAAGCAAGAGGTAGATGCTGCTATTGAAGATCTTGCAGAACTTGCAAAGCAGTTCTTCAATGGAATTGAGATTAAGAAGGATATTGATGTTACCGATTGGTACATCGTCAATCCTGCTCCTATGAATAAGAATGGTTGGGAAGGTACTAATTTCGGCAGTTCTAGCGATGGCGTATGCGAGTACTGGAGCACTTCTCCTGCTGAATTCCACCAGACCATCACTCTTCCTGCTGGCGTTTATAAGCTGACAGCTATCGCTCTCACACGTACTGGTATGGACGGTAAGATTTACGCTGGCGAAAACAGCGTTGGCATCGCAACCGTAGCCAACAGTGTAGTTAACAGCCGTCCTCAGGCAGCCGCTTGGTTCGCTGAAGGTAATGGTGTCAACGAAGTAATCTTCCAGATGGCAGAGGCCGGCGAAATCACCATCGGTCTGATTGTTGATGAGACATCTGGTGACCACTGGACAGTTTGGAAGAACTTCAAACTTGAAATGATTACAGCTACTCCTGTTGATGTAACATACAATCTTGTTAACGGTGAGACAATTCTCGCTACAGAAGTTGTTACTCAGCTCTCAGGTGACGAAGTGAAAGTGCCCGCTTCATTTGACAATTTGTTGCACGGCCTCTTCACCATGTCCA
Source organism: Bacteroidaceae bacterium (assembly GCA_017447625.1). Lineage (GTDB taxonomy): Bacteria > Bacteroidota > Bacteroidia > Bacteroidales > Bacteroidaceae > Physcousia. The sequence continues at coordinate 3,176 of JAFSNB010000015.1, forward strand.
CCGAGACCGAGACCATCGAAAAGGAAACAACTACAGTAAATGTCGTTGCAACTTGGAATGGCCCGTTCGATTTCTCAACTGACTTCGAAAACGCTAAGTGGTATAACATGAACATCCGTGGTGGATGGCAGGTATCCAAGTGCGAGACTGAGCCTTACACCATGAAGCAGAATGCTACTAAGTACGAACTTGCTTCTCCCGAATTCCAGTGGGCATTCTTACCCGTTGCTAATGATCCTCTGAAGGTTGTCATAGTGAACAAGGCTGCTGAAGGCCAGAGCTTGACTCCTGCTGACGTAGCTGAAGGTGAAGGTACCCGTCACGCTGTTGTTCTTCGCGAGGGTGAATACGCTTGGGATATCTTTGCAAATGCTGACGGCTTCGTACTCCGCGAGGTTGGTACAGAGAACGGTTGGGTGAACCAGGCTGGCGGCGGCTCCGCAACCAGTCCTCTCGCATTCTGGGATAACGCAGCTGGTAAGACTGACGGCGGTTCTACTTTCCGCGTAAGCGAAGTTCCTGAACTCGAAAGTACAGCTTACACTGGTATCATCATGCAGTCTCAGTCTCACCCGAAGGCTGGTCCGATGGGCGACAGCACAAGCGATCAGACTGTCACCATCACTGAGGCAGGCGAGGGTCTTGTAAATATCACCTTCTCCGGCTTCGCATTGCCAATGGCTGCTCTTGGCTCATTCGATGAGTTCACCGTTGAGAACGTAGCTGTAACCGAGTATGAAGGTGTCACTGTTTATCTCGCTGAAGACTTCCAGGTTCCCACTTCTGGTGGTCAGATGCCCGTTCCTTACAACGGAACTCTTGTTGGAGCAAAGGAGACTGCTGAATCAACTCCCGTTATTAAGCTGATTCTCCAGAACGCTACCACAGACGTTTGCTACTTCGGTGCTAACGAAGAAGACATCAACAGATTCAAGGCTCAGGAGCCGAAGGAGGCACTTAAGACCTATGATTTGACTGCTAACGATGTCGAAGTTTCAGACTGGAGTACTATCACTATTGCTGATGCAACCATTATTTCCGAAGCTGCCACATTACTTGGTGCACAACCTTCTGAGTTAATTTATCAACTTGTTGATACAACAGGTGTGCGCAAAGATTACAATGGTAATGAGGGTGAGGTTCTATTCTGGGTAGATTACAATGGTAATAAGTCCAATTGGGGAGTTAATAATAAGTATTATATCTCTTACGATGCTGAGACTCCAGCTATAACTGTTACCCAGTTTGGTGCAGAATACAGCAAGACTCTTAATGCAGTTGTTCGTCTTGAAAACGCTGATGGAGACTTTGTAGAGTTCAAGATTAACGTAACGATGGAGGATGTTCCTGTAATCAATCCTGAGATTGTCAAGACCATCGAAATTGAAGGCTTTGATCTCGCAGAAACAGCTTACAACGCAGACGAGAATCATCTTCCCACCTTCGACGTTGCAGAAGTGTGCACAGCTCTTGGAATTGATAACATCTCTAATGCTGAGACCTACATCGTGAACGTAACTACAGGTGAGTTTGTAAAGAACACCACTGACGGTTGGCGTAATGCTGATGGTGACGCTACAGCTTGGGGACAGGCGACCAATGGTTACTGCTTGAAGTTGAGCGATCCTGCAAGCGGTCAGTTCGACTACAGCGGTGCTCATGATGCAAACTTCGCTGCTGGTGATACATACCTTGCACAGTGGGCTATTGTAGCTGGTGAAAAGGCTGTATTACTGAAGGTTACCATCAATTTCCTGAGTCAGGATGACTACAACAAGGCTACTGGCATCAACGGTATTGCTGCTGACGTCGAGAATGGTAAGGTCTTCAACATCGCAGGTCAGAAGACTGGCCGCGTACAGAAGGGCGTGAACATCATCGGTGGCAAGAAGGTTTACGTGAAGTAAGCTAAGACTTGAATGTCGCGGCAAAGCCACGACACACAATATGGAAGAGAGGCGGCCAATTGGTCGCCTCTCTGTTTAATAAGCCCTCCCCTGCCCCTCTCTGGGGAAAAGACCCCTCTACATCTCCCCGTAAGGGGAGACTTGATAGTTGGCAATCATCGCGCCGTCTATGCCCCTCCCTCACGGGAGGGGTTATAGGGTGGGTCTTCTCTCTTTAAAAAAATCACGCATCAGGGCGGCGCACTCTTCCGCGAGGATACCAGATACGACTTGGGTGCGGGGGTGGAGGATTGGTGAAGACGAAAGAGGTTGGGCAGAGAGTGTGAGACGAGTATATCCGCGCTTGGGGTCGTCAGCTCCATACACGATACGGCCTATCTGCGCCCAACCGAGGGCTCCGGCACACATTGGGCAAGGTTCCACTGTGACGTAAAGAGTGCAGTCGGGCAGATACTTGCCACCAAGAGCAGAGGCGGCGGCGGTGATTGCCTGAATCTCTGCGTGGGCCGTGACATCAATCAGACGTTCCGTCAGGTTGTGGGTGCGTGCCAGCACGCGTCCCTTGCAGACTATGACAGCTCCCACCGGCACTTCGCCATCGGCAGCTGCCGCACGGGCCTCCTGAAGGGCCATTCGCATGAACATCTCGTCCAGCTCTGCTTGCGTTTTTGTTGCTTGTAAGTCCATGTTGTTTCTGATTTGTGCGGGCGAAGATAGCAAGAAATCACGTAAAATAAGCATAAAAAGGCTTAAATATGCCGTTATCTCATCAAAAAAGCGTACATTTGCACCTTCTTATACGAAAACACATGGGAAAAATCATTGCTTTAGCCAACCAAAAGGGGGGCGTGGGCAAGACCACGACCTCTATGAACCTCGCTGCCAGCCTGGCCACTCTGGAACGACGCGTACTGCTGATTGATGCCGATCCGCAGGCAAATGCCTCCAGCGGCCTTGGCGTTGATATCCGCGAGGTGGAGACTTCAATCTATGACTGTCTCACCACTGGGGTTGACGCACGCGAGACAATATATGAGACAGACATCAAGGGACTGGACATTATCCCCTCGCACATAAACCTGGTGGGAGCGGAGATTGAGATGCTGAACATGGAACAGCGCGAACGCGTCATGAGCCGTGTGCTGCAGCCCGTGCTTCAGGACTATGACTACATACTGATAGACTGTTCTCCGTCTCTGGGTCTTATCACAGTGAACGCCCTCACTGCCGCCAACTCAGTAATTATCCCTGTCCAATGCGAATACTTTGCTTTGGAGGGTATCTCAAAACTGCTCAATACGATAAAGATTATCAAGAGCAAACTGAACCCGAAGCTGGAGATTGAGGGTTTCCTGCTGACTATGTACGACTCGCGCCTTCGTCTGGCCAACCAGATAAAGGACGAGGTGCGAAGGCATTTCCAGGAGCTGGTGTTCAACACCATCATCAACCGCAACGTAAAACTCTCAGAAGCTCCTTCACACGGTCTGCCCGCCATCCTCTACGACGCCGACTCTGCCGGCGCAAAGAACCATCTGGCCCTGGCCGAGGAGATTATTTCCAGGGAGAAAAGTTAAAAGGTTAAAGGGTTAAAAAGTTAAAAGGTTAAGGCGGCCACCAAATCTTAAATCATAAATCGTCAAATCGTTAAATAAATACATGGCAGTACACAAGAAATATCAGACTCTGGGACGCGGACTCGACGCGCTGCTCTCTACCGACGAGGTGGAGACTGGCGGCAGTTCGAGCATCAACGAGATAGAGCTCTCGCTCATCCATGCGAACCCCAACCAGCCCCGACGCGAATTTGACGAATCCGCGTTGAAGGAGCTGGCCGACTCCATCCGCGAGATAGGTATAATCCAACCCATCACGCTGCGTAAGTTGGACGACGGTACCTACGAGATTATCGCAGGCGAACGGCGTTGGCGCGCATCAAACATTGCGGGGCTGACAACTATACCGGCTTACATACGCACCGCCGACGACGAGAATGTCATGGAAATGGCTCTCATCGAGAATATCCAGCGCGAAGACCTCAACGCTCTGGAGATTGCGTTGGCCTATCAGCATCTGCTGGAAGAATACTCCATGACGCAAGAGCGTCTGTCGGAGCGAGTTGGTAAGAAGCGTGCCACCATCACCAACTATCTGCGACTGCTGAAACTGCCCGCCACTATCCAGATGGCACTGCAGAACCGCACCCTCGACATGGGACACGCCCGTGCTCTGCTCGCATTGGATAACCCGACACTGCAGCTCAAGGTGTTCAATGAGATTACCCGCCAGCACCTGAGTGTACGCAAGGTGGAAGAGATGGTGAAGAGGCTCACGGAGGGCGAGACCATAACCACCGCCGGCAAGAAACTGCGCCCGCGCCGCGCCGGCCTGAGCGAAGAGTTCACTATGCTGCGCGACAGTCTGAGCCGCTTCTTCAACACTCGCGTTCAGGTGACCTGTTCTGATAAGGGCAAGGGCAAGATCAGCATCCCCTTCGCAAACGAGGAGGAGTTGGAGCACATCGTGGCTATGCTGGACACATTAAGGAAATAAAGAGATAAGTGAGATGCTGCTGTCATATATATATAATAAGGTACACGCGCGAGCTTTCAGCCTATTACTGATGCTCGCAACTGCACTTAGCGCAGCAGCACAGCAAGGGAGGCTCAAAGAGCCGTTGAAACCTGTGACTGACATCACAGGAACCGTGGCTTTGACAAAGGCTGACACGCTCAGGACTGCGGTGGCGGATTCTATTGTGGCAAAAGCAGATACGATAGCAGCCGCAGTGCCTATGCCGACTGTAATTGGGCTGAAAGGAGACTCTCTGATTCTGGTTGCAGCCGACACTCTTTTGCAAGAGGTGCTCACACCGCCAAAGCGCTTCACACCAAATCCGATCCGGGCCTTATGGCTTAGCCTTATCCTCCCTGGAGCCGGACAGATATACAACCGGAAGTTCTGGAAACTGCCAATCTTCTACGGAGGCTTTCTGGGTTGCGCCTACGCCCTGCAATGGAACAACCAGATGCTACGCGACTACTCGCAGGCGTATCTTGACATAATGGATAGCGATCCAAACACGAAGAGCTATGAGAAGATGTTGCCGATAGGCTATAGCATAAGCGGCCGCGAGCAGCAGTTCCAGAATATATTCAAGAACAAGAAGAACTTCTATCGCAGATACCGCGACATGAGTATCTTTGCCTTCGCTGCTGTATATGCGTTGGCTGTAATCGATGCCTACGTGGATGCCGAGCTATCCACATTCGACATAACGCCTGACCTGTCGCTTCGCGTCACACCAGCCGTAATAAGCACAGACAAAGGGCAAAGACATCTCACCCAGGGCTTCCGTTGCACTGATAACGGTCTGGGGCTGGCCTGTCGCCTTGAATTCTGACAACATAAACAGACTATGATAAAGAACAAGATATATACCACCGTCGCATGCCTCGCGCTCGCTCTCCTGCCCTACCCCGTCAATGCCCAGATCTTTGACGAGGACGAGGAGACAAGCGTCACTCAGGATGAGGAAATAACAATGCCTCAGGGCATGGAATATGAGATGGACCAGTTGCTTCAGGAGTGGAACAACAAGAGCTATCTTATTCCCGAAGGCGACTGCACAGACAACGGTGAGAACCCTGAATTCCCGCGTGAGACTTACATCCAGCGTTTGCAGCGTCTGCCAAACGTGATGGAAATGCCCTATAACGATGTCGTGCGAAAGTTCATAGACCGCTACACCGGTCGTCTGCGCCGCACAGTAAGTATAATCCTCGGAGCATCCAACTTCTATACGCCTATCTTCGAGGAGGCTCTTGAAGCCTATCAGGTGCCGCTCGAACTGAAATACCTGCCCGTAATCGAGTCCGCCCTCAACCCCAACGCCGTGAGCCGCGCCGGAGCTGTTGGTCTGTGGCAGTTTATGATAACTACTGGCAAGCAGTACGGGCTGGAGGTGACATCACTCATCGACGAGCGCCGCGACCCCATCAAGAGCAGCTATGCCGCAGCCCGCTATCTGAAAGACCTTTATGGTATCTTCGGCGACTGGACTCTGGTCATAGCAGCCTATAACTGCGGCCCGAACAACGTGCGTAAGGCTATAAGCCGCGCCGGAGAGGTGAAGGACTACTGGCAGATCTATCCCTACCTGCCCGCTGAAACTCGCGGTTACGTACCAGCTTTTATCGCCGCTAACTACGTGATGAACTACTATTGCGAGCATAACATCTGCCCTGCCGGAACCGTTCTGCCCGCCAGTACAGACACCATAACCATCACACGTAACCTGCACCGCGACCAGATTATTGCAATGTGCAATGTCAGGGGTGAGGAAGTGGATGCGCTGAATCCTCAATATCGTACGGGGCTTATCCCAGGTGACAGCCACGACTGCACCCTACGCCTTACCACACCCGCCATAGCAGCCTTCATTGCAGCCGGTGACTCCATATACCGTTTCCACGCAGACGAACTCCTCACCACGCGCCGTGAAGTAGAGATTGCCCAGGCACAGGTGAGCAGCAAGGGACGCCGTGGACGCAGCGGACGCAGCAGCAGTGGCCGCACAGTAACCGTACGCCGTGGCGACACTCTCGGAGCAATAGCCAAGCGCCACCACACTACGGTGTCTGCATTGCGCAAGAAGAACGGCATCCGTGGCAATAACATAAGAGCCGGGCAGAAGATCAGGCTTTAAAGAGAGAAAGGCCCCCATGTCCCCCCGGTGGGGGGAGTAGGGAGAGAAAAGAGAAGAAGAGACGAATTGTTGAGCGAAAGCGAAAAAAAAAGAAAAGATAAATTCCAGAGAAAAGAGATTTTTCTGAGAATAGAGAGACTTCAGATAGAAAAGATTTTCGAGATACAAGAACATAACGAAAGGAAAGGAACAGAACGATGACAGCCGACGAACTCCGCATACAGCAAGACGAGGAAATGGTTGGCAAGGCCTTCCAGCACCTCATCGACACATATCTGGCTTCACCTCACCGTAAGAAGGTGGAACTGATAACCAAAGCTTTTCACTTTGCAAAGCAGGCGCACAAAGGTGTTCGCCGTCTCAGCGGCGAGCCATACATTATGCACCCCTTGGCGGTGGCGCAAATCGTGTGCGGCGAGATCGGACTCGGTTCAACATCTATCTGCGCTGCCCTGTTGCACGATGTGGTTGAAGATACCGATTATACCGTGGAAGACCTCTCCAACATCTTCGGTCCGAAGATTGCAGAGATTGTTGACGGCCTGACCAAGATCTCCGGAGGAATATTCGGAGACAAGGCATCGGCACAGGCCGAATCGTTCAAGAAGCTGTTGCTTACGATGAGTGATGACATCCGCGTCATCCTGATTAAGATCAGCGACCGCCTCCACAACATGCGAACCCTCGGTTCACAACCCACTCACAAGCAGTATAAGATTGCGGGTGAAACGCTATACATCTATGCTCCTCTGGCTCACCGTCTGGGCCTGAACATCATCAAGGAAGAGCTTGAAGACTTGAGCTTCCGTTATGAACATCCCGAAGTCCATGACCAGCTGGTAGCGCAATTAGAGAAGATCCGTCCGCATCTTGACGAAGCTTTCCGCACGTTCATTCTTCCAATCCGCGAGGAACTGGACCGCCGAGGGTTAGTCTATGACCTCAAGGCACGAATCAAGCGTCCATACAGCATCTGGACAAAGATGCAGAACAAACATGTCTCGTTTGATGAGATATATGACATCCTGGCCGTTCGCATCGTCTTCGACCCCAAGGAAGGGCAGGACGAGGTGGATGAATGTCTTCAGATTTACGGTATCTGCACCAAGTTCTATGAGCAGCACCCCAACCGTTTCCGCGACTGGCTTCGCCACCCGAAGGCCAATGGCTATCAGGCTCTGCACACCACTCTGATGAGTAAGCAGGGCCGCTGGATCGAGGTTCAGATACGCAGTCGCCGAATGGATGACATGGCTGAGCGCGGCTTCGCAGCCCACTGGAAATACAAGGAGGGAGAGAAGAGTTCCGCTGCGAGCGAGACCGAGCTGGACAAGTGGCTTGGTACTATCAAAGAGATTCTTGATGACCCGCAGCCGTCGGCAATGGATTTCCTTGACACCATCAAGCTCAATCTCTTCGCCTCGGAGATATTCGTGGTGACGCCAAAGGGCGAGTTCAAGACTATGCCTCAAGGCTGTACGGTGCTGGACTTCGCCTTCTCCATACACACCTTCGTGGGCACTCACTGTATGGGTGCAAAAGTCAATCACCGCCTGATGCCAATGAGCTACCAATTAGAGAGCGGCGACCAGGTGGAAATAATCACCAGCAATGAGGTGCGTGTAGAACCGTCGTGGCTTGAATTCGCCACCACAGCCAAAGCCAAAAATAAGATTGAGGCTTATCTGCGCCGCCGCAAGCGCGAATATGCGAAGACGGGCGAAGAACGTGTCAGCGACTGGTTCGCCAAACATGAACTGGAGATGAACAGCATGATGCTCGACCGCCTCTGCAACCTCCACGGCAAGCGCACTCGCGAAGATTTCTTTGCTGTGGTCGGCGATGGCACTCTGGTGCTCACAGACGGCGACCTGCAAGCCATCCAACGCAAAGCCGACGGCCAAGACAACAACAAGCAGAGCAAGAACTGGCGCAAGTTTATCCCCTTCATGAAAAAGAAGCCACATGAGGATAGCAGCGCCACCGGTGCGCCGACTGCAGAGGAGCCTCTGATTATTGACAAGAAGAAGCCCGTAATCCTCACCGACGACAACCTGAGCCGATTCGTGATGTGTCCTCACTGTCATCCGATTCCTGGCGACGATGTGCTGGGCTACTTAGACGACCAGAACCACGTAATTATACACAAGCGTCAATGTCCTGTGGCCAATAAGCTTAAGACTTCTCAGGGCAACAGCATCTTGGCCGTTCAGTGGGACATGCACAAGCAGACTTACTTCCCTGCCACTATCCACATCGAGGGTATAGACCGCATAGGCATACTGCGAAGTCTCACGGACGTGCTCACACAGCAGTTCAACGTGAATATCCGCCACCTCACCATCAACACTCACGACGGAATCTTCCAGGGCGACATCGAACTGCTAATCCACGACACGAGCGACGTGGAGACCATCATTAAGAACCTGAAGGGAATCAGCGATATGGAGAGCGTAACCCGCGTCTCCTAAGCAGCAACACTTTTACGCAACGAATTATTTCGCCAGAATTATACGTTCAGTAATTGATTTCGTCTAATTGGTCTAATTCGTTGAGTTATGACTTGGCTCAGACGATTTTGTCCAGCTCAGCCTTTATTGTCACCAGTTGTTCACGCACCTCAAGCAGCCTTGACATCAGGTCGCTGCTGTTGCGTGCGCCATCATGGTTGCGACGGATAAGATCCTTTGCGGCACTCAACTTCATGTTGCGCACCTTGATAAGATCATAGACAAGCTGTATTTCCGCGATGTCATCACGGGAATACATGCGGATATTTCCGTTGTTCTTGCGCGGGTGAATGGACGGAAACTCCTTCTCCCAATAACGGAGGGTGGTGGCAGGCACGCCAAACATTTCGCTTACTTCCGCAATAGAATAAAACGTTTTCAGTTGCTTATTGGGATTCAGTGGCATCGTCTTTATTGCTTGATTTTGGTGCAAAAATACTTTCTTTCGTCGATTCCACCAAATATTTGCCATAGTTTTATACCTCTTAATGAAAAAATCGCTACCTTTGCCACTGAGTTTAACAAACGGAAACACCATACACAAATTCTAAACCTATGAAAAAGATAATACTCCTGGCCACTCTGCTTCTGGCCGCCGTGAGTGCAGATGCGCAGTACAAGCCCGGTACTTTCTCCGTAGAGATCAAAGCTGCTTTCGGCGCTTCGATGCTCACAAAAATGCCTTCCTTCCCTGAAAATCCGCCTACTGAGATAATGGGTCGCAAGATGATATTTTCAAGTGTTGGCGGCTTAGACCTGGAATATCAGGCTGCCAAGTGGCTCGGATTTGGAGTCGGCTTACACTACTCACGTCAGGGTGGTAAATGGGAGAACTATAAGATAGACATCAACGGCATCCCGACAGAAATCAAAGATCCGAGATTAGTCCTTAACTACCTCCTTGTTCCCGTGCAGTTCCGCTTCTATGTATATAAGGGGCTGGCACTGGTCTCCGGCGTTCAGTTCGGTTTCCTCGTGGATGCAGATTTGAGCAACAGGATTGAGGACAACCTGAGCGGCCGGGAAAAGAGAATAAACACAACCATTGAGTCCAAGAAGGACTGCAAGAAGTTCGACCTCTCTATCCCCGTCGGCATAACTTACGAATTCAAGGAGCACGTCACCCTTGGCTTCCGCTACGACATAGGCCTGACTAAAGTGAACAATAATCCGACCCCGAGCGGCAAGGACATGAAGAACAGCCTGTTCCACTTCTCCTTAGGCTATAAGTTCAGCATATAATGAATCAAGCCCTCCACCTTTCTGCGGTTAGATGCCGTCTCGTATCACTTGTGTCCTGTCTGTTGATTTGCGGGCAGACGCTTTGTGCGCAGACTCTTATACAACCTGCCGACAGCATTGCCGCCACTGAAAGCGCCATTGGTATTGACAGCACGTTGCTGTCCGTGAGCAGCGTCCTGCCCGACACCGCTATTGTCTATGACCAAGGCTTCAGGCCGCACGACCTGATTGCTCCCGCCGCTCTGATAGGTACCGGAGCAATCATCGCAAGCACAGGCTTCGGCAAGCAGTTCCAGCGTTATGTAAAGAAAGAAATGGCAGAGCTGCGTGGCGATCATTATACGAAGATTGACAACTATGTGCAGTATGCCCCTGCTGCTTTCTACTTAGGACTGGGGGTCTGCGGTGTGAAGTGTAAGCACAACATTCTGGAGCGGTCTTTGGTCACCGCCACAGCATATTTGGCTGAGTTCGCACTCACCAGCAGCATCAAGCACATCGTCCGGGAGCAGAGGCCGGACACATCCACCCGCAACTCCTTTCCTTCCGGACACACAGCAACGGCCTTTGTGGGTGCTGAATTGTGCCGGCGTGAATACGGACTCGGGATAGGCATCGGGGCATACGTCGTTGCTTCATCTGTAGGCGTTATGCGTTTGTACAACGAGCGCCACTGGGTTGGCGATGTCCTTGCGGGTGCCGGCATAGGAATCCTCAGCGCAAACATTGGCTATTGGATGTTGCCCGTATATCAGCGTTGGTTTCACATGAAGCCCTCCTCCACCCGAGGCATGGCCGCCCTACCCTTCTATCAGGCAGAGACCAAGGCGGGCGGAATAGCCTTTGTAGCGTTGTTCTAAGGCTCCGAAGGCCTTCGCCCCAAAAAGGTCGTTTAATCGTTTATTCGGTTAATCGAATATTCGAATTCGGATAATCGGATAAACGTTTAATCGAAAAAACGAAAATCCTTAAATCCTTAAATCCTTAAATAAATTTGCCCCTTGCTAAGAGCTTAGTCAAGGGGCAAATTCTTATGCTTCGGTGTCCTCTGCTTTCTTGGCAGAACGGCGGCGGCGCTTGGGCTTCTCTTCTCCGCCCTTGGCCTGCAGCTGAACGCCTGCCAGTTCGGGGTCAATCATTATTCGGCCGCAGTACTCGCATACGATAATCTTCTTGCGCATACGGATGTCAAGCTGACGCTGTGGCGGAATCTTATTGAAACAACCACCGCAGGCATCGCGCTGCACATATACGATTCCAAGTCCGTTGCGTGAGTTCTTGCGGATGCGCTTGAAGGCAGCCAGCAGACGGGGCTCGATGGTGGTCTCCAGGTTCTTGCTGCGCTCGCGCAGTTTCTCCTCCTCAGCCTTTGTCTCGGAGATAATCTCGTCCAGCTCGCTCTTCTTAACGTCGAGGTCCGAGCGGCGCTCTTCAGCCAGCACCTTGCAACGCTCTATGTCTTCGAGCTTGTTGGTAATCAGTTCCTGAGCCTCGCGGATCTTCTTCTCGCAGAGCTGATTGTCCAGCTGGAGATACTCGATTTCCTTTGTCAGGTTTTCGTATTCGCGGTTGTTGCGGACGTTGTTCAGCTGCTCCTGATAGCGCTCGATGTTAGCCAGGTTCTCCTGCATCGTGAGACGACGGTGAGCCACCTCGGCCTTCAGTTCGGTAATCTCGTTCTGAATCTTCTCGATGCGGGTGGTCAGACCTTCGATTTCGTCCTCGAGGTCCTGCACCTCAAGGGGCAGTTCGCCGCGCAGGGTCTTGATCTTGTCAATCTCCGACAACATTGCCTGGAGCTGGTACAGGTTCTTCAGTTTCTCCTCAATAGAGAGTTCCTGTGGTTCTTTCTTACTTGCCATAATTAATTCCTATTTTGAGTTATCTATTTACATTAAACTTTAAACCTTAAACTTTAAACTAAGGTTAGTATCGGATTTGTGCAAACCGTTGTGTCATATACGGGCAGCAGCGGAGCCGCCTGCTCTATGACGGAACGGAATATCTCGCGAGTGAACTGTTCGCTCTCATAATGTCCGAGCACGGCAATCTGGATTTCCTGCTCATGGCCAAACCAGGTGTGGTAATGCATCTCACCCGTCAGGAAGGCGTCGGCCTCGGCTTCTATGGCAGCCTGGAGCATGAAGTCGCCCGCTCCGCCGCAGATGGCCACGCTCTGCACGGGCCGCTCCAACAGTTGGTTGTGCTGCAATGCCTCCACGTGGAAGGCCTGTTTCACGCGTTGCAGGAATGCCAGCGAGTCCTCGCCCTCGGGCAGATAACCGAGGATTCCGGACGGGCTCAGCGGCTGCACGTCAATCAGGCCCAGTTTCTCGGCAATCTTGTAGTTGACTCCGTCCTCTGCATTGTCCAGATTCGTGTGGGCGGCGTAGAGACAGATATCGTTCTGGATTGCCATCCGCAGGCAGCGCTCCACGAGTGTAGTGTCCGACACCTGCTTCACTCCGTGGAAGAGCAACGGATGATGGCTGACCACGAGGTTACAGCCCAAATCGACGGCCTCCTGAAGCACGGCTTCGGTGACGTCTAAACACAATAATGCCCCTGAAGCCTCCGTCTCTGTCAATCCGCATTGCAAGCCAGCATTATCATAGCTTTCCTGCAAGGGCAGAGGCGCGATACGTTCAAGGGCAGCGATGATTTCCTTAATCTTCACGCTCGTAATCTCTTGATTTGCGGCGCAAAGGTACGACAAAAGGGCGAATCTGCAAAAAAAATGCTAAATATAATGATGTTAGAGGACATCTTTGCCGTTATTTTCTTACCTTTGCACCAAAATACAACGAACCAACACATACATCATGCGCGCTGACAGCATCGTAATTATCCCCACTTACAACGAGAAGGAGAACATAGAGAACATCATTCGTGCCGTAACTGCTCAGGAGAAGCAGGGAGGGCCCGAGGGAGCACCGGGATTCAACGTCCTCGTTATCGACGACGGCTCGCCCGACGGCACCGCCGCCATCGTCAAGAGCCTTATGGCAGAGGAGTTCCGCGAGCGTCTCTTTCTCATCGAGCGCAGCGGCAAGCTGGGTCTCGGCACAGCCTATATAGCCGGATTCAAGTGGGCTATAGAGCAGGGGTACGACTACATCTTCGAGATGGACGCCGACTTCAGCCACGCTCCCGCCGACCTGCCACGCCTCTATGCAGCCTGCGAAGCTGAGGGTTATGACATGAGTATCGGTTCCCGTTATATCAGCGGCGTAAATGTGGTCAACTGGCCTATGGGCCGTGTGCTTATGAGCTACTATGCCTCCAAGTACGTGCAGCTTATCACCGGCCTCCGCATCCACGACACCACCGCCGGCTTCGTGTGCTATCGCCGCCGCGTCCTGGAGACCATCAACCTCGATGCCGTGCGCTTCAAGGGCTATGCCTTCCAGATTGAGATGAAGTTCACGGCTCACCAATGCGGCTTCCGCATCAAGGAGGTTCCCGTAATATTCGTCAACCGCGAACTGGGCACGAGCAAGATGTCCGGCGGCATCTTCTCCGAAGCCGTATTCGGGGTTATGCGCCTGCGTTGGGACGGTTGGTTCCGCAAGTACCCAAAAGCCAAGGCTTAATTTACGATTTGACGATTTACGGCCGCCGCTTCTACATTTTACATTCTACATTTTACATTAACGTTTTAAGACTTGGACGTTATTTATGTATCCGACGGGCGCATCCGTCGGGCGGACATCAAGATAGAGGGAGACACCATCGCCCGCATCTCAGACCGCGAGGAGCTCTCCTCCTTGCAAGAAGTAGCGGCTACATCTCTCCCGCTCCTCCTCCCCGGTGTAATAGATGAACATATCCACAGCCGCGAACCCGGAATGACGCACAAAGGCGACCTCTGGAGCGAGACCCGCGCCGCAGCAGCCGGCGGAGTCACCTCCGTTATGGATATGCCAAACGTAGTGCCGCCCACCACCTCCTTGGAGACGTGGCAGGAGCGCATGGAACTGGGGGCACAGCACGCATTCGTAAATTACGCCTTCCATTTCGGGGCCACCAACACCAACGCCGACCTACTCACCCAGCTCGACGTTACCCGCATCCCGTCCGTCAAGCTTTTTATGGGCAGCAGCACCGGCGGTATGCTGGTGAATCGCGAAGAGGCTCTGCAGAAAGTCTTCGCCTCTTCTCCCCTCCCCATCATGACCCATTGCGAGGATACCGCAATGATAAACGCCAACATGCGCGCCATCCAGACTCAGCATGGTGACGACCCCGACATTGCCTTCCATCCTCTCATCCGCAGCCGCGAGGCCTGCATCGCATCCACCCGCCTCGCCGTCCGCCTTGCCGAATCCACAGGCGCCCGCCTCCACATCGCACACATCACAACCGCCGAAGAGCTGGCAATAATCTCCGGAAAATCTGGATTATCCGGAAAGTCCGGAAAATCCGGAAAATCCGCTGCTTCTCTGCCTTCTATAACCGCCGAGGCCTGCATCCCCCACCTCATCTTTACCGACGAAGACTACCTCACCCTCGGTACCCGCATAAAGTGCAACCCAGCCGTGAAGAGCGCTACTGACCGCGAGGCCCTGCGCGCAGCCCTCTCCGACGGCCGCATCCTTACTATTGCTACTGACCACGCCCCACATCTCCTGTCCGAGAAGCAGGGCGGCAGCCGCACCGCCGTCAGCGGAATGCCGATGGTGCAGTTCTCGTTAGTAGCGATGATGGAATTAGTCTCCGACGGTATCCTCACCCTTCCCCGTCTTGTTGAGCTCATGTGTCACAATCCCGCGCGCCTCTTTGAAGTCCGCGACCGCGGCTTCATACGCGAAGGGCAGAAGGCCGACATTGTCATGCTCAAGCCTTCCGTCTGGACACTAACCAAAGACCAGATAGTCAGTCGTTGCGGCTGGAGTCCGCTGGAAGGGCGCACTTTCCGTTGGCAAGTGGCAGAAACAATAGTAAACGGCACAGCAGTCTATCGCGACGGACATTTCCTAACCGATACAAACAGCCACGCCACAGCCCTTCGCTTCCGCTAACAGCTACGCTTCCGCTATTCGTTTCAGCTCTTAGCAAGTCTTAGGCCAAGGGACAGCAACCAACACACCTACATCCACAACTTGTCTAACAGCTGTGTGACGATTGTCTAACAGCTGTGCGACGATTGTGCGACAGCTGTGTGACAATTGGCAGACAGCTGTGTGACGATTGGCAGACGGCCGTGTGTCAATCAGCAGACGGCCGTGTGTCAATTAGCAGACAGCCGTGTGTTAAGTTGTAGGCAAGCATACGTTTTGAGTGGGCAATGCTCTGAACCTGCAATAGTGCAAGGCTGGCAGTCAAGCCCGCGGCTTACGGCATCCTCCTGCTTCTGATTCCACCCAAGGAATCCGCAGGCGGGCGTGGTGCTCCCCCAAAATGATATTACGCGTGTGCCAACGAGGGAAGCGAGATGCATATTTGCGGAATCCATGCTCATCATGACATCCAGATGTGCCATAAGCGCCAGTTCCTCCTCAATGGGCAGAGTACCGGCAACAACGTGGATATGCGGATTCCCTTCGGCCCAAGCAGCCAACGTCTCAGCCTCCTTGCCGCGCGCCCCGAAAAGGAACACCTCTACATTTTGGCTATCAACGCTCTGACCATTCTCTCCAAGGCCTTTGACAGCGGGTTTTATTGCGAACTTCCGCAACTCCTCAGTAGCACACATCTTATTCCGATAGCGGGCAAAGGGAGCGATGCCTATCCAATGGCCTTGCTTTGACGGCAGGCCTGCGGGCAGAGGCGGAAGTTCGGCGAATACAGAATCGAACTGAGGTTCGGCGGGCAGGCCCAGACGGGCGAAGACATCAAAATAGCGCATTACGACGGGGCGGCATGTAGGCTTTCGGTGAGCAAGGATGTCCCTGCGCTCGCCGCGCATCTTATCAAGCATCGCAACCGGCTTGCCGCACAGTCTGAAGGCTGCATCGATAACCCACGAACGCAAGACATTATGCAGGTCTGCCACCGCGCACACGTCCATCTTCATCAGTCTGCGCAGCAGTCGCCAAGTGCCCATTAGTCCCTTGCTCTCTTCCTTCGGCAGTCCGATTACTTCCACATTCTCCGGTCTTCCGATAAACAGTCGGGCGCAGAACGCCGACGTGACAACTACAAAATGACGCTGCGGCCAGGCCCGCGCCACGCTGTATATGGCCGGAATCGTCATCGCCACATCGCCGAGAGCGGAGAGGCGAAGGACGAGGATGGGGGCGGCCCCTTTATCTTTCTCCCATATCATGATAGAGTGTCTGAAGTATGGCTTTGCCTATCTGCTCGCGTTGCGGGTCAGCACCGTGAACGGCAGAGCGGGCCACATTGTCATAGACTGTGCAGCCGGTGCTGTCACGGAAGTTAAAGCCGTTGTTGAACGTATTGAAACCGAAAGGATGGGTATAGGTGTTGCCCATCACATCTCGTGAGAACACAAACTCTTCGTGCGGGATTCCCAACTGCCCCAACACTATAGCCGGCAGATCCGTCTGGCTCATCAGAGTCTCTATGCGGCGCGGTTCCTTTATCACGCCGCCCATCATCATGAACGGGATAATAGGGAAGTCAGTTGAGTTCATAGGCCGCCAGTTGAAGCCGTGATCTGCCACAGTCACCACAAGCAGGTTCTTCCACGCTTCGGTCTTGCTCAGGCGGTTAATGAAGTCGGCATAGCAGCTGTCTGTATATGCGAAGCCGTTCATCATTATATCGTCCCACGAGGGGTTCTCGCCCTTGTCGAACTTATGGTAAGGCACATCGAATGGGTTATGCGAGCTGATGGTCAGTAGCGACGTGAACCACGGCCCCGTACCCTCGGCCTGCTTCTTATTAATATCATCGAGAAGCCAGTTGAACATCACATGGTCGGGAACGCCCCAATGGGTTGTGCGGTCGCTGGCGGGGAAGTCGTCCTGCGTGACGAGACGGTCGTGTCCGGCGGTGATGAAGTACTCCGACATATTGAAGAATGTGATGTCGCCCCCATAGGCGCCCTGGGTCTGATAACCGTATTCTCTCAGCTTGGCAGGCAAGCCGGGCAGGTTCCTTATCTTGTGGGCAAAGCGCATGATGCTCGTTGTGGGTTGTCCCAGATAGCCGCTCAGGGCACAGACTATTCCGCGGTCCGTGCGGAAACTGCCACAGTAGCAATTAGGAAAATAGACGCTCTGCGGCAGCAGACGGTTTATATTCACGCCCACATGTCCAAGGTCGCCGCCAAGCCCCTCGATGAAACAAGAGCCAAAGCCCTCAAGGACAACCACAAGGATATTTGGCCGCTGGGCGGTAATCAACATCTCCGTGCTGTCGGCACGGGTCGGGAAGAGTCCGTTCATAATGCGTGCCCGGGTCTCCTCATCAAAGGCGTCGAACTGTTTGTAGTCGTCCTCCTTCTTCGTCACCGAATAGAAGAGATTGAACAGAGGATTGAGCGCGGCGTGATTGAAGTATGTAGTCTTGGAATAGAATACACGTCCCGGCGTGTTAGGCCATATGCGCAGACCACGAATCATAGCGAAGTCCGTACCCGCCAAAGCCACAAAGAGGAGCAGACACAAAAGCAATCGCCAGCCCTTGCGCTTCTTGGCATTCTCTGAGTTTAGAGGGGAAGGGGGACTCTGCGACCGAATCGCAGAGCACAAGGGCGAAGACGGGCTTGTGGGAAACATCTGGAAGCGCAATGGCCACGTAAGCAGCAGATAAGTCAGCACGCTCATCAGCAGCCAGGCAACGAACCGCACCAGCATATACCCTACAGACACGCTGGCAAAGGCGTTCTTCGGGTCACCAAGATAGAAGAAAGCCATACGGTCCAGCTTGAATTCCCAAAACTCATAGAGCGAGGCATCTGCCAGAGCTGCCAGAGACAAAGCCACCGCCATTATGCTGCAGTAACCCTTCAGCCAAGGGCGGACGTTCCACCTCGGAAAACACCAGTAAATACCAATCAGCAACAGAGGGATAATAAGCAGATAACCCACCGTAGCCAAGTCTATCGGCAGGCCGTGGCGGTATATGTCCACGAGGTCCGACGCAGTGGCGTGATTCCCCTGAACCCCGTCGTTATAGATTATGAACAGCGGCTTCTGTAATCCCAGGAAAAACAGGGTAAAACCACAGAACAGCCATGCAAGATATAATAGGGATTTCTTCATATAATCAATAATTGTACTATGACTCCTTTATTTGGTTTATTATATCCAAATGCCTATCAACAATGGATTTTGAAGAATAGCCGTCACGATATGTTAGCTTTGGTTTTAATTTTAATACCGTTTCGATTCCCTTTGCCAAATCATCGACGTCCTTGAACTTTGCAAGATAACCAGTTTCTCCAGTCTTGACTAATTCAGGAATAGCTGTAGTATCAAATCCCACAACAGGTGTACCACAAAGAATATTCTCTAAACTAACAAGAGAAAAGCTTTCACATAAAGAAGGTGTTACAAACAAATCTGCCGCATTGCAAATTAGAGATAACGTAGTTTCATCATAAATCGGACCTAGGAAGTGAATCGGATATTTTACTTTATCTACAGTTTCCTGATTATAATTACTACCAAAGATAACAATTAATATATTATTGTAGGAAATTTTATTTATTGCATTCTCTAAAAACTGCCATCCTTTATACGGATTATTCAGTCCAGCTTGACAGCCAAAAGTTATGATAACTTTATCCTTTGGTAGTTTTAATAACTTCCTAGCATACTCTTTACCTAATGGCTTAAAAATGGTCTCATCAACTAAATTTGGAATAGTATATATTAATTTGTTTCTAAGCGCATAAGAATTGCAAGCAAGGTTGGTCATCCATTTACTGGGAGATATAAAACAAATATTGGGGTATTTCTCATAAAGCCTTTTCTTTTGTTTTAAATGTTCTTCTACCATTGGATTACTTAACTTAAACATATTACAGTTAATGCAATTATGTGTAAATTCATAACAATCGAAGCTATAATGACACCCTCCCGTAAACGCCCACATATCATGCAAAAAAACAATAACGGGTTTACCTAACGATGCTATTTTTTCAACATTATCCACAGAAAGGAATTTTGCAACCCAATGCAAATATATCACATCGGCTGTATAAATCAATGGATTTTTGGCAATATCTGTTCCTATTAATGGAAGAGCATTATAGAACAAGGAAGTTTTTGTTTTGCCTCGTTTTCGATGATTACAAATAAGTTTGTCTATGGCTCTCGTTAAGACACTAATTACTCCCTTTCTTTGATTATATACATGTTCTTTTTTTATTTTACATGACAAGTTGAACACATAAGAATCAAATCCGCATGCTCTCATTGCGGTACTCAACCTATATGCGGCATTCCCTGCTGGAGTCATTGATGTTTGAATGTGAACGATTTTCATTGTTACTAATATTAATATTGATTAGAAATCATTTAACAACATAATATTATGAAACGCTTGCTGAAATGCATTTGCTGTATAGTGCTCATTTGCATAAGCTTGAACAGCATTTTCAATATTATACAATAGGGAGGATTGCATCTCTGCACATTGACAGAGACGATTCTTAACAGAATCTTTATGCCAATCGTCAAAGATAATGGCATAAGGGCAATCATCAAATCCCGTTTCACGAGTCACAACTGGTATCAAGCCAGATTGCATACAAGTGGCAACGCTTGACTGCATACCCTCTGAACAAGATAAAGATATGACAAAAGCATGATTGTCAACCACTTCTTTTACATAAGACTCACTTTGGACACAAATAAAGCCATGATTGAATACATTTCTAGGCAATTCAAATTGACTAATTTCAGATTGCGGGGCTCCATATATGTCTAATTGAAAATCTGGTAATTCTTGGAAAACATCTATAAGAATATCCAATCCTTTATGAATTAATCCGCGAGAACCAAACCAAACAAATTTTCGGCGTACCTGTTGCATTTCTTTTTTCCCCACTTCGTATGGAAGATTCTTAATTGAATTAACTGGAATTTTATATATTCGCTGTAGTTTTAATTTCATTCCCTCGATGTTAAAGGTTCCATTCATCGCAATACCTGCATTAGATATGACAAACATCTCATCTGTATAGAAATCGTTCCTATGAATAGTAAAAATCTCGTCTTGATGACGTTGCTTGTAGTACTCCATACGCTCAGCATATTTCTCCCGAACAACCCAAGGCGCATTTTCAGTAATAAATAGTATTTTATGAGCTGAAGGATTAAGTTTACAAAGTTGAACATAATAGTCACCAAATCCTAAGATTAAATCATAGGATACTGATGTTGGAAAATTATAAGGACGGTCCCCCATACACTGATAAATATCAACTACATAATCCAAAAGAAACAATTCATGCATCATCAAAAGATGTTGTTCTATACTTGGATGATTGATTACTGCGTTTCTCAAATTATCATCATGAAGACGGCTCAGAAAAACCAGTGCCACACGTTTCTGACTCTTTCCCGGACAATAATTTAAATTATAAATGACACGTGTCGGGCCGTACATTTTAAATACCCCACCTATCACATGCCGCAATTTGCGTCCCGCTTCACGAGCCGTCCGAGCAATTCTTATTGAAAATTCCTTCAGTGTCATTGTTTCCTTGTGTTGGGTCTGTAATCGTTGGGAATACCATATAAACGGGCAGCGAGCTCGGAGAATGTACTGCCACGTGAAGCAATTATTGCATGAGTGCGCCCGAGGGTGAACATCTCTACGACTGCGTCCTGCATACCTTTCACGCTGTCGCGGCGCAACACCACGGAAGGCTGGGTTATTATGCGTCCGGGAAACTCCTTACGGAGCATCTCCTTCACGGCCTCATCGTCTGTAGCTACATAAAACAAGCATTCAGAATGTGCAGACAGCTGTTCTCGCATCCGCTTTATGAACCCCTCAATTGGGTTTGCAGCAATAACGACGCTGTGGTCGGTGCGGCGGATATGCACCCCCACGGTATAGCGGTCGAACTTGTCCGTTACCTTATGTATTCTCTGCTCCAGTTCCGGAATCGGGCGGAAATAAGGCGAAACCATCTTTGGCAATGGCAGCGGACAGAAGGGGCGGTTGGCATCGATGTAGATGTTGCGATAACGGCAGTCGGGCTTCAACAGGAAGTCTTTGTCGTGTATCTTACGCGCCTTGAAGCAGCCGTCGAACACGAAACGGCGCAGAAGCATAGGCAGGCCGAGGTACTTGCGGCCCCGGCGTATGAGGTGGAACTTACGAAGCGGATATACCGGAATTCCGGGAATAGGCTCGAAGAGGTCAGACCACTCGCATTGGCAGTCGGGAGTGTTAGGCCACTGCACCTCCACCTCACACCCAATCAGCTCTCGCAAAGCGATAGCAGACGAGATGGCATTCAGGCGGTTGCCCAAGCCGGCAAAAGGTACGAGAGTTATGCGCATCATCGATTCCATTTCAGGTTACGGTACTGCGTCTGGCGTTCGCCAAACTGCGGGTTAAGAGGGTGGCCGTTTAGCACCTGCTCATATTTCTGGACATAGGCACGCGCCATCACATCGGCACTGAAGCACTCACGGGCATACTCATGGCAGGCTCGGGCATCATATTGCGGTTGCTGGCGCAGGTGTTCAACCAGCACATCAGCCGAATCGGTAAGCAGACCGAACTGCGGGTCACGGACCAATTCGGGCAGAGAGCCATAAGGGGTGGCAAAGACCGGGCATCCGGCATAGAGGCTCTCAATGACGGCGAGTCCGAACGGCTCGTGCCAAGTCACAGGGAAGATAAGGCCGCGTGACTGTTGCATAACAGCATATTTCTCCGCATCATCTACCATTCCACGAAAATGCACACGTGAAGAGAGCGTCAGGCGGAAGCCCATCTTGAAGTTCAGGCGATAGCCACCAAGCACAGTCAAGTGCTCACCCGGAAGGCGATGCACGACGTTGATGGCGCCCCGCACATTCTTCACGCTCCAAGCCGCCTTGCCCAGAAAATGATAGCCCGAACGCGAGGCGGACAGGTCTATCTGCGGCATAGACTCCCAGTCCAGACCGTTATACACGAAGCTCTCGCTGCCACAGCGCAGAGCATGGTTGCGGGAAACGAATATTGAGTTCGGGTCGAGGTGTTCAGGCAGATCATTGCCATGAACGGTGACCACATGCGGGCAGCCTAACGTCTCGCCATCGATTACATCGGCATTGAAATGGACGATATCCGTATCTTCCGGAATCTGGGAACTGAGGGGGAAGTCCCTTCGCAAGGCATTGAGAGGGGCGAAAGGACACTCGCCCACAACGCGGTCGGCCAGCAATGTGACGCTATGCCCCTGACGGACCAAGGCCCGGCCTAAGTCCCACGTCACCCGTTCAGTACCACCATAATGGCTTACGGGCATCGTTCCCGGTATAACAATGACTATATTCACGGCTTGGGGTTGGTTAAATTAAAATACTTCTGGGCCACCGCCACCTGTACAGCACGCTCCATGCGCAAGTCCTGAAACTGGCTGACGTATTCGTGTGCGTGGTCAATTATGGCCTGAGCTGCATCCGGGTGGGCAATATAATAATTCATCTTATCTATCAGATCGGAGAAGTCCGGTTTCACCTCAACATAGTGATAATCGGGAATCAGCGTGCCCTCCATAAACCAAGTCTCATAGACCGGGCGGGGCATTACGGCCAAGGAGTTGCTGGACATCACCCACTTCAGGTTAGTGGCGACATCAACCCCCTCTATGCAGGCTATGAACTTATACTCCAGCTGCTCAGGAACAGAGAGGAAACCGCGGGCACTCTCAGGGAAGTCATCGTTCGGTTCGAGCTTGCTCTTGCCGACATTGCACATCGGGTGGTTGATGAACATCCGATTGAGCAGGGTCCGCTGTTCTGAGGCCATAGACCATGTGGTACGACTGACCAGCATATCCTTCTTTTCCGTAAAAGACAAATCGTCGCGGACGAAACGGAAGTGACGGCGTTTGTCTAACTTCATTATGACGGAGTTGCGGTTATCGCCTGCGATGGGTCTGCTCTTTGTGAATACAGGCTCCTCGGGCACATACGTTATGTCTCCGAAAAGATACAGGAAGGATTTGCATGCAGGGAAGTAGCGCAGAATCTCGTAAAGGTCGAGGAAATAGGTTGAGAAGCGCTTGCGCTTGAAGACGGGGAAGTTGAACGAACCTACGCTGGTGGTTTCGTTAATGTCTGTCGGCTGCTCCAGCTTGTTATAGTAATCAACACGCCGCTTCAGCGCATCCATCTGCTGTGGAGTGAGCCCATTCATCAGGTGACGGAATTGCCAACGATGAAAGCATTTCGGAACGAGGAAACAGTCCAGATAGCTTACAACGGTGCGCCACGTGCGCAGGAAGAGTTGGCGACGCAGATATGATTGTATTTGTTGAGAATGTGGTCTGCTCATATTTTCCTTTTGAACTCCTTGAACTCCTTGAACTCTTGAACTCCTTTGGTTTGTTAGTAAAGTATTAAACATCTGTATCCACGCCTCGCCACTCCGCTCGATGTTGTAGGTGGAGGCTTTCGTAACCACAGCCTTCTGCATCCGCGAGAGCCTTGACGGGTCGGAGGCGAGGGCTATCAGCTGACTGGCATATAACGATTCGTCGAAAGGAGGAACGCAGATGCCTTCATCGTCGGAAGAAATCTGTTCCCTTGCGGCTGAGAAACTACCAAAGACAATGGGGACAACACCGTGAGCCTGTGCCTCGGCCACACACATGGGCCAACCTTCGAAGGACGACGTAACACATAGGATAGAAGCCTCATTATAGTAATCGGTGACGTTTGTGGAATAGCCCTTAAAACTGCAACGTTCCAGGGCAAGCGACTCAGCCAACACTTTCAACTTCTTTTCCGCGCGCCCTGTTCCCACAATCTTAAGCTGCCAGTCAGGTAGCTGTTTCTGTACCATTTTCCAGATACGTAACAGACGGTCAACTCGCTTGTCTCTATGTGTAAGCCTTCCGACATAAAGCACCACCTTCTGCTTCTGTTCCACCACTCTCTTCGCAGGTGCAATACTATTCGGCAGCACCCACACCTTATTGTCAGACTTTGGTAGTGACAGCTTCTCTATGATTTCATGGCGGTAACTGTCGCAAAGAACGCCATAGGCATCACACCAGCCATAGACCCTGCGGTATTTACTTAGGTAGAATCTGGTGAGGAGCCATTCCACACCGCAACCATAGAACAAGTTCTTCCATATGCTTTCATTCCGCTTATCTGCCAAATCCAGAAATTCGTATCCTGGCGAGTTGTGCAATTCAAATACTAGTTTAACACCGGTTTGCCTCTTCAACCAATTAGAATATAGCAACTCGCGATAGGTAATGAGCACAGACACCTTATTATCTAAGATAAAACCACGTACTGCACGGGCAACCTTGCAAGACCACTTTATAGCTCCCTTGGGCAGAGTGTGAACCTCGAACAATCGTTCTGTTCCTTTTGGGTAAGACTCTTCTTGATGGTTAATGGTCAGAATACAGACACGATAACCATGGCGGCACAAATAATTGGCCACGTCTATAGTCACCTGCTCGGCACCGCTACATGGGAAGGTCTTATGTATGAAAGCGACTGTCGGTTTACTGTCCATTATGATTCTTCAGATAGGCCTCGACGCCCGCAATGTCCTTTGGCGTATCTACCGACAGAGACTTGCAATGAGCGTTATAATAGTAAATGGGCACGTGGTTTTCAATGAAACGGAAGGAGTCGTTCTCTTCGATTTTCTCTATCGGACCGCGTGGCGTGTTGTGGTAAAAGTCCAGCGCCTTACGGTTGAAAGCACCCACGCCCACAAACTTGTGGAAGACATAATCCATCGCTCCCTTGGGATAAGGGATTGGGCTGCGAGATATGAAGAGACAACGGTCGTCAGCAGCCGTTACGATCTTCAGATTCGTTGCATCGACGACCTCCACCGGGTTCTCGAAATCAGTCATAAGATTAGAGACATAAAGCTCATCTTCACCAATGTGCTCAGGGATGCACTGCACAATAGCCTCCTCGGTGAGAAGCGGCTCGTCACCATTCACCATCACATAGAGGTCGGCAGGAATGCGTGTTGAAACCTCGTAGAGGCGCTCGGTAGCCGTATCGTGGTCGCTGCGGGTCATTATCACCTTCGCACCGAAGCTTTCAGCTGCAACTTGAATCTTCTCGCTGTCTGTGGCCACATAGACCTCGCTGAAACGGCTCACGGCCTTACAATGCTCATAAACCCATTGAAGCATCGGTTTGCCCAATATCTTTGCCAAAGGCTTCTCAAAGAAGCGGCTGCTTCCGCCACGGGCGGGAATAACACAGATGATGGAGGACTCTCCCCCCGCCCTCCCTGTTAGGGAGGGAGCAGAATGAGTTTGGCTGGATGTATTCTCTTTATTCATAACTACCAATTATACTTTATACATTTTACATTATACATTTTACATTAAAAAACTCTCCCAGTCCTCTAATTACTCCCCTCCCTCACAGGGAGGGGCAGGGGGGAGAGTCCTTCTCTCTTCCTTCCCCTGCAACCACCGTCTGTGGCTCCAAAGCCACTGCTCAGGTTGTTCGAGGATGCTGGTTTCCATCATGCGCATATATGCACGGGTGTAGGGGTACGGCAGGCCGTCGCTGAGCGGTTCTATGGGTTGGCACTCTAAACGGTAATTGCCACGACTTTTCGCGCGAACATTAATATAAATATATGTGGCACCGATGCGCTGCCCCAGTTCCTCGGCTCCAGTCACGAAGGCCGTCTCCTGCCCAAGGAACTGTGTCTTGTGGTACATCGTCACAGAGTTTGGATGCTGGTCTGCTATAAACGAAACCACAAAGGGCCTGCCTTCCTTGGCAAAACGGAGAACAGAACGAAATGTGTATGCCTGCTGAAGATAGAGGCCCGGGAAATGACTCCGCAAACGGAGCATCATCTGGTTAGACCATTTGGTGCGGGTCGGACGGTAGATGTTGTGTACAGGTGCTTCAACCGTCATGTGACGCTCCAACTGCTGTACCCACTCCCAGTTTCCGAAATGTCCGAGCATAATAAACACCGGGCGGTTTGCAGCCAAAGCGTTGTTCACATGCTGCATACCAGACACCTCGACGCGACGTGACATCTCTGCCTCTGAGATATGCAACAACTTGATTATCTCCACAACGAGGTCGCACAAATGATGATAGTAGGCACGTTCCAGACTGCGCTGCTCATTAACGCTCCAATCCGGGAAGACTCGTTCTATGTTTTCACGCGTGACGCGACGGCGATAACGAAACACATAATAGGCAAGCAGATAAAGGAAGTCACTCACCCCATAGAGAACGCACAACGGAAGGCAGGCGATAGCCTTCAGAGGCAGCAATGCAGCATAATATTTGATGTGTTCGTTCATAGGCAATCAGCTTATAGCCATCATGAGTCGATGGCAGATACTATCTTCTTTGTAGCACCCTCGTTGCGAGTCATATAGCTGAGATTCAGGCGGCGTATGTCGCTGAGTTTCTCTTCGTTGTCCTTCAGTTCTGAGAACCAGTCATCGAGTTCCTTTGGTGTCCTGACTATGGCAGCCGCGCCCAATGCCACGAGTTGCAGAGGTGTAATCTTACGCTCCACACGCGGGCCGAATGAAACAGGCAGGCCATAAGCAGTAGGTTCAACTATGCTATGGATATATGGTGTGAAGCCGCCGCCGACATACGCCCACTTACCGAAGCGATAGATATAGGCCAGTCCACCAAGGAAATCTATAATCAGGTTCTGCACTCCATCCATCTGTGTGGCAGGTGTACACTCGGAATAGCGCAGGGTCTGCCCTTTCAGATGGCGCGTGATGGACTCGATTTTATCAACACTTATCTCATGCGGAACTATGATGAAGCGCACATCCGGGTGCCTGTTAGCCAAACTCACAACCAGTTTGGCATCTTTCTTATCGTGGATACTGCCTGCCACGAAAACCTTTGCGTCCTTGGCGAATTTCTCTATGACAGCATTTGTATATGGGGTGTGAGCAAGCGTTATGACATTGTCGAAGAGCGGGTCGCCTGTCACCGTCACACGGTCAAAGCCTATCTCAGCCAACCGCAGGCGGCTTTCATCGTCCAACACCAGAATCTGTGTGTATGTCTCTAAAGCCTTGCGGTAGAGATAGCCATAGACGTGCTTAAAGAATGGGGCCTTCTTCGTTATTAAGGCAGAGATAAGGTATGTCGGCACTTTATGTTCACGCAGCCAATAGAGGTAATTGAGCCAATACTCCGATTTTATGAATACAGCTTTTGACGGACGGATTGTTGCCATGAAGTGTCCGACATTTGCAGGGGTGTCCAACGGAAGATAGTATATGGCATCTACATCGTTATGGTGGTAGCGCAGGGCCTCAACACCCGTTGAGGAAAAGAAGGTAACAATTATCCGGTATTTGCCTGTGGCCTTCAGTTGCTTGATTATCGGACGGGCTATTCCGAACTCACCCAATGAAGAGCAATGTACCCAGATTACAGGGCGGGAATCGTCTGACGCGCGCTCGCCGTCCTCTGCCAGAGAGAGCACAGTGGCCTGACCGGCAATGAACTTAGCCAGTTTGCCATGAGTGTGTCCCAGGTGTGGTGCCACCATAGTACACAGCCAATAGGCAAAGCGCAGAAAGAGATTATATATCTTCACGACCCCCTCTAACCTTTTAACCCTTTTACTTTTTAATTTTTACTTTTTACTTTTCTTCTTCTTAATGATTGTGACCGGCTTTACGCCCTCCTGGGTGGGAGTTACGGGACGGATTGTGCCGTCGGCATTGAAGTACATCTTGTCGATGCACACCTGACGGTGGAAGCCCGGTCCCTTCTCTCTGTTTAGGTATGCGGGATTGATGCGGTGATAGACAATATACCACTCATCGGTGTTAGGAATCTGAAGGACGCTGTTATGGGCAGGGCCATAGATTTCCTTATCCGGATTCTGAATCAGTACAACGGGCTGACTGGCCACCTTGATGTCTCCGAGCGGAGTGTCCGATGTGCCGTAAGCTACATGATAGTTGGGCGAACCGGTGTCGTCAACGCTCCACATGAAGTAATACGTGCCCTTGCGGTAGAAGACATATGGAGCTTCACGATACGCATAGTCTTGCAGCGACCCACCTTGAGGAGTCATAATCTTAGTTGTCCCTTCCTTAAGGCTCACCATATCGTCGTTCAACTCAGCTCCGGCCATATAGCCATTGCCCCAATACAGATAGAACTTTCCGCTTTTCGGATCCTGGAAGACGTCAACGTCAATCTGTTGGCCGTGTCCCTGACCTTCGGGAAGAGCATCTACAAGCGGGTGTCCCAAATCCTTGAAGGGGCCAGTGGGAGAGTCTGCAACAGCGACTCCGATGGCCTTGCGGTTATTAGCTGGGTTATGCCCGCTGTAATAAAAGAAGTATTTCCACTTGCCGCCAACGCTGCGTTCGATGATGCAAGGAGCCCATGCGTTACCGGTGGCCCAAGGCACTTGCTCTGTGGCA
The DNA here is from genome assembly GCA_017447625.1 of Bacteroidaceae bacterium. GTDB lineage: Bacteria > Bacteroidota > Bacteroidia > Bacteroidales > Bacteroidaceae > Physcousia. The sequence continues at coordinate 32,066 of JAFSNB010000015.1, forward strand.
AGGTCGAGCATTATGCCCTCGTGTTTCCACTCCACGAGGTCGGGCGAGGAGAATACCGTGAAATAGTAGCCACCCCATCCGGGAGCGCCGTCAGTGGTGGAATAGATATAGAAGCGCCCTGTCTGATTGGAATAGAGCACCTCTGGGTCTGCATGAAATTCGGGCAAAATCGGATTGCCGCTTGTGCGTGTCTTGCTTTGAGCGCCAGCCAGCGTCGTAACCGCAAACAGGCTGAGCATGAGAATTGTCCTTTTCATAATCCAAAGAAATATTAAGTTATTACTTTATATCGTTATACCGTTATATCGTTATTACGTCGGGACGCTTTAACTATAGTCCTTCGCGGAAGAAATCCAGCATCTCAAATATCTCATCGCGAGAAGCGTGTTGGTCAAGACGGATATCCCCCACTCCACCTAACAAAGTGAAGCAGACGGAACCCGCAGTATTCTTCTTGTCGTGAGTCATGTATTCATAGAGACGGTCATATTCCTTGCAAGTGATGACAAACTGGCCATAAGTCTCGCGAACGAACTGCGCTACCTGACGCATCAGATCAGTCGGGAAACCGCAGCGAACCACACTCAGCCACAGTTCACAGACCAAGCCCCAGGCCACTGCATAACCGTGAAGAACGGTGCGTCCCTCTTCCATGGCGAGGCTTTCCAGAGCATGACCTGCTGTATGGCCCAAGTTGAGAGCCTTGCGCAATCCCTTCTCGTGCGGATCTGCAGCCACGACACGTTCCTTGACAGCCACACTCTTAGCAACCATATCAGCCAACAGTTCATAATCCACATTGTCGAGGTCGAAGCGCAACAACTGAGCAAGAGTCTGTATGTCACTGATTAGGCCATGTTTTACCATCTCTGCATAGCCGCTGCACAGGTTGGCCCGGTCAAGTGTACGGAGGAACTGGGTATCGAGGATTACCGTATCTGCTGAATTGAATACACCAATCTCATTCTTCAGTCCCCGGAAGTTTATGCCTGTCTTGCCTCCTACTGCGGCATCTACCATTGCAAGCAGCGTCGTCGGGATATTTATGAACGCTATTCCGCGCTTGAACGTGCTGGCAGCGAATCCTCCAAGATCTGTCAACATTCCTCCTCCGAGGTTGATAAGCATCGAGTGGCGGGTTGCTCCACCCTCGCCAAGCGCAGTCCATACAGAAGTCAGAGAATCCAATGTCTTATTGTCGTCGGTTGGCGCGATGGATATCAGCCGCGAAGGCTCTAATGCAGCCACCAAGGGGCTGCACTCACGCAGGCGGGGAAGACAAAGACTGCGGGTTGTGTGATCTGTCAAAACAAAAAGACGGTCGGGCGACACGCGTCCGACTGCCTCCTCCACCTCTGCTCCGAGATCTCGGCTTATGACTATATTCTGAACTTCCATTGAATCAAAGACAGAGATATATACCAAACAATTATGGCAGCCGGTGCGCTGAAACCGAGTGGCAGGAGCGCAAGAGCACCAACGACAAATATGTATTTCACTCTGTTGTCTTTCCAACTCAGGTTCTTGAACTTCAATGCGAACAGAGGTACCTCGCTCACTAAGAAGAAGGAGAACATGAGCATGAAGAGAAACAGGAACAGAGCGTTGAAGCGACCACTCACCAGGAAGGGGAACTCTCCCACGATAATACTGCCCCAGAACAGGGCGTTGGCAGGAGTCGGCAAACCAATGAAGCTCGTTGTCTGACGTGTGTCGAGATTGAACTTGGCCAGGCGCAAGGCTGAGAAAGCCGCCATGATGAAAGCGGTATATGGCATAATGCCGTGCAAGGGCTGCATCCACTCAGGATACTGGACATAACGGAACAGGGCGAATACCATCGCAGACGGAGCCAAACCGAATGTCACCACATCTGCCAGAGAATCCAGCTCCTTGCCTATTCCGGAGCTGATGCCCAAGAGGCGTGCCACCATCCCGTCAAAGAAATCGAAGACTGCGCCAACGATGATAAGAGCCAGAGCCCAAGCAAAATTATCATAAAAAGCCGCACCTGTTGCCATGCATCCGCAAATCAGATTGCAACAGGTGAGCATATTGGGAAGGTTGAACAACATCTTATAAAGAATTATGAATTATGCATTATGAATTACTCCAAGTGCGCAATCACGGTCTCGTTACCAGTGGTCTTCTGTCCCAGCTCAACCTCGACCTTGGTTCCTAACGGGAGGTAAAGATCCACTCGGGAACCGAACTTAATGAAGCCGAGATGTTCATCAATGTAGCACTCCTCACCGACAGCAGGGTAAGTGACAATGCGGCGTGCGACAGCTCCGGCCACTTGGCGGCAGAGTATATCCACACCTTCGGGAGTAGTGATTACCACAGTAGAACGCTCATTGTCCAGACTTGCCTTCGGCAGCCAAGCGGCCTGAAAACGCCCTTTGTGATGCTTTATCATCTTGATTGTGCCATCGACAGGAATCCAATTAGCGTGAACGTTAAACAGACTCATGAAGATACTAACCATCAGGCGGCGGTCATGGAAATACTCGTTCTCCTCTACTTCTTCCACAACAACAACCTTGCCGTCGGCCGGGGCAATAACAAGTCTTTCTGTATCGTCATCATAAATACGGATGGGGCAACGGAAGAAGTTGACCATCACGAGATATACGGCTAAACACACTCCGAACAGAGTCCAGAAGACTGGATTCTGGAAAGAGAATAACAACCCAACCAGCAGGCAGAGGAGAGAGAAGGCAACTGCGCCTAAGATTAAAGTATGTTTGCCTTCGCTGTGAAGGCGGATATGTTTTTTGAGTTTTCGGAGCCGTTTTACCATAGTTTATTCATCAATTGAACGTCATTTGATGACTTTTGACGCACAAAAGTAGCCATTATTTGAACATGAGCAAAAAAAATCGCCTCTTTTTTGGTCAGTTGGGGGAAGATTTGTACTTTTATGCCCGTTTTTCGACGTTTCTATGCAAAATTTCGTCCATTTACACGTTCATACGCAGTATTCCTTGCTCGATGGACAGGCCAGTATTCCAAAACTCGTTGACAAAGCAATTGCCGACGGGATGCGAGGCCTGGCAGTCACCGACCACGGAAACATGATGGGGATAAAAGAGTTCTTCAACTATGTCAACAAGAAGAACAAAGCGCTGAAGGCTGACGGCAAAGAACCGTTCAAGCCCATCTTCGGCTGTGAGATGTACGTGGCCTTCCGCACGATGCACGATAAGGTGAAAGATCTTGGCGACGAGCGCCGCTACCACCTCATCGTGCTGGCAAAGAACGAGACTGGATATCACAACCTTATCAAGCTGGTTTCCAATTCCTGGACGGAAGGTTTCTACTCGAAGCCGCGTACTGACCACGAAGAGCTGGAACGCTATCACGAAGGACTTATCATCTGTTCTGCCTGCATCGCGGGAGAGGTGCCACGGGCCATCCTCGAAGGCAACATAGCGAAAGCGGAAGAGATAATCAAGTGGTATAAAGGTATCTTCGGTGACGACTATTATCTTGAAGTGCAGCGCCACGAGGTGAAGGATCCTCACCAGCGCGCCAACCGCGAGACCTATCCCCTGCAACAGCAGGCCAACGCAGTCATCTTCCAGTTGGCTGAGAAATACGGCATTAAGGTAGTTGCTACCAACGATGTACATTTTGTCAATGAGGACAACGCGGAGGCTCACGACCGGCTCATCTGTCTGGCCACCAACCGCGACCTCGATGACCCGAAACGTATGCTATACAGCAAGCAGGAGTGGTTCAAGACCCAAGCGGAAATGAACGAGATTTTTGCCGACCACCCCGAGACGCTTGCCAACACAATGGAGGTTCTGGACAAGGTTGAGACTTATAGCATCGACCACGCCCCCATTATGCCTAACTTCGCTATTCCCAAGTCTTTCGGGACAGAAGAGAGCTACCACGAGAAGTTCACCGACCAGCAGCTCATTGACGAGTTCACTCATGACGAGAACGGCAATGTGGTATGCACCGAGGAAGAGGGTGCCGATAAGATAAAGAAACTGGGAGGAGTGGAAAAGCTCTACCGACTGAAGCTGGAGGCTGACTATCTGAAGGCACTTACTTACGAGGGTGCCAAACGAGTCTATGGCGAGCCGCTCTCAGAGGAGATTGATGAGCGCCTGCGCTTCGAGCTTCATGTGATGAAGACAATGGGCTTCCCTGGTTACTTCCTTATCGTTCAGGACTATATCAACGCTGCCCGCCATGAATTGCATGTCAGCGTCGGCCCCGGGCGCGGTTCTGCGGCAGGTAGTGCCGTAGCCTATTGTCTGGGTATAACGCTTGTCGATCCCATCAAATACGACCTCCTGTTCGAGCGTTTCCTGAATCCCGACCGTATCTCCCTGCCTGATATCGATGTCGATTTTGACGACGACGGGCGAGGCAAAGTGCTTCAGTGGGTTACACAGAAATACGGAGCCGACAATGTGGCTCATATCATAACCTACGGCACGATGGCCACAAAACTCGCGATAAAGGATGTGGCTCGAGTGCAGAAGGTGCCCATAGACATCAGCAACTCATTGGCCAAACTTATCCCTGACCGCCTGCCCGACGGCAAGAAGATGAACCTTCCCAACGCCATTGCAGCTATACCCGAACTGCAGCAGGCCGAGGCTTCACCCAACGAGCTGATATCTTCAACAATAAAATACGCCCGAATGTTGGAAGGCAACGTGCGAAACACAGGCGTGCACGCGTGCGGAGTAATTATATGTAGGGATCCGGTGTCCGATTGGGTGCCAATCTCCACAGCCGAAGACAAGGAAACCGGCGAACGGCTCATCTGCACCCAGTACGAAGGGTCTATCATAGAGGACACAGGGCTTATCAAGATGGACTTCCTCGGACTTAAGACCCTCAGCATCATCAAAGAGGCACTGGAGAACATACGTCTGACCACCGGCATCGAGATTGACATCGAGAGCATTGATATTGAGGACCCGGCCACCTACAACCTCTATTGCGAGGGGCGCACCATCGGCACCTTCCAGTTTGAATCTGCCGGTATGCAGAAATATCTGCGTGAGCTACACCCCTCCACATTCGAGGACCTCATTGCAATGAACGCCCTCTATCGCCCGGGTCCGATGGATTATATACCAGATTTCATCGACCGTAAGACGGGCCGCAAGCCGGTGGAATATGATATTCCGTGCATGGAGAAATACCTGCGCGACACCTACGGCATCACCGTATATCAGGAGCAGGTGATGCTTCTCTCGCGCCAGTTGGCCGGTTTCACCCGTGGTGAGAGCGATACGCTGCGCAAGGCTATGGGTAAGAAGCTGAAGGACAAACTGGATCATCTGCATCCCAAATTCCTTGAGGGCGGACAGGCCAAGGGGCATCCGTTGGACAAGTTGGAGAAGATTTGGGCCGATTGGGAGAAGTTCGCATCATATGCGTTCAACAAGAGTCACGCCACGTGCTACTCATGGGTCGCCTACCAGACGGCTTACCTGAAGGCCAACTTCCCCGCTGAATACATGGCAGCTGTGATGAGCCGAAGCTTGGACAACATCACGGAAATCACCAAATTGATGACAGAGTGCAAATCCCTTGGCATCAGCTGTCTTGGACCCGATGTTAACAAGAGCCGCCGCACGTTCAGCGTTGACGACGAGGGCAACATCCGGTTCGGTCTGGCAGCTATAAAGGGTTTCGGCGAAAACGCTTCCGACTCTCTCATCGAAGAGCGCGAGAAGAACGGTCCATTCAAGAACCTCTTCGACTTCATCCAGCGCGTGAATATGAGTCTGGTAAAGCGGAGCGGACTGGAGAGCCTGGTCCTGAGCGGAGCGATGGACAGTTTCAAGGAAGCCCGCCGCGAACAGTATTTCGCTGCCACCCCGAAGGGAGACATGTACATAGACGTGCTCGTTCGCTACGCACAGCAATATGCCGAGGCTAAGAGTTTGTCCGTGAACTCACTGTTCGGCGATTTCGACATGGTGGAAGTTGCTACGCCTACACCGCCACAGAACGTGGGCGAGTGGAGTGCGTTGGAGCGCTTAGACAAAGAACGCGAGCTAGTAGGCATCTATCTCTCGGCCCATCCGCTGGACGAGTATGCCATCATCCTGGAAGACGTGTGCAACGCTAGCGCACAACAGCTAACCGAGAATCTGAATCAGTTCCTCGGTAAGAGCGTCAATTTCGGTGGCATCGTGACAGCCGTCAGGCGAGGTACATCCAAGAAGGGTTCACCCTTCGGGATCGTCACCATCGAGGACTTCACAGGCAACTACGAGCTTCCGCTCTTCGGAAAAGACTGGGCAACGTGGGCTTCATTTATGGAGGTGGGCAATGCCCTGTACGTTACAGCCAACATACAACCCGGCAAATATAACAAGGAGCGCACGGAGATTTCCGTCGGCAATGTGCAGTTCCTCACGGATGTCAAAGACACACTCGTGGAAAACATCACCATCTACATCGACCTCCTCGCGCTGAATTCCGACACCGTATTCACCCTCACCAGCCTACTGCAGGACAATCCGGGCAACGTAGCCCTCAACTTCTACATAAGAGATCCCGAGGGCCGCTTCCCCCTGACTCTCCAAAGCCGCAACAGTCACATCACCGTCACCCGCCCGCTGATTGACTTCCTCCGCTCCCGTCCCGACCTTAGTTATACTATTAATTCATAGAGGCCCCTCTCCAACTCCCCCCGTGGGGGGGAGAGACCTACGGGGGAAAAGTCTTAAACCCCCTAAACTCTTAAACTCTTAAACTCTTAAACTCTTAAACTGACTTTAAACTTTAAACACTAAACTTTAAACATTATAAATTTTATCACTTATGTTAGCAATCACAGACGCTACTTTTAACGACCTCCTTGCCCAGGGCAAGCCTATGGTCGTAGATTTCTGGGCCACATGGTGCGGCCCCTGCAGAAAAGTTGGCCCATACATCGAGCAACTGGCCGAAAAGTATGACGGACAGGTAATCGTGGGCAAGGTAGATGTAGATGAGAACGACGAACTGGCCGTTCAATTCCGCATCCAGAGTATTCCTACTATCCTCTTCATCAAGGATGGAGAGGTCGTTGACCGTCAGGTAGGCGCCGCTCCCCTCGCTATGTTGGAAGAAAAGCTCCAGAAACTGCTTTAAACCTGTGTTATGGAAGATGATATTTTAGGAATGGCAGAGGACGATGTTCGCACCGTGGAATTCATCAAAGCCTACCTGCCGCAGGAGGTGAAGCCGAAATTCACAGACGACGACCTCTTCTATTTCCTCGATGCCATAGCCGAATACTATAGCGAATCCGGCGTCCTGGAGCAGGAAGGAGACGAAGAAGGCTACATTGAGATTGACACGGAGGCTGTGGCAAAAGCCATAGCTGAAAAGGCCAAGCAAGACAAGATGGGCGAATTCGACATCGAAGACCTCATTTGGATTGTACAGGCCGATCTGGAATTCTCAGAGACATCAGAATAGATTACCTCCTCCCCCCTCCGGGGGGGCAGGGGGGCCAAAGCATCAACTGCCCATCATCGGGCAACAGGCGGAACGAAAGCCTGTGGTACGGAGTGGTGCCAAAGCGCCGGATAGCTTCACGGTGGTCTTTTGAGGGATAGCCTTTGTTCTGTGCCCATCCATACTGCGGGTATTCGCGGTCGAGAGCTTTCATGCAGTCGTCTCGGTACGTTTTAGCAAGTACCGAGGCGGCTGCAATGCTCATATATGTAGCGTCGCCCTTGACAATCGTATCTACCTTAACCGCAGATCTCCAGTCGGACTCTCCTGCACTATCATTCGCAGCCTCGCTGGTTGTTCCCCACGGTCTCCATCTGTTCCCATCGACAAGCACGTGCTCAGGGTGAACTGATAGCTTCTCCAAAGCCCTTTGCATAGCCAGAATACTGCACCGCAGGATATTCATCTTGTCAATCTCCTCCGGTGAACATTCTGCTACAGCCCAAGCCACAGCCTCACGCTCTATCACCTCTCGCAGACGATAACGCTGCCGCTCTGACAACTGTTTAGAGTCGTTCAGCACCTCATCATGGAAATCCAGAGGCAATATCACCGCCGCTGCAAACACAGGGCCGGCAAGACAACCGCGTCCGGCCTCGTCGCAGCCCGCCTCAATCACGCCCGGAGTATGAAACAGTTTCAACATAATCTATCTCTTTTGATGCCGTTGACCCCGGACTTCACAGCTCGGGGTCAACAATAATAACTAATAACTATTCAAAAACCAAACTATTACGGGATTTACACCATATACAACAATGTTTTCCGCTACAAAGTTACGAAACATTGCGCAATATACACAACAAAAACATGAAGTTTTTATCGCATAAATTGCCGAAAACGCAAATTGGTCAATATAGTCCTATTTTTTAATACATTTTGTCCAACTCATTCTTTAGTGTATGCCCTTTATGGACATATAAACATCGGCCCCGCGCTTCACAGCGCAGAGCCGAACATAACAACTATAACTAACAGTTTATTACAAAACTGTTACGAGGTTCACGTCAGTGCGCACCATGATGCGCACCTGCGTCGTATGCTTAGGGATTTACCATTCGTCACCCCAGCCGCCGCGGTCTTCTTTGACCTCCATGTCAAGTTCATCGTCAGCAGCTGTGTCTGAAAATACATTAGGACCGCTTACAGCAATAATATTCTCTGTGTTTAGTCTAACCACATTCAGGGCAGGAGCTATATATACTGTCTTTTTCATAACGTCATTTAATGATTTTATATATTATGATTTTAAACATCCTCCTCTCCCCTCCCTATCAGGGGAGGGGATGGAGGAGAGCCTTTTTTACTTCACAGAAACCTTCTTGCCATTCACTATGTAGAGACCCTTCTGAGCCTTGCTAACACGCTGGCCGGCGAGGTTGTAGATGACAGCGTTCTCATTCGTGGCAGCCTCCACGCCCTTGATGGCTGTTTCACCGCCGAAGTCGAAGTAGAGGGCCTTGACAGCACCGGGAGCCTCGTAGGTCAGGTAGCACTTGTTGGCGGTTGCGGTGAAGTCGGACGTCTGAACAAGGTAGAAGGCTTGAACACCCTCCTGAGTCTGAAGGACATAGTTGTTAGCTGCGGCAACAATGGTAGCCTCGGTATAAACGCCGGTCAGCAGACCTTCGGTGTAGCTGTCAGCGGCAGCCATACCCCAGCCGGTCAGCGTCTTGCTGAAGTCGTTTTCGCCATCATTCTTGATGAGATAAGGCACGTTGGCTGCAGGTGCTGCAACCTCTGCAAGCTGCACATTCCCTGAATCGCTGTTCACTGCTGCGCAGCTATAGAACGTGACGCCGTCGAAGCCTGTGCTCACGTCGGGTGTGAAGGGGAAGATGACAGTGCCATACTTGCCGGCCTTGGCAGCAACGGTCACGCTGGCCTCGGTGGCCTCGGCGATGCTCCAGTCGCTGTTGGTGGCATCCGTATAGAAGTCGCCATCGTTCGTAGCACCAAGCTTGGCATTGCTGTTCTCGGTGTTCAGCATATAGAAGACGTTAGCCGTGGCGGAAGGAGCCTGAATCTGGATCTTCAGAGCTTCTTTCTCGTTGTCATTTGCAAAGGTGCGAATACCAGCTGTGCCAGTACCACCCTCACCATACTGAGCGCGAGTGCAGACATAACGGGTCTCGCCGTCGAAGTCCTCGAAGCTGAGCGTGTAGGTGTTAGTCTCTCCGCTGACAGGAGTGAGCGTGAAGGTCTGTGACATGTAGTCGGCAGCAGCAAAGAAGGGCATACCATAGCCACCTTCTGTGGATGCTGTGCGGAATGTCAGCGCGCCCTTGTTGGCCAGCGTCAGCTTGTAGCGAGTAGCAGCAGAAGGAGCTACCAAAACATTGTTGTTGCTGTAAGCGGTCTGAGCAGAGGTCAGGGCAGTGGTCAGAGCGGTGACATCCGCAACTTGGGTATTAGCTGCCAGCGTGAATGCCTCAGCGGCAGCCTTAGCTGTACTGTAAGCGCTCCAGAGGCTGTTGTCGGTGGTCTGGTCGTACTGGAAGACGCCAGTACCTACATTGGTGCGCTGGGTCAGCGTGGCTGCAGATGTGGCCTCGGTCAGTGCAACAAGTGCTTCCATAATGGCCACATTGTCCTGAACATCGGTCAGCAGGGAAGCATTGCAGAAACCCAGCCATTGATATGTACCAGTAGCACTACCTGTTACAGTAAGGGTTACAGAGGCGGGGTCAGATAAAGTGAACTGCACATAGCGCCACTGCCAGCCAGTACCAGAGTTTTCAGCTTGTCCACTCTTGTTTGAGAAGCCAGCTTCATCATCGGCATCAAAGCTGGTAACACCATTTTTGTTGATACCCAGACCCGTGTCGCCATTGGGGAAGTCGCTGACGGTTCCGAGTGTGGTTGAGCCACTCGTCACGGTGAGCGTCATTGTAACATTGTCAGAAGACTTACGACCAGCCACTTTGAACATATAGTTGCCAGCGGGTAAAGAAACAATTGTTGTATAGCCCAGATTCCAGCTATCAGCCCCATAAGCAGCACTCGACTGTTCGTAATACACTGTAGAAGTATTGCCGCTCCAGTGCTGGCTGTTCATCGTGCCATAGTCACCAGAAGGCGTCCAGTTGCTGGGATCAATATCTACTGCATACTGATAGTTTGTGCTGACGAAGGTGTACTCAGCCACCATCAGGTTCTGTGTGCTGGTTAGAGCTGTAGCAGCAGTGGTAGAAGAAGTGGCAGCGTAGCTATCGGCAGTAGCGACATCGATGCCCAACGCCTTGGCCTTTGTAATTTCGGTGGCCAGAGCAACGTAGTTGGGAGCGGCGGCAGTGAAGGCAGCCGTAGCGTCAGTTAAGGCAGTGGTCTTGGTCATGTAGTCAGCCTTACTTGTACCTGTGGGTTCATTAGCCAGAGCTGCGTTAAGGGCCTCATACTCTGAACCAACAGTTACGGTGGAATTAGCTGTCTTTGCTGCATTTGCTGCGGTCACGGCAGCAGACCAGTTAGCTTCATAAATGCTATAGTCAATGGCCGAACCATAGAACTTCAGCGTGAAGTCGCGGAAGATGGTCCAGCGGTCGGTTTCCGTGTCACGGTTCTCAATACCAATCTCGATGGTACTGCTTGCATCCTCAAGGGCGAACTTCAGAGCGACCTTACCATTACCATTGTCGAAGTAGGTCTTGGCACCGGCCATGTTATTTACCACATCACTTCCTACACCAGGGATTAGGATCTTATCTTCGCCTGCATAGAAATAAGTGCTGTGGTTGCCAGCACGGTGGAAGCCCGTGACACCGAACTCCCATGTGCCACGAGGCAAAGTCAGGCTCTGATAGAACTTGAACTGTTGCTGATAGAACTCGCACTCCTCATAGTTGACTACGGCCCAGCTGTAGTTGTTGTTACGGGCAATCTCGTCGATGCTCCATCCCGTAGTATTCTGACGCACCGTGGGGTTCACGACGAGGAAGTTGGTGAGGTCGAAGTAGGCATTGGTGTCGAAGGTGACAGCCGTAGCGAAGTCAAGCACGTGACTCTTGATATTATTGATAGCGGTGTTCAGGTCAGCCAGTGTAGTGGTAGCATCTGCCGCGTCGATGTAGCCCTGGAACGCAGCCTTCTCTGTATCACCGACCGTGTAGTCTGTCTGAGCTACGAGCGCCTTTGCCTCAAGGACAAGTGTGTATGCTGACTGAATATCAGAAGTTGCATACGTAGCCACAGCCGTATTGATGGCCTCGATGGCAGCTGTATATTCCTCAGCAGTACTCCATGTCACATTATTCGTTGCTACGACAGCCTGTATGGCGTTGTATGCAGCAGTGGGGATGATGCCATTGTAAGCGGAGACGCCAGCCACTACTTCATCAAGCATAGCTTGGTACATGGCCAAGCTATAAATCTGGGTCAGAGTGAACTGGCCGAAGGGGGTCCAACTATTGCCGCCCGTCCAACCATCAGCTACCACGCCGAGTTCAATCGTACCATTCGTCACATAAGTATAGAATGTGTGGTTATAACCATTAGCTACAGTTACACCGGAGCGTCCATTGGCTTTTGCGGATACATCAATCCAGTGCAGGAATTCTTTCTTGTCGTTGTTAGCATAGACGAAAGCCGGGCTACTGGTCTTCTCAGATACAAGTTTCTCTGCATTTGTATTGCTTTCTGGGCGATAGGTACCTACAAATGTAATCTTGTAAAGACCATTAGGCAGTCCACTCACTGTCTGCTTGGCATAACCGCAACTATTCCAAAATTCAGCACAGCCACTGCCTACTCCAGGCTGGTCATTAGCAGTACGATTACCTAAAAAACCCTTTGTCCATCCATCCCAATTTGAACCGATGGTAGGGTTGTTAATCTTTGAAGTCTGGTCAACAGTAACGTAGTCCGCACCTGCAATTTCTGTTTCGAGTGCAGATAAAGTTGTGATACCACTCAGGCCCATAGAGGTCGCCATTGCTGCGGCACGGCCATCATAGTAAGCCTGAAGGGCTGCATCATACTCTGTCTTCGTAAGGAACTTGAACACTGTGGCTGCAGAAGCGTCTGTCGTTGTACCAATAGGCTTCTCCTTGTAGGCATTCTCGGCTCCATTATTTACTAGGTAATTGCCATTAATGCTTACCTTGTAACCATTACCAGAAGCTGTAATAGTATAATTCGCAAGGCCCTGGTCCACATATTGCCCATCACCAAGACCCACACTGGCATTTTTCACGGTGTTCCACATGATGTTCTTCAGCGTGTAAACGCCATCAGACACATATACAGCCTCAAAGCCGAGACCACCAACATCTTTCATTACAGCCTTGGTTGACCAGTCGTCACCCTGGCTAAGGAATTGTCCTGTACCAGTGTCCTGAAGCCAGTACACCGTACCACTTGTCAGCTGAGCGTTTGCGCCCATCGTGACCATGGCCGCCACGGCGGCCAAGAAGAGTTTGATTTTCATTTGTTTAATAAAAATATAAAGATATAGTTAATGTTTTCGGAAATGATACAAATTAGATAGGAAGGAAAACACTAACTATGCCCCAGGATTCTCAACGCTTCGAGAATGGCACAGAAAAAGCGTAGACCTGCCATACTCTTAGCCAGGCCTACCACAGCCTATACACACCTATGGAGAGATCTACGCCAGATGCGTACCTCCAAATGGTGTGTATAAAAATGCCCTTATAAACTCTTGTGCGAGGTGGTAGTTCGGCTAAGAGATTTGAGCAAATAAGTTGCACTTCTTGCGAAATGCGGGCGCAAAATTAGACATTATTGTTTATATAGGCAAAGAAAAACGGTACTTTTTGCTAAAATACTGTTTTTTTTGTGTTTATTTGTACCTTTGCGACCGTATAAACAAACAGCAGATAATGAATCAAGACTTTAGGAAACCGACAGAGCATAACATGAAACGGCGCAGCCATACGCATGACTACTGCCGCAGCGGCTATTACCATATCACAATCAGCACGGCACAAGCGCTTCACCAACCGCTTGGTAAGATTGCCGGTCGGCTTGACAAGCCAGATGGTGACAGCGACGGGCCGCATGTGGAGCTATCTCCCCTGGGACAGATGGTAGAGCAAGAACTGAGGGTGAGCATCCAGCATTATTACCCGATGCTCGAGGTGATGGAATATGTGGTGATGCCCGAGCATTTGCATTTCCTGCTGGTGGCCCATAGGGACATCATGTCGAAGAATGGCAAGCCCACACATCTGGGCCATGTGATTGCCGGCTTCAAATATGGATGCAACAAACGCTACTGGGCCATGACGGGAAGGGCGGAAACCGCAGTGACCCCGGCGACCGAATCGCCGGGCACACGAAGGGAAGGAAGCGGCGAGCAGACGGGAGGCCAAAGCGGGACCCCAGAGACCGAATCGCCGGGCACACGAAGGGGCCAAGGAGAAGGCACAAAGACCGAACCGCCGGGTACAGGAAGCGGCGGGGAGGCTGCGGGCACACGAAGGGAAGGAAGCGGCGAGCAGGCGGGAGGCCAAAGCGGAGCCCCAGAGACCGAACCGCCAGGTACAGGAAGCGAAGAGCCAGGAGGCTCCCAAAGCAGAGTGCTTGGGGATTCGGTCACCAAGCAAGAAGCACCGCCTCTCTTTGATGCTGGCTATTGCGATGTTATGCCTATAGACGCGGCGCAGCTCGCCACTCAACGGGCATATATTCGCGGCAATCCGCGTAGCCGCCTGCTAAGAACGACTAACCGCCAATGGCTACAGCCACAGCGCCACACCGTTAATACAGCCGTGAGCATCCGCGCATTAAACGGCTTTTTGCAGCGCGAGAGCCCATGGCAGCTAACACCTGACAGTTTCGCCGCAATAACCCAGCGGCTGCTGAAAGATAATGGCTACGTAATTTGCGACAGCTATGGAAACGCGGAGTTGCTGCAAAAGAAGTTACTCCCCGTGGTCTGTCACCGCAAAGACGCGGCCCTGTTTGAACTGCAAAAAGCCCGATGCATGGCTGAAGCCGCCTCTGGCACGGTGTTGGTATCCGCCCGCATATCACAGAGAGAACAAAACATAATGGATGCTGTAAGCGCATTGGGGTTCCCCATCATCAGAATTGAGGACAATGGCTTTCCTGATATCTACCATCCGTCGGCACAGCGTATGGACGACTGCGCCTCTGGGCGCCTGCTACTGCTGACACCCTGGTCTTATCAGATCAGGAGCCATATGGAAAGCATCAGCACTCTCGAATGCAAGACCATGAACTGCATTGCGCAGGCCGTATGCAGGCAAAAGGACGACTGGTGGAAGTAATATTATAGCACGAACTTGATGGTTTGTTCGGTGGCATCAGCGGGGGCTTCTTCACCTGCGGAGGGTGCGTCCTCGGCGGAGACTTTATCGATGATGCGACGGAGGTCTGCCTTGAGACGGTTTGCTGTGGGCAGAGACTCTACCATCTGGATGATTTCATCGTTGTCGAGAGAGGCATCCTCGAAGAGGAAGATATGGCGGCGCGGACGCTTGGGCTTGTTGCTCTGATCCTTATAGTACTCGCCAATCCAGTCCTCGATGGTCTCCTTCTCCTCAGCTTCCTTGCGCTTGAGTTCTTCGTCCTCGCGTGTGATGGGAGCGGGCTCACTGCCCTCCAATCCCGGCACATTCTTCAGTCCGAAGCCGGAAGCGAGCAGGGTAATCTTGATTTTGTTGCCGAGGGTGTCGTCGGTGCCAAGACCCCATTTGGTCTCAACGTTGTCAAGATGGAACTTAGCCATGAACTCATTGACCTCGTTCATTTCCTCCATCGTAAGCTCGTCGGCGGAATCGGAGGTGCCGAAGGTGATGTAGAAGAGGACTTTCTTTGAGTTGAAGATGTCGTTGTTGTTGAGCAACGGACTGTGCAGAGCCTCCTGGAAGGCTTTGGTTACGCGGTTCTCGCCCTCGCCGTAGCCGGTGCTCATGATAGCGACGCCACCGTCCTTGAGAATGGTCTTGACATCCTGGAAGTCGAGGTTCATGATACCACGCATGGTGATAATCTCAGCTATGCTCTTGGCTGCGATGGAGAGAGTATCGTCGGCTTTGGCAAAGCCGTTGCGGACGGTGAGCTCAGGATAGATCTCGCGCAGACGCTCGTTGTTGATAACGAGCAGGGCATCTACGTGCTTGGCCATCTCGGCAACGCCTTTCAGAGCCTGTCCGATTTTCATGTGGCCCTCGAAGAGGAAGGGGATAGTGACGATACCGATGGTCAGTATCTCCATCTCGCGGGCACATTGGGCTACGATAGGAGCAGCGCCAGTGCCTGTGCCACCGCCCATACCAGCCGTGATGAAAACCATTCGGGTGCCGTCGTTGAAGAGTTCCTTGATCTTATCAATACTGTCCAGAGCAGCCTGACGGCCACGCTCCGGGCGGTTTCCGGCTCCGAGGCCCTCGCCGAGCTGGAGTTTGTTGGGCACGGGCGAGTCGCTCAGCGCCTTCTTGTCTGTGTTACAAAGCACATAGGTGACATCGTGGATGCCCTCGTTGTACATGTGTGTCACGGCGTTACCGCCGCCGCCGCCAACTCCAACCACCTTGATGATGCTGGGGTTGCTGGTCTTCATTATAAACTGGATGCCACCAGTCTCTGTGTTATCTTGTTCTGCCATAACTTTATCTATTTGGAGCGTTTATAATAATATCTCTTTTAGCTTTCTTCCACAAGTCCGCTGAGGATCTGACCCATCTTCTTTCCGAACTTAGAGAAGAATCCGGGCTGCTTGGGCTTGTCTTCTTCATCATCTGTGCCCTCCAGTTTAACGTCTTCGGGTTCATCGGGAACGTCGGCGGGCTTAGGTTCCGTTTTCGTAACAACGCCCTCTCCTGCGGCTGGCTGTGAGGCTGCCAGAGGATCTGTCTGAGGAGCATCGAAGTCCAGCGTCGGCTCAAGAGGCTTCTCGCTGGTGCATTCTACGTTAGCGCGACGCAGCATCGCCACAAGCGTTGCGATGTTGTTGGCCTGAGGATCAAGCTTGAGACTGGTGGTATATTCGGGTGTAGGTGAGTTGAAGCGGGTCTTGATTTGCTTGTCAAAATGGGCGTAGGTGGCAAAAGCGTTCTCAAGATTCTTGATATTGGCAGCGGCTCCGGTGAAGATTACACCAGCCAAGAGTTGCTCGCTGAAGACCGAAATCTGATGTTTCACGTTCTCCAGAATCTCCTGCTGACGGGCTTCGATGATGTCGCGGAGGCGCTTCTCCTCGACCGTGCGCCCATTGGAAATGTTAATCATTCGTGTGGAGTCGGAGTCCTCCTCGTCGTAATAGGCTGAGCCGAAAGAGCGTTTGAGTTGCTCAGCCTCTTCCATCTCCATCTTCAGAGCCGAAGCTATGTCTGCGGTTATGTTATTGCCTCCCAAAGGGATAACTACGAGATGACGCAGGATGTTCTTCTCATAGACGGCTACGGTTGTAGTGTCTGCACCGAGATCCACGAGAGCGCAACCAGAGCGTTTCTCGATGTCGGTGAGCAGGTAGTTGGCCAGCAGGAGCGGCGAGATGTAGAATCCGGCAATCTCCTTGCCGAGAGCCTGGAAACAACGCTTGATGTTCTCACTGAGGACGGTGCGCGCAATGACATTCTGATAATAGCCCTCGATGTGGTCTGCCATAACGCCCACAGGCTCGTTTGTCATACGCGAACCCACGCGGAACTCCTGCGGAGCTACATCAAGGATTTCGCAGTCATCGTAGATGCGTGCGCAGTTGTCCTGCATCAGACCATCCACAATCTCGTCGCTGATTGAAACCTTAACGTCGAAATTGCGGATTACCTCGTTCTTGACTGTGCGGAGCGACTGTCCGCTGATGCCAACATAGACTTTGTTCACATAGACCTTCTGACGTTCTTCTATGCGTTTGATGATGTTACTGATGGCCTGTACAGTCTTGTCAATGTTAAAAATCACGCCCTTACGCACACAATCAGGCGTATTCTCCCTCTCATAGCCCAGCACTAACAGCGTGCCGTCAGCTCTGCGTTGCCCTATGATTCCCCGGATGGACGAGGAGCCCAGTTCGATAGCAACAAGTGTCTTGTCTGTTCCCATATGATGATATTATGTAAAATGTTAAATATAGAATGTAGAATGTAAAATGTAGAATGTTATTTTGTGCAGATAACCTGGTTGGCGTATTTGAGGCTGATGGTCTTATATCTATTCCAACCGGCTTTGTTTAGTCCCTTTTCATAGAAGGTGCGCATCCGGGATAGTTTGTCATCGATGTCGGAGGTATCGCCGAGGAGGATGATATGCTGGCCGATGCGCGGGGTCAGCTCCAGCTCGCCGGCAGATGTGACATGAATCTCCTCTATCTGACGATTCCAGAACTCGTCGTTCTCCAAGCGTGAACCCAACTGAGAGTAAAGAGCTCCGGCTTTGGCACGAGGCACGTTGCCTGTCATCACGATGAGGTCTATGACATGATGTCCTCGCGGCATCGTCCCCCCGACGTTGTCTATGTAGAAGTCTTCGCCCTGCTCGTTAATCACGTGAAGCACAGGGTGACGAGGTGTCAGTTGGATTGTGACACGCCCCTCAGCTGTCTGATAGCACAGAGCGGCATCTATATAAGGACTGGATGTGAGAACCTTCTCCAACTGCTCCAAATCAACCTCAGAGAGGGCTCGGCCTTCGGGGAATAGTTTCTTGGCGACAAGCAGCTCGCGCACTTCATTCTCATTGATAAAGCCAGTGTTGAGCTCGTCGTTGATAATAATATCCAGGCCTGTGCACACCTTCTCCTGTCCCTTCTCTCCGCGCACTACGAGCGCAAAGATGAGATAGGCTGAGACTCCGAGGAGGACGAGTATTTTGAGGAAAGTCTTCATCTTGAATTAATTTTATTTTTCTTTCATCTTCTCTGCGATGGCGTCTGCGTAGTTATCAAGGTCGCCGGCACCGATGGTGATGAGGATGTCGAAACCGTCCTGGGCCACTACGTCGAGGACGTCCTTCTTCTCTATGATGCGACGGGCAATCCCGGGCCGCAGGTTGTCGTAGATGAGCTTACTGGTGACACCTGGGATAGGCTGTTCGCGGGCAGGGTATATCTCGGTGAGTACCACCTCGTCAAGCAGGGAGAGAGCATCAGCAAACTCGCGGTAGAAGTCGGCTGTGCGACTGTAGAGATGCGGCTGGAAAATGCCCATGATCCGTTTGTCGGGATATACCTCGCGGATGCTCTTCACACACTGACGAATCTCGGCGGGGTGATGGGCATAGTCGGAGATGTAAGCCTTGTCAGCAGAACGGAAATGGAAATCGAAGCGGCGATCAACGCCTTTGAATGACAACATTCCGGCACGGATCTCGTCTGCAGTAAGTCCGGCAATCTGTGCCAGAGCCATCGCTCCGATGCCGTTCTCTATATTGATGCCTACGGGAACACCCAGACGGATGTCGCAGATGTTCTCAATCGGAGAGACGAGGTCAAAGACTATCTCGCCGCCGCCCATGCGTATGTTCTCAGCATGGAAGTCGCCCTCCTCTCGTCCATAGAGGTAAGTGGTAACGCCAGAGCCAGTATTCGGCTTCATTTTCAAGCCTGTATGCAGAATCAGATAGCCGCCCGGCTGGATAAGCTCGGTATAATGACGGAAACTCTCAAGATATGCCTCCTCTGTGCCGTAAATGTCCAGATGGTCAGGGTCGGTGGCCGTGATGACAGTTGCGAACGGAGAGAGGTGATGGAACGAGCGGTCAAACTCATCTGCCTCGATTACCACATAATCGCTCTGCGGGGCAAGGATGTAGTTGGTGCCATAATTCTTCGTGATGCCGCCGAGGAAAGCGTTGCAATCCACGTGACTCTGATGAAGCAGATGGGCAGTCATGCTCGACGTAGTCGTCTTGCCGTGAGTGCCAGCGACGCAAAGCCCCTTGTGTGTGCGGGTAAGTGTACCCAGCACCTGCGCTCTCTTCTGGATGTCGAAACCGCCCCCACGGAAGAAACGCAGTTCGGCGTGAGTGTCGGGGATTGCAGGAGTATATACCACCAGAGTGGTGGCGGCGTCGCGACAAGATTCGGGAATCTGGGCAGCGTCCTCGTCATAATGTATCTGGGCACCCTCTCGCTCCAGCTCGCGAGTGAGTGGAGTCGGCGTCTTGTCATATCCTGCTACGACAAGACCGCGCTGCAGATAATAGCGAGCGATGGCGCTCATTCCAATTCCGCCTATTCCTATGAAATATACTGATTTTATCATAATTTTATTATTTTTCTTCTGCTAATTTAATTACTTCTCGAGCTATGACTTCGGCTGAGTCGCGGAAGGCCATCGCGAGAGCGTTCTCACCGAGGCTGCGATAGGGATTAGTGGGTTCGGTGAGCGTCTTAATGGCAAGTGGAATTAGCTGATCCACTGCATCTGCATCCTTGACCATGAGGGCAGCCTGACGATTCACGAGAGCCATAGCGTTGTGTGTCTGATGATCTTCAGCTACGTTGGGTGAAGGAACGAGGATGGCAGGCTTGCCCAACAGACAGATCTCGCTGATACTGCTCGCTCCGGCACGACTGATAACCAAGTCAGCGGCACGATAGGCCTCGTCCATGTGGCTGATGAAGTCCGTGACCTTCAGATTGGGCGGACAACCGCGCTCGGTGAGCGTCTTATGAATCTCCTCGAAATAGTAGCCGCCAGTCTGCCACACGAACTGCACACGTGTCTCAGCGATATCATCCAAATGACTGAGCACGCTCTCGTTGATGGTTCGTGCACCGAGACTTCCGCCGATAATCAGCACTACTGGACGGATGGGATTGAAGCCAATCTTCTCAACAGCCTGAGCATGAGAGAGCGGACATTGGGCCAACTGCTGGCGGACTGGATTGCCCGTAAGCATTATCTTCTCCTTGGGGAAGAAACGCTCCATTCCTTCGTATGCCACACAAATCTTGCGCGCGTTCTTAGCCAGCAGTTTGTTGGTGACACCGGCATAGGAGTTCTGCTCCTGCAATAGAGTGGGAACGCCCATCTTTGCAGCCATATTCAGAGTTGGGCCGCTGGCATAGCCGCCTACGCCCACAGCCACGTCGGGACGGAAGTCCTTGATGATGCGGCGTGCCATACGCTGACTCTTCAGTATCTTCCACAGGACTGATATGTTCTTCCAGAGATGCTTGCGGTCAAAACCGGCTATGGGCAATCCCTTGATTTCGTAACCGGCTGCCGGCACACGCTGCATCTCCATCCGACCTTCGGCTCCTACGAAGAGGATCTCGGCTTCGGGCTGAATGCTTTTGATGGCATTGGCTATGCTGAGTGCGGGGAATATGTGACCTCCTGTGCCACCTCCGCTGACTATGACTCTAATGGGCTTCATTTCTTAAGTTATTTCTTTTTATATTTTCGTTATTACAGTATAACGTGATTTCGTTAATTATGAATTATGCATTCTTAATTATGAATTAATCTTCAAGCATTAGCTAACGCTTCCTGCCTCTGTTTGGCTGAACGGCTGATGCTTATCATCATTCCGATATATATACAGTTCATCAGGATTGAGGAACCGCCTCGACTGACCAAAGGCAGAGGCTGGCCTGTGACGGGAGCGATGCCTACGGCCACGCACATATTCACCATAGCCTGAGTTGCTATGAGCAAGGCGAGCCCCATGATTAGGAACGCGGGGAAGTTCTTCTCGCATTTGGATGCAATGCGCGCCGCCCTATATAATAATATAATGTACATGAACATCACGAGGAAGCCTCCTATCAAACCCAGTTCTTCAAGTATGATGGCATAGATGAAGTCTGAGTAAGCCTGAGGCAGGAAGTCGCGCACGCGGCTGTTGCCTGGTCCGCAACCGATTATGCCGCTGCTGGAGATGGCGATATGCGCCTGAGTAATCTGCGGATTAGTGCTGAGATCGTATTCTTTCGGGTCATCGGGCATACCAGAATGATTATTCAGGCGGTGGGCCCAAGTGGGCAGACGATGCATCATTGGCAGTTCGCTCATCTTCTGTATGGTCTCCTCGGACGACACCTTAATGGTTGTGTATCCGATAGAGCCGCAGACAACAACGATTCCGGCTATTATGCCCAGAGGCTTCCAAGGTACCTGACCGATTATCATCATCAGCAGGACAACTATAGCTGTGAGGGCGGACGTGGAGAAATTCTCAGGAACAATAAGCAGGCAGATGACGCCGGAGATGCAGAATATCCACCAGAAGGTATCCATCGTGCCGCGGTTGTTCTTGTCGCGGATGATGCTTAGCAGCCACGCAACAACGACAATCAGCGACCCCTTGGCCACCTCTGACGGCTGGAAGGATATGCCGAAGATGTTAAACCAACGGTTTGCTCCGTTCACATCACTTCCCATCAACAGGGCTGTGAGCAGCATCACGATACTCAACAGCGGGCCAAACAGCACTATACCGCCAAAGAAACGGCAGGGGATGCGATGCACTATCCACGCGACGACCACTCCCAGGATAATAGTCACCATGTGACCCATCACGGGCTTCCAGAAGGCACCGCTCTGATAGCTCATATTGCTTGAGGCGGAATAAACCTCGAGGACAGAGACAATGCAAAGCACGAAGAGAACCATCCAGAAGATCTTATCGCCTTCGAAGAGAATACCTAAGTTGAGTTTCTTGTTCATGAGTCAATGGTTATTTATAGTGCGCGGACAAATTCTTTGAACTGTTCGCCGCGATCCTCCATATTCTTGAAGAGGTCGAAGCTGGCGCAGCAGGGGCTGAGCAGTACGGTGTCGCCGGGTTGTGCCATGCGGTAGCACTCGTTGACACAATCGCGCATAGAGCGCACTTCGGCGGTGGGGATTCCTATCGGGTCGAAGAACTCATGCAGTTTGCGGTTATCCACCCCGAGGAAGACGAGACCACGGCATTTCTGGCGCACCAGATCACGGATGGCTTCGTAGTCGTTACCTTTGTCCAAGCCTCCGAGGATGAGGATTACGGGAGTCTTCATGCTATCAAGTGCGTACCAGCAGGCATCGACATTGGTGGCTTTTGAGTCGTTGACGAAGTGGACGCCGCGCACGTCACAGACTCGTTCCAAGCGGTGCTCCACACCTTTGAAATCGCTCAGACTCTTACGGATCTGCTCGTTGCTTATGCCGCTCAGGTCGGCTGTTATGCCGGCGGCGAGGCTGTTGTACAGGTTGTGTTTGCCTGTGAGAGAGAGAGCTTCTTGCTCCATGTTGAACGGTGTGGGCTTCTCGATTACATATTCGCCATCAGCGATATAGCCTATCATTCCTTGTTTTTTCAGTATGCTGAACGGGCAGAGGCGGCTCTCGATATGGTATTTCTTCAGTTCCTGAGCGATTATAGGGTCGTCGTTCCAGAAGACGAAGGCATCGTCCTTTGTCTGGTTGCGGATTATGCGCATCTTCGAATCCGTGTAGTTCTGCATCTTGAAGTCGTAGCGATCAAGATGGTCTGGCGTGATATTGAGCAACACGGCGATGTTGGCGCGGAAATCGTACATATTGTCAAGCTGAAAACTGGAAAGCTCGATGACATAGATTGCATGAGGATCTTCGGCTACCTGTAAGGCAAGTGAATTGCCGATGTTACCAGCGAGCCCCACGTCATAGCCTGCATTCTTGAAGATATGGTAGATGAGGCTCGTGGTTGTGGTCTTGCCGTTTGAGCCGGTGATGCACACCATCTTGGAGTTGGTATAGCGTCCTGCGAATTCAATCTCGCTAATGATGGGGATGCCTGCGGCCCGTACCTTCTGAATCATTGGAGCCTTGTCAGGAATACCAGGACTCTTGATAATTTCCTTGGCATTCAGGATAAGATTTTCGGTGTGCTGTCCCTCTTCCCAAGGAATCTGACGCTCATCGAGCATCTGCTTATAGTGGGGCTTTATCTTGCCCATGTCGGAGACGAAGACTTCGAAGCCTTTCTTCTTAGCCAACACAGCTGCACCCACGCCGCTTTCGGCTGCTCCCAATATGACGATTCTGTCCATGATTATCTTATCTTTAGGGTTACGATGGCCAAAGCAGCCATCATGATTGTTACTATCCAGAAGCGAACGGTGATCTTACTCTCTAACCAGCAGCCGCGAGGCCAATTGAGGAACACACGGAAGTCAGCTGGCAACTGACCCGGCTTAACACGGAAGGTGTCGTGAAGCGGAGCACGCTTAAACACACGCAGTTTCTTGCCGCGCTTGTTTCCGAATTTTGCAACCTCTGTCTGCAAAATAACGCTTATACTCTCCATGAGGAAGACGAAGCAGATGATTGGGATAAGCAGTTCCTTGTGTATGATTATGGCCGTCACAGCCAAGACACCGCCAATGGCCAAACTGCCCGTGTCCCCCATAAATATCTGAGCGGGATAGGCGTTGTACCAAAGGAAACCGATGAGAGCACCGACGAAGGCAAGAAGGAATATAACCAGTTCCTCAGAACCTGGCACGAACATGATGTTCAGGTAGGCGGCCATATTGATGTGCGAACTCACGTATGCCAACACACCGAGCGCCAGAGCCATTATTGCCGAGTTGCCCGCACAAAGGCCATCCATTCCGTCGTTTAGGTTTGCACCGTTGGAGACTGCCATCACAACGAATGTGGTGACGACGACGAAGAATATCCATCCAGCGGCACGCTTGTATTTGCCGAAGAAAGCCATAGCCTCGGTATAACTGAGGTTATTGTTCTTAACGAATGGGATAGTGGTGAGGGTGGATTTCACAGGCTCGCTCTTATGTACCACCTCTACTCCATTCTTCTGATCCATAGTTATATTCTCGCGAATCACGGCATCGGGACTAAGCCACAGTGTGAGGCCAACACCCAAACCGAGCAACGCCTGACCGGCGAGTTTGAAGATAGGACGCATTCCGTCCTTGCTGCGCTTCATTTTCAGATAATCATCGATGAAACCGAGCAAACCGAACCATACGATGGTTACAAGCATTATGAGCATATAGATGTTGCGCAGACGACCGAAGAGGAGACTGGGAACGACAGTGGCAACTATAATGATCACACCGCCCATAGTTGGCACACCAACCTTATCTACTCCAAACGGGTCGATACTCGGATCGCGCTGTTCCTCGACTGCATTGCGTTTCCGCATGTATTTGATGAACCACTCACCAAACCAAGCGGAAATAATGAGCGAGAGGACCAGCGTCAGCAATGCACGGAAGCTGATGTATGTCCACAGATGGGAACCTGAAATTCCAAACTGACTGAGATATCGGAAGAAATAGTATAGCATTTATTTAGTTTAAAGTTTAATGTTTAAAGTTTAATGTAATTAGTTTCAGGTTTCAAGTTCAACGCGCAGCCCAATTTTGCATTATGACGTACTGATGAGCGAAGTCGAATAATTATGCATTATGAATTGTTTCCAAACGCTTCGCGCACTACCTCATGGTCATCGAAATGATGCTTCACGCCCTTTATTTCCTGGTAATCCTCATGTCCTTTGCCAGCAATCAGAATTACATCACCAGGCTGAGCCAGCATAGTGGCAGTGCGGATAGCCTCGCGGCGGTCGGCGATGGAGATCACCTTCTTCATATCTTCGGGTGTGAGGCCTGCCAGCATATCGTTGATTATATCCTGCGGCTCCTCGAAGCGGGGGTTATCGCTGGTTATGATAACGCGGTCGGAAGCACGCACGGCGCTCTGTGCCATCAGCGGGCGCTTGCCCTTGTCACGATTACCGCCAGCGCCGCATACGGTGATGCATTGTCCGCGATGCTTCAGAATCTCGTTTATTGTGGCCAGAACATTGTCCAGTGCATCGGGCGTGTGGGCATAATCCACAATTGCGGTAACACCGTTGTTGGAGCGTATAGTCTCAAAGCGCCCGTTCACGGGATGCAGGGTGCTGAGTTGCAGCAGCACATCCTCCTGCTTACGACCAAGGCAGACTGCGGCTCCGAAGACAGCCAGCAGGTTGCTCACGTTGAAATGTCCGATGAACTGCACGTTCAGCTCGCTTCCATTCATTTCAATCTGCATACCGTCAAAGCCCTCTTCAAGGATGCGTGCATGGAAGTCGGCCACCGTGCGCTGCGAATAGGTATATACCTTTGCCTGTGTATTCTGCACCATTACGGAGCCGTTCTTGTCATCAGCGTTGATTACGGCGAAAGCATCCTTGCCAAGACTGTCGAAGAAGGCTTTCTTCGCGTCGCGATAGTTCTCGAAAGTCTTATGATAGTCAAGATGGTCACGTGTGAGGTTGGTGAAGATGCCGCCACGGAACTTCAGACCGCCGATACGATGCTGAACGACGCTGTGGCTGCTAACTTCCATGAAAGCGTACTTGCAGCCCTCGTCTGCCATTCGGCCGAGCAGTCGGTTCAGAGTTATGGGGTCAGGCGTAGTGTGCGAAGTGGGTAACGCCTCGCCATCGATGTAGTTGCATACGGTAGAAACCAAACCGCATTTGTAACCCATTTGGCGGAACATGGTGTAGAGCAGGGTGGCGATAGTGGTCTTGCCGTTTGTGCCGGTGACTCCGATGAGATCCAGCTTCTCCGTAGGATTACCGAAGAAAGCTGTAGCCGCAGGACTTGAGGCAGCCTCTGAGTTCTCAACCTGTACGAAGGTGACTCCTTCGGGGCACTCGTCTGGCAGCTGCTCGCAGATCACGGCGGCTGCTCCGGACTCAACAGCTCCTGGAATAAATTTATGTCCGTCAGTCACAGTGCCACGAACTGCTATGAACAGCGTCCCCGGGGCAACCTGACGAGAGTCTATCTGTACGTCCTTGATATCCACATCAGCGTTTCCTACCACGCTGATTGTCTTAATGTTCTTGATGATTTCTGACAATTTCATATCGCTTCTACTCCTTTATATATTTTAATGTGTAATATCACTTTAACTTTTTAACCTTTTAACTGTTTAACTTAATTTGCCTTAGCGGTGGCTTTCAGCGTCAGCGTGACAACCTGGCCGTGCTTTACCTTGCTGTCTGCCTTTATGTCTTGACTGCTTACGAGGCCGCTACCAAGAATCTTTGCGCGGAGGCCGAGCTGCTCCACTAGGCTCACGGCATCGCGGGCACCAAGACCTTGCAAGTCGGGCATTACGCCTTCGGTAAGTTGTGGCAACTCGGGAGCTGAGGGCGCTGTGAGCACCGATGTACTGTCAGCAGCCTCTTCCGCCTCACGGAAGACGCCCTTGGCCATCACCGTCTGGGCAATCTCACTGAATACGGGACCGCACTGGCCGCCACCGCTGGCAGGCAGGCCGCTCTTCTTGATACAAACGATGCAGCTGTATTTCGGAGCCTCGCTGGGATAGAAGCCGCAGAAGCTCACCATATAACGGGCTGTGCCGTTGTGATAGGAGCCGTGCTCATCGGCCACCTGTGCCGTACCAGTCTTGCCACACACCTTGAACTGCTTACAACCAGCCTTGCGTCCGAGGCCTTTCGGGTGGTTCACTACCATCTCCAGGATGGTGCGTATGTCCTTCAGCGTATGTGGAGAGCAGATGCGCTCTTTGATTACCTCCACGGGGAACTCTTTCACCGTCTGCCCTTCTTTCTGGATTTCGCGCACGAAACGCGGTTTGACCATACGTCCGTTATTAGCTATGGCGTTGTAGAAAGTCAGAGTGTATATGGGCGGAATCTGTGTCTCATAGCCGATGCTCATCCAAGGCAGGGCTGTCTTACTCCAGTTCGAGCCGTCGGGTTTCGGACGGCGCACATTCGGTTTGCCTGCTCCGGGGAAGGGCAGCTCGAACGGAACCCCAACGCCCTCACGGTAGAGGCCATCGACATACTTCTCCGGGTTCTGACGATAGTGGTCGTCGATTATTCGGCTCACGCCCACGTTGCTCGAGTACATCAGCACCTCGGGTATAGAGATGCGTCCGTAGCCGCCGCGGCGCCAGTTGTGGTCCTTCATATTGCGTCCGTGCATCATCCATTGTCCGTTGCCCGTCTCGATATAGTCGTCCATCTTGATGACTCCGTCCTCAAGAGCCACCATCATCGAAGCGGTCTTGAAGGTCGAACCGGGTTCCCAGAGGTCGGTGATGGCGTTGTTCTTCACTTCGGCATAGCGTCCGTCTGGCATACGCGTCATATTCACTATGGCCTTGACATCGCCAGTGGCCACTTCCATAAGCACGACCACGCCAATCTCACCGTTTATCTCTTTCAACTTCTTCACGATGGCCTTTTCCGCAGCGTCTTGCATTCCGACATCTATCGTGGTGATAAGGTCAAGTCCATCTACCGGCTCGAGATCAGTCTTGTCCATCCAGTATGAGCGCACTTTCTCGCGGTGGTACTTACCATTCGTGCCGCGCAGTATTGAGTCGTATGCCAGTTCGATTCCGTTCTTGGCGGAGTCGGAGGTGGACATTAGCGAACCGAGCGTGCGTTTGGCCATATTCCCGTATGGTTTCTGGCGCTGGGGAATCTCGTCCCCATAGAAGCCCGACTTCATACGTCCGTAGCGTACGTAGGGCAGTTTAAGGAATTCGCGGTATTTTATGTACGATACGTTGTTTGCCAAAGTGATGGTACGGCGTATGCCCTTCTGTCCGGCTTCTATGCGCTTGCCGTTTATGCGTGCCTGCTCAAGCTGCTTGCGGAAATCAGCCGCCGTGCGGTTGGGGAAGAGCTTGCTCAAACCGATGCAGAGACTATCAGCCTCTTTCACAAATGTGGTGTCGCGCCACACGCGCAGTTTCCTTTCGGCCACGCTATCTTTGCGGTCGATTACTGCGAAGTCGGCACAAATGGTGTAGATAGGCATCGAACCGACCATGAGCTGTCCGTCTGCCGAATAGATATTGCCGCGTGCTGCCGGAATGTCGCGCTGCTCGGCAGCCATGCGTTCGCGCACAGTCTCCCAGTAGCCCGAGCGGAAATACATCTCGTACCCGGCCTTGCCCACTATGGCAGCTCCCACCGTAGCCAGAATGATGATAATGGCTGAATAGCGCGGTATCGTTCTTTTCTTGTCGAAATTCATATATATTGGTCCTCCTTTTACATTTAACTGTTAATTCTTCGCTTTTACTTCTTAATGATAAAAGGCGGTTCCTTGGATATCGTCAAAGTCGTGTCGCCATAGAGACGCAGCTTTTGCTCCAACACACTCTGGCGGCTCTGTTGCGTCAGTTCGCTGTAGCGTGTGAGAGCGAAATTCTTTCTCTCCACCAGTTCCTTGCGTAAGTTCTCTTCATGGATGATTTCCTGCTGTGCCATGTATCGGTTTGAAATATATACGATGCCTAAGACCACGAGCAGCAAGATAAACCAGATCTCGCGGCGGATGAAAGTTCCAAGCAGGAATTCTCCGCCCAGGATTTCGCGCACAGTCACCTGGGGCAGGTCTTCCGATTGGAAAAACCTTCCCCAGATGCCTTTGCTTTTCGTCTGCTCGCTGTCATCTACAACTGCATCAGGAACAGCGTCGGCTGTTTCCGTGTCATCATCGGCATCCGGCACAGCATCGGCAATGACTGCCGTTGGGACGTCCTTTTCCTCGTCCACAGCAGCAGGCTCATCACCTTCCCCCCAAGTCACCTCGAGTGGGATGTCGGGTGTTTTGCTCTTCTCCTTTTTCATATATCGCTTCTACTCCTTGTAAAATTATTGCTCGTTGCTCTTTTGTGTGTTTTTCTCTACCCCTTATTCTTCTGCTTTCATTGCTATTCGCAGCTTCGCGCTGCGGCTTCTCGGATTCGCCTCCTGCTCTTCGGCAGAGGGTGTTATGGGTTTCCCTATCGGTATAAGCGGCGCATTGGTGCGTCCGTAGAAATCGTGCTCCACATTTCCTTCCAGATTACCAGCCCGCATCAGGTTCTTCACTATACGGTCCTCGATGGAGTGGTACGAGAGAACTACCAGTCGTCCGCCCGGAGCCAGCAGCCCTATTGCCGCCATCAGCATCTCCTGCAGGGCATCCATCTCGTGGTTGACTTCGATTCGCAGTGCCTGAAACACCTTTGTCAGTTCCTTCCGCTCGTGTTCTCTGACACATAGGGGGGAGAGGATGTCAGCCAACTGGCCTGTGGTCTTTATCTCGGCCTTAGCCCGCTCTCTCACTATGGCGTCCGCGAGCCGGTTTGCCTGACGCAGTTCACCATAGAATCTGAATATGCGGGTCAGAGTAGTGGCATCTGCCGTGTTCACCAAATCTGCCGCCGTCTGTCCGCCCTGCTGGTTCATTCGCATGTCCAAGGGCGCATTGAAGCGAAAACTGAAGCCGCGGCCCTCGGTGTCGAAATGGTGGCTGGAAACACCCAGATCTGCCATCAGGCCGTCTATCTGCCCTACTCCGTAATAGCGCATCCAGTTGCGCAGGTAGCGGAAGTTGCTTCTCACGAACGTGAACTGCTCCTTATGCTCTTTGAACGTCTCCGCCTGAGCGTTTTCCAATGCATCGGCATCCTGATCAAAGGAATAGAGATGCCCGCCCTCCGAGAGGCGCTCCAGAATGGCCGCACTGTGGCCTCCTCCGCCAAAAGTTACATCCACATAAACTCCGTCTGAACGTGTCAAAATGCCCGCCACTGCTGGCTCTAAGAGAACTGGGATATGGTAAGGACCTACTTTCATGGCGCGAAATTAAGAAAAAAATATTAATTATGTGCAAACTTTTTCGTATTAAATATTCTTAAAAAAGATAATACGTTAATATATAGTGATTTAGCTTCTTAGCGTAAATGTTTAACTTAAATGGGCTAATCATCAGCACTTATTTTTATGATAGTTATCAATTTATATCATCATTTATGGGCAAAAATGATAAAAGAAGGTGGAAAAATTTGGTAGTAAGAGCAAAAACATATACATTTGCACCCAATAAAGCAATCAAAAGGTCAAACTGACTTACAAATTGACATTTTTATCATCAATGATTAACCTGAAAAACATAAGAAGGATAATTCCCTGGATGCTGGCAACTGCACTTGTCAGCACACTCTTTTCTTCGGTTTTGCTGGCACAGGCAAAACAGTTGAGCGACCAGTCGCAGCAGATACATACAGCACCGGCAAAATTCATCAAGGCAGACTCTTCGTATCTGCGAATTCCTTACGAGCAACACTCGCTGAGACTACGCATGGCATCCAGCCCGATGCCGGTGGATATACAGCAGCAGGGGCGGCAGCTCTGCGTGAAGTCAAAACAGGGGCAGCTACTACCCGTCTATACCTCCACAGGCACATTCTACGCCACCTTCCGTCTGGCCAAAGGCACCAACTGGATAAGCGGTCTGCCACGTGGCAACTATTTCATCAACGGGAAAATCTACAATATCCTGTAATTGCTGATTCAAAAGCTCTACGCCCATGGACAACGACGCTGCAGATAGTCTCGAAATCAATATCAGGAAGGTGATAAGCGACCGCATGGGTAAGCGGGCACGATACGTTCCTGATTTCCTGATCAGATGGCTCGAACGCACAGTCCATCAGGATGAGATAAACAACTTCCTGCGCAAAGGCTATGTCGGCGTGGATTTCTGCGAAGAATGTATCACAGAGCTCGGAGCCGTAGTCACAAGCGAAGGCATCGACCATCTGCCCACCGACGAGCGCCGCTTCACGTTCGTGTGCAACCACCCACTCGGAGCCGTTGACGGAATCGCTCTTGGAGCATTGCTCGGGCGCAAATACGATGGAAAGATCCGATATCTGGTCAACGACCTGCTCATGAATCTCAAAGGGCTCGCCCCGCTTTGCATACCGATAAACAAGCTCGGCAAGCAGTCGCGCAACCTGCCACGGCAGATAAGCGAAGCCTTTGGCAGCGACAACCAGATTATCATGTTCCCCGCCGGCTTATGCTCGCGCCGCATTAACGGTGAAATCCACGACATTCCGTGGGGAAAGACTTTCGTCACCCGAAGCATAAAAAGCCACCGCGATGTCGTTCCAGTCCGTTTCATCGGGCAAAACTCACCCAGATTTTACCGAATAGCCACATGGTGCAAACGTCTCCGTCTAAAATTCAACATAGCAATGCTCTTCCTTCCAGACGAGATGTTCCGAACACGCGGGCAACACTATCACGTGGTCTTCGGTCAGCCGATACCCTGGCAGACATTCGACAGCAGCCGCAAGCCCTCCGAATGGGCCTTATGGGTGGAGGAGCAGGTATATAAGATGCAATCAACCGAAACAATATAGGCTTTATGGAAGAACCTATCATCGCACCCGTCCCCTTGGAGGACCTGAAACGCGAGCTCACGGAAGACCACAGGCTACGTTCCACCAACAAAAGCCACAACGAGATATACATCGTTACAGCCCACAACGCGCCCATGGTGATGCGCGAAATCGGGCGCCTCCGCGAAGAGGCGTTCAGGGCAGCCGGCGGAGGTACGGGAAAGTCTATGGACATCGATGAGTTCGACACCATGGAGAACCCCTACCGTCAGCTCGTCGTCTGGGATCCTCAGGAAGAGCGTATCCTCGGCGGCTACCGCTACCTGCTCGGTACCGATTGCAAGTTCGACGCTGCGGGACAGCCTATTCTGGCCACATCCCACATGTTTCACTTCTCCGACCGTTTCATCCGCGATTATCTCCCTTATATCGTGGAGCTTGGCCGCAGTTGGGTGACACTCGGTTACCAGAGCTCACGCACGGGAACAAAAGGGCTTTTCGCCCTGGACAACCTCTTCGACGGACTGGGCGCGCTAACCGTGGTTTGTCCCCAGATAAAATACTTCTTCGGAAAGATGACAATGTATCCGTCCTACGACCGCGAGGCACGCGATATGATACTCTTCTTCCTCAAGAAACATTTCGGAGACCCAGACAACCTCATTATCCCAACCAAACCGCTTGAGATTGAAGCCGACCCAGCCCGCTTGGCAGAACTCTTCCACGAGGAAGACTTCCACGAAGACTACAAGATTCTAAACGCAGAAGTGCGGCGCCGCGGCTACAATATTCCGCCACTGGTCAACGCATACATGGGTCTCTCTCCCACTATGCGTATGTTCGGCACAGCCATCAACTACGGCTTCGGCGACGTCGAGGAGACCGGCATCCTCATTGCCGTTGATGAGATTCTTGCTCCCAAGCGTGTCCGCCATATCGAGAGTTTCGTTCAGGAACACCCAGAGGCTGTGACAGCAAAAATCGGCAGCAATCAGATAATACACTAATTATATTAAAACAACGGATTGAACGGATTACACGGATTTTTTATTTGAGAGAATCGCGCGATGCGGGTTCGTTTTCAATCCGTATAATCCGTGTAATCCGTTGTTTGTAAATCTCAATTATCTTATTGACATTTCGTAGGGGAGGCGGGCATATACGCACTCGCGGAGACTCTTGGGCTTAGACATCAGCTGGAGAGTCTGAACGAAAGGATACATAGCACCGAGACGCAGGCGGAGCTGCTCGTCGAAGTAGCTCTCTTTCTTTGTCTCCATCAATGACTCGAACCAAGGCTTCTCGGCGGGATATGTCTCTGTGGTATATTTATCACCCAGTTCTGCGAGCTTGGCGGCTTCAGCAATGGCATCGTCGAGGTTGCCAATCTGGTCAACGAGACCGAGACCTATGGCCTGTTCACCTGTCCACACACGGCCCTGACCTATTGCATCTACGCTGTCCTTGCTAATGCCACGACCGGCGCTTACACGGGAAATGAAAGTGTCATAGCCGCGCTCGACATAAGCCTGAAGCAAAGCTCCCTCCTCGGCGGTGAAGGCACGTGCGGGAAGGCCCATGACGGATGCTCCGCCCATATCGGCAAGACGGTTGGTCTTCACCACGTCGAAATGCAGTCCGACCTTCTGTTCAAGCAGCTCGGAAGCCTCGGGGATAAGGCCGAAAATACCGATAGATCCGGTTAAAGTGGTGGGTTCTGCGAAAATCTTATCTGCGCCGCAACTGATGTAATAACCGCCGCTGGCTGCCAAACCGCCCATACTGATGACAACGGGCTTCTCGGCTTTCAGCAGCTGAATCTCACGCCATATCTGCTCGGAAGCGAAAGCGCTGCCGCCGGGGGAGTTCACGCGGATAACCACAGCCTTCACGTCTTCGTCCTTGCGCAGCTTCTGCAACTCACGTATTGTTGGCAAAGTGACGATATTCGTCTCTCCCTGCACAGCGCCAATACCGCTGGGTTCCTGATCAACGATTTCACCTACAGCGTAATAAACGGCAATCTTGTCATCGCTCTTGTCCTTATCGGCAGCTGCAATCACGTCGGCAGGACTGACAAAGCGGATTTCTTTTCCTTCCTTCAGGTCGAGACGCTCGCGCAGACTGGCTTTGAATTGATCGAGATAATAGAGGGTATCGATGAGTCCGGCTTGGAGAGCCTGATCCTGTTTGCGGAAGGCGATGGCGGAGTCTGCCAGTTCGTTGAGTTTCTCGGCAGAGAGATTACGGCTCTCTCCTACTTCAGCGACTATATTCTTCCAGATTGAATTTAGGAACGAGGTGACCTGCTCACGGTTTGCATCGCTCATCTGAGTAAGTATATACGGCTCTACGGCACTCTTGTATGTTCCGACCTTGAATACTTGGAACTTCACGCCGAGCTTCTTGGCAGCGTCAGTGAAGAACATCGAAGCAGAAGCGAGGCCGTGCCAATCCAACATTCCCTCCGGATTCATGGCTATCTGGTCAGCCACGCTGGCAAGATAGTAAGCCGACTGGTTATACGCGTCTCCGTAAGCCACAATCCACTTGCCGGAGTCCTTCTTGAACTTAACGAGAGCCTGACGCAGCTCTTGCAACGTTGCGGGAGTTCCTCCGGCGAATGCATCTATTTCGAGATAGATACCCTCAATCTTTTCATTCTTAGCAGCCTCTGCAATAGCCTCTTTCAGTTGGTCGAGAGCGAGAGGAGCCTCGGTGTCACCCTGAATCATGTCCAGAGGCGACTGTTGTCTTGCGCGCTCATCCAAGACGCCAGTGAGGTTAATGCGCAGCACAGAGCCCTTGCGCACAGACGTTGTTGCTGACTCGCTGGCAGACATTCCGACCAAACTGATGATAAGAATCAGGAAAGCCAACACGCACCAAAGGCCGATTCCGACCATAGTGCCAAACACGATTTTAAAAAAACCTTTCATCTTTTATATTAATTAATGTGTGACGATTGCGGCACAAAGTTACATCTTTTTACACATTTGACGTAAGAATATCGCGAAAAGTTGCACTCAATAGGATATTATTTGCTATATTTGTGGCCGAGAAACATACAAATTATGCTAAAACCCACAACTGAGAGCCTGAAAATGGGCATTTTTAGACTGCTTGCAGCCTTGTTTTTGTTAGCTTTACTGCCCCAAAACACGGAAGCAAAGAAGAAGAAAGAGACGGTGGTGAGAATGGAGACCAGCGCCGGAGTGATTCGTATCGAGCTGAGCGACGAGACACCGCGCCACCGCGACAACTTCGTAAAACTGGTTCGACAGGGTTACTACGACGGTCTGCTCTTCCATCGAGTCATCAAGGACTTCATGATTCAGAGCGGAGATCCCGACAGCCGCGTGACGCTCAACGAGCGCGGAGACAGCGTCGTCAACAGCCCGTCCCGCGAGAAGCCGTTGGGCGACGGAGGCCCAGGCTACGAACTGCCCGCAGAGTTCAACCTGCCTTGGCTTTATCACGTTCGCGGCGCGGTGGCTGCAGCACGCGAGGGTGATGACGTGAACCCCGAGATGCGCTCGTCCGGATCACAGTTCTATATCGTGTATGGCCGCTCTTGGGGACCGAGCAGTCTTGGCAAGCAGCGCGCTGCACTTGAAGAGAAAGGAATAGAAATGGATCGCGAGATGTGGGACGACTATCTTCTCAATGGCGGCACCCCACATCTGGATGGCACATACACGGTATTCGGCCACGTTATTGAAGGCATAAAGGTGGTAAAAGCCATTCAAGAAAAGCCCACGGACAAGGACGATCGTCCCCTTCAGGACATATTTATTCGCAAGGCGACCATAGAATGAGCCGCTGACGCATCTTTTCCTATATTTGCTCAAAATAAACCCTTTCATCGGTAATTATTGAACTTACAAAACACTAATTCCCCTTACAGATATAGGCAAAAAAGGTAATTACCGAAATTACAATAGACCAAAGGTCTAAACCCCAGTTATTTTTCGTATTTTTGCAGCCGTTATTATGCAACCTCTTAAATGAACTTAACAAACAGCCCAATGAATAAGAGACTACATCTGTTAATTCTGCCCTTGCTTGGCCTTTCCGCCTTCACATCGTGTGTGGGCGACGAACCGGCCAACGCAGAGTGCGACATCGAACAGTGCTGGGTTCATTTCGACAACCCAAGCGAGATTTTCTTCCACGATTACGACACCATGTGCGTGGTGCCGTCCGCCCAAACGGACATACGATTCCTCACACGCTACAATGCGACAGTAGGAACCGTACCTGTTTCTATTGTCACGACGCCAGGGGCATCTATAGTTTTGTTGCATGACGATGGTACTACTACAAGTTTAGTAAAATCGGGAGAACGTACATACTCAATACAATTGAATATGGCAGACGATGCAACTCATCGTTTCCGAGTGACAAGCGAAGATGGGAAATGGGATAGGACATATTCTTTGCAGTTGCAACACAAAGAAGCTCCCTCGATTTCATCAGATAGCCTTATCACAGCAAGCTATACCATTAGTTCTATTCCAGTAGGAGAAGGTGGAAATATTGAGTCCTATACCTCCACCGTAACAGTTAATGAAGATTTGGCCCCGCTACCTCTGACTGTTTCTGGACAGATAACAGAAACATTACTATTGTTAGATATGACTATGTCAATACCACAAGTTGGAGACATAGTACTTCGCTTTGAGGGACTAAGCAATGATAATTCTGATTATAGCGGCACGCTTTCTGGATCAGTCAATGGCAATCCTTTAGTAACAAATTTAAATTATACGGTTACTGCAAGCAGCCATGACGACAAAGTTGATTTATATCTGACTGCATTGTCTTTGCCATATGCAACTGTATTTAACTTCACTTTCGATGATTATAAATTGAATAGTGGAAACAAATATTATGAATGGATTGATAATTCTGCATCCAGTGGGACTTGGTGGTCAACTGGTAATCCTGGTTACCAACTGAGTGTCAGCTCAGCAAAGCCAAACGAATACCCCACAGTGCCAGTTGAAGATGAAGGAGTGGATGGAGGTAAATGTGTAAAACTCACTACTTGCGACACAGGCGGATTCGGTAAGATGGTGAATATGCGCATTGCGGCCGGCAATCTATTCGTTGGTACTTTCGATGTTGCCAACGCTCTGAAGGATGCCCTGAAAGCAACGCAGATGGGCTTGCCATTTGCTCACAAACCACAATTGGTAAAAGGTTATTATAAGTTCCGTCCTGGCACAACCTACCAGAACAAGGATGGAAATCCGATAGCCGGGATGCAGGATGTTTGCGACATATATATGGTTGTTTATCGTAATATTGACAGCAACGGCAACAAGATACAGCTATTCGGAGATGACATCCTGACCAGTCCCCATATAGTAGGATTAGCCCGAATAGATCATAATAAAATAAACACTTCAGGAACAGAGTGGATACCCTTCACTTTGAGAGTAGAATACACGGCCGAGATTTCCCGTGAAGATGTGGAAAGCGAGCTCTATAACACAGCTATAGTGTTCTCATCAAGTAAACAAGGAGCTTACTTCGAGGGTGCTATCGGCAGTACGCTGTGGATAGACAACGTGACGCTGGAGTGCGAGTATTAAAGTTTTGAATTCAAATCACAAAATAATGAGAGTACAGTCGATGAAAGCGGCAAAAATTATACTTATGGCAGTGGCCCTCTGTTGGGTTGCGACTGCCTCAGCAGAAGACAGTGAAGACAAGTACGAGAAGTGGGGACCCAAGGGGTTGAAAAACTCAGGATGGATATTCCGCATCGGTGGCGTGATAGGCGGCACCTCCCCTATCCCACTCCCAGCTGAGATACGCGGCATCGAGGGCTTCAAGCCTCTGGGCGGCTTCACCTTCGGAGCAGACTATTACCAGATGTTCTCGCGCCGATGGGGCTTTCAGGCTGGTGTTCATTTCTTCACCGAAGGCTTCCACACCAAAGCACGTGTGAAGAACTACCGCATGGGCATAACCCAGGGCGGAAACTATCTGGAGGGTAATTTCACCGGCGTGGACGAGACAGACACGAAGATGACTGGAATAACGATTCCCGTGACCCTCACCTTCCGCGTCTCACCTCGGTGGAATATTAGTGTGGGCCCGTTTATCTCTTATCTGCAAGACCGCAGGTTCGAGGGAAGCGTCTATGACGGCTATCTGCGCGAAGGAGACCCCACCGGACAGAAGATTGAAATCACTACTGACAACCCCGCCACATACGACTTCCGCGACGATATGCGTACCACCTTCTGGGGCCTTCAGTTTATGTTCGACTGGAAAGCCTACAAACACCTGAATGTGTTCGCAGGATTAGATTGGAGTTTTAGCGGTATCTTCTCCAGCGACTTCACAACCGTAGAATTCAGTATGTACCCGATATATGCCAAGGTGGGTGTTGCATACAGGCTATAATAAATTAGGCGATTATGAGAAAGACTTTTACTACATTATTATTGGCTGGATTTGCCTTCAC
Organism: Bacteroidaceae bacterium; assembly: GCA_017447625.1. Lineage (GTDB taxonomy): Bacteria > Bacteroidota > Bacteroidia > Bacteroidales > Bacteroidaceae > Physcousia. The sequence goes on from JAFSNB010000015.1 coordinate 70,130, forward strand.
GGCTTCAGCTCAGTACCAGATTCAGAACGGAAACTTCGAGGAGTGGGAGAACGTAGGCTCTGCCACCGAAGAGCCCGCCCACTGGAATTCATTCAAGACAGCCAGCGGTTCGCTTACCTCATTCGGCAAGAAGCAGGTAGAGAAACTCTCTGAGAATGCACCCGGCAGTAACGGCTCCGCTTGTGTGCGCGTTTTTGCCGCCAGCACATTAGGTGTAGTGGCTCAGGGCAACCTGACCACCGGACAGATCAACATGGGCTCGACCAACGCCACAGATGCAAGCGGCAACTATAACTACACGAACACCAGCGACGCCAACTTCAACCAGAAGTTCAATGGTCTGCCCGATGCTATGCAGCTATACGTTTGGGCGTCTTGCCAGTTCGGGGCCGCCGCATCGTGTAATCTGCACACAGAGGGCTATTTCCAAGACCCCTCAGCCAACACCAACACGGCTCAGTTAGTGGCCAAGGCAGACAACTCAAGCATATCCAACACCGACACGTGGCAGTTGGTAACTATCCCCTTCACCTACAGCATCACCGACGGCACCCGTCCCGCCTACGCTCTCGTGACTCTCACCACCAGCGGACAGGCAGGCAAGGGCAACAAGAACGACTTCATGAAGGCAGACGATGTGCGCTTCCTATATTTTTCTGAGATTGCCACCGCCACCTTCGACGGCAACAACATCAGTTTTGCCAACGGCACAGCTACCGTTAAAGCCACTTACGACGCCTCAAAGCTCGCCCTCACCAGCAACGGCCAAGGCGCAACGATTGAGACGCAGTTCGACGGTGACAAGACACTTACCGTGACTGTAAAGGGTGACAACATCAGCGAAGATCCGACCAACCAGCACGTCTATACCATCGTCTTCGACCCGAACTCAGAAGGCGGCGGAGAACCCATTGGTCCTGTTGATCCGGTTGATCCTGTCGAACCTATCGTAAGCGTTGACGGCGAGAACTTCCTTGTACTTGGCGGTTCGTTCGAGAACTGGAAGAGCACCTGCGGCAGTACATATCAGACAGGCGGCGTAGGCCTGCGCCAGCGCCCGGGCGTTGAGCCGGCCAATTGGAACGGATCAAGCATCAACCAGAAGGTCAGCCTCTTCTCCTCATCGAAAGAACTGATTGAAGCCGTTGACGGTCCGGAAGGCGGCACGGCCGTTAGAATGAAGAACATCTTCGTGGGCATCGGCTCCCTCGGCAGTACGGCCCCCGGATTCATAACCTACGGAACTCCGTGGGTACATGCAGAAATGACCATCAGCAACTGCGCAGGCGGTGTCTATGGCGGTCTGGAGTATAGCAAACGGCCGGATGCAATACGAGGCTATTTCCGCCGCACCACCGGCGAGAAAGGCTCCGAGAAGGCACACATAATCGCTTACCTGTGGCGCGGCACATTCCAGAGCACAATCGGAAGCAAAGACCGCAACACCTCTGAGGATGCTGAAGACAACGACCGCGCTATCATGGGTCTCGAAGAGAGCACCGGCAATGGTCTGCTCGTTGCTTCTATGGATTACACGTTTGAATCCACACAGAACAACGACTGGGAAGTAATCACTGTTCCGTTCACATACAAATCAGCCGAGGCTCCCGAGAAGATGAATATCATCATTTCCAGCGCCGACTACTGGAATAGAGATAACATCAAGGACGGCAACATCCTGGATGCAGACAGCGTGCAGTTCGTGTTCTTCACCGACCTCGCCAGCGCCACCTACGACGGACAGGCAATCCCGTTTGAGAACAACGCTGCAGAGCTGGTAGGCACCTTCGACGAGACAAAACTCAGCCTGCAGGCCCACGGCGCAGGGGCTTCGGTGGAAACGTCCTACGATGCCGACAGCCGCGTCCTCACTATCACCGTGAAGGGCGGCAACTACGCAGCCGACGAGACGAACAGCCAGACATATACCGTTACCTTCCGCAAGCCGAGTTCCGAACTGGCCAGCGTGACATACAACGGTAGTGAGGTAACTCTCTATGGCGCTTCCGCCTCAGTCGATGAGAAATACGACCCGTCGCTCATCGCTATCGCCGCCGTTGATCCTGCGGCTACCGTGGAGACAAGCTTCAGCGAGGAGAGCGCTCTGCTGACCATCACCGTGAAAGGCGCTGACGTGGCAACAGACTCGACCAACATCCACACTTACACCGTTCAGTTCAAGTCTGACGAAGAAGAGCCTGAACCCATCATCGGCGGTCGAATCACGCTCGAAGGCACACACACCTACACCGATAACCTCGACGTGGCCATCAACGGCGAGAGCTCCGGCGGTCAGCAGACTGACATTATCGTGACCTTCAACAACGGCACTTTGGATCTCGCTCTGAACAACTTCAACCTGGCCAGCGGCGAAGACCAGCTCTATGTGGGCAACGTCCAGGTGCAGGGCGTTCCTTACACCATCAAGGATGGCATCGCATACGCCACCTTCAGCAAAGCCACCAACGTTGAAATCACCGAGGGCGACCCGAGCATAACGGATCTCTACGGCGAGCCCGTGATGTGGATGGGCCCGATGCTCGGCGAGATTCCTCTCACGCTTCAGGGTAAGGTGGGTGAGAACAAACTCTACTGCAACATCGACATCGAGATGCTCGGAGTCGGCACAATCCACGTGACATTCGGCAACGACAGCAACTGGCCCGCTATTGGCGGCGGCGGAGTTGATCCCAAGCCCGACCCAATTATTGCATCCCGCACCTACACGGGCAGACTCAGTGTCACCGTCAATGGCGAGAGCAACGACGACACCACCGCAACCGTTGAGTGTACAGCAAACGAAGACGGCACATTCAGTCTTGAGCTTCAGGACTTCTTCCTCTCAGCCGAAGGCGAGACTACACCCATCGGTAACATCAAACTGAGCAACATCAGTTCTGCCGAGGTAGCCGATCGTGGTTATTGTATGTTTATGTCCACGGAGACAATCCAGATCACCGACGGCTCTGACGAAACCCTCCAGCCCTTAGGCCCCGGAGCTCTGTGGGTAGGCCCCTACCTCGGTGAGATGCCCGCCACCGTAAGCGGCAAGATTGCTCCCTCACGGCTGTACATGACCATCAGCATCTATATCGACAGGAAGAACATCCTTGTAACCTTCGGCGACGACTTTGTCAACGCTATCAAGAATACTGAACAGACTGCCGCATCCAACGGTGTTATCTACGACATCAACGGACGCGCACGCGGCACCAATCTCAACGCTCTGCCACGCGGCCTCTACATCATAGGCGGCAAGAAGATTATGAAATAAATTGGTTTAAAAAATTAAATAAGGCGCTAAGCGCTGCAAGTCAGCCTCGGTGAACTCCGGATACATTCGGAGATCATCGAGGCTTTTCAAATCTCCGTGCAAACGGCGGTGGCGCATAATTACCTTCGTCTTCTCCACACTCATATAAGGATGGCGGCGCAAAGTGGAGAAATCAGCCCTGTTCACCGGTATTTGTCTATAGACACCTGTCTTTATCTTCAGCCAGTTGCCTATACTATCCGGCAGGCCCTCAATCTCTGACAACTGTGTGTCTGACGAAAAACCGCCAAGCTCCTCACGGTATCTCACTATACGGCGAGAAAGCACAGAACCGATACCGGGGATACGTTTTAGTGTATTCGTATCCACCCTATTCGCATCCAGTTGAACTCGTTCCTTGTATTTCTGTATCCACTGCGTTGTATCTGCACGCCGACGACTTGAAGAACTGTCTGTTTCAAAGCGGTGGGTTCTGGCCGTATCCTTAGGATAGAAGCGATAGTCCTCACCAATTCTTATCATAGGTCCGAGACGTTTCCACAACTCGGGCGTCATGCCATATATTCGCTTGAAATCCTCCGTCTGATGATAACGTCCGCCTTTGGCACGATACTTATAGATATTCCGCACCATATACGGCGGAAGCCCCAAACGAAGAAATGTCGTTGAATCGGCAGTATTCGGATCAAAAGGGAAGGTCTCCACCTTCTGCTCGGGAACTGCATAGAAACGCTCTTTTTTATCCCGCTTGTCGAACCTATTGTATTTTTCGTAAGTCTGCCTCCGCAGATATGTGCTGTCCGCTATAGAGTCGTTTGCCAGAGCCTCCCCCTCTTTATCGTCTCCTCCACAGCGCTCCACAAGAAGCACACCGCCCCATAACGCTGACAGAAGAACAAAAGAAAAAACAAAACTGCGCCGATCACTCCTCATAAACCAATTTATTCTAATTCATAATTCATAATGCATAATTAGGCTGCGCGCAGCTTAACCTTTTCTCTGAAAAACTATTTTTTCTCTTTTTCTCTTTTCTCTCCCTCATATCCCCCTCCGGGGGATTATAGGGGGCCATTAGCCCCAACCTAACTCATTAACGAATATAAGGGCGATTATCACCGGTGCGATCCAACGCAGGAAGAAGATGAAGAGCGAGCACACCCACGCCGGAACGGGCAAGGTGCCTTTGTTGGTGATTTCCTCAACCACCAACTCGCGTTTCAGTCGCCAGCCCACAAACAGACAGAGGAATATGCCGCTGATGGGCATAATGAACTTGGCCGTGAGATAATTGAAGAAATCGAAGAAGCCCATTCCGAAGAACGGAGTGAAATCCTTCAACGGGCCGATACTGAGGCAGCAGAGCACAGACAGTATTATCGACACTATCGTCATAACGCTTGCGGCGCGCTTGCGACTCACCTGATAGCGGTCGTAAATGAAAGCTGTCACCTCCTCGTGCATGGAGATTGTTGACGTGAGAGCAGCCAACACCAGCAACAAATAAAACAACAGCGAGAAAATATAACCCAGCACAGGCAATCCGCCAAACACATGATTAAATATATTAGGCAGAGTGATAAACACCAGTCCCGGCCCTGCATCGGGTTGAACGCCAGCCACAGAGAAAACGGCGGGGAATATGATGAAACCGCTTAAAATAGCCACCGCAGTATCCAGACTGACCACCGAAGCTGCCGTCTGTCCGAGATTTACATCATCCTTGAAATAACTGGCGTATGTGCTCAGACATCCTATGGCCAGACTCAGAGAGAAGAATGCTTGACCAAGTGCGCTTAACACCACGTCGGCGGTAATCTTACTGAAGTCGGGCTTCAAGAGATACTCGACACCTGTCTTGGCTCCGGGCATAGACAGCGCGCCGAACACAAGCACACCCATAATCAGCAGAAGCACAGGCATAAGAACCTTCGAGAAGGACTCTATTCCGTGCTCTACTCCGCGTTCGATTATCAGATTTGTAATCAGCAGGAAAATGATTGAATAACACAATGGCGACCACGTTGAAGAGGCAAAATCTGCGAAGTAAGCGGCTGTATCGCTCACTGTGCTCATCTCTGTCAGAGCAGAGCTGACCGCATATTTCAGAGTCCATCCGGCAACCACCGAGTAATAGGAGAGGATGAGCGTCACACACAGCATACCGGCATATCCCGTGAGGAACCACGGTTCTCCGGGGGCGAGCTGCTGGTAGGCGGAGGCTATATTGGTGTGGGTGCGCCGCCCAATGATAAATTCAGCTGTCATCATCGGAATACCCAGAATAAGCACACACGCCAGATATATAATGATGAACGCAGCACCGCCGTTGCTCCCAGTCTCTACGGGGAAACGCCAGATATTACCCAGCCCCACTGCCGAACCGGCTGTGGCCAGGATTATTCCCACTTTACTTGCAAAACTTCCGCGATCTAAATTCATTGAGTATTGAACATTGAACATTGACCATTAGCTGCGCGCAGCTTAATCTTTTCTCTTAATATCTCTCTTTTCTTTTTTTTCGCCTTCGCTCAACAATACGTCTCTCCTTCTCTTTTCTCTCCCCTCATATCCCCTCCGGGGGATTATAGGGGGCCCTTATATTGCTCCCAACTCATTAGCGAATATCAGGGCGATGGCCATTGGTGCGAAGAATCGGATCAGGAACAGGAAGAACCAGAAGAGGGGCTTGTGCAGACGTATTTGTCCCCCGTTGGTAAGCTCGTGCCAGAGCAGGCTGGTGTCTAATTTCCATCCGGTGAAAAGGCAGATTATTATACCGCCCACGGGCAGGAATATCTTTGCAGATATGAAATCAAAGAAATCGAAGAAACCCATCCCGAAGAAAGGTTTGAACTCTGCCAGCGGGCCAAAGCTAAGGGCACACAGCACACCAAAGCAAATACATACCGTGGTGACTATTACGGCTGCCTTGTGCCGCCCTATCTTATAGTGCTCATGCAAAAATGCCGTCACTGGCTCATGCAGTGAAATCATCGATGTCAGCGCCGCAATAAGCAAGAGCAGATAAAACATCAGGGAGAATATCCACATAAACATCGGTAAGGCAGAGAAAGCCATCTGAAACACCTTGGGCAGAGTGATAAACACCAGACCCGGTCCCGCATCAGGCGCCATCTCGCTCACGGAGAATACGGCAGGAAAGATGATGAAACCGCTCATTATAGCCACCGTAGTGTCTATACTGATCACGCTACCTGCCGTCCTTACCAGTTTGGCATCGTCGGTGAAATACGAAGCGTATGTGCAGAGACAGCCCATTGCCAGACTCAGCGAATAGAAAGCCTGTCCGAGAGCGCTCAGCACCACCTTGGAGGAGATTTTTGTGAAATCGGGCATAAGCAGGAACTTCAATCCGGCCTTTGAGCCCGGCATAGAGAACGAGCAGATAACTAATACTGCGATTATCAGCAGCAGGAGCGGCATCATGACCTTGGAGAAGCGCTCTATTCCTTTTTGTACGCCACGGATTATGATGAAATGGGTTAGCAGCAATATCGCTACCACATACACCACGGGCTCCCACGGGCTGCCGGTGAAATGGGCAAAAAACGCGCCGCTATCCGTCATCATGGATATCTGTCCGTCAATCGCCGACACCATATATTTCATGGTCCAGGCACTCACCACACAGTAATAACACAGTATGAACCAAGCCGTGAACACCCCGAGATAACCCTGAAACACCCACCAGCTGCCAGGCGCGAGTTTGCGGTATGCATCCACGGTGTTGGCGTGTGTGTGTCTGCCGATAAGGAATTCCGAGAGCATCACAGGCAGACCAAGCAAAAGAATACAAGCGATATAAACCAGAATGAAAGCAGCACCGCCGTTCGCACCCACTTCTGTGGGGAAACGCCACACATTACCAAGCCCCACCGCACTGCCTGCGGCGGCCAGAATGATTCCTAACTTACTTCCGAAACTGGCTCTTTTACTCATAACGGGCGCAAAAGTACTACAAAATGAGAGAAAAAAGAAAAGAGAAAAGAGAAAAATGTCAATTATGCATTATGAATTAAGAATTATGCATTAAAAATGTGAATTATAAATTAAAAACACTACTTTTGCGCCCCGAAACAGCAAGTATTATGATATTGAAGTATCCTTTCACTATTCTGGCCACCATCGCGATATGGGTGCTTAGCCTCTTCCCCTTATCCCTGCCGGAACCCATCACCGACGTTCCCTTCTACGACAAATGGGGGCATTTCGTCATGTACGGCACCTTCACCCTGATTGTTCTTTGGGAAAGCAGGCGCGCAGAACACGTCAGTTGGAATAAAACTTTCCTGTGGAAGATATTGGCCATAGTCCTTATGTCCGGTCTTCTGGAACTTCTCCAAGCCTACGCCACCACAAACCGCTCAGGCGAGTGGGCCGACTTCCTCGCCAACAGCACCGGCGTCCTCATCGGCACAGCGATTTACTTGGCCACCAACAAACTATTAAAACAACGGATTTAACGGATTAAACGAATTTTAGATTAGCGGCCTTTTCTTCAACGTTATTACGTTATACCGTTATTTCGTTATTACGACTGGCCGCTTAACCCTTAAACTTTTACATTCTACATTTTACATAAAGCCCTTGCCTTTCCTCTCTGCCATAGGATTCTTTGACGGTGTCCACCGCGGACATCAGCATCTGATAACTCAGGTTATTGCTGAGTCACGGCGGCGTGGCTGTCCGTCAATGCTGGTAACCTTCGACCGCCACCCCCGCACTGTCTTTGCACCGGAGGCCGTTCCACCTCTGCTGACCACCAGCGAGGAGAAGACTGCTCTGTTGAAGGCTACTGGTATAGACGAGGTCTGTTTTCTGCCCTTTGATCGGGAGTTAGCGGCTATGTCTGCCCACGATTTCATGGCAGAAATCCTTCAGCGCAAGTTGCATACGGGGGTGCTCGTCATCGGCTACGACCATCATTTCGGATGCCGTAAGAGCGGCAACAGCATCGAGGGGTTTGAGGATTATGTGCGCTATGGACGTGAGCTTGGCATTGATGTCGTTGCGGCGACAGAGTTAGACAGTTCGGTACATATCAGTTCGTCCGCAATCCGCAAGAGTCTCTTGGACGGAGATGTGTCAGAAGCTGCTAACTTGCTTGGACGCCCCTATTCATGGACAGGAAAGGTAGTCCACGGTCAGGCTCTTGGCCGTCAGCTCGGTTTCCCCACAGCCAACCTCTCCCCCACCGAACCGCTGAAACTGCTGCCCGCCCGTGGTGCTTACGCCGTAAGCGTGTCAGGAATCGCCGATTCACCGCTGCCTGCGATGCTCAATATCGGCACACGACCCACCATCGACGGCAGTTCCGTAAGCATCGAAGTACACATCCTGGACTTCCACGGCGACCTCTACGGCCGCACCCTCACCCTCAACTTCATCTCCCGTCTCCGCCCTGAAATCCAGTTTGCCGACACCACCGCCCTTGCTCAGCAGTTAGAGCAAGACGCTCAATTAACCAAAAAGACGCTTGTTTTTACTCAACGAATTTGACGAATTTGACGAATTCAGCTGACACAATGTTTTAGACTTTTCACATATAATTACCACTAATTAGCCATGAATTACTCATATAATTTATTAAAATATTTATGGTCATTCGTAATCAATTCGTGATAATTCGTGTGAAAGAAAAATCCGTTAAATCGTGTAATCCGTTGTTTGAAAAATAATTAGTTTAATTCGTATAATTACCTCCCTTTGGTCAGTGGGTCTGCGACAAATCTCGTTGCGTTTATTGATAGCAGCGTCTCCACCGCTTCCTTCACGCTTTTGATTGGTTTTACAATCATTGAGCGGCGGCCGTTGGCCTCTTCAAGACGGCAGTCGGCTGGATGCATAGAGAAATAGCTGATGATCTTTCCGAAGGCCTCGCTCTGGAAGAACGGGCTGTTCTCGTCCTTCACGAAGTACAGACGCATACGGTCCGCTTTCAGAATAATGCGCTCCGCACCGAAATACTTGCCGAGACGGCGCAGACGCACCACACGAATCAGTTCCTCGCCCTCTTTCGGAATCGGTCCGAAGCGGTCTTCCATCCGTTTGCGGAACGCTTCTATCGCCTCGTCAGTCTCCAATCCGTCCAGCTCGCGGTAGAGCAGCATACGCTCAGATGCGCCCGGCACGTATTTGTCGGGGAAATACATCTGCAGGTCGCTTTCTATCTGACACTCTTCCACGAAGTCCTCACCCGTCACCGTCTCTCCCTCGGCCATCTGCTGTTCGAAGAGTTCCTTGAACTCGTCGTTGCGCAGTTCTTTGACCGCCTGCGAGAGGATTTTCTGGTATGTCTCATAGCCCAAATCAGCGATGAAACCGCTCTGTTCTGCACCTAACAGATTACCTGCGCCGCGGATGTCCAGATCCTGCATCGCGATATGTATTCCGCTGCCCAAGTCGGAGAAATTCTCTATGGCCTGCAGGCGGCGGCGTGAGTCCTGAGGCAGAGCGGCCAGGGGCGGAGCCAGCAGATAGCAGAACGCTTTCTTGTTCGAGCGCCCCACCCTGCCTCGCATCTGATGCAGGTCAGAGAGGCCGAAGTTGTGAGCTCCACAAATTATAATAGTATTGGCGTTGGGTATATCGAGACCGCTCTCAATGATAGTTGTGGAGATCAGCACATCGTAGTCGTAGGCGGCGAAGGCCGTCATAATCTTCTCCAGATCGTCGGGCGGCATCTGTCCGTGACCTATGGCTACGCGCGCATCCGGCACATATTTGCGCACCATCTGCTCCAATTCGGGCAGCGAGGAGATGCGGTTGCTCACTATGAACACCTGCCCGTTGCGGCTCATCTCGAAGTTGATGGCCTGCTCTATGATGTCCGCTGAGAAGGTGTGCACCTCTGTCTGTATCGGGTATCTGTTGGGCGGCGGAGTCTGAATCACACTGAGGTCACGCGCCCCCATCAGCGAGAATTGCAGCGTGCGCGGAATCGGCGTGGCCGTGAGCGTCAGCGTATCCACGTTCGTCTTCATTTGACGCAGTTTCTCTTTGGTGGCCACTCCGAACTTCTGCTCCTCGTCAATAATCAGCAGTCCCAAGTCCTTGAACTTCACGTTCTTCCCTATCAGCTTATGCGTGCCTACGAGGATGTCTATACGGCCGGCGGCCAGATCTGCCAGCAGCTCCGTGGTCTGTTTGGCTGTTCGCGCACGGCTCAGATAATCCACCCTCACGGGGAAGTCCTTCAGACGGTCCTTGAAGGTGTGGTAATGCTGATAGGCCAGCACCGTAGTCGGAACCATCACGGCCACCTGCTTGCCATCCACAGCCGCCTTGAACGCGGCGCGCACGGCCACCTCCGTCTTACCGAATCCCACGTCTCCGCAGACGAGCCTGTCCATCGGGCGCGCCCGCTCCATATCCGCTTTCACGTCGTTCGTGGCTTTGAGCTGATCGGGCGTATCCTCATAGAGGAACGAGGCCTCCAGCTCGTGCTGCATCACATCGTCGGGGCTGAACTTGAAGCCCTTCTCCTCACGGCGGCGCGAGTATAGTTTTATCAGGTCGCGGGCGATATCCTTGATTTTCGTCTTCGTGCGCTCCTTCATCCGCTCCCACGCGCCAGTTCCGAGGCGGCTGATACGTGGCGGCTCGCCCTCCTTGCCCTTGTATTTGCTCACTTTATGCAGCGCGTGAATGCTCACGAACACCACGTCGTCGCGGTCGTAGGTGATACGTATCATTTCCTGATAGGTGGTCTTGCCGTCGGACGTAGTCACCGGCACACGCGCCAGTCCGCCGAACCGCCCTATACCGTGATCCACATGCACCACATAGTCGCCAATCTCAAACTCCTGCAGTTCCTTCAGCGTCAGAGCCACCTTTCCTCCCCGTGCCCGCTCGCTTCTGAGGTTGTATTTGTGAAAGCGGTCGAATATCTGATGATCGGTGAAAAGGCATATTTTGAGTCTGTTGTCCGTGAATCCTGCGTGCAGGGTCTTGGTCACGGGCGTGAACGGCACGGGCTCCGGTCTCTCTTCCAGAATGGCTTTCAGTCGGTCGTTCTGTTTCTGGCTGTCTGCCAGTATAAACAGCTTATAGCCCTGTGCGAGATATGTGGTCAGCGTCTGAGTCAGCAGTTCGAAGTTCTTGTGGAATATCGGCTGGGCCGTGGTGTCAAAGGCCACATGCACCGATTTCCGCCCCTTCTCCGTCGATGCCCATTCTATGCGGCGGAAATCGCCTATTCCCTTCGCAAATGTCGGTGCGTCGGTGAGCAGCCGCTTAGCATTGAGCATTGAATCTTGTCCCAAAGCGCTAGCTGCTCCCCTCCCTGACGGGAGGGGTTGGGGGTGGGTCTTCGCTTTCTCCTCTATCAGTGCCTGCTGTGAGAAGCCCTCTTCCCACACCGTGCCAATCCTCTCCACTATATACAGCACGTCACGGCACACGAGTGTCGTGTCCTCCGGCAGCAGTTCAGCCATCGGTACGCGGTCTTCGGCCTCCTCGGACATCTCCGGCACCAGGGTAATCTGTTCCCGTCGTTCGCGGCTGAGCTGCGTCTCCACCTCGAACGTGCGTATAGAGTCAATCTCATCGCCGAAGAAATCTATGCGGAAGGGGTATTCGCAGCTGTAGGAGAAAACGTCTATCAGCGAGCCGCGCACGGCGAACTGTCCGGGTTCATAGACATAGTCGGTGCGGTTGAAGCCGAAGGCCATCAGAGTCTCCGTCACGAAATCCGTCCCTATGTTCTCTCCCTCTCTTATGGTCAGCGTCTGGGCCTCCAACTGCTTCTGTGACACCACCCGTTCGGCCATAGCCTCCGGATGCGTCACTATATACAGCAGTCCGCCGTTCGCCCCCTTTGTGCTCAGTCGTGTCAGCACCTCCGTACGCAGAATCTCGTTCGCGGCATCACGCTGCCCGTATTTCACGGCGCGGCGGAACGACGAGGGGAAGAACAGCACCTGCTTGTCACCCATCACCTGCACCAGATCGTGATAGAAATAGCCCGCCTGCTCCTCATCGTCCAAAATAAAAATAAAGGTTTTGTTAAGGTCATCGTCAAGGTTATCGTTATCGTCAAGGTCAAGGTTATCGTCAAGGTCAAGGTTATCGTCAAGGTTGGCAAACACCAACGCCATAGCGGAGCCCTGCAGACCAGAAAGTCTTATCTGTCTCACTTTCTCGTCTTCCAGCGCCCTCCGTAAGGCTTTCACTTGCGGATGCCGATCAAACAAATCCTTGAACTCAGCTATATTCACCTATTTAATTTACGATTTGACGATTTACAATTTACGATTTATTTACTATTGAGTTATTTTTACGATTTAGGCTGCGCGATGTTAACCGCCGGGCCCCTTAACTTTTTAACCTTTTAACCTTTTAACCTTGATTCGGGGAATCAAGGTGCGCCATCAGCGCGAGCATCTGGTCACGCAATTGCGCTGCAGTGATGAAATCCAGTTTCTTCGCTGCCTCCTGCATTTGCTTGCGCAGCTTCTCTACAGTCTTGCGCAGCTCGTCCTTGGACATATACTCGGCCTCGGCCTCCGCCACGAGCAGCGTCTTTGCCGACTCTGCGGAGTCGGGTCCGGCGTATGCGCGGCGGTCGCGACCAGCCTCTGCGCTCTCTCCGTCGGCAATCAGGTTACCCATCGTCCGCTCTTTGCGAATCTGAGTGGGCGTTATGCCGTGTTCGGCGTTGAAGCGCAGCTGCTTCTCGCGCCTGCGGTTCGTCTCGTCTATGGTCTGCTTCATCGAGCCGGTTATAGTGTCGCCGTACATTATCGCTTTGCCGTGAACGTTACGTGCGGCACGTCCCACCGTCTGCGTCAGCGACCGGTGATTACGAAGGAAACCCTCCTTGTCCGCATCCAGTATGGCCACCAGACTCACCTCCGGCAGGTCCAGTCCCTCGCGCAGCAGATTCACTCCCACCAGCACGTCGAATTTACCGCTGCGCAGGTCGTCCATGATCTGCACGCGCTCCAGAGTATCTACGTCGCTGTGAATGTATCGGGCCTCAACGCCGTGGTTCATCAGATATTCCGTCAGCTCCTCCGCCATACGTTTCGTCAGCGTCGTCACCAAAGTGCGCTCATCGGCCTCAATCCGCGCCTGAATCTCTTCCATCAGGTCATCCACCTGATTCGTGGTGGGCCGCACCTCTATCTCGGGGTCCAGCAGACCCGTCGGTCTTATCACCTGCTCTACCACTATGCCCTCGCTCTGCGCCAGCTCGTAGTCAGCGGGAGTGGCGCTGACGTAGATCACCTGACTGACCATCTTCTGAAACTCCTCGAATTTCAGCGGTCTGTTATCCAGTGCGGCGGGCAGTCGGAAACCGTATTCCACCAGATTCGTCTTGCGCGAGCGGTCGCCGCCGTACATCGCGCCAATCTGCGGCACACTCACGTGGCTCTCGTCAATCACCATGAGGAAGTCCTTGGGGAAGAAGTCCAGCAGACAGTAAGGCCTTGTGCCGGGTTCGCGCCCGTCGAAATAGCGGCTGTAGTTCTCTATCCCGGAGCAGTGGCCCAACTCACGTATCATTTCCATGTCGTATGTCACGCGCTCATAGATCCGCTTCGCCTCCAACTGCTTGCCCATCTCCTCGAATTCGCGCACCCGCACGCTGAGGTCGTCCTCTATCTGATGAATGGCGGCGAGCGTCTGCTCCTTCGTGGTCATAAACAGATTCGCGGGATACACCTTGTATTCGTCATACGAGCCCACGCGCATCATCGACTCCGCGTCCACCTCCTCTATGGCGTCTATCTCATCGTCCCAGAAGGTCACTCTGAGCAGATAGTCCGAGTAGGCCAGACAGATATCCACCGTGTCCCCTTTCACGCGGTACTCTCCGCGCCCGGGCGACATGTCGTTGCGCACATACAGCGAGTCGTTGAGTCGTCTCAGCAGCACGTTGCGGTCCATTATCAGCCCTCGTCTCAGCCCAATCACATTCTCGTAGAAGGCCGAGGGGTTCCCCATGCCGTATATGCACGACACGCTGCTCACCACAATCACGTCTTTCCTTCCAGACAGCAGGGCGGATGTGGCGGCCAGTCGCAACTTGTCTATCTCGTCGTTTATGGCCAGATCCTTCTCTATATACGTGTCTGTGCTGGGGATATAGGCTTCGGGCTGGTAGTAGTCGTAGTACGAGACGTAGTATTCCACTGCGTTATTCGGGAAGAAAGCCTTCATTTCGCCGTATAGCTGTGCCGCCAGCGTTTTGTTGTGACTGAGGATAAGGGTTGGTTTCCCCACGTTCGCAATCACGTTCGCCACGGTGAACGTCTTTCCCGAGCCGGTGACGCCGAGCAGAGTCTGAGCAGGCAGCCCGCTGAGTACCCCCTCTGTGAGCTGCGCTATAGCCTCCGGCTGATCTCCCGTGGGCTTGTATTTCGATATGAGTTCAAAGGCTCCCATTTCCGTCCTTTCCTTTAGTCTTTCCTAAAAAACGCGTGCAAAATTACTACTTTTATAATGAATAATGAAAAGTTTAAAGGGGAAAATTATAATTTTGCGCCATGAAAAAGCTTCTACTTCTGTTTATCACCCTAATTTCACTCTCCGCAACCGCCCAACAAATCTCTTGGGAGGACTTCCTCCAGCAACTCAACGACGACCTCACATCACAACAAGAAGACGCACAAGAAAACTCAAAAAACAACGATGAATGGGGAGGTTTTATCGAGGATTTACATGAGCGACACGAGCACCCCATGAATCTCAACAAAGTCACGGCAGATGACCTTCACCAGTTGTTCTTTCTATCTAAAGAAGCCACCGAGGGTATTCTCCGTCACCGAGACCGCTATGGTCCACTGCGTTCCATCAGCGAATTAGTGGTAGTAGAGTCTGTAAGTTGGCGTGAGCGGCAACTGCTCCATCTGTTTGCGTATGTAGATTCTATTGATGAAGAACGTCCAGACAGGTGGGATTTCACTTATGCCAAAAACGAGATAACAGCAAGCGCAGATATCCCGCTGTATAAACGTGACGGTTGGCCATGGGCAAGAGGGATAGCCAATAGGTTCCGTTGGGATTTCAAACTGCCGCATCATCTTCATGTCGGTGTCCGTGCTGAGACAGATGCTGGCGAACGCATGTTTTGCAAACAGACACATTTGTGGGATGCAGTTGGAGCCTACGCATCCATAACCACAAAAGGATGGTTAGAACAATTGCAGATAGGCGATTACAAAGTCAGTTTTGCAGAGGGAGTGGTGATTAGCAACGGATTCAGATTCGGAAAGATGATGAATTCGCAATGGCGTAGGCCATCTGGTTTTCGAGTCCACCGTTCTTCTGATGAGGTAAACTTTTTTCGCGGAGTGGCAGCCAGTATAAGGATGGGACATCATTGGAATATCGCAGCCTTCTATTCTTACAGGCGTCTTGACGCCGTCATTCAAGCCGACAACTCAGTTTACAACCTGATAACAACAGGCCTACACCGCACTGAGAACGAACTAAGCCATAAGGGGACGGTGGGAGGTCACACCGCGGGAGGACATTTAGAATGGCACAATAAAGGGTGGGCAGCAGGTCTGACCGGACTATTTCAAAGATACGACCATCAAATGCGGCCAGGCCCTTCTTTATATCAGCAGATAGCCCCTTGGGGATACCGATTCGGAGATGTATCGATTAATTACAGTTTTAAGCATCGTCCATGGCTCTTCAGCGGAGAAACAGCACGCAGTTTTTCCGCAGGTAAGGACGGGTGGGCATGTCTTCACCGTTTAGTATGGAAGCCAAACACCATTCTCCAACTGGCGGCCATTCAACGATTCTATTCTCAGCATTACTTTTCTCCTTATTCAAATTCTTTCGGAGAAAACACAAAGAACCAGAACGAGAGCGGCCTGTGCCTGATGACAGATGCCCATTGGTTGCGAACCTATGCGCTTTCAGCCTATATCGATATTTTCTATTCTCCATTTCCCAGGTATCTGATGACAAAGGCCAGTCGTGGAGGCGAAGGTATGTTGCAAGCATCATGGCAAGGCAGTAAACACGGAATCTCGGCGCGATACCAAATCAAAAGCAAGGAGCGCAACGATGCCCGCTACTGGAGTCATCGAATAAAGACAACATGGTCTTTTAACCCTACAGATTTCTGGAGTTTCCAAGCTCTTGCCCAGCTCAATCTGTACAAGACTGTTGACAGCAACTCAACAGGGTATGCGCTGATGACTACATCAAATTATACTTCTAAAACCTGGCGTTGGCGTACGATGTTGAGTTATTTCCACACAGACGATTATAACAGTCGACTTTATTTCTACGAGCCAAACCTCACTCAGTCGTTCAGTTTTCCGGCTTTTTACTATCATGGAATGAGGCTTTCCACAACACTTCGCTGGCAGTCTGCGTCGGCTCAGTGGTTTCTCGAATCCAAGTTTTCCTTAACTCATTACTTTGATCGGGGGGAGATTTCTTCGGGGGTGACGAGGATAGGAAGTTCGTGGAAAGGGGAGGTTCAGGTGGTGTTGCGCGTGCGTATCTGAGTGCGCACGAACATTAATAAAGCAAATTAATCGTAAAAACGGGGGAGATTTTTGGCCGTTTCGCAGGAAATAGCTACTTTTGCGGCCGATTTGGTTCATTTTTATGAGGAAGATAATTATAATGACTGCCGTGAGCCTCGTGGTGCTCTGCTCCTGCGGAGAGTACAACGCTGTGCTGAAATCGTCCGACTACGAGTATAAATACGAGGTGGCGAAGGCGTGCTACGTCCGTGGCGAATACGGTCACGCGGCTGACTTGTTCAGCGAGTTGCTGGGTACGATGAAAGGTACGAGCAACGGCGAGGAGTGTCTGCTGCTGATGGCCATGAGCTCGTATATGGACGGTGACCTCGAGAGCGCTTCCACTGCTTTCAAGAAATACTATACCAGCTATCCCAGGGGCTTCTACGTGGAGCTGGCCCACTACTACTGCGGACGGGCTCTGTACGACGGTATGCCTGACCCGCGTCTGGACCAGACGATGACACGCAAGGCTATAGATGAGCTGCAGCTCTTCTTGGACCGCTACCCCAACACGAAACTGAAACCGCAGACGCAGGAGATGATCGAAGCTCTGCAGGATCATCTGATAGAGAAAGAGTATCTCGCTGCAAAACTATACTACGATCTGGGCGCATACGTGATGAACACGATGGGTCGCGGCTCGGTGTCCAACTACGAGTCGTGTATTGCCTCGTGCGAGAACGCGATGCGCGACTTCCCCTACGCCTCGGCTGAGCGGCGCGAGCAGTTCGCAATAATGATTCTGAGGAGCCGCTACCGACTGGCCCGACAGAGCGTGGAGGAGAAGCGGCTGGAGCGCTACCGTCAGACGGTGGACGAATACTACGGATTCGCGAACGAGTTCCCCGAAAGCAAATATCTGAAAGAGGCCCAAGGCTATCTGACCAAAAGCCAGAAGGCGCTGAAAGGACAGAAGCTTGAGGATTAAAACCCCATAGGGGAGAGACGAATTGCCCAAGCGAAGGCGAAAAAAAGAGAAGAAGAGAAGAGAGAGACTCAAATAAAAGAGAAAAAAGACGTATTGCCCAAGCGAAGGCAAAAAAAGAGAAAAAAAGAGTTTTTCAGAGAAAAAAGAAAAATAGCGGCCCGACGCTAAAAGATTAAAGATTAGAGATTAGAGCTGCGCGCAGCCTAATTATGAATTATGAATTATGAATTAAACATTAAATAAGATGGATTACAAGAAAACAAACGCACCTACAAACACAGTCACCCGTGACATCATGACACTGGCTGATGAGACTGGCAACATCTACGAGAGCGTGGCTATCATAGCCAAGCGTGCCAACCAGATCGCAGTGGATCTGAAGTCGGAGCTCTCGAAGAAACTGCAGGAGTTCGCATCGACGAACGACAATCTGGACGAGGTGTTCGAGAACCGCGAGCAGATTGAGATCAGCCGCTTCTACGAGAAGCTGCCGAAACCCACTCTCATCGCCACTCAGGAGTTCATAGAGGGTAAGGTGTATTTCCGCAACCCGGCAAAACTTCAAACGACGGACGAGTCGTACTAAGTATGTGGCAACGGATTCAGACTTTATGGTTGGTGATGGCGGCACTCTTGTGTGTGGCCTGCTTGTCTCTGCCTATCGGTCTATATATAGACGCACGGGGCGAAAAGGCGGCTACGCTGTATAACCTGTGGGTGCACGTGCCTACGGCTCACCATGTGGTGGGACTGCCAATAGAGGAGGCTACGGAGCCTGTGCTGCAGGCCGAGGCCGCCGGCACGCATCAGTTCACGCCATGGGCGCTGTTTGCTCTGCTGCTTATCGTTGCCACCTCGCTAATCGCCGACATATTCCTGTTTCAGCACCGGCTGGTTCAGAGCCGTCTGGCTATGCTCTGCTGCATTCTGCTGATTGCCTGGTACGGAGTTTATACGGCTTTCGCGCTGATGCTCGGAGCCCGCTTCGCTGCCGACTTCCAGCTGACGCCGTGGGCTGCCTTCCCCGCCCTGGCCTGCATATTCAGTTATCTGGCCTTCCGCGCCATCCTGAAAGATGAGATGCTGGTGAGGTCACTGGATAGGCTGAGGTAGAGCCCCCTATAATCCCCCGGAGGGGGGATAAGGGGAGAGAGACGAATTGTTGAGCGAAGGCGAAAAAAAGAGAAAAAGAGAAAAAGAGACGTATTGCCCAAGCGAAGGCGAAAAAAAAGAAAAGAGAGTTTTTCAGAGAAAAGATTAGAGCTGCGCGGCGGGAAAAATTAAAAAATAGAATTAAAAGCGGCCTTTCGGAATAACGTTTAAACGAATGAACGATTAATCGACATAAAAAAGAGGCCGCCAATGGTCAATGGTCAATGGTCAATGTTCAATGAATAAATTTCTTCTTCTTCTCACTTTCCTACTGTTGCTACCGCTCACGGCGGGAGCTGGAGAGGGTCTTATTAGGATGGGTGTGCTGCTCCCACTGAAGGAGGGGAACAACCGCAGCGCACGTATGGTGGAGTTCTACCAGGGTATGCTGATGGCTGTGGATAGTCTGAAACAGAAAGGACTGAACGTGGAAATCACGACCATAAACACGGGCAACAGCGCATCGGACATGGACACCCTGCTCTTCAAAAACGACCTCTCGAAGCAGGACATCATCTTCGGCCCCTTCTACGTGTCACAGATTCCTCTGCTGGCCGACTACTGCCACCGCCATAACATCTGGCTCGTGAACCCGTTTGCGGCATCAGCAAATCTGATGCAGGGATACCCGCGCCACTGTCAGGCGTTTGCGACACAGACCATCAGTCAGGACGAGGCCGCATGGCTCGTGACGCAACAGTTTGCCGACTATAACTTCGTCACCGTGGATGCACGCGACAAGAACGCCGAGGGTAACAGCTTCTCGGAGACTCTGCGCAGCAGGCTCTCGCAGCAGGGCATATATATGCGCCCGATGCCTTTGGAGGCTGACGAGATGGCCATGGATCAGGCCATGAACTCGCTGAAACGGAATATGGTGGTGCTGAACAGCCCCGACATCAAGGCGCTGAACACGCTGCTGCCTCAGCTGAAAGAATACAAGCGGACTCACCCGGACATCAGAATCAGTCTGCTCGGCTACCCCGACTGGCAGGCTTATACCAGCACTCTGCTGGCCGACTTCTACGCCTTTGACACTTATATCTACTCGCCGTTCTACCGCAACCCGCTCGACCGCCGCAGTTCTGACTTCGAACGGACATTCATAAGGTGGTTCGGACGTCCGATGATGACAACCTATCCCCGCTACGCGATGATGGGATTCGACCTCTGCTATTATTTCCTGCACGGACTGCAACAGTACGGAGGCAAGCTGGACGAAAAACTGCCAAGCGTGAAGGCGAAACCGTTCCAGAACGACTTCTGGTTTGTGCGCTCGGCCGACGGCTCCGGCTACCGCAACCAACACACGCAACTGATCCACTACGCTCCCGACCAGACGATACAGTTGATGATAAGAACGAAGTAGAGCCCCCTATAATCCCCCGGAGGGGGATAAGGGGAAGGAGAAAAGAGACGAATTGTTGAGCGAAGGCGAAAAAAAAGAGATATTAAGAGAAAAGATTAGAGCTGCGCGCAGCCCAATGGTCAATGGTCAATGTTCAATGGTCAATGTTCAATGAAAAAACGTACCGTTTTTTCATTTATATATTAATAATGTTCACGAGCGTGAGCGTGCGGGCGCAGGTGGGCGACCACCGCAGCGACTTCATCATCGGCGTGAACGGAGGATATGTGCTGAACCGCGTGTCGTTCGACCCCACGGTGAAGAAGAAATGGCACGGAGGCAGTTCGTTCGGCGTTATCCTGCGTTACACCTGTGAGAAGTATTTCAGCGCTATCTGCAGTCTGCAGGGAGAAATAAACTACGCCCGCCTCGGATGGACTGAAGACATAGAAACCAGCACGGACACTTACAGCCGCGACCTCGATTACATACAGATGCCTCTGCTGGCTCGTCTGGCATGGGGACGCGAGCTGCGCGGCGCACAGTTCTTCTTCCAGCTCGGCCCGCAAGTGGGCTATTATATCGGCGGCAAGGACCACCGTGGAGGTGAATGGAGCGATGCCACGCTGGCTCTGCGTCCGAACCGCGTCACAGCGCAGTACGACCTGCCCGTGCAGCGCAAATTCGAATACGGTCTTACCGGTGGTCTCGGTGTGGAAATAAGCTCAAAGATTGGCCGCTTCGCCGTAGAGGGCCGCTATTACTTCGCCCTGAGCGACATCTTCCGTAACGGTAAGGGCGATGCCTTCGGCCGCTCTGCCAACGGCGCTATATACATCAAAGCCGCTTACCTATTTGATGTAATTAGGACTAAAGGGGTAGAGCGCAAGTGAAATTAAATTAATTAATAATGCATAATTATTCGACTTCGCTCATCAGTACGTCATAATGCATAATTGGGCTGCGCGCAGCTCTAACCCTTAAACCTCTTAAACCATTAAACTCCTTAAACTCCTTAAACTCCTTAAACTCCTTAAACTCCTTAAACTCCTTAAACCCTTAGAGCCCACATCCCCCTCCGGGGGATAACAGGGGGCTAAGGAAGTGTGAAGTGAAGCCTTTGCCGGAGGCAGCGACCTGCTCCGGGGTGCCGGTGGCTACAACAGTACCGCCGTCACGTCCACCTTCGGGGCCCATGTCTATGATATAATCGGCACTTTTTATGACATCGAGGTTGTGCTCGATGACGATGACGGTGTTACCGCGTTCTACAAGACGCTGAAGGACGAGCAACAGGGCGCGTATATCCTCGAAATGGAGACCTGTGGTCGGTTCGTCAAGGATATACAGGGTGCGGCCGGTGTCGCGACGGGCCAGTTCGGTGGCCAGTTTGACGCGCTGACTCTCGCCGCCGCTGAGCGTGGTGCTGCTCTGTCCGAGTTTCAGATAGCCGAGACCCACCTCCTGCAGAGTCTTTATCTTCTGTAGGATATTAGGCTGGTTCTCGAAGAACTCCACAGCCTGATTTATGGTCATATCGAGGACGTCGGCGATGCTCTTACCACGGAAACGGACTTCAAGGGTCTCGCGGTTGTAACGGCGACCGCGACACTCCTCACACGGCACGGTGACATCGGGCAGGAAATTCATCTCGATGGATTTGTAACCGTTGCCGCCGCAGGTCTCACAGCGTCCCCCTTTCACGTTGAAGGAGAAGCGCCCGGGTTTGTAGCCGCGTATGCGGGCCTCGGGGAGTTCCACGAAGAGGTTACGAATGTCGTTAAAGACGCCTGTGTAGGTGGCGGGGTTGCTGCGCGGCGTGCGGCCGATGGGACTCTGATCTACATCCACGATCTTGTCTATCTGGTCGAGTCCCTCGATGGATTTGTAAGGGAGGGGGTCACGCAGAGAATGGTAGAAATGCTGTGAGAGGATGGGCTGCAAGGTGTCGTTGACCAGAGTGGATTTGCCTGAGCCGCTGACTCCGGTGACGCAGATGAGGATGCCAAGAGGGAAATCAACAGTCACGTCCTTCAGGTTATTACCAGTGCAGCCGCAGAGACGCAGCACCCCTTTGTCCGTAGGGCGGCGCGTAGCAGGTATCTCTATCTGAAGCTCACCAGAGAGGTACTGGAGGGTCAAAGAACCTCCCCTCCCTGACGGGAGGGGTTCGGGGGTGGGTCTTCCCATATACATCACTTCGCCACCGAGACGACCGGCACGGGGGCCTATGTCAATGAGCCAGTCGGCGGCACGCATTATCTCCTCGTCGTGCTCTACGACAATCACGGTGTTGCCCGTGTCGCGGAGGGCTTTCAGGGAGTTGATGAGACGACGGTTGTCACGCTGATGAAGACCTATGCTGGGTTCGTCAAGGATATACAGGACATTGACCAGTTTGGAGCCAATCTGGGTGGCAAGACGTATGCGCTGGCTCTCGCCTCCGGAGAGACTCATGCTGGAACGGGAGAGGCTTAGATAGGTCAGACCGACATCGCTGAGGAACTGCAGACGCTCACGTATCTCCTTAAGTATCTCGGGGGCTATCTGACGCT
Organism: Bacteroidaceae bacterium; assembly: GCA_017447625.1. GTDB lineage: Bacteria > Bacteroidota > Bacteroidia > Bacteroidales > Bacteroidaceae > Physcousia. The sequence goes on from JAFSNB010000015.1 coordinate 92,910, forward strand.
GACGGGAAGTTAAAGACCCACCCCCGGCCCCTCCCGTAAGGGAGGGGAGAGGCTGCGCGCAGCTATCGAGCGAAGCGAGGCTCTCTCCCTCACGGGAGAGCGGGGAGTGGGTCTCTTCCTCAAGGCCTTTGACCCAACGGAGGAGGTCGGCGATGTCCATATTGGAGAGGTCGGCGATGTTGCGACCGGCGATGCGGTAGTGTGTGGCTTCGCGGTTCAGACGTGTGCCTCCACACTCTGGACAGGTGGCTGTGCGACTGAACTGCGCCGCCCACTTCTGGGCTGTGGCGCTGCCGTCGCCGTCCTGAATGGCCTCGATGTATTTGGCAAGACCGTCGTAGGTGACGTAATAGTCGTTTGTGGTGTGAGCCACCGACGCGGGGATGCGCAGGCGGTCGGGGGAGCCGTAGATAATCTGGTCTATGGCCTCGTCAGGCACGTCGGAGAGCGGAGTCTTCATCGTACAGCCGAACTCTTCGAGGATGGCGTCCACCTGCCAGAATATCATGCTCTGCTTTGCCTTGCCCAGAGGGGCGATGCCGCCGTCATGAACGCTGAGCGTGCGGTCGGGGATTACCTTATCGACATCTATAAAACTGACAAAACCGAGGCCTTTGCATCGCGGACACCAGCCTTGGGGCGAGTTGAAGGAGAAGTTATGCGGAGCTGGGTCGGCATAACTTATGCCTGTGGTCGGACACATAAGGCGGCGCGAGTAGTGCTTGACTGCGTCGGTGTCGGCATCGAGCACGAGCATTATGCCGTCTCCCAGTTTCATTGCGGTAGCTACAGAAAGAGATAAACGAGATGCGGGGGCACTCCCCTCCCTCACGGGAGGGGTTGGGGGTGGGTCCTCTATTTTCATACGATCCACCACGACCTCGATGCTATGGTTCTTGTAGCGGTCCAGCTTCATGTCAGGCACCAACTCCTGCATCTCGCCGTCGATGCGCACCCACATGAAACCGCGCCGCCGAGTCTGCTCCAAGAGCTCGCGATAATGGCCCTTGCGGTTGCGCACGAGCGGCGCAAGCAACTGGATGCGGTGGCCTGCGTAGTCGTTCTGGATGCGTTCCACAATCTGCTCCTCGGTGTATTTCACCATCTTCTCGCCCGTCTTCCACGAATAAGCCTCGCCTGCACGAGCGAAGAGGAGTCGGAGGAAATCATAGATCTCGGTGGTAGTGCCAACGGTGGAGCGCGGGTTCTTGTTTGTGGTCTTCTGCTCGATGCTGATTACGGGCGAAAGGCCGGAAATCTTGTCCACATCGGGGCGCTCCAAACCGCCGAGGAAATTGCGGGCGTAGGCCGAGAAGGTCTCTATATAACGGCGCTGGCCTTCGGCATATATGGTGTCGAAGGCGAGGCTGCTCTTTCCGCTGCCGCTCAGACCGGTGATTACGGTGAGTGAGTTGCGCGGAATCGTGACGTCGATATTCTTCAGATTATTGACACGAGCGCCGATGACGGAGAGATAGGAAGAAGGGGACTCTCCCCCCGAGGACCAACCCCCTGAGGACTCTCCCCCCTGCCCCTCCCTGTGAGGGAGGGGAGTAGATACTATTTGAGAGGATGAATCGTTATCTGGATGCATGTCGGAGCGAGAAGAATTGTCTGGGAAGCTTGGGGGAGACGCTCTCTCCCCCCCACGGGGGGGGAGCCGGAGAGGGGCCACGCTTAGGGTGTGGTGGTGCTGGTGTCGCCAGTACCGTTATTATTCACGCCGGTGAGGACATTCACGTCTTTGCGGATGTGATAGACGTGGCCGTCGGCACCTTTGGCTGTGACATTCACGAAATAGACGCCGTCCTTCACGGTGCGGCCCTTGTACTTACCGTCCCAACCGTCGTTGATATCAGTCCACTCGTAGAGTTTCTGTCCCCAGCGGTTGAAAATCATGGCGCGGAAGGAGACGATACTCTGGTGTGTGGATTTAGCCTTATATATGTTGTTATGGGCATCGCCGTTGGGCGAGAAGGCGTTGGGCATCTCCAGCTTACTCTCCGGGATGACAACGCTGAAGCTGGTGCTCTCTGTCTGAGAGTCGTAAGTCACCTCGCTGTCGTCCTTGGTGAAGGTGGCCATGAGGCGCACCGTAAACGAGCCGCTGCGGGTGAACGTAAATTCCAGATTCTCCTCGAAACGATGCACCAGCACGTCTGTCGTATCCTCTGTGGCATAGGCCTTCCACTCGTAGCGGGCATCCCAGCCGTCTATGTCCTCGGGATTTGCTGAGAACGTAGCCTGAATCGGGGCAGAAACGCCTGCCGAGGCATCCTCAGTCTCTTCTCCATTAGCCAAGACATACTTGGCCGTTGGCTTACAGGTCTGCGCACTGAGGTGCAGAGAAAAGAGAAAAGAGAAGAAACGAAAAAAGAAATTCTTCATTGAACACCCTATAAAATTTACGATTTAACGATTTACTATTTACTATTGAGTTTTTTCACTATTTACGAAATTAATGTGAATAATATGAATAATTAAATCCACTAATAGTTATAATTATTATTCTTATTCGTGAGCAAAATTATTCTAATTATTCATATTCGTTGCGTTTAATACTTGCGCGCAGCTCTAATCTCTAATCTTTTATCTCTAATCTTTTATCGGCCTACAAACTCAGTACCTCGAGGGCGGTGATGAGTTCGCGTTTCAGGGGCTTGTCGCTCTTCACTGCGTTAGAGAAGGGGACATAAACGACCTCGTCGTTCTTGATTCCGACCATCACGTTGCGCTGGCCATCGAGGATAGCGTTTATGGCACCCACGCCGAGACGTGAGGCAAGGATGCGGTCGCCGGCTGAGGGTGAGCCGCCGCGCTGCAGATGTCCGAGTATGGACACGCGCACATCGTACTGGGGATATTCGTTGCGCATACGCTCGGCGTAGTACATTGCACCGCATTTAGGACTCTCGGAGACGATGACGATGCTGCTAGACTTCGACTTACGGATGCCGCGCCCGATGAATTGTGCCAACTGGTCAACTGCCGTACTGTCCTCGGGGATAATGGCAGCTTCGGCGCCTGCGGCTATGGCCGAGTTCTGTGCCAGGAAGCCAGCATCGCGTCCCATCACCTCAACGAAGAATATGCGCTCGTGGGAGGTGGCTGTGTCGCGAATCTTATCCACGCACTCCATGATGGTGTTCAGAGTGGTGTCGTAACCTATGGTGAGGTCGGTGCCGTTCAGGTCGTTGTCAATAGTTCCGGGCAGGCCGATGCACGGCACGTCATATTCCTGTGCGAAGAGTCGTGCGCCGGTGAGCGAGCCGTTGCCGCCGATGATGATAAGAGCATCGATGCCGGCAGCCTTCATGTTCTCGTAGGCTTTGGCACGGCCCTCTTCTGTCATGAAATCCTTGCTGCGTGCGGTCTTCAGGATTGTTCCTCCGCGACCGATGATATTGCTGACGCTCTCGGTGGTGAAGTCCTTGATTTCATTGTTAATCAAGCCCTCATAGCCACGATATATACCTTTCACGCTGAAGCCGTTTGCTATGGCAGCGCGTGTCACGGCACGGATAGCCGCATTCATTCCCGGTGCGTCGCCTCCGGACGTGAGAATGCCGATGCAATGAATCTTACGCATAGAGAGAGAGTTTAAAAGCCCCAACCCCAACCCCTCCCTAGGGAGGGGAGATCTGCGGGGTGAATTTTATATTTTACATTTTACATTTTTATGATAACGCCAGCTCAATGAACTTATCGAGGGCGGCGCTCAGACCGTCGGCGTTGCGGCCGCCGGCTGTGGCGAAGTGGGGCTGACCGCCGCCACCGCCCTGAATGAGTTTGGCTGCCTCGCGAATCACCTTACCCACGTTCACTCCGTGCTCCTTGACGAGCGAGTCAGAGGCGGCACAGGTGAGGAGCGGCTTGTCCTGGTTCATACTTCCGATGGCAACCAAAGCGTTAGGCACCTCGGCACGCAACTGGAAGGCGATGTCCTTCACGGCCTCGGCAGGCAGAGGGAGGATGCTCTTGATAACGGCCACGCCATCACGCACGATGGCCTTGTCAATCAGAGCCTGCTTTGCCTGCTGGCCTTTCTCGTGGATGAAGCTCTCCACCTGCTGCTTCATGTCCGAATTCTCCATGATCATCTTCTCGATGTTGGCACGCACGTCGGGCTGGCCATTGAAGAGAGAACGGATGGCGAGGATGGTGTCTTCCAGATTGTAGAGCATCTCTTCCACCTTGGCTCCGGTGACAGCCTCGATACGACGTATGCCGGCAGCCACGCTGCTCTCGGCAATAATCTTAAACATTCCGATCTGGCCGGTGGCTTTCACGTGGCAACCGCCGCAGAACTCCACGCTCTTACCGAATTGCACCACGCGGACGTGGTCGCCGTACTTCTCGCCGAAGAGAGCTATAGCGCCCAATTCCTTGGCTTTGTCTATGGGCACGTCGCGATGGTCCTGCAAGGGGATATTCTCGCGGATGCGGCCGTTGACGATACGCTCGACCTGACGCAGCTCTTCGGAAGTGACTTTCTGGAAGTGGCTGAAATCAAAACGGAGTCCTTCGGGTGATACGAGCGAACCTTTCTGCTCGACATGTGTTCCGAGCACTTCGCGCAGAGCCTGATCCAAGAGATGAGTGGCGCTGTGGTTAGCTTCGCTGGCGCGGCGTTTGTCTGTATCCACGCAGGCCATGAAGTCGGCATCCAGCACCTTCGGCAGTTCCTTGGCAATATGTACGGTGAGTCCGTTCTCGCTCTTAGTGTCTATAATCTCTATGGTCTCGTTCTCGCTGACGAGCACGCCCTGGTCGCCTACCTGACCGCCCATCTCTGCATAGAACGGGGTCTTGTCCAGAACGATCTGGTAGAAGGTCTGCTTCTTCTGCACCACCTTGCGATAGCGGAGGATGTGACATTCGTGCTCGGTGAAATCCCAACCGACAAAATCAGTTGAGAGTTGAGAGTTGAGAGTTGAGAGTTTGACTGCGCCTTCAACATCTACCCAGTCGTCGGTTTCGATCTTGGCGGCGTTGCGGGCGCGGTCCTTCTGCTTCTGCATCTCTGTGGCGAAGCCCTCTTCATCAACTCCGAGGCCGTTCTCGCGGCAGATGAGCTGTGTGAGGTCGAGGGGGAATCCGTAGGTGTCGAAGAGCGTGAAGGCCTCCACGCCGCCGATTTCGGTCTTGCCGGCGGCTTTGGTGTCAGCCATCACCTTATCGAGCAGGCGGATACCAGTCTCGAGCGTGCGGAGGAAGGACTCCTCCTCTTCTTTTATCACCTTGGTTATCAACTCCTGCTGAGCTACCAGTTCGGGATAAGAGGGACCCATCTCCTGAGTGAGAACAGGCAGAAGACGGTATATGAATGCCTGCTTCTGACCCAAGAAAGTATAAGCGTAACGTACAGCGCGGCGCAGGATACGGCGAATGACATATCCGGCCTTGGCGTTTCCGGGCAGCTGTCCGTCGGTTATGGAGAAGGCAACGGCGCGGATGTGGTCTGAGATGACACGCATAGCGACATCAACATCTTCTGTATCACCATATTTAAGTCCGGTGAATTCCTCGACCTTCTTGATTGTGGGCTGGAAGACATCGGTATCGTAGTTGGAGTGTTTGCCTTGCAGGGCACGAACCAGACGCTCGAAGCCCATTCCCGTGTCTATCACGTTCATGCTAAGGGGCACAAGCGAGCCGTCGGCCTTGCGCTCGAACTGCATAAACACGATGTTCCAAATCTCGATGACCTGTGGGTCGTCCTTGTTCACCAGCTCGCGTCCGGGCACTTTGGCCTTCTCTTCCGGTGTGCGGCTGTCCAGATGGATCTCTGAACAGGGGCCGCAGGGACCCGTGTCGCCCATCTCCCAGAAATTATCGTGTTTGTTTCCATTGATTATATGGTCGGCTGGCACGTGCTTTGCCCAGAAGCGGGCTGCTTCGTCGTCGCGTGCGATGCCCTCTTCGGGAGAGCCCTCGAAGACTGTCACATAAAGATCCTTCGGGTCGAGACCCAGCACATCAACGAGATATTCCCACGCCATGTCAATGGCCCCCTCCTTGAAGTAATCGCCGAA
>JAFSNB010000014.1 GCA_017447625.1 Bacteroidaceae bacterium
ATGCCAACCCCGACGGGGTGGCAGAATGACCGCTGCTATCTGTCGCCCCGTCGGGGCTAATGTTGCCACCCGTTTATACAGGGGTTTCACCCCTGCCTGTGGTCTGTTCCCCCTTTGGGGCTTTGGCGGCGCGATTGCGGTTATTCATAAAAACCTTCGGGGCTTTGGCGGTGCGATTGCGGATATTCATAAATCCTACAGAATCTCTTTCTTTCAACAAATAATTTCCATGTAATTGCCCATATAATTGAGTCAACTGGGAAAAGTGCCCTTTTGAGCATTTTGTCTTTTGTAAAACATTGATAATCAAAACTGAAATTTTGCCAAAACGACTTTTTCAAATATACTCATAACTTAATTCTTAAACGACGGCGCAAAAGTACACATTAAGTATCATTCGCGCATTTATTTTCGCCATTATCTTCATGTTGAGGGACGAATCTGATGCTTTTAATCGCTTGGAAGTCCTTTTTCGCCCAAATTCCAGTCATAAATACTTGTTCACTAATTGTGATAAATACGCTTCCACTAATTGGCACAAATTTGTGCGTTATATTTCTCCCAATTTGTGAACTATATTTTCTCTTAATTAGTGTTTACTGAATAATATATATATCTTTGATATTTAAGTTTTTATAACGTTATTGATTTCATGGTTTAAGATAATTGTCGTACCTTTGCGGTGTTAAAACCAGAGAGAAATGAAGTTTACGTCACAGAAAAAGCAACTGACCCTGGATTTGTTCCGCTCCTCGTTGCAGGATCTGGACAAGAGCAACCGTTGGGTGATGCTTGGCGACCTTCTTCCCTGGGCAGAGATAGAGAAGAGGTACAATTCCAAGCTCAAGAACGGGGTCAAGGGTGCAGGCAACAAGCCAGCGCGTCTCATCATCGGCGCAATGATAGTCAAGCATAAGTTGTCGCTGTCCGATGAAGAGACCATCCAGATGATTCAGGAGAATCCCTACATGCAGTACATGTGCGGCCTGTCCGAGTTTACCGATGAGCCTGTCTTTGACCCGAGCCTGTTTGTCACCATCCGCAAACGTATCAGCGAGCAGGAGTTGAACGAGATGACGGTCTCCCTGCTGCAGGAGCAGCAGCGCCTTAAGGAAGAGAGGAAGCATCAGGAGGAACAGTCCGATGACAACAGCCATAATCCTCCTGCATCCGCCTTGGTGGAATCCGGTTCCGCAGAGTTCACAGACAGCCGGGGCCGCAAGCATTCCGGCGTGCTGAAGATAGACGCCACGTGTGCAGACGCCGAGGTGCGCTATCCCGTCGATGTCGATCTTGTCAACGACGGCTGCCGCATCATTGAAGAGTACACGGCAGGAGTCTGCAAACTACTTGGCGTGAGGAAGCCCCGGACACCGTACCAATCTGTCCGGGGCATCTACCTTGAGTTGGTGAAACGCAAGAAGAAAGGCGGCAAGTTCCTGAAAGACACGCTGCGGATGATGCTGGCCTATCTTGATAAAGCCACCCGTATGCTGTTTGACATACTCGTGTCCGATCCCCGCTCCAATGAGTTCTTCACTCCTGCCAAGAAGCAGATACTTGGTGCTGTATGCACCATGCTCCAGCAGCAGAAGGAGATGCTTGCCAATGGAACTCATCAGTGTGCCAACCGTATTGTCAGTATCTTCCAGCCCCATGTCCGTCCTATAGTAAGAGGTAAGGCAAAGGCCAGGACAGAGTTCGGCGCAAAGATCGGTGTAAGTGTCGTGGAGGGCTATACGTTCATAGACCACCATAGCTGGGATGCCTATAACGAGAGCTCCGATCTCTCACTTCAGATACAGCTTTTCAAAGAACGCTTCGGCTGTCTGCCTGCCACTGTTCTGGCGGACAAGATTTACATGAACAGGCCTAACCGTAATATACTTGAGGACTTGGAAGTCCGTACGTACTGCAAACCTCTCGGTCGTCCGCCGAAAGAGCCACCTCCTCCAGAAGTCAAGGCCAGAATGGCAAAGGCCGTTGGAGAGCGAAACGAAGTCGAATGCTCATTCGGGACTGGCAAGAGAGTCTATCGGGCCAACAACATCAGAGCGAAGCTTCCAGACACAGCAAGATGCTGGACGGGAATGTGCTACTTTGTCAAGAACGTGATGAAGTTCCTCAGGGAACTTTGTCATGTCCTGATTGAAATATGGCACTTTTTGAAACTTCTCGCCTCTCCAGTGGGCTTTATCCGCAACCCGCTGGTCACGGCCAATTATTAATTCAGCGGACACTAATTAACCAAAACAACATGCAAAAGCTAAGACGAATGTTGATGAGCCTCACGCTCATTCTTGCTGGCACAGCGCTCTGGGCGCAGCAAGTCGATGTCCGGGGCACCGTGCTCGATGACCTGAAGGAGGGTCTGCCCGGTGCCACCGTGAGAGAGAAAGGCAACGAAACCAACGGTACGCTGACCGACATGGACGGCCGCTTCACCATTAAGATATCGCGCGGTGCCACGCTGGTCATCTCCTTCATGGGCTTCGACACCCAGGAGGTGCCGGCCAAGGACGGCATGACCGTCACCATGGGGGATGCGGCCGAACTCTGTGGCGGCCCGTGGTCGTTCCGCATCTTCGACGGACAGAACGATCATCCGCTGTGGCAGAACCTGATTGCTGGCGACAACCCCAACGAAGTCTATTGCACCGATGCCGGCTATCACATCACCAACTCCACGGCCCAGTACCATATCGGCACCGACTGGGGTGGCTATGACAATCATGCAGCATGGGAGGCACGCACGGGCGGTAAAGTACTCGGTGTGGGCGGCGACGGCGCTGTCGTGGCATGGGAATATCCGGCCACAGGCGGCAAGGG
>JAFSNB010000008.1 GCA_017447625.1 Bacteroidaceae bacterium
ACCTGAAATGGGACAAAGCGTTCCAGGTGTCAACTCTCTTAGGAATAAGAAAGACACCGCTAAAACAATGTAAACAAACAGGATTGTAAACCCGTATTGAAATTAAGAATATAAACTGTCAACCTAAATCAGTACACCTCACATGGTCAATTTCAACTTGGGCCTAGTGCGTTACAAAAACAGAGCTTGTGGAGTCGTTTACCGCACTATGAACCAGGGGTTGTGGAGGTCGGGTTTGTTGTAGGTGAGGGGGACGCCGGTGGTGGCATCGATCATCTCGCGGCCGGCGGCGAGGGCGATGGCGTGGCCTGCGGCTGTATCCCACTCCATAGTGGGGGCGTGGCGGGGATAGATGTCGGCCTTGCCCTCGGCCACGAGGCAGATCTTGAGACTTGAACCGGAGGAGACGAGCTCAAGGTCGGGGTGTTCGCGCCGCAGTTCGTTGATGAAGGCCTCGGTCTCGGGACTGAGATGGCTGCGGGAGGCGACAACGGTGAAGGGCCGAGCCTCTCCCCCAACGGACTCTCCCCCCGCCCTCCCTGTTAGGGAGGGAGCAATTACTTTTATAGATGGAGGGACTGTAAGTTGGGATGCCTGTTCGGCACTTCCATAATAAAGTTCTTGTTTTACAGGTACATATATCACTCCAAGGATGGGTGTGCCGTCTTCTACCAGGGCGATGTTTACGGTGAACTCTCCGTTGCGCTTGATGAATTCCTTGGTGCCGTCCAGCGGATCCACAATCCAGAGGCGGTGCCAGTGGCGGCGCTCCTCGTAGGGCAGATGTGCGCCCTCCTCGCTCAGCACGGGGATGCCGGTGGGCTCCAGGAAGGACATAATGCGGGCGTGTGCGGCCATGTCTGCCCGTGTTAGGGGCGAGTTGTCTGCCTTTCGCTCTATGCCGAAGTCTGCAGCGGGGTCATCATAGATGGCCATTATGTCGCGTCCGGCCTCGATTGCGGCTTGGATGGCGATGGAGAGTAGGTTGCTGTTCACGGCTGGTTAGACGATGCTGTAGAGAAGGAGGATGATGAGCTGGGCCGTGAGGATTCGCAGGAACATGCATAGGGGATAGACGGTGCTGTAGCCTACGGCGGGTGCGTCGTTGTTGGCTGTCTGGTTGGCGTAGGCCAGTGCAGGCGGGTCGGTGGTGGCGCCGGCGATGAGGCCCATCAGGGTGAAGTAGTTCATCTTATAACGCAGACGGGCGAGTACGCCGATGATCAGAATCGGTATTATGGTGATGAGGAAGCCTGTCCACACGTAGGTGAGGCCGTCGCCCTCGGTGACTGTGTTCCAGAAGGTGGCTCCGGCTTTTATGCCCACGGATGCGAGGAAGAGGACGAGACCGAATTCCCTGAGCATCAGGTTGGCAGAGTTGGTGGTGTAGCTAACCAAGTGGAATTTATATCCGAATCGTCCGATGAGGATGGCGATGATGAGCGGGCCGCCGGCGAGACCGAGCTTCACGGGTGTGGGGACACCGGGCAGGGCTATTGGCATCATGCCGAAGATTATACCGACCACGATGCCGATGAAGATGGCGCTGAGGTTGGGGTGGTCCAGACGCTTCACCTCGTTACCGAGCATATTGGCGACGCGGGCTACGGCGTCCTCGGGACCTACGCAGACGAGTTTGTCACCAATCTGGATGCGCAGGTTACGGTCGGCAAAGAGATTCATGCCGTTGCGGTGGATGCGGGTGACGTTGATGCCATAGACGGAGCTGAAATGCAGCTGACCGAAGGTCTTTCCGTTCACCTTGGGCTGGGTTACGAGCACGTTCTTGGATACCATCTGTACGTCTTGCTCTTCCCATTCGACATGATCCACGGGGCCGATGAAGGCGGATATGGCTTCCCAGTCGTCCTCGGCGCAGGTGACATACATCAGGTCGCCGATGGTGACTATAGTGTCGCGGTTGGGGATTGACACATGGCCTTCGTGCAGGAAACGTGAGCAGACGAAATCGCGGCCCAGGAAGTCGCGTATCTGCAGGATAGTGCGTCCGCTCAGAGCTTTGTTCTCGGCGCGGAGAGTCATGCGGTGGGGCTTGGCGTGCGGGTTCTCGTTCATCTCACGCTCAATATCTTCAGTCTCTTTATTCAGACTGATGCCACAGATGTAGCGGATGGCGATGGTGGCTCCGATAATTCCTACGACACCAAGCGGATAGGCACAGGCGTAGCCCGATGCAATCTGCGGGATCTGGGCAGCTCCCTTATAGACTGTGGCTACGGCCTCGGATGCGGCACCGAGACCCGGCGTGTTGGTGATGGCTCCGCAGAGGACGCCCGTCATCATCGAGAGGTTCCAAACGTTCTCGCCGCCGTGGACGGAGGGGTTGTAGAAGAGGATGAAGTAGAGGGCGAGCATAGTGACGACGTTCAGGCCCACTATGCCCATGGCGAGCATGTTGGACGTTATGCCGCCTTTGGCGAAACTCTCGAAGAAACCCGGTCCGACCTGCAAGCCTATGCAATAGACGAAGAGGATGAGGCCGAAGTCCTGCACGTAGTTGAGCACCTCGGGTGTGCCTGTGAAGCCGATGTGTCCAGCCAGGATGCCGGCGAAGAGGACGAATGTGACTCCGAGCGAGATGCCGAAGATCTTGAAGCGGCCAAGGGCTATGCCGATGGCGATTACCAGCGAGTAGAGCACCACGATGTGTGCTATGCTGTCTGTGTTGGTGAAGAGGTTAATGAGCCAATCCATTATTATTTGATTTAAAGACCCACCCCCGCCCCCTCCCGTGGAGGGAGGGGAGTTGGGTTTCAGGGTTCAGGTTTCAAGAGTTTAAGCAGTTTAAGTAGTTTAAGAGTTTGGCGGCCTTTGAATCCCGAAAAATAGTTTAATCGTTTAATCGAATAACCGAAAGGCCGCTTTTATATTATATTCTACATTGATTAATTCTCTTTTGCGGTGCAAAATTAGTGGTTTATGGCGATAAAGGCAAACATTTGGGTAAAAACTGACTATTTTATAATCTTTTTTAGATGCAAATTTGGCCACCCAAGCAAACTTTTCTATCTTTGTCCGCTTTTAGACACTTATAACCACATTTCATTATTTAATTATGGCAGAAAATAAAGAAAAGCTCTTCGCGGACTTCACCGCCCCGACACGTCAGGAATGGCGTGACAAGATTGAGGTTGACCTCAAGGGCGCTGACTACGAGAAGAAAATGGTGTGGAGAACCTCTGAGGGATTCTCCATGCAGCCGTTTTATCTGAAGGAAGACGTGGACCAGCTGCCCACAGTGAACGCCCTCCCGGGCGAGTTTCCCTTCATCCGCGGCAACAAAAAAGACAACAATGTCTGGTATGTTCGCCAGAACATCGTTGTCACAGACCCGAAGGAAGCCAACGCAAAGGCTCTCGACATCCTGAACAAGGGTGTTGACTCGCTCGGCTTCCGTCTCCACGGAGAAAACCTGAACGCAGAGTTCATCGAGACGCTGCTGAGCAGCATTTGCTGCGACTGCGTGGAGGTGAGCTTCCGCACCTGCCAGCGTCATGTGCTGGAGCTGGCTGATCTGGTTGTGGCCTACTACGAGAAGAAGGGCTACGACAAGTCAAAGATTGTCGGCGGCATCGGTTTCGACCCCATCGAGCGTATGCTGATGAAGGGCAAGGACACCACTATGCTGCTGCCCAACATGCCGAAGCTGGTAGAGAAGCTGAAGGACTTCCCCAACCTGCGTTGCGTGATGGTTCACAGCGATCTGCTCTGCAACAGCGGCGCTTACGTTTATCAGGAGCTGGGTTACGCTCTGGCCTGGGGTAAGGAATATCTGGACGAGATGGTTGAGGCTGGCGTTCCCGTGGATCTCGCAGCTAAGAAGATCAAGTTCTACATGGGCATCGGCGGCAACTACTTCATGGAGATTGCCAAGTTCCGCGCAGCCCGTATGCTCTGGGCTCAGATTGTTAAGCAGTATGACCCCAAGTGCGAGTGCGCCTGCAAGATGTGCATCAACGCAGCTACCACGACCTACAACCAGACTGTGTTCGACAGCTATGTGAATATGCTCCGCTCGCAGACCGAGACCATGAGTGCTGCTCTCGCAGGCGTTCACTCGGTGGTGGTTACTCCGTTTGACGCTCCCTACGAGGTTCCGACGGATTTTGCAGAGCGTATAGCACGCAACCAGCAGCTGCTGCTCAAGGAGGAGTGCCACTTTGACAAGATCGTGGATGTCAGCGGCGGCAGCTACTTCGTGGAAGAGCTGACTGTGGCCATCGCCAAGGAAGGCTGGAAGCTGTTCCTCGCCGTTGAGGAAGAGGGTGGTTTCCTGGCAGCTGTCAAGGCCGGAACCATTCAGCAGGCTATCAACGACACCGACAAGGCACGTCACGCCAACGCCGGCAAGCGCAAGGAATTCCTGCTCGGCACGAACCAGTTCCCGAACTTCACCGAGACCAGCGAGGGCAAGGAGCCGCTCTCATGCGACTGCACCTGCAAGCACTCCAGCGATCCCGATGTGCCCGCTCTGAAGACCAGTCGCTTGGCCAGCGACTTCGAGACCCTGCGCCTCACCACAGAGAAGGCTGCCAAGCAGCCCGTGGCATTCATGCTCACCATCGGCAACCTGGCCATGCGTCAGGCCCGTGCTCAGTTCAGCTGCAACTTCCTCGCCGCTGCCGGTTACAAGGTCGTTGACAATCTCGGCTTCCCCACTGTGGAGGAAGGTGTTGAGGCTGCTGTGAAGGCCGGTGCCGACATCGTGGTGCTCTGCTCCAGCGACGACGAATACGCAGAATACGGTGTTCCCGCCTTCAACGCTCTTAAGGCTGCCGACCCGAAGGCAATCTTCATCATAGCAGGCGCTCCCGCTTGCAGCGAAGACCTCAAGGCTGCCGGCATCGAGAACTTCATCCACGTCCGTGTGGATCAGCTCAAGACCCTGAAAGAATTAAACGCTAAACTTGGTATCTAATTATGAAAAAGCAATTTAAAGACATAGATATTTTTGCTGGGATAGATGCCAAGAATGGCCTTGACTGGCAGCGGGAGAACGGCATTACCGCCAACTGGAAGACTCCCGAACAAATAGATATTCAGCCCGTATATACGAAGGAAGATCTGGAGGGCATGGAGCACCTGAACTTCGCCGCCGGTATTCCGCCGTTCCTCCGTGGCCCGTACTCTATGATGTACCCCTTCCGCCCGTGGACTATCCGTCAGTATGCCGGCTTCTCCACCGCTGAAGAGTCCAACGCTTTCTATCGCCGTAACCTCGCCAGCGGTCAGAAGGGCCTCTCCGTGGCCTTCGACCTGCCCACACACCGTGGCTACGACCCCGACAACGCCCGTGTGGTCGGTGACGTAGGTAAGGCTGGTGTGAGCATCTGCTCGCTCGAGAACATGAAGGTGCTCTTCGACGGCATCCCCTTGAACAAGATGTCCGTCTCCATGACCATGAACGGCGCTGTGCTCCCCATCCTCGCCTTCTACATCAACGCCGGTCTGGAGCAGGGTGCCAAACTCGAGGAGATGGCAGGAACTATCCAGAACGATATTCTGAAGGAGTTCATGGTGCGCAACACATATATCTACCCGCCCGCATTCTCCATGAAGATTATCGCCGACATCTTTGAGTACACCTCGCAGAAGATGCCTAAGTTCAACTCCATCTCCATCTCTGGCTACCACATGCAGGAGGCTGGTGCTACCGCCGACATCGAGCTGGCCTACACGCTGGCCGACGGTATGGACTATCTCCGCGCAGGTATCAACGCCGGCATCGATGTCGATGCTTTCGCACCGCGCCTCAGCTTCTTCTGGGCTATCGGTGTGAACCACTTCATGGAGATTGCCAAGATGCGTGCAGGTCGTCTCTTGTGGGCTAAGATTGTCAAGAGCTTCGGCGCCAAGAACCCCAAGTCCATGGCACTGCGCACACACTCCCAGACTTCCGGTTGGTCGCTCACCGAGCAGGATCCCTTCAACAACGTAGGCCGTACCTGTATCGAGGCGATGGCTGCCGTGCTGGGTCACACCCAGTCGCTGCACACCAACGCACTGGACGAGGCCATCGCCCTGCCTACCGACTTCAGCGCACGTATCGCACGTAACACCCAGATTTACATCCAGAACGAGACGCAGGTGTGCAAGCACATCGACCCGTGGGCCGGTTCCTACTACGTCGAGAAGCTGACACAGGAGCTCTACCTCAAGGCATGGGAGCACATCCAGGAAATCGAGAAGCTCGGCGGTATGGCCAAGGCTATCGAGACCGGTCTGCCCAAGATGCGTATCGAGGAGGCTGCTGCCCGCACACAGGCTCGCATCGACAGCGGTGTTCAGACCATCGTCGGCGTGAACAAGTACCGTCTGGAGCACGAGGATCCCATTGATATCCTCGAGATTGACAACACCGCCGTACGTCTGGAGCAGGAAGAGGGCTTGAAGAAGCTCCGCGCCAGCCGCGACAACGAGCAGGTCAAGAAGGACCTCGCTGCCATCACCGCCTGCGTGCAGGAGTTTGCCGATGGTAAGAAGAGCGAACACAACCTCCTCGACCTCGCCGTCACAGCAGCCGGCCACCGTGCCACCCTCGGCGAAATCAGCGATGCCTGCGAGACTGTCGTAGGCCGTTACAAAGCAGTCATTAGAACCATTTCAGGCGTGTATAGTTCAGAAAGCAAGGCCGATGCAGACTTCGAGGAAGCCTGCCGCCTCACCGAAGAGTTCGCAAAACAGGAGGGCCGTCGTCCTCGTATTATGGTTGCCAAGATGGGTCAGGACGGTCACGACCGCGGCGCAAAGGTTGTTGCCACCGGTTATGCCGACTGCGGCTTCGACGTAGATATGGGCCCGCTGTTCCAGACTCCTGCCGAGGCTGCCCGCGAAGCCGTGGAGAACGATGTGAACATCGTCGGTGCCTCCAGTCTCGCTGCCGGTCACAAGACCCTCATCCCGCAGCTCATCGAGGAGCTGAAGAAGCTGGGTCGCGAGGACATCATGGTCATTGCCGGTGGTGTTATTCCCGCCCAGGACTACGACTTCCTCTACAAGTCTGGCGTAGCCGCCGTCTTCGGCCCCGGTACCTCTGTGGCTAAGGCTGCCTGCGAGATGATGAAGCTCTTGCTCGGTAAGGAGTAAGCGCTTCTGAAAGGCAATAAACAGCAAGGGGCTGTGTCCGCGGACACAGCCCCTTAATTTTGTTGGTTATTAGTTTGTCACAGTTCCTCACGGTTTTCCGTGAGGCATTATACGTGAGCTTATTTCGGAAGACCGAAGACGTCGCTGAGTTCCTTCATCTGAGCATCTGTCATGCCGTCGGGCTCGAAGCCCATGTTCTTGGAGGCAATGTAGATGAGGGCTGCTTTGTTAAGCACATCCACCTGGTCGAAGGCACTCATGATGTCGTTATCTACGGCGAAGACTCCGTGCTTCTCCCACATCACTACGTCGTAGTCGTCGTCGATAGCCTTGATGGTGGCATCTGCCAGTTCTACGCTCGACGGCAACATGTACGGTACCATGCCAAGACCGCGCGGACAGAAGGCTTTCGTCTCCGGAATCATAGACCAGAGCAGCTTAGTGGCCACATCCTTCTCCATGAACTTCTTGTTGTGAGTCATTGCCACCAACTCAATCGGGTGGGTGTGGAGACTGGCGCGGTAGGGTGAGCCCTTGGCCAGAAGATAGTTGTGTACGGCCAGATGCGACGGCAATTCGCTGGTCGGTTTCACGGCCTTGTCGGCAATGATTACGTATGAGGCGCAGTCGTCGAGGATGCGGATTACGGAGCCGTTGTCCATAGGCCAGCGTGCGAGGTCGCGCATA
The DNA here is from genome assembly GCA_017447625.1 of Bacteroidaceae bacterium. GTDB lineage: Bacteria > Bacteroidota > Bacteroidia > Bacteroidales > Bacteroidaceae > Physcousia. Next base: position 7,795 of record JAFSNB010000008.1, read on the forward strand.
CGCATATTCGTACCTTTGCAATAGAAATAACAGCCTTTCAGATGAGGCAGTGTGGTTCCGATGGGATAAACTGAGGAGATGGCAGGCAACTGCCTGATGGCGTCATCGACCTGCTCCGTGATGTTCACGGTGATGTTACCGCCGTTGCGCTCGGCCCATCCTTTCTGCCACAGGTAGCCTGCCACTTCGGCAACATTATACACCACCTGCTTCAATGCTGCGTGATTGTCTAATACACTTGCCATAATAAATATTGGGAAGTTAGAGGGTTTATGCGTTGAACTCTTTGCGGATAGCGTCGGCTATAGCCTGCATCTCCTCGGAGGGTAGGGAGAGCTTGGGGTTGGAGAAGAGCATATCACGCTCGCTCTGCATCGGGATAAGATGTATGTGTGCGTGGGGCACTTCGAGACCGAGTACAGCCTCACCCACTTTAACGCAGGGGATGACTTTCTTTATGGCGCGGGCCACGTGGGCAGCAAACACCTGCATACGGGCCAGTTCCTCGTCGGTGAGGTCGAAGATGTAATCAACCTCGCGGCGTGGAATTACCAGCGTGTGGCCTTTCACCATCGGGTTGATGTCGAGGAATGCATAGAACTCCTCATTGCTGGCACAGCAATAGCTTGGGATTTCGCCAGCGGCGATTTTGCTGAATATAGACATCTGGTTAAGGTTAAAAGGTTTAAGAAGCCCCCTAAAATCCCCCGGCGGGGGATGTAGGGCTGGAAAGTTTTTACATTACTCAAAAGTGATCTCAAGAATCTCGAATTTCATTGTGCCGCGCGGTACCTTGACCTCAACCACTTCGCCTACTTTGTGGCCGAGAAGGCCCTGGGCAATGGGAGTCTGCACGGAAATCTTGCCTTCGCGCAGGTTGGCCTCAGTCTCGCTCACGATGGTGTAAGACATCACGGCCTTGTTGGCCACGTTCTTCAGCGTTACGCGCGAGAGAATCTGAACGGTGTCTGCGTTCAGTTTGCTTGTGTCAATGATCTTTGCCGAGGTGATGGTGGCTTTGAGCTGGGTAATCTTTATTTCCAGCATTGCCTGAGCCTCTTTTGCGGCATCGTATTCTGAGTTCTCACTGAGGTCGCCTTTATCGCGCGCTTCTGCAATCGCTGCTGACGCGGCGGGGCGTTCTACCGCTTCTAAGCGGTGCAGCTCGGCTACGAGTGCATCATAGCCAGCTTGTGTCATGTAAGCCATAGTTATTTACTATTTGACGATTTACTATTTTTAATTTATCTGTTTAATACTTACTGCTTTAAAGAATCTGTCAAGACCCGCTCTTAGGTGTTGAGAGAGTCAAAAACAAAAGGACTCCGCTGTTACACGGAACCCTTTGCTTGACGCATTTATTTGATTCTCGGCGACAAAAGTAATAGTTATTTCAATACGAGCCAAATTTTTTGCAATAAAATTACTTAAGCAATGCGTTTATGGCTGCATCGAGGTCTGTGATGTTCTCTCCGCGTGCTTCAAGGTTTGAACCTCTGGCGATAAGGAAATAACTTGGGAGCTGAGTCACCTGATAAAGCTGGAGCATGTCTGCACCCGGCCCTTCGGCACAATAGACGCAAACCCAGGGCAGTTTCTCGCACATTGTTTTCCAGTAGTGCTCGTCGGCATCCACGGACACCTGATAGATTTCCAGCCCCAGAGCGTGGTATCTCTGATAGAGAGTGCGCAGGTCTATGTTTCGCTGTTGAGAGTCGGGAAGGGAGTAGGCAGTGAAATCGAGCAGCACGACATTGTCCTTCAGGTCAGAGAGACGGCGTTCCTGACCGTGGATATCGGGGAATGCCATATCAATTATTCCGATCTCGCGCACCTTGTCACCCTTCAGCTCTATCTGTACGGGCTGGGCTTGGCGTGTGTTGCGCAGGCCGCGTATGGCGATGTTGCGGAGATTCTCTGTGCGTGCGGACCGAGGGTGGTTTTGATCCCATTGGGTTGCCACGGCTGCGAACATCTGCACGTCGGTCGGGTCGCTCTCGGGGTCGAAGAGCAGTTGACCGCCTACAGACTGGAACAGGGCGAAATAGGATGCTGGTGAACTGGGATTTTTCAGTATGTAGTCGTTAGCAAGTGTCTGCTTGTAGCGCTTCACCATCTGTTCGGCGGCCTCCATCTTCTCCAGCGTTGAGAGCGAGTCGGCATGTTCGAGTTGTGCAATCTGCATTTGCAGTTGGATGTTAAGCAACGCCATCGTCTTCATTGTCTGCGAGGCTTCGTTGCCCTCGATGTCGTAGGCCGTGCCAAAAGCATCGGAGGAAGTGCTGACGGTTATGCATTCTACGGAATCCACCACAAAGTTGATAACCTGAGAGCCTAAACGAAGGCGGTAGAAGTCGGGTGAGAGGATGCTGTCTGGACGCTCCACGACGAGGCCGAACGTACCGTCTTTACCCACTTTGCAAGAGGAACACTCTTGAATGCCGTCCAGCGTGAGAGCCTCCACGATGAGGGTGCTGTCTGCTCCTCCATCCACGGTCCCGACCACGAGGAAACTTTGTTTGTCGTTTGTGCAGCTTACCATGCTCAGGAACAGGAAACAAACCAGCAGCACCACGATGGCCATTGCCACCACTCCAGTCATTATTCTCTGGTTGATATTATTACGTCTGCGTCTCATATTACATTCAACATATTACATTCAACATCTTTTTTACTTTTTAATTTTTACTTTAACCGTATTGACTTCCTTGTCGTCCCGAATGTGAAGCTGCATCGACCCGCGCTCATGATAGTAGCGGTTTACGATTTCCTCTTCAAGATACGGCTGAACATAAGAGCGGTGACGCAGCAGGTCGGAGCGAATGTCCTTGCGCTTGAGCCGTGCCTCTAAAGAGTCGGCCAGCGCACGGGCCTCGTCGTCCAGAAGGCCTTCGGCACGAGCCATCTGCCTCACTCCGGCAAACATCGTGGCGCTGCGCCCGTTATACTTGAATTCGGTCTTTGCTATCGCGTCTGCGAAAGCTGTATATTCATCGTCCGTGAGCGAAAAACGGTCGGGCGTAGCAATGGTAGGGTGGGCCTGTACATAACCGGTTATGTAATCGAAGAACTGGTCACTATAATAAAGGTCTGTCACCATCGTTGGGATTGTGTCCAACGCAATCAGGCTGTCGGGCAGGATGCCGCCCCCGTCGCGCACAGGGCGTCCGGCGCGGGTGTGGAACTCGCGTGTCAGCGAGTCGGGCAGGGTAGTGGCAGCTCCATCGGCTGTGCGGTGGCGATAGTCGTATGCCTGAATGCAGCGGCCCGAAGGGATGTAATAACGTGCTGTGGTGATTTTCAGTTTTCCGTGGTAAGGCACATCGCGCACGGCCTGCACCAGTCCCTTGCCGTAGGTGCGGCGCCCCCAGACCGTAGCGCGGTCCAGATCCTGCCATGCGCCGCTGATAATCTCGGCGGCAGAGGCGGAGTTGCCGTTCACAAGCACGTGGAGCGGCATTACGGTGTCAATGGGCTCGTCGGGCGTGAGGTAGTCATAGCAGGTGGAGGGCAGTTTACCTTTGGTAGAAACCACCAGACTTCCCTTCGGCACGAACATACCCACGATTTCTACTGCCTGAGAGATGGCACCGCCGGGGTTGTCGCGCAGATCCAGAAGCAGAGACTTCATCCCCTTCTGCTTCAAGTCCATAATTGCATTGCGAACCTCGCTGGCGCAGTCGTCGGTGACGGATGAGAGATAGATGTATCCAAGCCCCTTCTGCGGGTCAATGATATCGTACCAAGTGACGGCGGGAAGTTTGATGTTCTCTCTGACGAGCTTGAAAGACAGCGGCTTGCGTGCGCCCGGACGCTCCACTTTCAGCTCGAACTTTGTTCCGGGTTCGCCGCGAAGGTTCTCACTCACCTTATCCACTTTCCAGCCTTTAACGTCCTTCCCGTCGATGGAGAGGATGATATCGCCAGCCTTCACGCCAGCACGGGCGGCGGGAAAACCCTCGTACGGCTCGGAGATGACCACGCGCTTCGAGTCTTTCATGGCACGAATCCCGGCTCCTATGCCGGCATAACGCCCTGAAGTGGTGGCGCGGAACTCGTCTTGCTGGTTAAGCGGGATAAAGTTGGTGAATGGATCCACCTCCATCAACATCCCGTCTATGGCCCAGCGCAGGGCTGTGTCGGCCGAAATCGTATCTACGTAATACATGTCTATCTGGCGGTAGATGTCGGCAAAGGTCTCCAGTCCTCGTGTGATGTCAAACCCTCCGGTGCGGTGCTCTTGCGCCTTCCCCGGAACAAGGATTAGCAACAGGGTTGTTATGATTACGCTCACGCGTACATTAATTAATATATTATGTTTCATATCCTCTTTCCCAATTATGAACTCTGCATTAAGAATTATGAATTATGAATTAAGGCCGCGCGCAGGGCTTCTGCTGTTACGTTTGTTCCTACCACACGGATAACCTCGCCTGCGATGCGGTTGCCATAATCGAGACAGGTACGCAGGGGCAGGCCTTGGCTCCAGCCGTGCAGGAATCCGGCGGCGAAGAAATCGCCTGCGGCTGTGGTATCCACGGGTTTCACCTTACTGCATAGCGGTGCGGTGGCCCGTTCGGTCGGCGTCATTGTTGTACCGGAAGCGTCAGGAACAGACAGGGTCGCTGTGGCTCCGTCCTTACCTAACTTGACAACTGCCACTCGCGTCATCTTCGATAGCATATCCAGAGCGACCTCAGGATCGTCAAAGCCGCAGAATGCAGCGGCCTCCTCACGGTTGGCAAACACTATATCTACATAGTCTCGCACGAGATGTGTCACGAACTCACGGTCGGAAAGAACCACATTGAATGAAGCCAGATCGTAGCTGATGGTCAGTCCTGCTTCTTTGGCCGTCTGAACTATATGTTCCATAAGTTCGTGGTTCTGCACCAGATAACCTTCGATATGCAGTATGTCGTAGCCGCGAAGCATCTCTTCGGTCAGAATCCCTGGCTTCATCATTGCCGCAGCTCCGAGGTGCGTGGCGAATGTGCGCTCCCCGTCGGGTGTGATGAAGGTAGTGGCGATTCCCGTGTTGGCGTCTGGCACGACGTTGAAGTGGGCGTCGATGCCGCGGCTGGCGGCAGTCTGTCGCAGGTAGTTTCCCCACGTGTCGTCCCCGATGGTTCCGACAAGTCCGGGGCGGTCGCCTAAGAGGGCCAGAGCCAGCACGGTGTTGGCTGCGCTGCCTCCGGTGGCCTGTTGGGTCTCCATGTCTTTGAAGCCCTCTTCAAGAGCTTTCATCTGTTGCACATCGATCAGCGTCATGCCGCCTTTTGTCAGACCCTGTTTTTGGAGTTCAGAGTCCTCGATTTGGATGAGAATATCCACTAAAGCATTGCCAATTCCAAGTATTTTTAGCATATATCGCAGATTTTTCGGCAAAGATATTGCATATTTTCCGAATTTGTACTACTTTTGCCCCGCAATTCTGAAAAAAGAGTGCAAAAACTTCGATTAACCCTGCTTCAGTAGCTCAGTTGGTTAGAGCACATGACTGTTAATCATGGGGTCGTTGGTTCAAGCCCATCCTGGAGCGCAAGCGAAGTGGATGCACTCAGATTCAGAAAAGCCTGCTTCAGTAGCTCAGTTGGTTAGAGCACATGACTGTTAATCATGGGGTCGTTGGTTCAAGCCCATCCTGGAGCGCAAAGTCCGAGACTTGTTCTCGGGCTTTTTTTGTATCGGAATGTGCGGAAAACGACCTCTGTAAGCGTGCAAAGTAGTACAATAGTATCAGCTAATAGGGCAATATTGACAAAAATGCCCCAAAACGTATGCTGTTATTGGAGTAATTTGTATCTTTGTGCCGACATAAAGAGCATAGTCACTGTTTTGAAGATAATAATCAGTAATAATATATGGAATACAGGAAACTTGGACGGACGGGGCTGGAAGTGTCAGCCCTAAGTTTTGGTGCCTCTTCTCTGGGCGGTGTCTTTCACACAATAGATGAAGGCCGAGCCGTGGATACTGTCGGTGTTGCCCTTGAGGGAGGAATGAATCTCATCGATGTATCGCCCTACTACGGACATTACAAGGCGGAGACCGTTCTGGGGCGTGCCCTGCGCCAGCTGCCACGTGACAAATACATCCTCTCCACTAAGGTCGGACGATACGGCAAGGACGGCGTGAACACGTGGGATTACAGCGGTAAACGCGCTCAGGAGAGTGTCTATGAGAGTATGGAGCGTCTGGGTGTGGAACATATCGACCTGATACATGTTCATGACATCGAGTTTCAGGCATCTCTGCCCGGCGGCTTGCAGTTGGTGGTAGAAGAGACGCTGCCTGCGCTCGTAGAACTGAAGGAGAAGGGCCTTGTGAGCCACGTGGGCATTACGGACCTTCAGATTCCGAACCTGCGCTGGGTCATTGACCACAGCAAGGAAGGAACCGTTGAGACGGTGCTGAATTTCTGCCATTACTGTCTCTGTGACGATGCTCTGGCAGACAATCTCGACTATTTTGAGAGCCACGGCATCGGCCTTATCAACGCATCTCCGCTCAGCATGGGCCTGCTCTCAGAGCGCGGAGTGCCCGCTTGGCACCCGGCTCCGAAGCCACTCGTTGAGGCTTGCCAGCGTGCAGCTCAGCACTGTAAGGCAAAGGGCTATCCCATAGAAAAACTGGCTATGCAGTTCTCTGTCAGCAATCCGCGTGTTCCCTCCACCCTGTTCTCATCTGCAAATCCGGACAATGTCCGCCGCAACCTTCAGTATATCAGCGAACCCATTGACTGGCAGTTAGTCAAGGAAGTCCAAGACATAATTGGTGATCAACAGAGGGTTACCTGGGCGAATAGTTAATGGCAGACCTTTTTTATATGAATACTTCCAGTCAAATACATTCTGCTCCTTCCCTACAAGGGAGGGCGGGGGGAGAGTCCATTATCGATACTCACTCCCATCTTTGGCTACGTCAGGATACAGTGGTGAATGGTTTTCCCATTCACACCCAGGACGGCAACGGAAGCCGCTCGGAGTTCTTCGGTGAGGAGCGCCAGATGTTGCCTCCGTTTATGATTGACGGACGGAATACGGCAGAGGTGTTCCTGAGCAATATGGACTACGCCCAGGTGGGCGCCGCCGTGGTCGTTCAGGAATTTATCGACGGAATCCAGAACGACTATTTGAAGTCTGTGCAGGAGCGCTATCCCGACCGCTTCTTCTGTTACGCTATGGTGGATTACCAGCGTGACGGCTTCTGCCAGCAGGCTATTCGCTTGATGAGTGAAGAGGGTTTCCGTGGAATGGCTATCCCCGGACACAGACTGGTGGGCCGTAAGCTTACTGATGACGAGATGATGAAGATGTTCCGCTGGATGGAGGCAAACGGAAAGTTCCTCAGCATCACCCTCGCCGATGGCGACGAGCAGGTTGGCGAACTGAGCGAGGTTATTATGGAATGTCCGGAGCTGAAGATAGCCATAGGACATCTCGGTATGGCGGACCAGCCTACAACACCCCCTTGGGAGAACGACAGCTGGCGCAGCCAGATGCTTCTGGCCCGCAATGAGAACGTTATGGTGGAGAGCGGTGGCATCACCTGGCTCTACAACCCAGAGTTCTATCCCTTCCCGTCGGCCGTGCGAGCCATCCGTGAGGCTGCCGACCTCATTGGTATCGAAAAGCTGATGTGGGGCTCTGACTATCCTCGCACCATAACAGCCATCACCTATCGTATGAGCTACGACTTTATCTTCCGCAGCCAACTCCTCTCACCAGAAGAGCAAGCAGCTTTCCTCGGCGCGAATGCCAAGCGATTCTACGGGTTCAAGAACCTGCCCGACTTGCCCTATATAAAGAACATGAGTGAATAGGAAGAATTTATAAAGTAAAAAGTAAAAATTAAAAAGTAAAAGCCCAGCGAAAATAGAATTAAAAAGTAAAACAGGAGCCTTATGAATAACGAGAACACATCCAGCCAAATAGTAACTACTCCCCTCCCTCACAGGGAGGGGCAGGGGGGAGAGTCCGCTTCCCATTTAGTCCCCCGCAAGTACCTCATCACCTTTATCCTCATTACATCGCTCTTCGCACTCTGGGGCTTTGCCAACGATATCACCAACCCGATGGTGGCAGCTTTCCAGACACTGATGGAGATATCAGCAGCCAAGGCCTCGATGGTTCAGTTCGCCTTCTATGGCGGTTATGCCACGATGGCTGTTCCGGCCGCTTTGTTCATCCGCAAGTATTCTTATAAGGTCGGAGTTCTTATCGGCCTTGGACTGTATGCTGTGGGCGCATTTCTGTTTATCCCTGCGGCACAGTTCCAGGAGTTCACTTTCTTCTGCGTGTCGCTTTACATCCTCACTTTCGGCTTGGCTTTCCTTGAGACAAGTGCCAACCCATTCATCCTCTCGTTGGGTGACAAGAGCAATTCCACACGCCGTCTGAATCTGGCACAGGCCTTTAATCCTGTCGGTTCTTTGTCAGGAATGGCTGTCGCCTCGTTTATCGTGTTGCCGAACCTCCTTTCCGACCGTCGCGATGCAGCCGGGCAGATTCTCTACCACGGACTGAGCGAGGCAGAGAAGGCCGACATCCGTTTGCACGACCTGGCTGTAATCCGTGACCCGTATGTTGCCATCGGCTTGGTTGTACTCGTGATGTTCATTATTATTGCCCTCACCAAGATGCCTTCGTTGAAGGGAGAAGAGGACGGAAAGACAAGTGCAAGCACCACGCTCTCACGTCTTTGGAAAAATAAGATTTACCGAAATGGCGTGTTTGCTCAGGTGCTGTATGTTGCTGCGCAGATTATGGTCTGGACATTCATCATCCAGTATGCAGACCACTTAGGCATAGATAAGGCTACGGCCCAGCGATGGAACATTCTGGCAATGTCGCTCTCGCTTACAGGCCGCTTCGTCGGTACATACATCATGAAGTGGGTAAACCAGCGTCTGCTTCTTAGTATCTTCGGTGTTGGTGCCACGGTGTGCACGCTTGGCGCCATCTGTATAGAAGGAATGTTCGGACTTTACAGTCTGGTGTGCATCAGCCTGTTCATGTCCATCATGTTTCCCAGCATTTATGGCATTGCACTTGAGAACGTCAAGAGCGAGGACACCTCACTCGGTGCCGCTTTCCTCGTTATGGCCATTGTGGGTGGCGCATTGATGCCCCCTCTTCAGGGACATCTCATAGATCAGCAGGTAATCTTCGGCTGGCCCGCCGTCAATTTCTCGTTCATCCTGCCGTTCATCTGCTTCGTCTTCATCACTCTCTACGGATATAGCACTTATAAAAAGACCCACCCCCAACCCCTCCCGTGATGGAGGGGAGCGGCTAGCTTTACCAATAGAACAGGTTGAACTCAAGAACTTTATTATGTTAAAATCCTCGTCCTCTCATACTCATTCTACTCCCCTCCCTACACGGGAGGGGCAAGGGGGTGGGTCTGGCTTCCTCCAGAAACAATACCACCAGCCCGTGAAGCGCTATGTCCAGACCATGGACTTGAAGGACGACCCAGCTCTCATCGCAGAGTATCGTCGCCGTCACGACAGCGAACATTCGTGGAAGGAAATTCGCGACGGAATCCGCGAAGTAGGCATTCTCGAGATGGAGATATATATCCTTGGCACGCGCCTCGTTATGATTGTTGAGACTCCGCTCGATTTCGACTGGGACAAAGCTATGGCACGTCTCGCCACCCTGCCCCGTCAGCAAGAGTGGGAGGATTACATGGCTATGTTCCAGCAATGTGCCGAGGGTGCAACCAGCGACGAGAAGTGGAAGATGATGGACAGGATGTTTTACCTATATGAGGGGTAATCCCTCGTAGTATCGTCGCTGCAACTCCTTCACGGCAATCATCAGGCGGCTTTGCAGCAGAGCGGCACGCGACTGCAGGAGAATTGCAGCCGATGTCTGCAGATCAATGGGTGAAGCCAGACCTTGGGCGTATTGCTGGCGTGTGAGTTCGTAGGCGAGACTGTCTGCCTCCACCTTACGCTCGCCTTGCGTGGCTTCCTTCTGGTAGGCGAGGACATCAAGACGTGCCTGTTGACGCAGCACCTCAAGTTCTGTCTGCTTGGCGGCGTACTGTTCCTGGGCTATGTACAGGTTGTTGCGTGCCCTCCGCAGGGACGCGATGTTTCCGAGGCGGTTGAAGATGGGGATGCTCAGGTTCAGGGAAACATACTCGCCCAAGTTGTTCTTCAGTTGATTCCTGAAAGGCGTTGTCGTTGCGGCATCGAGATTGCGGAAGTACGACGAGTTGATGCCTGCCGAGAGAGAGATGCTGGGGAAGAAAGATGAGCGGGCGGCGCGTACGTTGCTACGTGCGGATTCTACAGCGTAGAAAGCCTGCCTTTCTAATGGAGAACGTAGCGGCAACGACGCCGAATCGGCATCCTCACCTCCCTGCGCTGCTGGTACCGTCAAATCTTCACTCTTTATTCTTAATACTTCTTTCAGTTCCCAGTTCATCACCTGCTTCAGTCGCAGCATTGCCGTCTCCTGCTGGTTTTCCTGACGTGTCACCGTTAGTGCGTCGGCAGCCAGCTGAGCCTCCATCTGCGCCACGTCGGCCTTGCTCTTCAGCCCCTCTTCCTCCATCACCTGCGTCTGGCGCAGCATCATCTCGCTCTCGCTGAGTTTCTCTTTGGCCAAGCGCACAGCCTCCTGTGCATAGATGACATCTATAAATGCCTGATAAGTCTCCAGCGCCACCTGGTCGCGCTCAGCCTGTAGTGCGTTCTTTTGCATGAGCACATCGGCATGGGCGGCGCGCAGGGTGTGCAGGCGGTATAGGCCGTCGAATAAAGGCAGAGAGGCAGAGAGGCCATAGCCGTTGTTAAAAGTGCTCACGCTTGTGTAGGTATTAGTCTCTGGGTTTATGGCACGGCCGAAGTTCCATTGTGTGCCGGCGCTGGCGTTCACACTTGGCAGGAAGGCTCCGATGGCTTGCATACGTGTGGCCTGGCTGTTGTCCAACTGCAACTGGCGTTGCCGCAGACCGTGGCTATGTATGACAGCAAAGCGCATACAATCCGAGACAGACATCGGGGCTGAGGGCTGAGGGTTGAGGTCGTGGGTCTGGAGTTGCGAGTTGAGAGTCTGGGGTTGAGGGCCGAGAGTCTGGGGTTGAGGGCATAGTGTTGAGGCGACAAGGGATAGGATGGCAAGGGCTGCTATTCTGTATCTTGACAATATTCCATCATCTTGGAATGATTGTTCCATCATCTTGGAATGATTGTTCCGTGACCTTGGAATTATGATAAGATCGTGGGTTGCGTGGCAGAATGGTTTGGAGTGTGTCATTGTAATGGTTATTGGTTTTGGTGACAAAGTTAGTGCGTTTCGCTCATAGGAACCAAGTTTTGTCGTTACAGATCCAAGCCACCGATTCAAAAACGTCCAATTATTTTACACTTTTTCTTTCGTGACCGAAGAAAAGATGGGTATTCGTGTGGCTAAGTTACTATTTTTATGTAACTTTGCGGTGCTAATCTATAATGTAAATGAAATACGGAACCATCCTTGCCTGTGATGACAACGTGGACATCCTCACGGCGCTTGATTATGCGCTGGCTGACACGTTTGAGCGTATCGTTAAGCTCACACAACCCGATGAGCTGCTTCGCACAATGGCTACTGAGCACATAGACATCGTGCTCTTAGACATGAACTTCTCCCTCGGCACCAACTCCGGTCGCGAGGGCTTGCACTGGCTGCAGGTGCTTCGCAGGGCACATCCTGATGTGCCCGTAGTGATGCTCACGGCCTACGGCGATGTGCCGCTGGCCGTACGTGCGCTGAAGAGCGGAGCTGCCGACTTCATCACCAAACCGTGGGACAACGATCAACTGACCTACAAGCTCCGCAACGTAGTGGAAGCTCAGCAGACGTTGCCACCGTTGGACGAGGTGGAAATGGAACACATTCGCCGAGTCGTTGATCGTGCCGACGGTAACCTGACGGCGGCAGCCAAGATGCTGGGACTGACACGCCAGACACTCTATAATAAGCTCAACCGCAAATGACGCTTGTAATCTCTATAATCGTTTTGTGTGCGGTTGCAACGGCGTTGTATATCAGCCATCAGCGCTCCCTCCACCGCCGAGCCCACCTCATGCGTGAAGCCATCCGGAACCATGACTGGTCATTCGGGCTCAGCACCAAGGGGCTCACCAGCGGCGAGCGTGCCATGCAGGAGGCATTGAATGAACTCGGCGAAGTAATCCATCAGCAGATGAGCATGCACGAGGTGGAGGCTTGGGAACGGCTGACACGTATCCTCACCCATGAGATCATGAACTCCACGGCACCCATTGCCAGCATCAGCCAGAGCCTATTAAAACGCCAGGACGTCGTGGGCACTCCACTTGAAGCCGGAATCCGCAGTATTAACACCACCGCGTCGCGCCTGACTACATTTGTCGAAAGTTACCGCAAGTTAGCGCAACTGCAGCAACCTCAGCCCGAAGATGTACACCTCTACACTTTCTTTGCCGAAGTACAACGCCTCTACCCGCTGCTCACGTGGGATTCTGTAGGGATGGAAGAGATGGCGGTACACACCGACCCCGTACTCCTGCAACAGGTGGTGGTGAACTTGGTGAAAAATGCGTTAGAGGCGGGTGCAACGAAGATAAAAATCAGCTCCCTTCCTACAAGGGAGGGTGGGGGATGGGTTCTCATTTCCAACAACGGCTCCCCCATTCCTGCCGCCGACCGAGACAGCATCTTTATCCCCTTCTTCACCACTAAGCGGCAGGGCACAGGCATCGGTCTCGCCCTGGCCCGCCAAATCATGGTGCGTCAGGGCGGCAGTCTTGACCTTATGGAGAGGCCGGAGACAGGCTACACCACGACCTTCAAACTTAGTCTTTGAATTAACACACTATTCTGGGCGACTGTCCTCACGGATGGCCGCCCAGAGACTTCATCAAAGCATGATGAAGCAGGTAATATGATTAGAAGACTTATAATGCTCAGGCTTGCACACCTCCCTTGTTGGGGGATGGGCTTCTTGGGGTTGGATCTTTACAGCAAGGTCTTCTCCACCACCATACCATCCAACAGGTTGATGGTGCGGGTGGCAAATGAGGCGTCGCGCTGGGAGTGGGTCACCATGACTACGGTGGTACCTTCCGCGTTGAGTTGCGTGAGCAGGTCCATCACCTCCTTACCGATCTTCGAGTCAAGGTTTCCCGTGGGCTCGTCGGCGAGGACGAGCTTCGGCTTGACGACCACGGCACGGGCGATGGCCACGCGTTGCTGCTGACCGCCAGAGAGCTGTTGTGGATAGTGATGGGCGCGATGGCTGATGGCCATGCGGCGCATAATTTCCTCCACACGTTCCTTGCGTTCTTTGGCCGGCACACCCAGATACTTCAACGGCAGTTCGATATTGGCTTCAACGGTCAGTTCATCGATGAGGTTGAAGCTCTGGAAGACGAAGCCTATCTCGCCGCGGCGCGTCAGCGTGCGCTGGCGTTCCTTCAGGTGACCTACCTCCTTGTCGTCCAGCCAGTACTCCCCCTCCGTGGGGTTGTCCAGCAAGCCTAAGATGTTCAGCAGCGTCGATTTGCCGCAGCCCGAAGGACCCATGATGGCGACGAACTCGCCGTCCTTCACTTCCAGTGAGATGCCCCCGAGGGCAGTGGTCTCCACCATATCTGTGCGGAAGACCTTCTTGATGTTCTTGAGCTTAATCATAATAGAGGACCCCCTCCTCGCTCCCCACTCAATGGTGAGAGCAGAATGTATTCGACTTCAGTAGGCAGTGTGCCTGGCGGTTTTTCTGCCGGATTCAGAGCAGAATGTATTCAAGCGGCAGAGGATACAGGGTCATTGTTTATGGGTTAGAGATTATTGTTTTTTAGATTGCATTTCTTTCAAGGTGACCACTCTCCCTCCTCCAAGGGGGAACGGGCAGTGTGCCCGGCGGTTTTGCCGCCAGGTCTATTCCTTCTTCAAATACTCCACCGGATTATCATTGGCCACACGCCGCGTCTGGATGAAGACGACGGTAGCGATGATGAGGATGACAGCGAGGGCGTCGGCCGCGAAGACGTACCACAGAAGCGGCACCTTGTAGGCGAACTGCTGCATCAGCAGCGTACTCAGATACCAGCCCAAGGCCGCACCGAGGGCGATGGACGGCAGGGCGATGACGGCGATGCTGCGGGCAAACAGCAACTGCACCTCACCCTCGGTGGCGCCCACCACTTTGCGGATGGCCAGTTCGCGGGAGCGGCGCTGTACCTCGTCACGTACATAGCCGATCAGACCGATGAGGGTGATGAGCAGCGAGGCGATGCAGCCTATTAGGATAAGGTCGCGTGTGCGCTGGGTCTCCTGATACTGGTCGGCCATTTCGTTGCGATAGAGTTTCACGTTCAGCTCAGCATCCGGGTAGAGGCGGTCGCAGAGTTGCTGCACAGCCGCGAGGTTCTCGGGCGTGATGCCGTGAAGTTTCATCATGATGTAGTGCGTAAAGACGTTTCCGTTAACGAGCATGATGGGGCGCTCCTCGCGAGACACCAGCGACCCAAGGGTGAAGTCTTTCACCACACCCACGACGGTCAAGGGGTACTTGTCGCCTAACGAAGAGTTGATGAATTGCTGGCCTACGACATCGTCTATGCCCGCCACTTCTTTCATCTTCCGGGCGAAATGCTCATCTACCAGCATCTCCAGTTGCCAGCCTTTATGGTTCACACGTTCGAAGTCGCGGCCATGCACGATTTGAAGCCCCATCGTTTCCACCAGCCCGCCCTCGGCAAAGAACAGGTTGGCACAATTGAACAGCTCCTGCGGATTGCCCGGCACGAGCACGTTGTCTCCACTCTGCCGATTGCAGAAGAGGGAGTAGGCAGCGGCGGTCTTCTCGACACAAGGCAGGTTCTCTATCTCACGGGCCAGCGAATAGATGGAGTCGCCGTGGAGAGCGGACACATTGACGTAGGCAACCTCGTCATACCGATAGCCCATATCCGTGTTGAGCATATAGTGGTACTGCCGATAGATGGTGGTGAGCACGCAGAGCAACATCGTCGAGAGCACGAACTGAAAGGCCAGCAACGACAGCTTCCACACTCGCTTGCTTTCGCTGTAGAGGCGGTAGGCGTAGGCAAGCGGGATGCGCGAAAGGATGAAGCCCGGCAGGATGCCGCAGCTGAGCAACACAATGAGGCAGACCGCGAGCAGTGTGCCCGACGGTTTTGCCGCTGGGAAGAGCGTTGAGACGCTGACACCCAGCAGGTCGCGTGTCAGGTCCTGTCCGGCATAGAGCAGCAGCGCCATCAAGACGAGGGCCGCCAGCAGATGCACCCCCGCTTCACCTGTGGAGCCGAGGAAGAACTCCCGATTAGGTGCGCCGAGCACCTTTCGTACGGCCACTTGACGGGCGCGCCCCACCAGCGAACTGATAACAACGAGGATATAGTTCATCACCGCCGTGAAGAGCATCACCAGCGCCACCACGGCAAGGATGATGCAGGTCGTGCGCACGGTGGCGTCCTTCATGCGGCTGCCTTCAACACTTACCAACACGCAGCCGGCATCCGTGTAGCCGCTTTGCTTCAGGTCTTCCCACGGAAGGATGCGCTGTAGCAACTGCTTCACCTCGCTGCCCACTTTGTCCATGTCGGCATCGGCACGCAGACGTACATACGAATGGTAGCGGTCGTTGCCGATGAGGTTCTCTGTACCGTCCCAGGCGTAAGTGCCGACAGAGGGCATAGACATCAGAATGTCAAAACGCGCAAAGGTGGAGTTCTCGGGATAATTCTCATAGACGCCGCAGATGGTCATCGGTTTCTGCGGGGCCGAGGCGAAACAGAATGTCTTGCCAACCACCTCGCCGCCCATCTTCTCGCTCAGCCTATGGCTGATCATGCA
Organism: Bacteroidaceae bacterium; assembly: GCA_017447625.1. Classification (GTDB taxonomy): domain Bacteria; phylum Bacteroidota; class Bacteroidia; order Bacteroidales; family Bacteroidaceae; genus Physcousia. Next base: position 23,658 of record JAFSNB010000008.1, read on the forward strand.
CTCTCCGGCTGTCGAGAGTATTTGTCTGGCATCGCCCACAAGCGTCCTTGTGGCAAAGATGTCAAAGAAGCAGGAATCTGCAAACACCGCCTCTTCAAAGTAGTGCCGGTTTCCGTCTTCCAGCATCAGCTTCTCTTCGCCGAACTGTGCGGTATAGCGTGTGGCCGTCACCACCTCGGGGATTTCACGAGCCAGTACGGGTGCGATGCCGCCCGATGTGCAGCCGTGCTGCTCCGGCTCTTCGCCTGCACGCTGCATCGTCTCTTGCAGTTCATACACATGCTCCTTGTCCACGATGCAGCGGTCGTAGTTGCGTTCCAACTGCACCTTGGCCAGCAACACCAGCCCCACGGTCAGTCCTACCGTCAGCGATGTTATTTTGATGAAGGCCCCTTGGCCTTTGGCAAATGGATTCATGATGTAACTATGATGATATGAAGCAAATTATGCTATTCCGTCTTAATGCTATTCACCGGATTCTCCGTAGCTGTCCGCCAGCCTTGGACGCAGACGGTGGCGAGGGTAATGGCAGAGACGGCGGCGAGGGCGAGGGGAAAGAGCCACCAGTAGATGGGTGTGCGCTCGGCGAAGGACTGGAGCCATTGCATGCCGAGGAAGTAAGCGATGGGTGCGGCGAGGACGAAGGCGATGAAGAGGAGAGCGACGTAGCGGCGGGAGAGGAGAAGCAGGATTGCTTCCTCGGTGGAGCCGAAGACCTTGCGGATGCCGATTTCCTTGCGGCGGTACTCGGTCTCGAAGAGCGTGAGGCAGAAGACACCGATGAGGGTGATGATAAGGCAGATGACCGAGAAGAGCAGCACCTGATGGATGAAGCGGAACTCCTCTTGATAGAGGTTCTCGAGTTGTTGGTCGAGGAAGCGAACGCCGACTTCGCTACCATCACCCATTTCGCGCAGCTTGTCTTCGATTTGGTGCCGCAGTTCCACCTTATTACTATTACGTGCGAGGCGGACATTGAGGATGTTGAGACGGTCGCCCCAGTCTTTGTAGCGTTCGCCAAGGATGACAAAGGCCACGGGGTCGGCGGCGCGGTCCTGATGTACGCTGCCATAGCGCATGTTCTCGCAGACACCCACGACTGGCAGATCACCGTTCGTCAGTTCCTTGTCCATCTCCACCCAGCTCCAACGTTCGCGGGCAGCACGGTTGATGATGTAGCAGTCGCTGTCGTGCTCGTTGAAGTCGCGGCCTTCGATGATCTTGATGCCCATCGTGCGCAGGTAGCGCCAATCGACAGGGAAGCAGGTAAAGGTGACGGCCTTGTCGCCATCGCCGCGGCCCCAGCCCATGTACTTGGGTTGCGAACCCAACACCACATTGGAGTAGGCCACGTCCTCTACACCGCCTATCTGCAGCAGCTCTGCCCGCACAGCATCCTTCTTGCCTTTCAGTTCGCCGGGTAGTTGGCTGTAGAGGAGTTCGTCCTTGTCGAAGCCGTAGTCGGAGTGGTAGATAAAATGGCTCTGGAGGTAAAGTATGCCGATGTAGATAACGAGGATGAGACTGATAAAGACCTGTAGGGCAACGAGGGCTGTGCGCAACTGACGGCCCTTGGGCGTTAGGCCGAAGGAGCCTTTCAGCGCCAATGCGGGCTGGAAGGAAGTAACGAAGAAGGCGGGATAGGTGCCGGCGGTGATGCCGATGAGGACCGCGATGGCGGCAGTCCAGCCCACCAGCGGCAGATGATTAACAAGAGAGATATCGCTGGAGAAAAGCTCGGCGATGGCGGGCCACTGCGAGAGCAGATAGATAACTCCCAAACTAAGGATGAAGGCAAAAAGAGCGGTGGCCACAGTCTCGGCAATGAGGCTCAGCCGCAACGTGCTGGCTTGCTCGCCAAGGACACGCCGCGTGTTCACACCCCTCACCCGCATTGGGCTCTCGGCCAGCGTGAAGTTGAGGAAGTTGATGGCGGCCACGAGCAAGATCACCACGCACGCCCATATAAGAATAAGGTGTACGGTGCGGTTGCCCGTGTCGCTGGGATCGACGCCGGAGAAGTAGGTCTCCGTGAGCGGCGTGACGCGGAAGTCCATTCTCCCGAAGTAGTCCTCAATCTGCTGGTCCCACTCGGCACGTTCTTCAGCATTGAGTTTGGCGTATTCATCGGCTTGCTCAGCCATGACAACCTTACGGAAGGTGGCCTTCACCCGCTCCTTGAACTCGGCGCGGAAAGCATTGGCATCCACGGCGGCGTGAAGGCGCAGGTAGCCATTGTAACTCCATTCGCTGTAGTCGCGACTTCCGTCCTCGCCTATGGAGCTATAGATGGCGTTCATCAGAAAGCAGTTCTCGGGGAAGTCGCGATAGACACCCATCACGCGAACGCTGTCCTCGCCGACGCGGAGGTAGCGTCCCGCGGCCATCGTGGTGGCGAAGAAGCGCTTGGCTAATGAGGAGGGGATGATGACGCCCTCAGCGGGTGCCTCCCACGTCAACTTGCCGTCCAAACACTCGGCACCGAAGGGCAGCAGCGACGATTCGCCGTGAATCTTTGCTGCCTCACACTCCACCGGTGTCTCGCCCTGATAGACCTCTTGCATCCATCCCCACCTGGGCACGATGGTGCCCGCCTCTACTTCAGGCAGTTGCATCATCATTTCCAGTACGGGGCGGTTGCAGTCCACACCCCAGGGTGCATCGAGGTTCATCTTCGCCTCTACGCGGAAGAGGCGTTCGGCATCGGGGATGCCACGATTATAGCCAGCGTTGTACAGCACCTGCGTCATGAACAGGTAGAAGGCCGCGAAGGCTACGGTCAAGCCAAGGAGGTTCAACGCGGTGGCGGTCTTGAAGCGGCGCGCCAGGTAATAGAGAGAAGTCATATCAAGTGAAAAGTGAAAGAGTGAAAAGTGAAAAATATAAGTTACTTCGGGGGAGAGTCTTGTTCAGCTTGAAAGCTGCGCGCCAGCCTTCGCCCCTCCCTGACGGGAGGGGTCAGGGGGTGGGTCTTTACTCCGTTTTGATACTGTTCACAGGATTCTCCGTGGCAGCCCGCCAGCCTTGTATGCAGACGGTGGCGAGGGTGATGACAGAGACGGCGGCGAGGGCGAGGGGGAAGAGCCACCAGTAGATGGGCGTCCGCTCGGCAAAGCTTTGGAGCCATTCGTGGCCGAGGTACCAGGCGAGGGGAGCGGCGATGGCGAAAGCAATGAGGATGAGAGCGACGTAGCGGCGACCGAGCAACAGCAGGATGGCTTCCTCGGTGGAGCCGAAAACCTTACGGATGCCTATTTCCTTGCGGCGATACTCCGTCTCGAAGAGCGTCAGGCAGAAGACACCGATGAGGGTGATGATGAGGCAGATGATGGAGAAGAGCAGCACCTGACGGATGAAGCGCAGTTCCTCCTGATAGGTGATTTCCAAGTCCTGGTCGATGAAGCGCACTTCGGGCTGTTCCTCAAGGCCAAGTCCTGTCAGGCTCTCAGTAACCATGCGGCGCAGTTGCACTTTATCCGAGCCTGGGGTGGTACGAATAAACATATAATTATAGGCCCCGTAATCCTGATCATTCTCGTCATAGGCGATGAAGGCCATGGGCTTCTGCGTGCGGTCGGCACGGGCGGTGCTGAAACGGAGGTCGGCGCACACACCCACGACATTACCCATGTCGCTGAGTAACGGCTTGTCCATCTCCACCCAGTTCCAGGCGCGGCGGCCCGCTTCGTTGATGATGAACACTTGGTGGTCATGCTGGTTGAAGTCGCGTCCCTCGACAATACGGATGCCCATTGTACGCAGAAACTGCCACGAAACGGGGAAGACAGCCATGGTCTCTATCTGGTGATCGTCGTCGCCGCG
>JAFSNB010000009.1 GCA_017447625.1 Bacteroidaceae bacterium
ATGCATTTTTCGTCCAAAGATTTTCGAGGTAATTGCGTCTTGTGTCTCAAAGCGAGTTCCTGTAGCTCTTTCAATTCTAAATCTTCTGTTTTATCCATTTTAAAACGTTGTTTTTTATTCAACGGTTTTCAGGGCAACACATTCTGTCATTTCTCTATTTGAGGGAACGATGCGAATAAATCCAGAGCTTGTGCGGTCTCCTCAATAAGTTTGGTTTTGATAAAGGTTTTGGTTCGCGTGTCATCAACGACCTCGCCCAATCCCTGCATCAGTAGCTTTGGACTTGCTTCGCGGACTCGGACTGCACACCAATTGGCATATTCGGATACAGATTTTCCTGTTCTTTCCATGATTATCGTTTCGTTGATATTGGCATGTAGCTGCTGCAAGAAAAACCAGACATCGAAGACATCGCGCGGAGACAGTCTTTCGCCCATTGCACATAGCTTGTGTGCAAACATATCTGCGGTTCTTAGTACGCGGATGTCCGTGCCTGCCAGTGTGCGCATTTCGTAATGATTGTCAAATTGTCGCGTAGAGATCTCCACCTTCAGCATCCGTTCACCCTTGCCGTAGTTGAGTACAAGAATGGGTCCAAACTGTTTCTTGGCTTCATCGTCAATGGTGCCGAATCGTAGAAGAATCTGTCGCACTTTGGCATAAACGATATCCAGTTTGTCTGTATCCAACAGGTTAAAGTCTAAATCTGTAGAGAAACGTGGCAGGTTGTGGAAGAACATAAGTGCCGTACCTCCTTTGAAGCCCAGAACATTGCACAGGTCCTTATCTTTGAAGATGAGATTCAATATCTGAGCCATATACAGTTTATGTTTTTGCTTGTCCATCATGTTTCAAAGTTTAATGTTTAACAATGTAGCCACGCGCTCATTCAGTTTCTGAGATCGATAAAGAGGTAGTAAGTTACGCACCTGCTTTACAGACAGCGGGCGGAGGTTGTCGAAATAACAGTTGCCCGCACTCAGATAAACCATATCAAGAAAGGCCCGCTCTGGGGTAGCAATGGCCACATTGTCCAGTTGTTCTATACCCTCCAGCCCTATCCACAATTCGGGAGAGACCTTTCGGTATAGGTATTGCTTGCCGTCAACTTCGACCGAACGGCTCAAATAACTCACACAAGTAACGCTGTCATCCCATTGGAAGACAATACCTGCACGCTGCAATACATATTCGAGGGAGATATACGACGGACGGAACAAACTGCAAGCCATCTCTAAGATGTCATATTTAAACTTAGTATAAACACCTCTTCTCGGATTCTGAATACGTCCTTCGTTGGCATAATAGTGGAGCGATTTCGTCAACCTCCCGCTATCATTGCAGCCCGTCAGCATCATCAACGACTGCACGGTAAACACCGTCCTCGGGCTCTCCAATATCGATTGCAACACACTAATCTGTGAACTCATAATCGCATATTTTTGTATTTTCAGTTCACAAAGGTATGCTTATTTGACGATATGTCCAAATATTCCGGAAATTTTTTTGCGCCCTTTCGACAACTTTCGAATAATATTATTACCTTTGCGCGCAGTTAATAATTAATAAGGTATAAGATTATGCAGACAAGATTCAAGAAGACGGCGAAGGTGTTCGACATCGGCATTACCTTCGTGGCGGGCGTGGTTTCGGTGGGTATAATGCTGTACGGCGTGCTCCACTACGGGCTGGAGGACACGTGGCCGGAACTGGTGCTGAACCTGTTTTACGTGGCGTGTCTGGTGATGATATGGATGTATTTCTTCCGCCGCATAGACACCCAGCGGTTCAACTACTGGTGCTCTGTGTCGGTGGGCATTACGGTGCTGCTGCGCGACATCCTGTTTGCGCCGCCATTGGCCAGTTACCCGCTGCATCTGTCGTGTTTCACGCTGTCGGTGTTGCTGCTCTGCACGCTGACGTACTTCTATGCCCGCAAGGACTGGCAGAGCTACTCGAAGAACAACCTGTGGGCCATCTGCATCATCGATATGCTCATAGCCACACTATACCATATCGACATCACGTTCTTTGAGCCGGCTGACGATGGCACCAGCTACATGCTGACGGAGATCTGGATTCGCCCAACGATTACCTACGGTCTCGTGGCCTGCTTCGTGACAAATACAGGAAAAAGATAATTATAGCGTTAACGCCCAATCCACGCTTCGGGATTGAGTTTCTGGCGTTCCTTACGCAGCTGGAAGTGGAGGACATAAAGGCCTGAGGCATCTTCGGCAACTGTGCCGAGGATGTCGCGGGCTTTTACTTGTGCCCCGCGGGTGACAATCACGCTGGAGAGGTTGCAATAGACGGAGATATAGGAGCCGTGACGCACGAGCACGTTCTTCGTACTGCCCAGAGCGAATACGGCGCTGACCTCGCCGTCGAAGACCGCACGGGCGCGGGCGCCCTGCTGCCCTATATAATTGACTCCCTTGTTGTCCAAAGTCACTCCGGCAAGACCAGCCACCTGATAGAGACCGAAGCGGTTGCCGATGCGGTAAGGGCCGGTGAGAGGCACGGGCAGGCGGCCGCGGTTCTGCTCGAACGAGCCGTTCAGCTTCTGCTCCTGAGGTGTGAGCCATTTGGTCGGTGAGGTGGAAGGCAAAGTGGCCGTAGAACTGCCTTTGGACGATTTGCCCTTGGCGGTCTTTCCCTTTGCTGCTGCCTCGCGGCGATGGCGCTCTTCGGCTTCGCGACGGGCTTTCTCTTCGGCGCGTTTGCGGGCCTGCTCAATTTCGTATGCAATGAGTTCGTCGATTTTCTTGTTCAGGGCATCGATCTGCTTGCGCTGGGCGGCCACGCGCTGCTCCATCTCCTTCTGTTTCTTGCGCAGATTGACGACGTTAGTTTGCTCTACGGAGTGCTCGCGGGCAAGGGCTTTGCGCTGGCGGATGACATCCTGCACGACGGCGTGGTGCTGCTGTTTCATCTGCAACAACTCGGCCTGATTGTCGCGCACGCGGTTCTGCTGCGCTATAACCTCAATGCCCAGTTGCTTCTGGTAGGAGGCGTATTCACGGGCGTAGCGCATACGGCGGCTCATCTGCCTGAATGTGGGGGCTGAGAGGACGAAGAGCGAGGGGCTGCGCAGAGCTGTTGAGCTGCGAGCCATGCGCAGACTGTGCTTGTATTTCTTCTTCTTCTCCTCCAACTGAGCCTCCAGGCGTTTGGCCTCGGCCTTGAGGGTGTCTATCTGAATCTCGATGCGTGTGATGTCGCCCTCGAGCTGCCGAATATAGTTGAGGCGGCTCTGGAGCTGGTTCTCGAGGAAGTCGATGCGGGCCTCCTTCTGACCCACGTTCTGCTTGGTCTCTTTGAGGTCGCTCTGAGTCTTCTTCAGGTTGCGCTCCATCTGAGCCTTCTGGTTCTTGAGGTTGTTGATCTTCTTGGTCTGGGCCGAGAGGGGCAGGACGAGACAGAGGGATAGTATGATGAGTGTGATGCGCTTTGTCATAAGTCGATAGTTATCTTGAACCGGAGAAAAGTTCGATTATTTCAGAGATTTCCACCTCGCGATACGAGCTGCCGACCTTGGTCTGAATGTTGCCGAGCTTGGCGGGAGCCTTCAGGTTGGAGTATTCGAAGATGCCGGCATAGGCCTGACGGCCGGAGAGGATGGTCAGTTGCATCTTCTTGGGGAACTTGCGCTTCTCGACTTCAGTCCACTCCAGATAGGAGAGTTCCAGAGATACGCTGGCGGAGAGGGGAATGGTGAGGCTCTGACGGCCCTGCATGGGATATTCGCCCCAGAAGAACTGCTGTATGGCCTCGTAGCCCAAGCCCTCGGTCTGGGGCAGGTCGGCCCACGCCTTGCGGATGTAGCGCGAATTGTACTTGTCCAACACGAGGATGTATTCCGGTGTAATCTCCAGCCGACCCACTTCCATGATGAAATAAACCAGAGAGAGCTGGATTATCTCGTTGCGCCCCATCTTTATACTGCCGCCCACGGAGAGGCTGTTCGTCCCGTTCTTGCGGGCTGTGAAATCCAGTTTGCCGGTGACATATTGCAGAGGGGTGAACTCTTTTGTCTGCTGCTTGGCGGTCTGTCCGGCTTGGTCGGCAGCCTGTTCGGCGGCACGTCGCGAGGAGCGGCAACCGGTCAGCAGGGCTGATATAATTAATAATAGTAAGAGGCTCTTACTGAGGAGGTGCTTATTTGACATATTTCTTGAGTTTTATTTTCTTTGGTAAAGCGGCGGTGAGGCCATCGCCTCCGGCTTTTGCTGCCAGTTGCCAGAAACGCAGAGCCTGAGCCATCTGCCCGTTTTTGGCAGCTATGTCGCCGGCGTGCTCGAAAACGGCTCCTGAGAGTGAGGGGTCGGCGAGCAGAGCCACATCGGAACTGTCCGGCGGCACGACCTTGTCCATATATGCCTGCGCTTCGGTGTATCGTCCTTTGACGAACAGCACCCAGGCGTAGGTGTCCAGATAGGTCTTGTTGTCCGGCGCGATGCGTACGGTGCGGTAGCTCATTTCCTCGGCCTTGTCAAGATTGTATCCTTTCAGACTCAGGTAATAGGCATAGTTGTTGAGACAACCCACGTGGTCGTCCTGATAAACGAGACAGGAGTCGTATGCAGCGTAAGCCTCTTTCTCGCGCCCAAGCTCGTGAAGGACATCTCCCATCAGACTGAACAGGTCGGCAACCATAGCGGGGCGGCTCTCTTCGGTCTTCTGCACGATACCGTCCTGAAAGGCCTTGAGCGCATCTCCTTTCTTTTCCAACTGCCAGCAGGCAACGCCGAGATAATAATGGCAGACCAGCTCCTCGGGGTGGTTGATTACGGCGCGGCGGCACAGAGCTTCCAACTCGGTGAAGTGTTTGTGTGTGCCGTAGTATTGTATGAGATAGAACACCGCCTGCGTGTTTGCCGGGTCGAGAGCTATGATGCGCTCCATAACCTCGGCGAAGCGGCTCTCGTCCTGTTGCTCGTATGTGGCGAGATATGCGGCATGCATCTGGTTCAGCTCCAGGCTGTTGGGATAATCGGTTATCAGTCGGGCAAAAGCATCTTTTATGTTCTGCCTCCCGACGCTGTCCCGGGTGGCTTCAGTAGAGATATAATCGCGAAGCAGGGCGATACGGATCTCTTCGTCGGTGTCCTCGCCGAAGAGCATACTGTCGCGCTTTGCGCTGAAAAGGGCATTCTCGCCCGTGGCGCGGTAAAATTCAAGCCACGAGAGTTGCAGCCCTTTGTTGTTCGGTTCCTGAGCCTGCACCTCCTCATAAATCTTCTTGGCCTCCTCCGTGCGCCCCGCGGCAAGCATCTGGTCGCCAATGGTCAGTCTGTAGCTGAGTTCGTGAGGATATTCCTTGCAAAGGGCTTCCAGACAGGCGAAGGCCTCCTGCTCCTTGTCCAACGACTGATAAAGCTGGAACTTCTGATAGGCCACCGACGGAATAACCCCTTCCAGCGTTTCTATGCGGTCCAGAGCACGGATGGCGGCCTCGGTCTGCCCCGTGGCGCGATAAAGCTGCACCAGACGGGCAAGCACCTCGCTCCGCGACGGTTCAAGGCGCGAGAGGTCTTCCAACGGGGGTAAGGCTTGTTTGTAATCTCCGCGATTGATGTAGTAGGAAGAGATCACTTCCTTGTAGTGAGAGTTCGTCGGGTCCAGTTCCGATGCTCTGTTGAGGGACTTGACTGCGGACGTGTCCTGCCCGAGCATCAGCTGGCACACTCCGAGGTCGTAATGCAGTTCGGGCATATCCGGAGCAAGGTTGATGAGGTGGCGGCAGATGTCGTATGTCGCTGCATAATTCCCCGCCATCTTCTGCTTCACAGCCTCCATATACAGATAGTCTATGCGGCGGCGGCCAGAAAGGCCCCTCTCTAACTCCCCTCGGTGGGGGGAGGACTTCTGCGTGGAAGATGTTGAAGCCCCGCGCACACTACCAGCTGACTTGCAACTCTGCTGCAAGGTCAGGACTGCAATCACAAACAACGCTGTGAGAAGCAGCCTCACTGGGCTCTTATGGAAGTTGACAAATGACAATAATTTACTATTTGACGATTTGACGATTTACGATTTATTTACGATGGAGTTAATTTACGATTTGGGCTGGCGCGATGCTTTAGATTTTTAACATGTAATTACCATGAATTTCCCATTAATTTTCCATATAATTATTATTCATGATAATTCGTGGGTCATTCGTGATAATTACTCCCAAGGTCGTGGGTCTGCGACAAATCTCGTGTTTACTTAAAAATCCGTTAAATCCGTGTAATCCGTTGTTTTTATGATGGCAGCGAGCCCAATGTTCAATGTTCAATGGTTTAAATTCCGCTGTGTCCGAAACCACCGGCTGCGCGCTCTGTCTCGTCCAGAGTGTCGGTGAGCTGCCAGTCGGCGTGTTCGTGGCGCGCTATTACCAGTTGGGCGATGCGCTCGCCGTCGTTTATGGTGAATGTCTCGTTGGAGAGGTTGATGAGGATAACACAGATTTCGCCGCGATAGTCCGCATCGATTGTACCGGGAGAGTTCAGAACGGTTATGCCGCGCTTGAGAGCCAGTCCGCTGCGTGGTCTCACCTGTGCCTCCACCCCTTTGGGCAGAGCCATGAAGAGTCCTGTGGGCACGAGCACACGCTGCATGGGTTCGATACTGATGGGTTCGCTGAGATTGGCACGCAAGTCCAGCCCTGCGGACAGCTCTGTAGCGTAAGCTGGCAGGGGGTGATGTGAGCGATTGATAACTGGAATATTCATTTGAGGTGTATTCTACTGATAATTTTGGCGCGAAATTACAAAAAAGCGGGCGAATCCGCCTTTAATTTCAGGTAAAATAACTAATTTTGACCCGATTTTTATCAATAACAACATGAATTGGGAACAATTACTAAGCAATAAGCGCCTTGGACAGGAGGAAAACAGCAGCCGCCGCAAGGACGACCGCACCGAATTCCAGCGCGATTACGACCGCCTGATTTTCTCCTCTCCTTTCCGCCGCCTGCAGAACAAGACACAGGTCTTCCCCCTGCCCGGCAGTGTATTCGTACACAACCGCTTGACTCACAGTCTGGAGGTCTCCAGCGTGGGCCGCTCCTTGGGAAACGACGTGAGCCGCCAGCTGCTGGAGCGCCATCCGGAACTCTCCGACACACATCTGACAGAGCTTGGCGCCATCGTCAGCGCCGCCTGTCTTGCTCACGACATGGGCAATCCGCCTTTCGGCCACAGCGGAGAACGCGCCATAGCCAAGTATTTCAGCGAGGGCGGCGGACAGTGGCTGCGGGACTATGTGGACCCAGTTACGGGCGACCACCTGACTGTGGGCCAATGGAATGACCTCACTCATTTCGAGGGCAATGCGAACGCCTTCCGCCTATTGACTCACCATTTTGTAGGGCGTCGTCCGGGCGGGTTCGTGATGACATATTCCACCTTGGCATCGATAGTGAAGTATCCTTTTTCGTCTGATATGGCGGGCAGCCATCAGAAGTTCGGCTTCTTCCAGAGCGAGCGTCCGTTGTATATGCGGATAGCCGAAGAACTGGGCATTCAGCAGCTCGACCCGCTTACCGGACAGCCTATCACAGACGACGGACTCCGTCCACTCTCCAGCCTGATGGGAGAGGACGGCTGCGGCTCCTCGCTGCGATTTGCCCGTTTCCCGTTGGTATATCTTGTTGAGGCAGCCGACGATATCTGCTATGAGATTATGGATATCGAGGATGCCCATAAACTGAAGATTATCACCACCGAACAGACCCGCGAACTGCTCATGGCCTATTTCGACGAAGAGCGCCAGCAGCGCATTCTCCGCGCCATCGAACATCAGCACGTCAGCGACATCAACGAGCAGATGGTTTATCTGCGCTCGTGTGTCATTGGTCTTTTGGAGAGCGAGTGCGTCAAGGTGTTCGTGGATAACGAGGATAAGATTTTGGCCGGAACCTTCAGCGGCTCTCTGATAAAGCACATAAGCGAGCGCCCGCGACTGGCTTACGAGGCTTGCGAGCGTTTCAGCTATGAGAATATCTATCGGGCTAAGGATGTGCTGGACATCGAACTGGCCGGTTTCCGCGTCATTTCATCGCTCATCGAGCTGTTTGTTCACGCCGTGACCCACCCTGATCAGGCTTATTCCAAACTGCTTCTGAACCGCGTCTCCTCGCAATATGAAATCAGGGCAGACGGTCTATACGACCGCGTTATGGCCGTATTGGACTATATCAGCGGCATGACGGATGTATATGCTCTGGACCTCTACCGGAAAATAAACGGAATGAGCTTCCCGATAATTTAGAACATCGCGCTCACACGGCGTATTCCGGCCACGAGAGCATCTATCTCTTCTTTATTATTATAAAGGGCGAAGGAAGCCCTCACCGTACCCTCCACTCCGAGCCTGCGCATTAGCGGTTCGGCGCAGTGGTGGCCTGTGCGTACGGCGATTCCGAGCTGATCCAGCAGGGTGCCGAGGTCGAGGTGGTGAATGTTCCCGACATTGAAAGAAATAACGGGGTCTCCCGTCTCCGCTTTGTGGCCGTAGATCTGTATGTCCGGAATAGATTGCAACTGCTCCAGAGCGTATTGCGTCAGCTCTCTCTCATGGCGCTGAATGTCTGCCCATCCGATACTCTCGATAAAATCAATGGCGCGGGCCAGACCGGTCGTGGCCACGTAGTCGGGTGTGCCGGCCTCGAACTTATAGGGCAGGGAGTTGAATGTGGTTTTCTCGAACGTCACCTTGCCTATCATTTCGCCTCCGCCCATATACGGCGGGATGCGCTCCAGCCACTCTTCCTTGCCGTAAAGCACCCCGATGCCTGTAGGCCCGTACATCTTGTGCCCGCTGAAGGCCACGAAGTCGGCATCCAAAGCCTGAACACCCAGAGGCATGTGTGGCGCGCTCTGGGCGGCGTCAATCAGCACCGGCACGCCGTGAGCGTGTGCCATTCTGATGACATCTTCTACGGGATTCACCGTTCCGAGTACATTGCTCACATGTGCAACACTGATGATTCGTGTCTTGGGGCTTATCAACTGTTCCAAAGCCTCGATGTCCAGAGTCCCCGCATCCGTAATCGGGCATACGCGGATGGAGATGGGCTTGCGGGCTTGGAGCAACTGCCATGGCACGATGTTCGAGTGGTGCTCCATCTCCGTAAGAATCACCTCGTCACCGGCCCTCATACATTCCTGACCGAAGGTGGCAGCTACGAGATTGATACTCTCTGTAGTACCGCGCGTGAAGACGATTTCCGATGTGGAGCGTGCGTTGATGAAGCGGCGAACGCTCTCGCGGGCTGCTTCGTGCAGGTCTGTGGCTTTCTGACTCAGGAAATGAACTCCGCGGTGAACATTTGCGTTCACGTTATAGTATTCCTCAGTCATGGCCTCAACTACACTACGCGGCTTCTGCGTCGTGGCGGCGTTGTCAAGATATACCAGCGGATGCCCGTGTACCTCGCGTCCTAATATCGGAAATTCCTGTCTATTCATTTTGTCGGACCGCAGAGTTGGCAGGTGCGGCAGTGGTTTAGATCGCCCTCGAAGCGACGGTTGGCGAGGTTGCGAAGCCAGTCGCGCAGAGGCTCAAAGGGGATTAGGTTGAGTACGTCAGCAGTAAACGCCTGTTTCAGAAGCAGACGCGCTTCGTCAGCCCCTATGCCTCGCTGCTGCATGTAGAAGAGGGCGGCCTCGTTCATCTGCCCTACGGTACTGCCGTGAGAGCATTGCACGTCGTCAGCATATATCTCCAACATAGGCTGCGTGTAGATGCGGGCCCAGGGGGTGCAGACCAGATTGGCATTCGTCTCCTGGCTCTCTGTCTGCTGAGCCTCCTGCCTCACCAGCACCCGACCGGCAAAGGCACCCGTGGCGTGTTCATCTGCTACATATTTATATAGCTCATGGCTCTTGCAACCGGGAGCAGCATGGTCTATGAGCGTGTTGTTGTCACAATGTTGTTGTCCGTCGATGATGGCAGTTCCGAGCAACTCGGTGCTGGCTCCCTCACCGGAGAGGCGCACGTTGGTGGTGTTGCGCGTCAGTCCGCAGGTTGCCGTGAACGAAGTGTGCAGGAACCGGCCTCCGGCGCTCACATCGGCATACAGCTGGTGGAGACGGTGGCAGCGGGCATTCGTGCGTTCTATGTCATAGACCTCCACGCTGGCCCCTTTGCCGACAAAAATCTCTGTCACTTGGGTCGTGAGGAAATCTTGGTCGTCATCGGTCTGGTCGCTCATGAGCAGGCTCACTTCGGCCCCCTCCTCAACAACAACGATGAGACGGCGGTTTTGCATCAGAGGCACAGTTGAGTGCAGCTGGCGTGTCAGACGTATAGGCTGCTGCCGGCGTTCGCCTGCCGGGATGTGAACCACCGTCAGTTCCTGTGCCAGCATCGTGTTCAGAGCCGTTATAGCATCGTCGTTCACGTCTGCCAGAGTTCCGTAGCGGCTGGCCACGACATCAGGAATAGTCTGTTGGCTAAGCGGCGTATCCAGTTTCAGTCCGTATTCGGGCGCGAAGGCAGAGGCCACGTCTGTGTATTTGTATCTCTCCACACGCTTCGTTGGGAAACCGAGCCGGGCAAACGCCTCGGCAGCGGCTTCGCGGCACGAGTTCAGCAGCGGCAGGCTGTTGGAGTCAATCAGCGCGCGCTGTTCTTGGAAGAGTTCGAGATACTGGTTCATAGAGTTTCTTTTATCCAGTCGAAACCGCGTTGCTCTATCTCTGTGGCCAGTTCGGGACCGCCGGTCTTGACTATGCGCCCGTCAATAAGCACATGCACGATGTCGGGACGAATATAATCCAGCAGACGCTGGTAGTGAGTGATGACTATGGCGCTGGTGTCTTCCTTGCGCAGACGGTTGAAGCCCTCGCCAACAATGCGCAAGGCATCTACGTCAAGTCCAGAGTCTGTCTCGTCGAGGATGGCTAAAGACGGCTCCAGCATAGCCATCTGGAATATCTCGTTGCGTTTGCGCTCGCCACCGCTGAACCCTTCGTTCACGCCTCGGTTGGCCAGACGACTGTCCAGACCGACCAGCTTGCGCTTCTCCTGCATCAGAGTGCGGAACTCAGAAGCTCCGATAGGCTCCTGACCGCTGGCCTTGCGCTTGGCGTTGATGGCGGCTCGCATAAAATTGAACATCATCACTCCGGGAATCTCCACAGGCTGCTGGAAAGAGAGGAAGATGCCTTCGTGAGCGCGTTCGTCGGGAGACATCGTCAGCAGGTCTTTGCCGCGGTAAGTCACGCTCCCCTCTGTCACGGTGTATGCCGGATGGCCCGCCATGACGTACGAGAGAGTGGATTTGCCAGCTCCGTTCAGCCCCATCAGCGCGTGGATCTCACCCGGCTTTACAGTCAGGTCAATCCCTTTCAGTATCTCTTTGCCGCCCACAGAGGCGTGCAGGTTTCTAATTTGAAGCATAAAAAAACTATAAAATCATTTTCTCAATCGGGATAACCAGGATGCCTTGGGCTCCGAGGGCTTTGAGCTGGGAAATAACTTGCCAGAAACGGCCCTCGTCAATCACCGTGTGGACGCTGTTCCAGCCGGGTGTGGCCAACGGCATTACAGTCGGGCTCTTGGCACCTGGCAATACAGCTATAATCTCTTCGAGACGCTCAGATGGCACATTCATCAACACATACTTCTTGTCCTCGGCGGCCTTAACAGCCTCGATACGGAAGAGCAGGTCCTGAAGGATTGTGCGCTTCTCCTCGTCCAAGTTCGGGGTGGCGATCAGCAGGGCCTCGCTCTGCATCACGGTCTCCACCTCGCTGAGGTTATTACTTACCAGCGTACTGCCGCTGCTAACGATGTCAAAGATGGCATCCGAGAGGCCTATGCCCGGAGAGATCTCCACAGAGCCTGTGATGACGTGGATTTCGGCCTTCACACCTTTGTCGTTCAGGTACTTGCGCAGGATATTGGGATAGCTCGTGGCTATCTTCTTGCCCTCGAACCACTCCACACCCGAGTAGGGGATAGACTTGGGGATGGCCAAAGAGAGGCGGCAGCGGCTGAAACCGAGCCTGCGAACGGTCTCCACGTTCTCTCCGCGCTCCACCATCTCGTTCTCTCCAACGATGCCGAGGTCTGCAACGCCCGTAGCCACGGACTGTGGGATGTCGTCGTCGCGGAGGTAAAGCACCTCAATCGGGAAGTTGGGCGACTGCACCAGAAGTGTTCGCTTGCTGGACGGAATCTTTATGCCAGCCTCTGACAGAAGCGCTATCGTGTCCTCATAAAGGCGCCCTTTTGACTGTACTGCAATACGTATCAGAGACCCACCCCCAGCCCCTCCCGTAATGGAGGGGCGCTGCTGGCGCGATGTATTTTCTTTGTTGCTCATAATACCTTTAATTTATATTTAATCGAATAACCGAAAGGCCATTTTTTCTCTGAAAATCTCTCTTTTCTCTTTTCTTTTGTTCTCTTTTTTTCGCCTTCGCTCAACAATTCGTCTCTCCCCAACACCCCCTCCGGGGGGCAGGGGGCCTACGGCAACACAAGCTCCTTAATAGATGGATATATAAGTCCGATTATGGCGGTGTGTCCCTGATCATGGCGACTGGCCATAATCTCTAATATGTTACGGACCGAATATGAGTCTGTGTCGAACACCACGCAGTCGGGTTCGGTGGAGCTGTCTGTTTGCTCGAATGGGTTGTCGCTGCGGCTGAGTTTCCAACTATCATGACTGCAAGCCTGCAGAGCCTCCCAGCCCTCGTCGCTGCCGAAGAACGTAATCCGCAGGTTCGCGGGGACGTACGAGTAGTTTATGAAATGCCCGTGACTAAGGCCGTTCAGCCGTCGCCAGAGCCGCGTGATAGCCTTCCACATGAATCCTATGGCGGCACGTCCTCCCACGGCGAGGCGAACCAGAAGTGTCGTCAAGCGGTATTTATTTGCAAAATGCTTGTTGAAGAAGATTAGCATAGCAGCATAGAAGCGCTGCACATATCGATAGGAGGACTTCTGAGTGCTCTCGCCTTTGTAATGCAGGATGCGGCAGGGCAGATACCAGTTCTCCCAACCTGCCTGCATAAGGCAATAGGAGAGGTCTATGTCCTCGCCGTACATGAAATAGTCTTCGTCCATCAGCCCCACCTGCTCCAGAGCTTCGCGCCTTGCCATCAGAAAAGCTCCCGAGATAACTTCAATCTGGTTCGGCTGGGCGGGATCCAGATGCCCCATGTAGTAGCGTCCGAAACGTGGACTTGTAGGGAAGGCTGCACACAGACCGGACATCTTGTAGAAAGCTGTAGAAGGAGTGGGCAGTCCGCGTCGGCTTTCGCGTGCGAAGCCTCCGTCGCGGTCGTGCATCGCCACACCGAGCGCTCCGGCTTTGGGGTGAGTATCCAGAAAACCTATGCATGTGCGCAGAACATCTTCGCCAATAACGGTATCTGGATTCAGCAGCAGCACATAGCGGCCTGAGCTTTGGCGGATAGCCATGTTATTTGCCCGGGAAAAGCCCACATTCTCGGTGTTAGCTATCACATGTACGTCCGGGAAGTTCGCCTTTATGCGTTCAACCGTGTCGTCCGTTGAGGCGTTATCCACAACCCACACGTCCACATCCAGACCCTCCGAGGCTCGGGCCACGGAGCGCAGGCACTGTTCCACAAACGCCTGCACATTATAGCTTACTATTATTATGGATAAAGAAGAAGACATTATATAAAAAATAACCCCACAAGACACATCAGAGCCAAATAGCCGCATGTTACGCCTGTGGAGAATCCGTAATATATTATTGTGTTTATGAGCAGAGCGCTGCCAATCATCGCCAACTGCAATGTGGCAACCGCCTGTAGGCCGGCTTCTGAGGCCTCTGCCTTCTCACGCATCTTTGGGAATGTGGGCAGTTTCAGACCCAGAGGCAGAGCCGTAACTGTCAGCAGCACAGCCACTACGCCCAACCAGTATTCAGCCAGCGGTGACACCAGAAATACAGGGTGATCCAGCACGCCGCACTCACACAAAAGAGCCAGCACCACTGCCACACCTATATATCCGGCCATCTGCCATCTAATATTTTTATTATTTAGTTTCATCCGATATAATTTACTATTTGACGATTTACGATTTACGATTTACGATTTATTTACGATTGAGTTATTTAACTATTTAGGCTGCGCGCAGCTCTAATCTCTAATCTTTAATCTCTAATCTTTCAGCGGTCGGGCCGCCCATTTTTTCTCTGAAAATCTCTCTTTTCTTTTTTCTCTTCTTCTCTTTTCTCTCCTACATGACGAACTCTACCCTATTCACTATAGATCGCCCCAGTGTCACCTCGTCTGTATATTGCAGCTGGTCGTTCTGTGCCACGCCGCGTGCAATCGTCGTGATGCGCACGTCGCAGCCCGCCAGTTTGCGGTAGATATAGAAGTCTGTCGTGTCGCCCTCCATAGTCGGACTCAGCGCCAGAATCACCTCCTTTATGCCGCCGCCCTCGACGCGCTCCACGAGGCTCTGGATCTGAAGGTCGCTCGGCCCGATGCCGTCCATCGGCGAGATAACGCCGCCCAGTACGTGATAGACACCACGGAACTGCTGCGTCTGCTCTATGGCCATCACGTCCTGCACGTTTTCCACCACGCACACCGTTGCGTGGTCGCGCTGCGGATTCGCACAGATACTGCACTGCTCCTCGTCAGATATGTTGTGGCACACGGTGCAGTACTTCACGTTGTCCGCCAGCTCCGTCAGCGCATCCGCAAATGCATGGATGTCCTCACGGTCGCGGCGCAGCAGATGCAAGGTTAAGCGCATCGCCGTCTTCCGTCCGATGCCTGGCAAGAGGCTGAACTGATCGACTGCGCGCTCCAGATATAGTGATGGTATTTCCATTTCGGGCGCAAAGGTACGGCTTTTCTCTCAAAAAAACTTTTTTTTATATTTATTTTTCATTTTTTTTCTCTTTTCTCTTTTCTCTTTTCTCCAAAATTCGTACCTTTGCGCCCGCTTTCCGGGGTGTAGCGCAGTTGGTAGCGCACCTGGTTTGGGACCAGGTGGTCGCCCGTTCGAGTCGGGTCACCCCGACAAACAAAGCAAAGAGAGAGGGCGCGTCAACAGACACACCCTCTCTTAATTCATAATTAATAATGCATAATGCATAATTAGCTGGCGCGATGCTTGGGATTTTTCACATGTAATTATCATTAATTTGTCCATATAATTATTCATTAATGATAAATTAACGGGTTAATTAACGGCAATTAATGTTGAATAATAAACCCGTAAAATCCGTGTAATCCGTTGTTTGGGAAATAATTCGTTTTATTAGTGAGATTACTGCGTTCCTCGTGGGTCTGCGACAAATCTCGTGTTCGTTTATCGTTATTACGCTGGCCGCCCAACTGTCAATTGTCAATTGTCAACTGTCAACTGATTAAGCCTTATGCGTGCGAAAATCGGGTAGTGGTCTGAGAGGTTGCGGCGCGTTATCTTGCCGTCCTTCTCCGTTAGCCAGTAGCTGTCGGTGCGGACGGCGTATGCTTCTACCACGGTGGCGGGGGTGACGAAAATGTGGTCTATGCGATCGCCGGTGAAACGGTTTGTATGGAAGCCGTTGAATGTACCGTTTTCAGCCCACCGCTCCTTAGCACATTCGTAACAGTCCTTCAGCACACCCGACTGGGTGAATAACGAGTACAGTTCATCTGCCTGCGACACGTTGAAATCGCCCGTCAGCACAGCCTGTTTTTTGCCGCCATCCGTCATCTCCGTTATCCGCTTCATCACCAACTTCGCCGACTCGCTACGAGCCTTCACGCCGACGTGATCCATGTGCAGGTTGAGATAGTAGAAGTCCTTGCCCGTGGTGAGGTCTTCAAAATGCCCCCAAGTGCAGATCCGGATGCAGGCGGCATCCCATCCAAGAGCTGGGCGGTCGGGAGTCTCGTTGAGCCAAAAATGCCCCGTTTCA
This sequence comes from Bacteroidaceae bacterium, assembly GCA_017447625.1. Lineage (GTDB taxonomy): Bacteria > Bacteroidota > Bacteroidia > Bacteroidales > Bacteroidaceae > Physcousia. The sequence goes on from JAFSNB010000009.1 coordinate 15,908, forward strand.
ACGAGCTTTATTCGCTTTGGATTATAGAAAATAGGTGCATATTCGCCCTTAGTTTTTCCGTCGTCGCGCCCCACACCAATCCATTTATAATCCTGCAGATCGGCAACAAGATCCTGCAGTTGTCCGTGCAGCACCTCCTGCGCCCCGAAGATGTCAGGTTGTTCCCACCGAATCTGCTGACAGATACTTTTGCAGCGGCGTTCCCAACCGTTCCCTTTCTGCGCATCCTCCTTGTTCTCGTAGCGGATATTGTAGCTCCCAACAGTCAATGTCTGGGCCGCAACTGTCGCCGCAATGGCGAAAGCAAATACAAAACTGATTAATTTATTGTAATTCATAATTCACAATGCTTAATTCATAATTGAGCTGTGCGGTGTTAAATCGCTGCAAAGTTACGAATTCTGCACATATTTTAATATATTAAATGTGGATTTTTTGCACAAAAACTTGCACACATGGGCAATCTGTTGTACTTTTGCGGAATGGAAACAGCAATTATTAAGAATTAATAGCTTCTTTGACAAGAATTAATAGCATCTTCGACTATGAATAGACTGAAACTTACCTCTCTTCTTGCTTTCCTGTTCTTCTTCTTTGCAGGAATTGCTTGGGCTGTGCTTGTGCCAGACTCTGATCCCGATGAGAATCGGTTGGCGAGTGTGCAGGACGGGGCGCAGTTCTTTATACGTTCGGAACGCAGAACGCAGGATGTAAACTGGACTAACGGATACCGTTGGATCGCATTGCGCACGCCATACGAAGAAGGTAAGGAACTGCCAATAACGCTTGAGAACGACGGCACGCAACTGACCGATGAGGGTTTGTTCACCGTTGAAGCCACAGGCTCGCAGGTGATAGCGTCCGACAACAAGAGCTACGATGCTTTTTATATCAAAAACGTAAAGTGTGGCAAGTACCTGTCTGTCGCTGCCACCTCAGGCGACGCAACTTTCCTCCGTTTTACCGATGAAAAGTCCTCTGCTGTGGTGTGGGGTTTCCGTCCGGTGGCCGCAAGTGAAGATGAGGCCGACGAATACAACACCGGCAAGTGGTTTATCTTCACCATCACAAATAATGGCGAGTTCTATCTCAATGTCGGAGATCTGGATTACAACGGCATAAAGACTCCGTTTTACGGCCCGTGGGCTGATATGCCGGGCTGGTTTGACCTGATTCCGCCTGAAACGGCCGAGGCAGACCTCATAAACCAGCATCTGAAACTGTACGAGGATGCGATGGCTTACGGAAATACCGATGACGACGGGCATTATGTGCTTTTGGGCGGTATCGGAGGTTATAGCGATGAGCTTATGCAGGAATACTATGAAGTGATGTTCTATAACACCGACGACCTTATGGACATGGAGTTTAAGGGGCAGACGGTGGATTGGGAAACCAGCATTGCAAATCTCGAGGCGATGATAATAAAGCTGCAGAACGCAGTACCGCAGATGCCGGCCGATGGCTATTATCTTATCGTAAGTGCCTACAGTCCCTGGTCGAACGAGTCAAACTATCGTGCCATATATGCCAAGAAGGATGTGGTTTATTGGGGTGAACTGGGTGAGAACGCCACCAACCCCGCTTATATATGGAAGTTCACGAAGAAGGAAGACGGCACTTACAGCATCCAGAACCTTGCTGAGGGCCAGTATTTCACCGCCTGTGTGAATAACGGCGCTGCAAAACTCACTAATGACGCTGATTTCGGCGCACAGATTCATCTGTTGGGCAACGGACAGATGAATATCCAGGTGGGCGATGGCGGCGGAGGTAACTATGTTCACCCGAAGGGACACAGCGGCGGCACAGGAACTCAGGGAACAATAACCGGCTATCCGGGCGGCAAGGACTCGCAGAGTGCGTGGCGTCTGATTGCGGTAAGTGAGGATGTCTATGGTCCTTACCTGGAACAGATGCAGCGTATGCTGGAGATGCAGGAAGTGCATAATGAACTGACTGAGCGCATCACAGCCGTCCGAAGCGCATCCAAGGCCGCCTTCGAGTACGAAGTGCCGGCAGAAGCAGTCAACGTAACCCCGCTTGCGGCTGCTGACTTCGAGAGTAACTCCGCTATGAGCGCAGAACATGGGTTAAGCTGGGGCAGCGACGGCCAAGGGTTCGGCGCCCTGATCGACGACGACTACAGCACTTGGTTCCACACCTGCTGGACTTCATCTGCCAGCGAAATAAACTGGACCGCCTACAACCCCGACGGCACACCGGCCGAGGGCGCAACCCAGACCACTCTGCATAACCTCAGCATGAAACTCAGTCAGCCCGCATCTGATGTCTCTTTCCAGGTGTCGGCACGCAAGGGCGGCTACAACAATCCGACCAAGATTGATGTGGAGGTGAGCGCCGACGGCATCCACTGGACCACGGTGTTCTATGGCTATGACTTCTTCACACCAACAACTCAGGCCGAGAGCCCGTATATCATGGGCCCGTTCGATCTGGGCGGCTCATACGAATATGTCCGTTTTGCCAACTACGGCAACGACCGCAACGCCGACGGATCTCGCTTCTTCTGCTTCTCCGAACTGAGAGCGTATTCAGGTGTCCGACTCACGAGCACCTGTCAGGCATCAACTATGGACCAGACCATAGTAAGCAACTTCCTCGCTGCCTATTCGGCTGCCAACAAATATGTTGATATGCCTACATACGAGGAACTGGAAGATATGCGCACCGCGCTCTCAAACCTCAATGCGGCATTTGAGGCGTTCAAGAGTGCATTTGCCGACCCGACGGATTTGAAATCTCTCATTTCAACGGCCCAAAACGTTATTGCCAACTACAAGGTCGGCGAGGGTACAGTGGGCCTCTACGACGGTTCTCTGAGTACAGATAATCTCGAAACAGCAATAAGTAATGCTATAGATGTCCTCGATGCCGGCTTCTACACACAGCAGACCCTGAAGGACGAGGTCGATAAGATCAATACCGAGTTGGAGCGTCTGAACGCAACTGTAATCCAGCCCCGTACGGACAAGTGGTACCAACTCGTATTCCCGTCGGAAGAGGAATATGATGAGAATCCATCTTGGGATAAGGATAATGTGCAGCACAACGGCGAGGGTGAGCTGGCCCTCTTCAGCCGCGTGGCTGCTATAATGGACGGCGACGACTCCACCCCGTTCGAGGATATCGAGGCTCTCCGCGAGAGCGACAACCTGCATCTGTATCCTGTGCACGAGAGCACGATAGCAGATGCGCCGGAAGTCAGCTACTTCCGCTTTGTCCCTGTGAAGGATGGTTATGCCCTGCAGAACAAGGCCACGGGCTTGTATATCGCTCACATGAAACAGAGTGCCCACGCCGCTATGAGCAGCTGGCCGGGAGTCTATAAACTCCAGACTTTAGGTCAGGGATTCAGTATTCTGCAGAGCCACGACTTCAAGACGGGTGAGTACGAGAACGGTACAATCCAGTTCACTTGGAACGGGAATATCATCGTGGGCTGGGTTGATACGGAAATCGGCACGAAGGCAAGCATACATATCCGCGAGGTTGATGTCGATTTCGACGGCGATCCGGTTATGCGCCGCTCTGCTGTTGAGGAGCAAGCCTTCGGTCTGACCCTTGCCGCCAACGTGACGCAGCTGAATGGTGCTGAAGCCTATGTTCCTGCCGGCATATACTATGATGAAACGGGAGAGGAGGCCGTCACATTTATAGGTCTTAAAAAGGTTGAGGCCAAAGATGGTAATATCATCCAACCCGGACAGCCCGTAATAGTCTTCCCTGACGATGAAGTGGTGGAATTTACACTCGGAACCCAACTCACTGACAGTGCTCTTTGGGAGAATTCCCTTTGCGGCACCTTTCAGCGCATAGCCGCAATCGAGCCCGGAAGCGCAGCGTTGCAATATGATGAAGACGAGGATCTGAATTACTTCCAAGTCACCGGCGGCGCCATACAGCGCAGCGTGAATGCCTTCTCGGCTTATCTGGCTCTTCAGGATGGCGATGAACTGGCCGTTTGTGAGCGTCAGTCCGATTGCGATGTGTGGATTTTGCTTCGCGGGAAACTCAATGGCGCGTCCGTTATGCCTGTAGGCGCAGATTGCCCGTTGAATGGCGACGTTTATGACATTGCCGGCCACAAGGTAGGTACGGCCAAGTCAATAAGCTCGTTGAAACGCGGTATTTATGTAGTCAACGGAAAGAAGATAATAATAATGTAGGCCCCCTATAATCCCCCGGCGGGGGATATTGGGGAGAGACGAATTGTTGAGCGAAGGCGAAAAAAAGAGAAAAAGAGAAAAAAGAAAAGATAAATTTTAAGAGAAAAAATATATCGCGGCCTTTCGGTTATTCGATTAAACGATTAAACGATAATTCGGGATTCAGAGGCCGCTAAATCGTAAAATCGTAAATAGTCAAATCGTAAAATAGTCATGGTGTTTCGAAGACTAATTGTAATAATTGCTGGGGTGCTGATGTGCTGCGCTCCTGTCGCAGCCCAGGAGGTGCAGAAAGAAATCCGCGCTTTCGAAAGCCACATATCCAAGGGACAGATAAAAGAAGGTGTTGAGTGCGCCACAAGAGCGGCTGCCATCTATTATGGCGGTACAAACTACCAGGAGGCGTTCGATCTCTTGCGGCTCGCAGACCAAGCCATAAACTCGTCAAAGCTGAGCGAGAGTCAGCGTGCAGGCCTGCGTTACCTCACGACCAAGGAGCGTATGCTGATGTACAAGCAGATGAACCGCGGTGCTAAGGTCAAGGAGCAGCTCGATATCATGGAGGCTCAGGTGGCTGCCTCGCACGATGAAGAGCTTAAAAGCGACCTCCTGTATAATCAGGCAGTTTATTATTACTCTTTCGGACAAACGTCCAAGGGTAATGCTGTACTGAAGGAGATGACGGCCCGACTGACTACCAGCAAGAACTACGACAAGGTTGATGACGTCTATAAGACTCTTATTGCCAACGCCCGCAGATCCGGCAACGGGTTTATGGTCGCTCAGGCCTACAGCAACTATATCGCTTGGAAGGACTCTGTCGATGCGCTGAAAGTGGCCGATGAAATCGGGGCTTTGAAGCAGCAGATAGCCGACGGAGAGGCACTCGTGGCTGAGAGAGACAGCCAACTGTCTTCACGCCGTGCTGTGATAGGCGGCCTGATGGTTCTGGTCGCTATCCTGGCGGCTGCGTTGGTGCTCGGAGCTATCGTTTTACTCCGTTTTATCGTGCTTACGCGCAAGCAGAAGAAGGAGATTCGCATGGCGAAAGAGGACATCGCACTCAAGGCAAAATTCATCGGAAACATATCCGCACAGATAGCTCCAACGCTTATGAAACTGAACAGTGCAACGCCCGAGGTGCGTGCGCTGATGGATTTCACAAATCACATCCAGACGTTGTCGCAGTTGGATAAATTGGATTCCAGTGAATTAGAGCTTGAGGACACCCAGTTGCAGCCGTTCTGCGAAAGCCTGATGGACGAGATTCGCGACAAGGTCAAGGGCGGCGTGACCCTTTCCGTCAACGCTCCGAAGATGAGTGCTAAGATCAACCGAGAATACGTCTCCCGCATACTCAAACACCTGCTTGAAAACGCAGCCGAGTTCACTCCCGCCGGAGGCAAGATCTGGCTTGACTTCAAGAAACGCAGTGCGCAGACGGGACAGTTCCAGGTGTCGGACACCGGAGAGGTTATACCGGAGGAGAAGCGCGAATCGGTGTTTATGCCGTTTGTGGAAATCCGCGACCTGACCAAGGGTGACGGCCTCGGCCTGCCCATCTGCTACAAGATGGCGAAACACATCGACGGCGAACTGGATATAGATCCGGAGTTCACCAAAGGCACACGCTTCGTCCTGAAACTTAAACATCTGGCCACGGTGCTCCTGCTCCTGATGGTTCAGACTGTCGCCGCAGCCGACAAGGCTGACCAGCGGACAGAGATGCTGCGCTACTACGAGCCGGCACGCATCTGGGTTGAGGCATTGCCTGTGGGCAACGGACATATCGGGGCGATGGTCTATGGAGGCATCGACCGCGAGGAGATTCAGCTGAACGAAGGCTCATTCTGGGGCGGCGGCCCTCACCGCAACGATTCCGAACGCGCACTGGAGGCTCTTCCTCAGGTGCGCGAACTTATTTTTAAAGGCCAGAACAAAGAGGCTCAGGATCTGATGGACCGCACGTTTATGTCCGGCCGCAACGGAATGCCATATCAGACTCTTGGAAGCCTGATCATAGAGAACCTCACCAGTTCTAATCCCAAAGAGATAGAGAACTACTCCCGCACGCTCGACATCTCAAATGCCGTAGCCACCACCCGATGGACAGACAATCGCGGCGTCACATTTACCCGCGAGGTTATCTCCTCGCTCACCGACCGCGTGGTAGCCATTCACATCACGGCTTCCACAGCCAAACAGCTCAATTTCCGCCTAAAGTTCAAGTCACCCTTGGACATCCAGCGCAGTCACAGTCTGAAAGGTCTTGTGATGAAAGGCGCAGGACGTGACCACGAGGGCGTGAAGGGCGTGGTTAGGATGCACACCGAAGCCCGTGTGGACGCTATGGGCGGCACTCAGGAACTCACCGACAGCACCCTCACCGTAAAGAACGCCACCGAAGTAGTTATCTATGTCGGAGCCGCCACGAATTTCGTGAATTACAACGATGTGTCCGCCAACGAGTCCGACCGCGTTGAAGCTATGCTCCGACCCGTTATCGGAAGGCAGTGGCCGCTGTTGCTCACAGACCACCAGAATGCCTATCGCCGCTATTATAGCCGCGTTCATCTGCATTTGGACGGTTCTACGGCAGAGGCTGACACGATGCAGACCGACCGCCGTGTGGTTCGTTTTGCAGCTGGCGAGCCCGACCCCGCGCTGCCGGTCCTGATGTTCAACTATGGCCGCTATCTCCTTATTTCCACTTCGCAGCCGGGCGGACAGGCTGCTGGCCTGCAAGGTCTGTGGAACAACGAACTGCTTGCTCCGTGGGATGGTAAATATACTATTAATATTAATACGGAGATGAACTACTGGCCCGCAGAGGTGTGTAACCTGAGCGAGATGACTAGGCCGCTCTTCAGTTTGATTAAGGACCTGAGCCAGACGGGACGCGAGACGGCCCGCGTGATGTACGGAGCCAAGGGCTGGGTGGCGCATCACAACACCGACATCTGGCGTTGCACGGGTTTGGTCGATGGCCCCTTCTGGGGAGCCTGGCCAATGGGTGGCGCCTGGCTTACAACCCATCTCTGGGAACATTGGCTCTTTACCGGCGACCGTAAGTTCCTCGCCGATGCCTATCCCATGATGCGCGGAGCCGCCGAGTTCCTGCAGGACTTCCTCGTTCCGATACCAGGGGGCAATTACCTCGTTACCTGTCCGTCGGTTTCTCCGGAACACGGACCCAAGGGCGAGTGGGGCGTTCCCGCCGTTTGTGCCGGGCCCGCTATGGACACTCAGATTGTTCACGACGTCCTCAGTCAGACCATTATGGCGGCCAACACCCTTGGCATAGACAAGGCCTTCGCAGATTCTCTCAATCAGACTTTAAGCCAGCTGCCCCCGATGAAGATTGGCCGATTCGGACAGCTGCAGGAGTGGCTCGAAGACGCAGATCGCGAGGATGACCACCATCGTCATGTCTCACATCTCTACGGCCTTTATCCCAGCCATCAGATATCCGCCTCTTCCAGCCCCGACGCGTGGAAAGCCTGCCGCGTATCGCTCACAGCCCGAGGTGATGAGGCAACGGGGTGGAGCATCGGCTGGAAACTGAATCTCTGGGCACGCCTGCTGGATGGCAATCACGCCTACAAACTGGTTCAGACTCTGCTGAATCTCCTGCCGTCAGACCGCGATGGCCGCCGCTTTCCTGCCGGTCGTGTCTATCCGAACCTCTTCGATGCGCACCCGCCTTTCCAGATTGACGGTAACTTCGGCTTCACAGCCGGTGTGGCAGAGATGCTGCTCCAGAGTCATGAGGGTTTCATTCGCCTCTTGCCCGCTCTGCCGGATGCGTGGCCTTCGGGTGAGGTGAAGGGCTTGCGTGCCCGCGGCGGTTTCGAGGTCGGCGTAGAGTGGAAACAGGGCGCTCTCATCCGCGCCTCCGTGCGCAGTCTGCTCGGTGGGCAGGCAGTTATCCAGTTGCCGAAAGGCGGTAATCCTGAAGTTAAGACCTCCGACGGCACGACCGTTCCCTCAAAGGTAAATGCCGCAGGCCAGCTGGAATTCAACACAAAGGTCAACACAACTTATATTATACAAACATAAACCATGTTCAATCAACCAATAACCTTCGACAGCTTCATCCGCTCGATTTGCTATCTGCTGCTTTTCGTCTGCGGAATATACGTGCTGGATATGTTGAGCGGTGTGCTGCTGCCTTTCTTCATCGCTTGGCTGCTGGCATATCTCATGTATCCTCTAGTGAAATTCCTTCAGTATAAATGCCACTTGCGCTGGCGAATATTGGCCATCGTCGTGGCGTTCATCATTGTTTTGGCGGCTCTGAGCGCCCTCGTCCTTTTGGTGGTACTCCCAACCATTGAGGAGTTCTCCAAACTGAGCGGCCTAGTGTCTCAGTTCAGCCAACGCTACCTCAGCGACACCAACGTGGCTCCGTACGTAGAGCGCTTCCTTGCGGAGTTCCGCGAACAATACCACACCGAATTGATCAGTCTTATTCATCAGGATAATGTGCTGAATGCGTTGCAGTCGGTATTCGGCTATTGCTGGGATTTCCTTGCCGGCACAATAAACTTCGTCATCGGTCTCGTCGGATCAATCATCGTACTTCTGTATATGTTCTTCATCCTGCAGGACTATGAGAGCATCACACAGGGCTGGATAGAGTTTATCCCGAAGAAACGCCGCCCGTTTGCAGCCCAGCTCGTTGCCGACGTGGAGAGCGGCATGAACTCCTACTTCCGCGGTCAGGCCACGGTGGCTTTCTGCGTCGGAGTGCTTTTCAGCATCGGTTTCCTCATCATCGGATTCCCTATGGCTATCGGTCTGGGAATGTTCATCGGTTTCCTCAACCTCGTACCCTACCTGCAGACGGTCGGTTTTATCCCGACAATCCTGCTTTCGCTGCTGAAAGCGGCCGATACGGGCGAGAACTTCTGGTGGATTCTTATTCCCGCACTCATAGTCTTTGCTGTTGTTCAGAGCATCCAGGATCTCTTTCTCGTTCCGAAGATTATGGGCGACGCCATGGGCCTGAATCCGGCTGTCATCCTACTCTCGCTGTCCGTCTGGGGTTACCTGTTGGGATTCATCGGACTTATCATCGCACTGCCCCTCACAACCCTTGTAATTTCCTATTATCGGCGCTTCGTTTTGGAAGATAACGACGAAGAGACGTAAAAAAATGGTAAAAAGTTTGCTCCGCTCGCAGAAACTATGTACCTTTGCGCCCGATTTCGGACAAAACAGTTGTTTTAGCCTGAGCCGAATCACATAAACACGGAGATCCGCTAGCTCAGCAGGTAGAGCACAACACTTTTAATGTTGGGGTCTTGGGTTCGAGCCCCAAGCGGATCACAATACAAGGCACTTTCGTGCTACTATTTGGTGCTACCGCAAATGGATATAGCCTAAATTGCTGAAACACAGCGTAAGGGTAAAATCCCAAACGGATCACTTCAAACTGCTGAAGACTTCTTTGCCCGTGAGTTTTTGACAGGACGAAAGTCACTGCAAACAGAGAGCAAATAAGCAGAAGATTCAAGAGAGGATACATAAGTCCTCTCTTTGATTTTCAACAGAAAATCAAAGAGTTAGCCAAATTTCAAAGCGGCAAAAAAGACTCCAAATAATCATTGTTATCTGACTCTTTCTTCCTGGTTCGTGAGAAACTTCACAAGTTCAACCTTTTGGACTGAGAAGGACTACAACGGACTGAAATCTGCATTTTGGTGCTACTTTTGGTGCTACCCACAATTTCCGTGGTGCTACCAATTTCAGGCGAGTTCGTTCCAGTACCTTTAAGGCCCAAACCTTAAACCCACGAACCGCTATGTTCGAGAAATCAGTTAAACTGGTCTTTGACCGCAAAAAGAAACCAACGAAAGACGGCCTTGTGACCGTAGAGATTCAGCTCTGTGTATCAAGAGATTGTAGGAAGTACATTTCCCTTGGTGCTACTCGTGCTACCACCCCAGAGGAACGTGCTACCTATACTGCGAGGGAGGACGTTCAAGAGCATTTACAAAAGTATGTCAATGTGCTGGAAGCTATGCACATGCTCGGTGAAGAAATGACGACAGCCAACCTTAATGCACATCTTGGTATAACACCAAAGGAACATCTGACAAAGAAAGAAACGGCTATCCCGTTTAATGGTAATTTCATTGATTTTATGCATGATTCCATTATGTCTGAACGTATTGAGGAAAGCACCCGGAAAGTCAGGATTGTCACATTAGATTCTCTCGTTGAGTTTGGGAAAATTAGGAAATTCCAAGATTTGACAGCTGAAAATATCCGTGCTTATGATGCCTGGCTACGAGAAGATGGTACACGTTGTGATGTCACCATTGCTGGCTATCATAAAAGGGTGCGCCATTATGTAGCAGAAGTTTATGAGAGAGGATGGATAGATCGTAATCCGTACAATCTCTTTACTTATCCCCACGGACATCATCGTGAGCGCAAACCTTTGACTGAAAAAGAATTGAAGAAAATGCAATCCCTGGACTTGCCATCAAAGGAAGCCAAAGCCCGCGACCTTTTCATTTTCTCTGCATATACTGGGCTTGCATATTGTGATGCACAGAATTTTGACTTTGAGACAATGACAGAACAGATGGGGGATATGTATTACATTGATGGCAGCAGAATCAAGACTGGCAGCAATTTCTTTACCCCCATCTTTCCGCCAGCGATGGAAGTTTTGAAACGGTACAATTATCATCTTCCGAGATTGAGCAATCAGAAAATGAACGATTATCTACACCTCATTGAGAGTCGTTTGAAACTAAACAAGAATCTGACTTCTCACATTGCCCGTCATTCATTTGCAACTATTGTTTTGGCACATGACGTTCCTATTGAGAATGTGGCAAGGATGCTTGGACACAAGAATATCCAGACCACTCAGATATATGCAAAGATCCTGAAATCAACAATTGTCCGTCACGCAAACTCTCTCAAAGGGGTATTCAAATGAGCTTGTAGAACACCCCTTTCATCTTCCGCGACATTCCATTTTCCGTGAATGTCGCGGTTATTTTTTCACAGATGTAACGGAAGCCGTCAATATGGAAGATGGCTCGTGGATTAGGTACGTGGTCAGACAGGAAGGAGAATGTATATTTCTTCTTCAAGTCCACGTTGTATGCCGGATAGTTGATGGCATCCCGCCCATCGAACCGCAGGGATGACGGATATTGCCTATAATGCCAGTTGGCATCTATCATTATTGTATCCACCCAGGGCATCGGCACCTCGTTCTGCGGCACCTGTCCATCCCAATAAGCAAGGTATATCTTATCGTAGTATTCCTTCACCCCCTGTTTCTCCCCCTGTGCAATCATTGCCAGCGGAAACGGATTTACCAGCTTGGAGGCATCGTTTGCTCCAAGATTGTCCTCTGCCGTCTCGTCGTAGTTGTTCATCTGTAGGAACAGCATGAAGCCGTGTTCCGCGTCCGTCTCATCCAGCCATGCGGGAACCATCTTCAGCTCATCGACCTTCTCATCCTCTTCACCCGTCATGCTGCGGTCACCGAATATATTGATGGGAACCGGAGCATAGTTGCGAGAATAGACCCAGTATGAGCCACTTGGCTGCACATCCCCATTCTGAACTACCACCCCTTCCCTCGTCACCATCGACGTATTGCGGAAAGCGAAGTACGTATCCACTGAGCGTACATAGTGGATGGCGTTGATGAGCTGCATGTTCTCTTCCTGTTCCTGACTGTCGTTATACTGCATGATCAGCGTATGCAGGTCATGGCAGGTACTGAGGAAATCGCTCATCGTCGCGTATGTCCTCACCCTGTCCCACAATGTCCTCAGCACCCACGGGCTGGAATAATACTTCCAGGCATTGTGGTCACAGTCTGCAAACTGCCTTTTCCTTGCAGGCAGGAACTTTTCATTTTTCTCCGAGGAAATATCCACCTTATACTCATCAATGACCGTATCGATGACCTCATCATACAGCTCATGTATGATGCTGGCCGTATATTTGAACGTCACCACCTTGTTCTTGTGGTCGATGTCAAATTCCGCATTCAGCAGCCGTTCAATCTGACTGAGCAGTTCTGTTATGCTCCAATGCGGCATCGCTCGGGCAAATGAATACACTTCCCATGCCCCGGGCAGTGTATTACAGATGAGGATAAACCGATGGTACGACTGTTCCCAATCCGTAAAGTCGTAGGTATATCCCATCGCCATCAGGATCTGCTTGACGGCATAGATAAGGAACGGCTGGAAAGACAGGCGCATCGAGTTCTGTCCGTTGCCGTATCGATATACCCAGGTGTAGTTCCCATGGTCGCCATCATACCTTGCTTCATTCTGTATGTTGCCCGAATAGCTGTTCACCCACGGCAAGGCTGTATAGGTGATGAAGTTATCTCTTATCGCCCACACTTGGCCGGGCGCGAAGTTCCTTGCCAATCCTCTCGGGTACTGGCCCCACTCAAATTCATTGATGAAGGTATTGTCAAAAGTACGCTCGAAGTTCTGCGCCGATCGTCCTTCCAGAAACTGCGTCTTCACCTCCTTCTCCGTTACCTCCGTGATGGTGACAACCCCGCTTCGGTACAGCGAGCCGTGCATCAGGACACAGTCATATACCGTTGTGTCCTTTGCCACATCCTTTCGGTCAATGTTGCCAAAGATGGCGCGGTTCTGCGGACAGTCAGCCAATGGGAATGTCATTGTCAGCGTGTAGCTGTCCGAACCCGTGAAGAGTCTGTTTTCTGAAATATAATCGAAGCTGCTTCCTTTCTTCAGGATGGCTTCCTTGTCATCTATCAGTATAGTCATACCTTAAATCTCTTACGTGCGCGTGTGAGCGAATCATTAATTATCTCTGTGCGCGCGGTGTCTTGTTCCGCATCAGGTTATCATATTCCTCCTGAGCCTGTTTCGTCCCCTTATCCCCTTCAACCGTGTTGACGGTGACAAACGGCTCATTCAGTCTGCGGTTTAGCTTGTCAATAGCCGACGAATAAGAAGCGATGGCCGCTGCCGTTGCCGCCATCGTCTTCTGCAAGCGTCCGTCCGTGCTCTGACTGGCAATGACAGCCGGAGCCGTTATAGAGCGCGAGACATCTTCACTGCGCAGTGTACCGATTGTGTTGGTTCTCTGCGCATAGTCCAGCGCATCAATCATCGGACGTGCCACTGGCGAATTGACCAGCGCCTGTGAAGCCACCCATTCCCCTGCATGGACTACGCCAACTTCCATGTCCTTCGGTCCCATGGGCGTATAGCCACCTTCGGCATATCCCTGTGCCTCCGATGCCTGTTGCTGTTTCTTGATGGCCGCTATCTGTATAGCACCTGCAGCCACGGCCATAGCCGCTGCAATAGGTGCCAGGATATAGCCAATCATAGGCACTTGTGCCGCAGAACTGTAGGCATTGATAGCCGCCATCGCCGTCTGTGCCACGGCCTGAATCACCTGCATGGCAAACATCTTACGGTTTGCCTCGTTCTTCATCTTGGCTATCTCGTTTTCTTTCTCCCGTTCCAGTTTCTTCACCTTGTACGTATTCCCCTCGGCAAAGGAGATTTCAGCATCGTAGCGACGTGTGATGGCCGCAGTCTGTATCTCCAATTCAGACTGTATGATGTCCGACAGTCCGCTGAAGATGCTGCTCATGCCTGACACAATCGTATCGAAGCTTTCAAGTATGGCCTGCCCTCCGTCCGAGTCCATCCATTCGACCACCGCCTGTGTACTCTTCTGCATTCCATTCAGTTCTTCCCCGCCATACTTGCGTATCAGTGCAGCCTTGGCTTTCTGATACGCCTCTTCGATGCGCAGTTTCTCCTTGGCATTGTTTCCGGCAAGGCGTATCTCATCCTGATACACCTGCTGCAATGCCGCCAGATCCTGGGACAATGCCTGCTGCCTCTCTGCGAGGTTCAAACCGAAATAATCCTTCTTGATTTTCTCTAACTTCTGCTGGTGTTCCTTCTCTTTCTGCTCATACTCCCTGCGTCTGCGCTCGGCATCAGCCAACAGCTTACTATGATAATCCTTCTCAGCCTGTAGACGTTCCTTCGTTCCTTCCTGATAGATGTTCACGACCTTGCGGGCATGTTCCAGTTCCAGCATCTGAAGGGAACTCTGGTACGTCTTGGTATCCATTTCCCCATCAATGTACCGTTGCTGAAGGGCTATCCGGCTTTCTTCGTATGCATCATCCTCTTCCTTTCGGGTACGTTTCAGTCCCGCTTCCGTCTGCGCTCTCAGCGCTTCATAGTAGTCAGCCTCTATGCTGATTCTTTCCTGATCCGTGAGGTCTGTATGTTCCAGCTTCTTGCGGTTGAACTCCACGGCTATCTCTTCGAGGCGTTTCTGGTACTGTTCATAATCAGCTTCGCCCTTGGCGTAGGCAATTCTGATCAGTGCCTCTTCCCGCTCTTTCCATTCCTTTTCCTTTTTGAACTTGTCGCGGTTCTTCTTGTCATCCGTGTCATCACCACCGCCACCATTTCCTCCGTCACCCCCTTCACCATTTCCTCCGCTCGCCTTTACTGCATTAGCCTGGTCTGCAAGGGCTTGGTTCTGTGCCGTGAGGTCATCAATGATACGGTTCAACTGCTTCACTTCCTTTTCAGCCTCTTTGAGCTGAGACCGGAACACCCGATAAGCCGTAGGTGAAGCGTTAGCCTTACCTGCTGCTTCATCGGGATTCAGCCCTTCAAGGTGTTCGTACAGTAGTGCATCCTGAAGGTTTGTCGGAGCCTCCTTCTGTATCTTGCGCAGACGTTCCTCGGCCTCAGGCAGCTTTGCCAATGCCGCCTGTATCTTGGCCGTGTTCTTCAGCTGTTCCACATAGATGCCAAGCACCTCGGCGTTATGCCCTATCAGTTCCCCTTCGTCACTGAGGCTGGCGTGGTAGTCCGGGATGATACTTTGCAGCTCCTCGATGGCCTTGCGTCTGTTGTCAATGCTCAAAGTCTCATTCTCTATGGTGGACTTCAACAGTTCAATACGCTTGATGTCCTCGGACGTATTGCGTCTGGCTTCCGACTCAATATCAGCAAGCAGTTTCTGTGCCTTGCTCTGCTTATTGAACGATGAGACGATGGCCACCCCTGCTGCCACAACAGCCGCCGCCAGCAGCGCATATATATTCGTCAATGCCGCTGTGTTCTTTTTCAGATCCGTCATAAGAAGGTTCTGTTTGGCATAGTTGCCTGTCAATTTGGCCATACCCACCTGCAAGGCAAGATGAGCAGTCTTCAAATGCGTGACGACAACCTCATACGCCTTGGTAGCCGTTGTGGTGATGGTGGTCCAGGCATTGAGAGCCTTCAGTTTGATGGTACTCAGGTTCACCACTACGGCATAGGTGGCAATAGCAGCTGTTGTAGAGATGATGGCTTTGCGATGTTCCGAAATGAACGTCACCGTGGTACTGAGGAAGCGCAGGGTCATGGATGTGGAGGTATAGATATGCTTCATCACCGGAAGAAGTTTTTCTCCCAGCTCCACAGCCAGCTCATTGACCCGCTTCCGTGCTTTCTCGATACCTGCCTGTGCCGTGTTGTTCTGAATGTCGTACATCTGTGTGACCTTGGTCGCACTGTCGAAGGCCTTCTGTGCCTCTTCCTGTTCCCACTTCACCATATCAATGTTATTGGCCAGCGTAGCCATAACCTGTGAGGCACGTGCTCCGTTTTCACCCATGTCCTTGAACACGGGAGCCAGTGCGTCCATGTTGCCAATCTCCTTGAAACGTTCAAGAATCATGATAAAGCCAGCGTTGGCATCCTCAGCCATGACCTTCTTGAACTGCTCCGCATTCAGGTTCAATGCCTTGGCAAACTTATCACTCTCCTTGTAGGCATCCATAATCAGCTTAGACACAGCCGTAGCCGACATCTCCGCTGCCTGTCCGTTTGCATCAAGGACGGCACCGATGGCGATAAGCTGCGGCAGTGTCATCCCTGCTGCCTTACCCACACCACCCATACGTCGTGCGAAGTTAGCCAGGTACTCACTTCCAGCCGTACAGTTCTGGGACAGCTCCGTTATCGTTGAACCGATGGCCAACAGCGCTTGTTCCGTGCCAAGTTCATCCTTGATACCGAAGATGCTACTCAACTTGGAGAGGACAAGTGTTGCCCCGTCACCGATGTCAGCGAGGGCTACATTGATCTGGTCGGCACCCCGGACATATCCCATGATATCCTCAATTGTCTTCATGCCCAGCTTACCTGCATCCTCAGCGTACTTATTCAGTTCGATGAGCGATGTTCTGGTGTTCATCTTCTTCATCTCCTCGTTCAGCTCCTTGACCTTTTCCATTGGCAAGGAAGTGAACTTCTGGACGTTGGCCATCTCCTGTTCCAGTTCCGCGTAGGCATTCACGGCCGAGCGTCCGGCCATGACAAGGCCAGTCACTGCAGCTGCTGCCGTGGCGATGGTTGCTCCCCATTCGTTGAAGCCCCGGTTCAACCGTTGCAGCAGGGATTCCGACTGTCTGAGTTCCGCGTTTACGCGGTCAATCTCAGCCTTAACCCGCTGTATCTTTTGCACCTGGATATTCCATGCTTCGCTGTCCCGCTCTATTCCGTTGAGCTGGCGGCGAAGCACTGTCAGGGTCTGATTCAACTGCTTGGGTGTTGCCCGGTCCAGGCGTCGCATGACATCTTCTGCCGATGCCGTTGCCGACTGAATCTGTTTGATTTGTGCGTTGGTCTGGTTGAGTTCCTTTTGGAGTCGTTTCAGCGTGGCCTTGTCCCCGCTGCGACGGGCTTTGTCAATGGCCGCTTCCAGCTGCGTGGCCTTCTGTTTGAGGTTATCCAACATCTCCTGAGCCTGTCGGCCATTGACAGTGAGGGTGACTGTTGCGTTTGTGTTGAGTTCGGACATGGTGCGATGTGTTGTGTTATAATCGCTGCAAAGCTACCTATTATTCCGCGCAAGCGAAAAGACAGCTTTAGCACAAAAACGGCCATCGGCTACCTCTTTCCCCGCAAAGTCGGGAACCATGAAAAGGCTCAGAAACGGGCATTTTCAACATGCCCGAAAAGCCTGTATTCATGCGGTTTTGCGGCCATTTTTAGCCATCAATTTTTCACGATTCCTTCAATTTGTCCTAAGTTGAAGTACCTTAACTTGCTAAAAATGAGTTTTCTGGGGGTGTCGGGGGAATGAAAATTCCCCTGACTTCGCGCTATGCACCCCCCGACCGCCCTGCCGCTTGCCCTCCCTCTCGCCCTCCTTGACCTTTGCGGAATATGTAGGCGGTCTCTTTGAGAATACCCCCTTCTTGGTCTCAATGCGTTGGCTTGTCTTGTTGGTCTCATTGTTGCCGCCACCTTCAAACTTGCCGCCCTTGGTCTCATATCGTTGGACTTGCCTTGATGGTCTCACAATAACCTCCCGACCTCTCACGCGCTCACGCGCTGACCACCGCCACCCCGAAAACAGCCTTTAGGGTCTCATATTGTCATAACCGCCCCGATGGTCTCACAATAGCCTCCCGACCTCTCACGCGCTCACGCGCTGACCACCGCCACCCCGAAAACAGCCTTTAGGGTCTCATATCGTCATAACCGCCTCTATGGTCTCACAATAGCCTCCCGACCTCTCACGCGCTCACACGCTGACCACCGCCACCCCGAAAACAGCCTTTAGGGTCTCATATCGTCATAACCGCCTCAATGGTCTCACAATAGCCTCCCGACCTCTCACGCGCTCACACACTGACCACCGCCACCCCGAAAACAGCCTTTAGGGTCTCATATCGTCATTACCGCCCCGATGGTCTCACAATATCCTCCCGCCCTCCTACGCGCTCACGCGTTGACCACCGCCACCCCGAAAGCCGCCTTTATGGTTACAATTCGACATACCCCCCCGATGGTCTCACAATAGCCTCCCGACCTCTCACGCGCTCACACACTGACCACCGCCACCCCGAAAGCCGCCTTTATGGTTACAATTCGACATAACCGCCCCAATGGTCTCACAGCAACTCCCCACTTTCACCCTCTCACACATACCCGACAGCAGCCACGACAGCCCCGCACGACATCCAAAAACGCCC